>CANQRM010000009.1 GCA_947626265.1 uncultured Oscillospiraceae bacterium
GGCCTCATAGTACATCCGGCAGATGGAGTCGCCCCGGACGTTGGACCAGCCGTAGGCCATGACGCCCCCGTCCATCAGGGACAGGTTGGGGTTCGGCATGATGAGGGCCGGGTCCACCCGGAGCATGGTGCCCAGGCCCGAGCAGGCCGGGCAGGCCCCATAGGGGGCGTTGAAGGAAAACATGCGGGGCGTCATCTCCTCGATGGACACGCCGCAGTCCTCGCAGGCGTAGTTCTGGGAGAAGGTGAGCTGCTTATCCTGGCCCGTCAGGTCCACGTGGACCACGCCGCCGGACAGGCCCATGGCCGTCTCGGCGGAGTCGGTGAGCCGGCGCAGCACGTCGGACCGCATGACGAGGCGGTCCACGATGATGTCGATGTTGTGCTTTTTGTTCTTGTCCAGGGGGATATCCTCGGTCAGGTCGTAGGTCTGGCCGTCCACCAGGGCCCGGACATAGCCGGAGCGCTGGGCGTCCTCGAATATCTTCCGATGCTCCCCCTTCTTCCCACGGATGACCGGCGCCATGATCTGCAGCTTCGTGCCCTCGGGCAGCTCCATGATCTGGTCCACGATCTGGTCGATGGTCTGCTGGCGTATCTCCTTTCCACACTTGGGGCAGTGGGGTATGCCGATCTGGGCCCAGAGCAGGCGGAGATAGTCGTGTATCTCCGTGACGGTGCCCACGGTGGAGCGGGGGTTCCGGGAGGTGGTCTTCTGGTCGATGGATATGGCGGGAGAGAGCCCGCCGATGAAGTCCACGTCGGGTTTGTCCATCTGGCCCAAGAACTGCCGGGCGTAGCTGGAAAGGCTCTCCACGTACCGCCGCTGGCCCTCGGCGTAGATGGTGTCGAAGGCAAGGCTGGATTTGCCGCTGCCGGAAAGGCCGGTGAACACCACCAGCTTGTCCCGGGGCAGCTCCAGGTCTATGTTTTTCAGGTTGTTGGCTCGCGCCCCCTGGATGACGATCTTCTCTGGCATAGTCTCTTAAGTTCCTCGCTGGCGCCAAATATGTAACGATTTATTATACACTACCGGGAAGGCAAATTACAACAAAAAGAGCAAAATTAATGGACCATTCAAAACTTGCTGTCCCCGCTTGGATGGGTCAATGGCAGACCCGCGCATATCTCCTCCGTGAGGGCGCGCATCTCCGGTCCTTTCCGGGCCCTCCCAAGGCGCTTTGCATAGGCCTCACCGCCCTCAAAGCTGCCCAGCATCAGCGTCCATATGGCCTTCATCCGGTTCATGGCGCTGGCAGGGCCTCCAAAGGCGGCGGTGTACGCCTCCCACAGTTCGTTGTTGAATGACGTCAGCGCTTCCCGGCCCGGCTCAGCTCCTCCAAGGCACAGGACCAGCGCCGGGTCTGCCACCAGGCCACGACCGACCATGACTGCATTAAGCCCGGGAAAGCGTTTTTCCAGCGCGCGTATATCTGCGGCCGTTGTCACGTCGCCGTTATAGCAGACCGGCGCCCAGCTGGCTGCGAGGGCGTCCACAAAAGCGTCCGGATGGACCGGGCCATCATACATCTCCTTCGCCGTGCGGGCGTGGATGATGAGTTCAGATATGGGATAGTCGTTGTATATGTCCAAAACAGAACCAAATTCCGCCGGGTCCCGGACGCCCAGGCGGGTCTTCACGGATACCTTTATGGGCACAGCGGCAAATATGCCGTCCAGCAGCCGCCGGAGGCTGTCAAGGTCTCCCAGCAGGCCTGCCCCCTTCCCCTTGGCGGTGACGGTGCCGGAGGGGCAGCCCACGTTCAAGTTCACTTCCTCATAACCCATGTCCGCAAGCGCATTAGCCGCCCACAGGAAGTCCTCGGCGTTTTTGGTGAGCAGCTGGGGCGTCAAGGGTATGTCTACATTGTTTTCCGGGGCAATCTGTCGCAGCTCCCGGGGCGGGAAGACGTGGTTCTGGGTAGGGCTGAGAAAGGGCGTGAAATACATGTCCACGCCCGGAAAATACCGCCGGTGCAGCCGGCGGTAGATATGGTCCGTGATGCCCTCCAGGGGTGCAAAATACAGCTTCATATGCCCATTGTATCACAAGCCAACCCTTGCGCACAAGGGTCCGGTGTGGTACACTTTTTCCGCGGAAAGGAGCGCGGCACATGGCAAGAGAGATATGGTCCGCCAAGGACATGGAGGCCCTGGCCCTGGATTGGGGTTTCCTCCCCTTTTTCAAAAATGACATCCCCGGCTTCTCCATTGAAGAACACACCCCGCCGGAGCTCTGGTATGACAGCGAGACCGGCGAATGGGGCCCCTGGGACTGGAAGGGTCCTGTGGCCAGCGCGGGCACCTGCGTGTACGGCAAGCTCTTCTGGAAGAAGGCAGGCTTCGTGAGTTTGGAGTGGTTTCCCGACCTTGCCAACCTCCGCCGGGACGGCTATGACTTTGACGCCCGGTTCGACGACGGGCTGGCCTCTTATAAGGACAGGGAGCTCTATGACGCCATCGCCCGGTGGGGTTCCCTGCAGACCGGACATCTCAAAAAGACCTGCGGCTATGGGGGCAAAGACGGGAAAAAGGGCTACGAGACCTGTATCACCCGCCTGCAGATGCAGACCTATATCAACGTGGCCAACTTCGACTATGCCCAGGACAAATACGGCCGCCCCTACGGCTGGGGCATCGCCCGCTACACCACCCCGGAGGCCCAGTTCGGCGCCGGCGCCGTCACCGCCGCCTACAGCCGGAAACCTGCTGAATCCCTCCGCCGGATGCTGGAGCACCTCACAAAGCTCCTGCCCCAGGCCACGGAAAAGCAGCTGTTGAAACTTTTGAACATATGAAAATGAGCGTCACCCATATGTTTGGGTGACGCTCAAAGTTTGTCAGACAGTCAATTCCTCGTCGGTTACAGTCCCCTTGCAGACGATGTTGGTGGGACCGGTGAGGTATATGTCCGCGACCCGGTCACCCTCCCTCTCCACGTCGATGGTGAGGGTGCCGCCGGGCATGTGCACGGCCACGCCGTGGCCGGACACCTTCCCAAGCAGCGTCAGCGCGGCCGCGGTGGACCCGGCGCCGGTGCCGCAGGCATAGGTGAAGTCCTCCACCCCGCGCTCATAGGTCACCGCCCGGAGGCTGTCCGGGCCCAAAAAGTCATAGAAGGTCACGTTGGCGCCCTTGGGGAACGCGGGATGGTAGCGGAGCGTCTTGCCCAGGGCGCGGAGTGCCTCTTTGTCTGCGTTTTCAAGCCACTCATAGTGCGTAACGGCGTGAGGCAGGCCGGGGCTGCCCAACTCCACATAGGCGCATATGCGGGCCTTCCCGTCCACCTCCACGGTCTTCTCAGGCTCCATGACCGTAGGCGGATTGAGACGCACCCGGTAATGGCGAGCATCGATGCGCGTGCCCGTCACCGTGCCGGACATGGTCTCCACACGCTGTGTCTCCCCAGCCAGGCCAACTTCATAGCCATAGCGGCAGATGCACCTCGCGCCGTTGCCGCACATCTCCCCCACGCTGCCGTCGGCGTTAAAAAAGAGCATGCGGTAGTCCCCGCCATTCTCTGCCGGGCGCACCACCATCATGCCGTCCGCGCCGATGGAGAGATGCCGCTCACAGAGGGTCTTCGCGATATAGGAAAGCTTTTCGTCGAGAATAGTCTCGGCCATATCATTCAGGACAATAAAATCGTTCCCCGCCCCGTTCATCTTCCAAAAGTCCATCGTCATCCCTCCAACGATTTCAGATATCCGGGCAGCTCTGTAATGCTGTCCAGCACCGGCGCACCCGTAGCATTGAGCCGCTCCACGCTCTGATGTCCCCCGGCGATGAGCACGCACCGGCAGCCGATGCTTTGGGCCACCTCAAAGTCATGGACAGTATCGCCCACGAACAAGGCATCCTCCGGCGCCAGACCCTCCCGGCGCATATACCCGGCGGCCAGGCCCGCCTTGCCGCCGCCCAGGTCGTCCGACATGCCCAGCACTGCGAAAAAAGCACCATCCAGGCCGTGGGCCCTCACCTGCCGCTCCAGGTCGTCCTGCCGGGAGGCGGAGGCCAATATCTGTCGCGCGCCCATGGCGTTCAGCGCCTCCAGCGTCTCCCGGGCCCCCGGCACCAGTGGGCAGTCCTTCTCATGGGCCCGGTAGTCGGACATATACTCCTCCGCCAGGTCCAGGAAGTCCTCCCCAGCCAGGTCCAAGCCCGCAAGGGCGTAGTAATCCTTCACGGGAAAGGTGAATATCTTCCGATACCGCTCCAGCGCCCCGATGGGTTTGAGGCCCCGGCGGGCAAGGATGCGGTCCATGATGTCCAGGCAGATTTGCATATCGTCCAGCAGCGTGCCGTTCCAGTCCCAGATCACTGTCAAATCCCCTGCCCCCTTTCCAGGCTTTCTATCAACATAGCACGGATGCCGCGGTCCTGTCAACGCGGGGCCGGTTGATTTTCCCAATGGTACAAGCTATACTGGACACGAGCAAAACGGATGGGAGGCTGAACATGGACAAGCGCGAGGCTCTGCGAAATTACTTTGGGCATAACGCCTTCCGCCCCGGGCAGGAGGCGGTCATCGACGCGCTGCTGTCCGGCCGGGATGTGATGGGTGTGATGCCCACCGGCGGCGGCAAGAGCGTCTGCTACCAGATCCCCGCCCTGCTGCTCCCGGGCGTGGCGCTGGTGATCTCCCCGCTGATCTCCCTCATGAAGGACCAGGTCATGGCCCTGCGGGCCGCCGGGGTCCCCGCGGCGTACATAAACAGCTCCCTCACCGCCGACCAGGTGCGGCTCGTGTACCGCAACCTGCGGGCCGGCCAGTACAAGATCCTGTATATCGCTCCGGAGCGGCTGGACGGCGAGGGCTTTGCCGCCCTGGCCAGGGAACTGTCCGTCTCTCTTGTTGCGGTGGACGAGGCTCACTGCATCTCCCAATGGGGCCAGGATTTTCGCCCCAGCTATCTGCGCATCACAGACTTTTTGCAGAAGCTGCCCCGGCGGCCGGTACTGGGGGCCTTTACCGCCACGGCCACGGCCCAGGTCCGGGAGGATATCCGCCGCATTCTTGGCCTGCGGGACCCCCTGTGTATGGTGACGGGCTTTGACCGGCCCAACCTCTATTTTGACGTGCAGCAACCCAAGGACAAGCGAAAGGCCCTCCTGGACGCGCTGGACCGGCGTCAGAACAAATGCGGCATCGTCTACTGCGCCACACGCAGCACTGTGGAGCAGCTATGCGCTGCTCTGCAGGAGCGCGGCGTTCCCGCCACCCGCTACCACGCCGGTCTGGACCCGCTGGAGCGGCGGCAGAATCAGGAGGATTTTCTCTTCGACCGCCGCACCGTGATGGTGGCCACCAACGCCTTTGGCATGGGCATCGACAAGTCCAACGTGAGCTATGTGATCCACTACAACATGCCCAAGAGCCTGGAGGCCTATTATCAGGAGGCCGGCCGTGCGGGCCGGGACGGCCAGCCGGCGGACTGCATCCTGTTCTACAGCTCCCGGGACGTGCAGACGGCGAAGTATCTCATCCAGAACAGCGAGGAAAACCCCGATCTGACCGCGGCGGAGCGGGCGGACGTCATGCGCCGGGACATGGTCCGGCTGGGCGTCATGACCGGCTACTGCAAGACCACAGGCTGCCTGCGGGGCTATATCCTGGACTATTTCGGCCAGGAGCATGCCGACCGGTGCGGAAACTGCGGCAGCTGCGCCGCGGCCTACACTGCGGCGGACATGACCCGGGAGGCTGTGACGGTCCTGACCTGCGTCCGGCAGGTCCGGGAGCGGCTGGGGTACGACCTGGGCCTTACCCTGCTGACCCAGGTCCTCCGGGGCAGCGCCTCCCAGCGGGTGATCTCCCTGGGGCTGGACCGGCTGGGCACCTATGGGAGCATGAAGGATGCGGCCCAGCAGACGGTCCGGGACTATATCGAGCGGCTGACGGAGCTGGGGTATCTGCGCACCGACCCGGTCCATGGCGGCGTCGGGCTGACAAAGCGTGCGGGAAACGTACTGTATCAGGGCGAGCGCGTGCAGCTTTTGCAGCGGACCGGCACAGCCGGCAAAGACGCACCAATGCCCCGCAAAACAGCTTCCACTCTGCCGGCCGCCGAGGCGGACAGCGGCCTTTTCGATGCCCTGCGGGCTCTGCGCACCCGGCTGGCACGGGAGGAACGTGTGCCGCCCTACGTGATCTTCTCCAACGCCTCCCTGGCGGACATGGCCGCGAAGGCGCCCCAGACGCCGGAGGGATTTTTGTCCGTCTCCGGCGTGGGTCAGGCCAAGGCCCGGCGATACGGCGAGATGTTCCTCGCCGCGATCCGCGAATACGAAACGAGCGGCCAGGCAGGACAGGCGGAGAAGACAGAAAAGACGCCCGGTCCTCTGGACGCCTACTATGAAAACTGTGACGAGGACAGCCGCCTGACGGCCACCCGCTGGGGGCAGGTGGAATATCTCACCACCATGCGGTATATCCGCCGGTATCTGTATCCCGGCTGCCGGGTGCTGGACGTGGGCGCTGGAACAGGCCGGTACAGCCACGCCCTGGCCCGGGAGGGCTATGCCGTGGACGCCGTGGAGCCGGTGGAGCACAATATCGAAGTATTCCAAAGGAACACGCGCCCCGGGGAATCCGTGTCGGTCCGCCGTGGAGACGCCCGGGACCTGTCTGCCTTTGCCGGTGATACATACGACCTCACCCTCCTGCTGGGGCCCATGTACCACCTGCACACCGAAGAGGACCGGCGCAGGGCGCTCTCGGAGGCGCTGCGGGTCACCCGGCCGGGCGGCGTGATCTTCGCCGCCTACTGCATGGGCGACGCGGCCCTGCTGGCCTATGGCTTCGGACAGGGAAAAATACGGGAGCTGCTGGACAAGTGCGACATCGACCCGAAGACCTTCGACGGCTTTCCCCGGCCCTGGGACCTTTTTCATCTGAGCCGCGTGGAGGACATTGATCGGCTCCGCCGTGGCCTTCCGGCGGTCGGCCTGCACCGATTCGCCGCGGAGGGTTACGCAAGACACCTGGGCGGCCGGCTGGAGGCTATGGACGACGAAACGTTCCGCTTGTTCCTGCGATACCATTTCGCCGTCTGCGAGCGGACGGGTTTGCTGGAGATGTCCAACCACGTGGTGGACGTGTTCCGGAAAAACTGAAAAATGCCCGGCGTTTCCCAGGAAACGCCGGGCATCGCCGTATATTCACATGCCGAACCACTTGATCTCGTTGGGAGCAAGCGCCAGGGAGAAGGACGATCTGTCCGTGTACACGGTGGTCTCCTGGGGCTCATAGGTGTTGTTCACCACGCAGTACCGGCCGCTGTCCGGGTAGGCGTGGACCTCGGCGTTCACGTTGGAGGAAAACCATTTATGCAGCGCCCCCTCGCTGTGGCTGGCCCACAGCACAGCCCGGTGGAGAAGGCGGCAGTTTTGGAAGGAGTACGGCAGGCCGGAGATATACACGGCCCGGCCCCGGCCAAAGCCGTTCACCGCCAGCTGTACTTCCCTGTCCCGCTGAACCAGTATCTCCGCCTCCGGCAGGGCGTACATGCTCTTCTTCCCCTCGCCGAAGTCCACTTCTCCGTCGGCGTCCGCAAGGATGAAGTGGTCCGGGTGCCCGTCCCAGTTGTACTTATCATAGTTCAGGGTAAAGCCTGTCTCCTTCTCCACACCCAGCACGCCGGCCAGCTGGATATACCGTCCCTGGTACTGGTGGCCGGCCGGTTCTCCCACGCCGATGAGGCCGCCGCCGTTCCAGACGAACCGCTTTATGGCGGAGGATATGCGTGGGTCCTCCCATACCGCGCCGCCGGTGTGGGCCGTGTCCCCGTCGCCGATGTTCAAGAGGACGTCCACCCCGTCCAGCACAGCGGGGTCCGCCAGGATGTCGTCAAAGCTCAAAAAGCGCACGTCATAGGGCGCGCCGGACAATGCCTCGATGACTCCAGCGTAAGAATAGTTCTGCTTGTAGTAAAGGGCGTGGTGGACCATGTGGCAGCCCCAGGAGCGAGCTTTGCCCCAGGAGTTGAGCACAGCCACAGTCTTCACGCACCAGGGCCTATGGCCCTTGATGGCGTCGTAGAGCTCCCGGAATTCGCCGCAGACGGTCTGCACGTAGTCGATGAACTCCGGAAACTCACAGGCCAGTTTCAGATACCCGCCGTAGCCGATGCGGTCCACGGGCTTGCGCAGTATGGCCCGCCGGGCGGTGACCCAGTTCTCCTTTGCCTCTTTCACCGGGTCCCCGCCGGGATGGAAGGTGTCCGGGAAGAAGTAGGGCAAAAAACGCCCCTCGGTGTACCTCACGCCGGGGATGTCGGAGATGAGCCGCAGGGTAGCGCCGTTGCCCACGCTGCCCACCACCGCGTCCAGGCCGATGGAGGCGAACTCCTCCATGTAGGGCTCCGTGCCGATCCAGTGGTCCCCCAGGAACATCATGGCTTCCTTGCCATATTCGTGGGTAATGTCCACCAGTTCCTTCGCCAGCGCGGCCACCTCCCGGCGCTGAAAGGCCATGAAGTCCTTGTATTCCTTGCTCGGCACCCGGTACTGGTTGTTGTAATACCCCTGGTCGATGATGTACTCCGGCCGGAAGGGATAACCCACCTCCTGCTCAAACTTCTCCAGGATATAGGGGCTCACGGAGGCGGAGTAGCCGTACCAGTCCACGTACTTCTCCCGCTTCAGTTCGTCAAAGACGAGGGTGAACTGGTGGAAGAACGTGGTGTAGCGTATCACATCCACATAGGGGTGGTCCTCAATGAACCTTCGCAACCGCTCCAGGGAGAAGGCGTGGGTCTTGGGCTGGCGCACATCGAAGGTGATCTGGTGTTCAAAATCCTTCCAGCCGTTGGTGACGGCGTTGTACATGTGCACTGGGTCCCAGATGAGATAGGCCAGGAAGCTCACGGTATAGTCATGGAATGGCGCAGGCTCATCGATGATGACGCAGCCGCTGTCCGCGTCATAGCGCCAGGCGTCCGGGGAGAGAGGCTGACCCGTGGTCCGGTCCATGACCTCCCACCAGCGGCGGATGTCATCACGGTCGTTCACGGCCATGAGCTCCGGGCTCACGCCCTGCATGAGGCGGATGGTGAGCGGTCCGCCCCCGGCGGTGTGGAAGCCGGTCATGATGTAGCACTGCTGGACCTCGTCGGGATTGGCTTTGGCCCAGGCGTTATCCTTGCGGGTAGTGTAATAGGTGGAATATATCTTCGCGCCGGCGTCCTTCAGCTCCGGGGGAAAATCGGTGCCGTCGCAGTCGCGGATGGCGTCCGCCCCCCACCGTTCCATGAGCTCCAATGTCTGGGGCACCACGTCGAAGTCGGTGGGGATGGTGACACGCCCGGTCTTCTTATCCATAGCGGAAATATCCTTTGTCTTCTTTTATCAGCCCTTCACGCCGCCGGCTGTCACGCCGGAGATGATGCGCCGGCTCATGAACAGGTACAGCAGGAACGTGGGCAAAAACACGATGATGACCGCGGCGAAGAGCCCGCCGTAGTTGCCGGAGTACTTCATGGAGTTGACGATCTGCAATAGGCCCACGCCCACGGGGGTCATCTCCTTTCCGGAGGTGAAGATGAGAGCCATGAAGAACTCGTTCCACGTGGACAGGAAATTGAAGATGGTCACCGTGATGATGGCCGGCTGGATGAGCGGCAGCATGATGACCCAGAAGGTGCGGTTGGCGGAGCAGCCGTCGATGGCCGCGGCCTCCTCATAGTCGTGGCTCAGCGTGGCGAAGAAGTCCAGCATATAGATGGCCGTATAGGGCACGCGCATGAAGATATATAGAACGATGAGCAGGATGCGCCCGCGAATGCCCCACTTCACCGCGAGAGAATAAAGCGGCATGATGATCATGATGGCCGGCACGCTCATGGAGATGACGAGGCATATACGGATGGCCCGGCTGCCCATGAACTTCCACCGGCTCAGCACATAGGCCGCCGGGGCCGCGATCAGCAGCACCCCCGCGCAGGAGACCACGGAGTACAAAAGGGAGTTTCCAAAGAATATCGAGACATTCTGAGTGGTCCAAGCGGTGACGTAGTTCTCCCAGTGGAACCCGGAGCCGAACTTCATCACCTGCCCGGTCATGATCTCCCGGGAGGTGGAGAGGCTCGCGCCAATGATCCAGGCCAGCACCACCACCAAAAAGCCCACATAGGCGATCACCACCAGGTAGCCGGGAAGCATCTTCAGTTCATGTTTCCAGTTGACGCGCTTTTTTGTCTTTTCCATCGCTTCCCCCTCCTGTCAGTATTCCAGGTCGTTGCTCTTCAGGAGCTTTTCGGTGATCACGTACACGACGATGATGATGATCGTCAGCACCACGCCCACCGCGGCGCCGGCGCCGGCGTCGCGCTCAATGACGCCCTTGCCGCCGAAGACCGTGTCATAGAGGTATATGACCGGCACGATGGTGGAGCCCTCCGTCTGCACCGGTGAGAACAGCTTCGACCACAGATAGAACGTGGCGGCGTTGATGGTCCAGAAGGTGATGGTGGTCTTCACGATGCCCTTCAGAAGGGGCAGGGTGATGGAGAAAAACTGCCGTCCCTTGCTGGCACCGTCGATGGTGGCGGCCTCGTAGAGGTCCGTGGGGATGCCCTCGATGCCGCTGATGTAGATGAGCATGTAATAGCCCACGCTGCCGTAGATGAACGCGGCGATCATGGCCCAGAGCTTGGCGTCCGTGCCCAGCCATCGTACTTTATCAAAGCCAAGGAACGTGACGAGCTGATTCAATAGGCCGTAGTCGTAGTTGAAGATGTACTGCACCCACATGGTGGCCAGGGCCACGGCGGAGATGACGTTGGGCAGGTAGATGGCCGCCCGGAAAAAGCCCTGGAAGCGTATCTTGCTGGTGAGGATCACTGCGATGAGCAGAGAAAGCGCCAATGTGATGACGCCGCCCACGATCCAGATGGCCAGGAAGTTTTTCAGGGACGTGATAAAGCTGGCGTTGTGGAATATCTTCACGTAGTTTGCAAAGCCGTTGAAGGTCCACTCCCCCACGCCGCTTGTCAGGTCCTCCACGCGGAACACGCTCATGATCACCGTCCGGAGCACGGGATAGACGTACATCAGCAGCAGGCATATCACCGTTGGCGCCATGAACAGAAATATCAG
The DNA here is from genome assembly GCA_947626265.1 of uncultured Oscillospiraceae bacterium. Classification (GTDB taxonomy): domain Bacteria; phylum Bacillota; class Clostridia; order Oscillospirales; family Oscillospiraceae; genus CAJOIG01. The sequence continues at coordinate 11,097 of CANQRM010000009.1, forward strand.
CGTCCGGTTTTTCTTCATGAAAGTCCCCCCTCTCGCTATTAAAAAACAGGCGGCACCGAAGTGCCGCCTGCCTCAGTCAGGGATCAATACAGAGCGTCCATGGCGGCGCAGAAATCAGCGCCAGTCTCATACTTGCCCTCAAACAGCTCCGTGAACATGGTCTTCATGTCGCCCCAGGCGGGGTGGGTGTTCAGAGAGCCGCACCAGGTCATGGGCTTGTCGGCGGCCTTCAGGGTCTCGATGGTGCCGGTCAGAGCCGCAGGAGCGGTGTTGTTGGGGTCAGCGGGGATCTGGGCGGCCTCGTCGGCCATCTTCTGATCCCACTCGCCGGTGACCAGGAACATGATGAAGTCGAAGGCTTCCTGGGGATGCTCGCTGTAGGAGGCGATGGCCAGGGAGTTGGCGCCGGCGTAAGCGGCGGTGGGCTCCGCGCCGCCGTCAACGGCGGGATAGTTGAACAGGCCCCAGTTGACCTCTTCGCCCACGGCGGCATTGACCTCAGCGGTCACGTAGTTGGCGCACACCACCATGGCGGCGGTGCCCAGGCCCACCTTGGTCTGGCTGGAGGGATACTCGTCAGGAGCGCCGTCGGCCAGGTAGCCGGCGTTGACCAGGTCGATGATGTCCTGAGCGGCCTGAACGGCGCCCTCGCTCTCGGCCCAGCCGCCGTTATCCCGCAGCTCAGCGATGCCGTCCTCGCCCAGATAGCGGACCAGGTGATAGTAGAAGGAGAAGTTGGTGTAAGCGCCGTCCTGCGCAAGAGGAGCGATGCCCGCGTCCTTCAGCTTGGCGCACACGTCCAGGAACTCGGCCCAGGTGGTGGGCTCGGCCTCGATGCCGGCCTCGGCGAAAGCGTCCTTGTTATAGAACACGCCGCCGACCTGGGGCTGCTCGGTGATGGAGTTCAGGTAGCCGGCCCAGGCGATGGACTGGTCGTTAAAGCAGGCATAGCCCTCGTAACCGGCGGCCTCGGCCATCTCAGTGAGGTCATAGGTCCACTCGGTGTAGACCTGGCCGATGCGGTTGAAGTCGTCCTCGAAGATGTCGATGGCGTCGCCCGCGTCCAGAGAGGCGGTGAGCAGGGTGTTGATGTCGCGGCCCTTCCACTCGATGTTCACGTGGATGCCGGTCTCGGCCTCATAGGCCTCGGCAGCGGCGGCGATGACGTTGGCCTGGGGCTCGCCCTCGTTCCACATGGACCAGAAGTTGATCTCGGTACCGCCGTCGGCGAAGGCAGTGCAGCCCAGCGCCAGGATCATGGCGGCCACGAGGATCATGCTGAGAAGCTTCTTCATGGGTAGATCCTCCTAAAAAATATTTGTGTAAACGCGCATTTTTGAGACTTTTGCCTCATCCTTTACACTCAGTATACACTTTTCCCTTGACAAAACAATCAAAATATTGTTTAACTTTTTATAGATATTGTTGTTTTTAGATAATTTGCAAAAATCATGGGCATACTGTAATTCTTTGTTTAGATAAAGTCCATAACTTGCCAACAGCATTTGGGAGGTTTACAATGAGCACACAGCAATACGTACTGGACCGGGCTGCCGGTTATCCTGCGCTGGACAGCGCGCGGCTCCTCTACGTGACCAGCGCCCAATACAGCGCCGAGTGGGCCAGCGCCGAGCATACCCACACCTGCGCGGAGCTTTTCTTCGTCACCGGTGGCAGCGGGGCCATGCAGGTCGGCCAGGTGCCCTCCCCCATGGTCCCGGGCGACCTGATGGCGGTGAACGCCGGCGTGGCCCATACGGAGGTGAGCGAGATGCCCGACCCGCTGGAATATGTGGTGCTGGGCGTGGACGGACTGGAGACCCTGGCCGGGCCGGAGGGCTTTGCCCTGGTCCACGGGTTTTGCCACCAGCGGCAAGTGGCCCAGAGCCTTAACATGCTCCTGCAGGAGGCCCAGCGGGGGCAGAGCGGCTATGAGAGCGTGTGTCAGGACCTTCTGCATATTCTGCTGCTTCTGCTGGTCCGCCACCGTGGCTCCATTCTCCGCCCGGTGCCCCGGGAGCAGAAGGCCGGGCGGGAATGCAGTCTGGTGCGCCGGTATATCGACAGCCATTTCAAGGAGAGCATCACCCTGGACGGGCTCGCCGCCGTTGCCCACCTCAACAAGTACTACCTGGCCCACGCCTTCCAGAAGGAATACGGCGTCTCCCCCATCCGCTATCTCACCGCCCGGCGGATACAGGAGAGCAAATTCCTCCTGGCGGAGACGGACCACAGCCTATCCCATATCGCCCAAGTGCTGGGCTTTTCCTCCGCCAGCTACTTCTCTCAGTGTTTCCACCGCATCGAGGGCGTCAGCCCCAAGGAATACCGCCAGGGCGAGCGCAGAAAGAGGTGACATCTCATGACATGCTTTTTCACAAGTTCTCCCATGGTCCCGGATACGCCGGACCTGAACCCCGCCAACGGCTTTATCCATGAACTCCATCTGGCTCTTCCCTATCCCTGCCGGGCGCTGTATATCTGCTCCGACCCGGACGGCTGGGAGAAGACGGACCTCTACGCCGCCGGCACGGCCGAGTCCATGGAAAAGGCGGGCTTTGCCTTTTCCTCCTTCGACGTGCTGGACGGCCGGAATGTGGACGACGCAGCCGGCCTCATCGATAACGCCGACCTCATCATCCTCTCCGGCGGCCATGTGCCCACACAGAATGCCTTCTTCCGGGCCATCGGCCTCAAAGAACTGCTGGCTGGGTTCGACGGCGTACTCATGGGCATCAGCGCTGGAAGCATGAACAGCGCATCGACCGTCTATGCCCATCCGGAGCTGGAGGGCGAGGCCATCGATCCGGATTATGAGCGGTTCCTGCCCGGTCTGGGCCTCACCGAGGCCAATATCATCCCCCATTTCAACATCATCGCCGGAGACACGCTGGACGGGCTGGACCTGTTCGACGACATCGCCATCCCAGACAGCGCGGGCCATACGTTTTACGTCCTGCCCGACGGCAATTATATCCTCTCCCGGGATGGGAAGGAAACGCTATACGGCGAGGCGTATGTCATCCACGACGGTGAGATGAAGCAGATCGCCGGGGACGGCGACGCCATCCCTCTGAATTGATACATAGGCATAAGAAAGCCCCGGCGGATGCTTCCGCCGGAGCTTTGTCATAGTTCATTTCATTTGGCACTGGATGAAGTAGTTTTTCCCTGCCGGGACGGTCAGCTCCACGCTGTTTTCGTCCAGTGGCCGCCAAGAGAGCTTCTCCCCCATCACGTCCGTGTCCTTCAGCCCTGCCGCGCCGACGGCGCCCAGGGGCAGGCGGATACACGCGTCTTTATCATCGGAGTTGATGACGGCCACGAATGCCTCGTCCTCTGTGAACCGGGCGATGGCGGCGGTATAGCCCTGGGCGCACAGGAACTTCATTCCACCCCGGGACAGGGCCGAGTGGTCATGTTTCAGGTGGGCCATGGTGCGGCAGACCCTGTACTGCTCGCCGCCGGTAAAGTCCCGGCCCCAGGGCATGGGATAGCGGCAGCCCTCGTTGGTGCCTAAGGTGCCGTCCACGGCGGCCTCGTCGCCGTAGTAGATGCTGGCTGCGCCGGTGAGGATGAACTGGAAGTACACCGCGCCCCGCCATGCCATGGGCGATATAGCCGGGTCGTTGTGCAGCCGGCTTATATCGTGGCTGTCGAAGAGGTTGAACTGGTTTTCCCACATTGCCCAGGGCATTTTCGCCAGGTGCTGCACTACCCTCTCCTTCAGATCCGCCGCCGTCATCTTACAGGGCAGGCCCCGGAGCACCGGGTCGTGCTCCAGGAAGTGGTCGTCCTGGCCGAAGAACTGCCGGATGGGCCGGCCGCAGGTGAAGTAGCTCATGGGCGAGTCCCACTCGTCCCCCTGCATGTACTGCGCGCAGTCACCCCAGTCCTCCGCCAGGATGTATGCCTGGGGATTTTCCTCCCGGATGGCACGGCGTATCTCCGGCCATACCTCGTGGGAAAGCTGTATATCGTCGTTGCGGGCGAAGGTGTCCGCCACGTCGAAGCGCCAGCCGTCGATGCTGTAGGGCGGCTTGAGCCACTTGCGAAGGACCGAGTCCTGGGCCTGATAGACAACATCCCGCAGTGCCTGGGAAGTATAGTTCAGAGTGGGCAGGTTCTGGTTGCCGAACCAGGCGTGATAGGCGTTGCCCGGGCCGAAGAAGTAATAGTCCCTCTCCTCTGCGCCGGGGTTGTTATACGCTCCGGTGGACTTATCGAAGAACATCCCGTCCCGGTTGAACCAGCGGTGGTTGGCACCGGTGTGGTTGATAGAGATGTCCAGAATGAGCTTCATGCCGTTTTCGTGCAGCGCCTTGGACAGCTCCGCCAGCGCCTCATCCCCGCCAAAGTGGGGGTCCACATGGAAGTAATCCACGCAGTCGTATTTATGTACCGAAGGGGCCCGGAAGATGGGGTTCAGATACAGCGCCGTGACGCCCAGCTCCTTGAGATAGGGTATCTTCTGCCGGATGCCCTGCAGGTCCCCACCAAAGAAGTCCAGGCAGAAGCCCTGCTCATAAGCAAGCGGCGCCGCCTCCCAGTCCATGTGTATGGTCGGATGGCCGTCCTGGGCGTATTCTCCGGGCTGCACATCGTTGGCTGGGTCCCCGTTGCAGAAACGTTCGGGGAATATCTGGTAGAAGACCGCTTCTTTCACCCATGCGGGCTGGACATAGTCCGTCAGCAGCACGAAATCGCAGGAATGGTCGGGCATACAGGTGGATATCCCCTTCTGGGTATAAAACCACACCGCCTCGTCCGTCACCAGATAGAACTGGTACTGCATTCGCCGCTCCGTGATGGGCATCTCCGCCTCGTACCAGGCGAGACCCCGTTCCACCCGGACTTTCCTTGCGTGGGCCATCTGCACCAGGCCGTTTCTCAGCCAGCGCAGTATCACATGGCGCACCGGGGCGCCGTCATAAAGGCGCAGGGATACGGTGACCGTCTCGCCCAGCCTGGGGCTGGGATTTGATACGAACATAGCCGTACCATCGGAGTATACGCTTTCCTGCCAGTTTTCCATTTCTCTGTCCTCCGGGAGGTTGGTGGGGTACAGTTTACAATATCTTCCACCCTGCTGTCAATCGTCACGCGTCAATGGTGGAGATGCCGAGAGTCGTCTCCTCCAGCACGTCTAAGAGCACCCGCACCGTGTCAAGGCTCGTGAACACCGTGACGCCGTTTTCCACGGCGCACTCCCGTATCTCATGGCCGTCGGACAGGGCCCCCGTGCTGCGCACATCCCGGGTGTTGATGACATAGGACACCACGCCGCTCTGGATGGCGTGGAGGATCTCCTCGCTCCCCTCCCGCAGCTTCTCCACCGTGTGGGTGCGCACGCCGTTTTCCTTGAGCATCTTCGCCGTCCCGGCGGTAGCCATGATGTTGAAGCCCATGTTGTAGAAACGGCGGATGAGCGGCAGGGCCTCCGCCTTGTCGTCGTCGGCGATGGTGGCCAGCACCGCGCCGTAGTTCATCATGCTCATGCCGGAGGCCTGCAGGGCCTTATAGAGAGCGCGGGTCAGGGTGTTGTCGTAGCCGATGGCCTCGCCGGTGGACTTCATCTCAGGGGAGAGATAGGCGTCCAGACCCCGGAGCTTGGCGAAGGAGAAGGCCGGTGCCTTCACATACCAGCGCTTTTTCTCCGGGGGATAGAGCTTGAAAAAGCCCTGTTCTTTGAGACTGAGGCCCAGTATCACGTTGGTGGCGATGTCGGCCAGAGAATAGCCTGTTGCCTTGGAGAGGAACGGCACCGTCCGGCTGGACCGGGGGTTCACCTCGATGATATAGACCTTGTTCTGCCGGTCCACGATGAACTGGATGTTGTACAGCCCCACGATGCCGATACCCAGGCCCAACCGCCTGGCGTAGTCCAGGATGGTATCCTTTACTTCTTTCGACACGCTGAAGGTGGGATAGACGCTTATAGAGTCGCCGGAGTGGATGCCGGTGCGCTCCACAAGCTCCATGATGCCCGGCACGAACACGTCCCGTCCGTCGCAGATGGCGTCCACCTCCAGCTCCTTGCCGGTGATGTATTTGTCCACCAGAACGGGCTTATCCTCGTCTATCTCCACGGCGGTCCTGAGGTAGTGGCGGAGCTGCGTCTCATCCGTCACGATCTGCATGGCCCGGCCGCCCAGCACGAAACTGGGCCGCACCAGCACCGGATACCCTATCTCCGCCGCCGCGGCCACGCCGTCCTCTATCCTGGTCACCGCCCGTCCGGGGGGCTGGGGGATGCCCAGCTCGTCCAGGACCTTTTCAAAGGCGTCTCTGTCCTCCGCTCTCTCGATAGCGGCGCAGTCGGTGCCGATGATGTTCACGCCCCGGTCCATCAGGGGCTGGGCCAGGTTGATGGCCGTCTGGCCACCCAGGGAGGCGATGACACCGATGGGCTTTTCCCGCAGGAGAATGTTCATCACGTCCTCCACGTACAGGGGCTCAAAGTAGAGCTTATCGGAACAGGTGTAATCCGTGGAGACAGTCTCGGGATTGTTGTTGATGATGATGGCCTCGTAGCCCGCGGCCTTGATGGTCTGCACGGCGTGGACGGTGGAGTAGTCGAACTCCACCCCCTGGCCGATACGGATGGGCCCGGCACCCAGGACGACGATCTTTTTCTTTTCGGAGATGACCGACTCGTTCTCCTCCTCGTAGGTGGAGTAAAAGTACGGGATGTAGCTTTCGAATTCGCTGGCGCAGGTGTCGATCATCTTGTACACCGGCAGCATGTTGGCTTTAAGACGCATATTATAGACGTCCAGTTCCTTCACGCCCCACAGCCGGGCCACGGCCCGGTCGCAGAAGCCCATGCGCTTGGCCTCATAGAGGGTGTCCATATCCCCCGGCGCGGCGGAGAGCTTCCGTTCCATGGCGACGATATTGGCAAGCACGTCCAGGAAGAGCTTATCGATCTGGGTCCGGGCCGCGATGACGGACACGGGCACATCCAGCCGCAGCAGCGCCGCGATGGCGAAAAGCCGATCGTCCCGGCCTATGGAGACGTAGTCCAGGAGCTTTTCCCCGTCCCAGCCGTCGAATTTCTTCATCCACAGGTGGTCCACGCCGATCTCCAGGGAACGGACCGCTTTCAACAGGCTCTCCTCCATGGTCCGGCCCACGCTCATGACTTCGCCGGTGGCCTTCATCTGAGTGGACAGGGTGTTGGCCGCGTCGGCGAATTTGTCGAAGGGGAACCGTGGCATCTTGGTGACCACGTAATCCAGCGCCGGCTCAAAGCTGGCGGGAGTGTTGGCGAGGCATATCTCGTCCAGGGTCATGCCCACGGCGATCTTGGCGGACACCCGGGCGATGGGGTAGCCGCTGGCCTTGCTGGCCAGGGCCGAGGACCGGCTCACCCGGGGATTGACCTCGATGACATAGTACTGGAAACTCTCCGGGTCCAGGGCGAACTGGACGTTGCAGCCGCCCTGTATTTGCAGCGCCCGGATGATGCGCAGGGCGCTGTCCCGGAGCATGTGGTATTCCTTGTTGGTCAAAGTCTGGGACGGGCACACCACCACGCTGTCGCCGGTGTGCACGCCCACGGGGTCGATGTTCTCCATGTTGCACACGGTGATAGCGGTGTCGTTTGCGTCCCGCATAACCTCATACTCGATCTCCCGGTAGCCCTTGATACTCTTCTCCACCAGCACCTGGTGCACCGGGGACAGCTTCAGTGCGGTTTTCAGTATCTCCCGGCACTCATTTTCATCGTCGGCGAAGCCGCCGCCGGTGCCTCCCAGGGTGAAGGCGGGCCGCAGGACCACAGGATAGCCTATTTCCGCCGCTATATGAAGGCCGTCATCTATAGTCTCCGCCACGTCCGAGGGCAGCACAGGCTCCCCCAGCTCCTCGCAGAGGGCCTTGAAAAGCTCTCTGTCCTCTGCCCGCTGGATGCTCTCGCTGGAGGTGCCCAGAAGCTCCGTCCGGCATTCCCGAAGGATACCCTTTCTCTCCAGCTGCACCGCCAGGTTGAGGCCGGTCTGCCCGCCGATGCCGGGCACGATGGCGTCCGGCCGCTCGTAGCGGACGATCTTCGCCACGTATTCAAGGGTCAGCGGCTCCATGTATACTTTGTCCGCCACGGAGGTGTCGGTCATGATGGTTGCGGGGTTTGAGTTGCAGAGCACCACCTCGTAGCCCTCTTCCTTGAGGGCCAAGCACGCCTGGGTCCCGGCATAGTCGAACTCCGCCGCCTGACCGATGACAATGGGGCCGGAGCCGATGACCATGATCTTGTGAAGGTCCGTTCTCTTAGGCATGGCGCTTTTCCTCCTCCATCATGGCGATAAAGCGGTCAAAGAGATGGCCGCTGTCCTGGGGCCCCGGGGCGCTCTCCGGGTGGTACTGCACGGAGAAAATGCGGTCGCGCTCACAGCGCACCCCCTCCACCGTGCCGTCCAGGATATTGACATGGGTCAACTCCAGCCCCGTCCCGGCAAGGCTCTCCTTATCCACGGCATAGCTGTGGTTCTGGCTGGTGATCTCGATCTTCCCCGTGTCAAGGTCCCGGACCGGGTGATTGCCGCCCCGGTGGCCGAATTTCAGCTTATAGGTCTTCGCCCCATAGGCCAGGGAAATGATCTGATGACCCAGGCAGATGCCGAAGATGGGATATTTCCCCCGCAGGGTGCGGACAAGCTCTATGACCTGGGGCACGTCCTCCGGGTCCCCGGGGCCGTTGGAGAGGAACACCCCGTCGGGCCGCAGCGCCTCAACTGCGTCAGCGGGTGTATCATAAGGCACCACCGTCACGTCGCAGCCGCGCTCGTTCAGGCTCCGCACGATGTTCAGCTTGATACCGCAGTCCACGGCCACCACATGGAATTGGGCATCCTCCACCCGGCTCTCCCAGGGCTCCTTGCAGCTCACCCGCCGCACCACGTCCCGGGGCACATCTGTAACTGCCAGTATCTCCAAAGCCTTATCCAGGGGCGTATCCGCGTCGGTGACGAGGGCCTTGCGGCTGCCGTAGTCCCGGATGCTCCGGGCCAGGCGGCGGGTGTCGATACCCTCAATGCCGGGGATATGATAACGCTTCAGCACCGCGTCCAATGTCTCAGCGCACCGGAAGTTGGAGGGCGCGTCGTTATAGTGCCGCACCGCCATGGCGCCGATGGTGGGCGTGGCCGTCTCATAGTCATCGTCCGCCATGCCGTAGTTGCCGATCAGGGGATAGGTCATGACCACCATCTGGCAGGTATAGGAGGGGTCAGACATGATCTCCTGGTATCCGGCCATGGAGGTGTTGAACACGATCTCGCAGACTTTGTCCTCCCGGTCCCCGAAACCACGGCCTATATATTCGCTGCCGTCGGCCAGCACGATCTTCCTGTCCCGTATCTCGCCCATGCTCACGCCTCCCCCGCGCCATAAAAAATCCCGGCCTGCGAAAATGGTTTCGCAGATACCGGGAAATGAAAACGATTTGATTTGGGAACGGATGTTCCCTTGAAATAGAGGGACAAAAGAGAATGAGGCGCCAGGGCCGACACACACGGGCAGCCGAGCCTTTTCACGCCTATCCCTCCCTCCGTTTTCCCAAATTCTAGCACGGGGAAAAGGGCCTGTCAATTCGCATCAATGGATGAAATTTGTGGCCACACGGGGCTCTGTTTTGGGCAGTCCGTATTGCTCCCTGCCCAAGGCGATGCACTTCATGAGGAAGGCCATGTTCCGGGCCAGGGTCCGCATGGTCTGTAGGCCCTCCCCGTCCTGGGCCGCCTCCCCCTTTGCCAAGCCGTGGACACTGTTCCAATACTGGCTGGAGGCCACGGGCATGCCGGAGATGGTGAAGTATTTATTGAGCTCGTCGAAGGTGGCGGACAGGCCGCCCCGCCGGGCCACTACCACGCTGGCGCCCACCTTCATGGTCTTGTCGAAGGGCGTGCTGTAAAAGAGCCTGTCCAGCAGGGCCACGAGGGTGGCGTTGGCGGAGGCGTAATATACAGGGCTCGCCACCACCAGGCCGTCGCATGCCTCGAATTTCGGCGCAATCTCGTTCACAGCGTCGTCAAAGACGCACTTGCCCTTCTTTGCGCAGCCGTTGCAGGCCATGCAGCCCCGGATGGCCCGGCCGCCCACCTGGATGGTCTCCACCTCTATCCCCTCTTCGGCAAAGACTTTCTCCATCTCTGCTAGGGCGACGGACGTATTCCCATTCACCCGGGGGCTGCCGTTGAGCATCAGTACTTTCATAGCATACTCTCCTTTTTGTCGTCTGTATGTATCTCTCTCCGTCACCACGATGGGCACGGGCCTGTCCAACGGTCCGATAGGGATAGCCTCCCGCATGAGCGTCTTCGGGCACACTGCGGCCGCCGGGCCGGCATACACTGCCAGAAAGCGGTCATAATACCCGCCCCCGTGGCCCAGCCGGTCCCCCGCCACATTGCAAGTCACGCAGGGTATCACGGCGAAGTCTATGGCCTCCGGGGGCACAAGCTCGCTCTCAGCAGGAGGCTCCAAAATGCCGTATCTCCCCGACGCCAGCGTATCCAGCTCTGTTACAACGCGGAACTCCATGAGACCGGGTCCGGTACACACCGGCAACGCAAGATGCTTCCCATCTGCCAGCACCCGCCGCAGAAAGGGCCATATATCCGGCTCGTTTGCTGTACTTGCAAAGGCCAGCACCGTCCCCGCCACCCGATACTCCGGCAGCGCCGCCAGCCGCTTCCCTATTGCGGCGCCGGCCATGCGCAGGTAGTCTTTTGACAGCAAATTGACGGCAGCCGCGATTTCCTTACGAAGTTTTAGTTTTTGTTCTGGTAAAGATTTCATAGCTAATTTTTTACGGAAAAGCACCTGCATTCGCAGGTGCTTTTCCGTGGCGGAGAAGGCGGGATTTGAACCCGCGCTGCGCTCATCACGCACTACTCCCTTAGCAGGGGAGCCCCTTCGGCCACTTGGGTACTTCTCCAAGCCGAAGTCATATATTCACTCGGGACCGGACCCGGGACCGTCATAAAAATGGCGGAGAGAGAGGGATTCGAACCCCCGGCCCCTTGCGGAGTCACTGGTTTTCAAGACCAGCTCCATAAACCACTCGGACATCTCTCCGCATGCCCGAACATATTAGCACATAAACGCACGTCTGTCAAATGAAATCGCCGTCATAAGGGAGAATTTTTCCGCCGGGTATGGGCTTGGGCGGAAAAGTATGGTAATATAAGCAAAAGATAATTTCCCCGGGAGGAATTTCCATATGATCACCGTTGAGAACCTTTCCCTTCAGTACGGAAGCCAGGTACTTTTCTCCGGCGCGGACCTGCAGTTCACCGCCGGCAACTGCTACGGCATCATCGGCGCCAACGGCGCGGGCAAGTCCACGTTCCTGAAGCTGCTGTCCGGCCAGGAGGAGCCCACCAAAGGCCATATCTATATTGACCCCAAGTGCCGCATGAGCGTGCTCCGGCAGGACCAGAACATGTTCGACGACTGCGCCGTGCTGGAGACGGTCATCATGGGCAATCCCCGGCTCTATGAGTGCGGAAAGGAGAAGGACGCCATATACGATAAGCCGGACTTTTCCGACGCCGACGGCATCCGTGCGGCGGAGCTGGAGGAGGAATATGCCGAGCTGGGCGGCTGGGAAGCTGAGTCCGACGCGGGCAGGCTCCTGCAGGGTCTGGGCATCCCCGTGGCGCTGCATCAAAAGCAGATGACTGAGCTGGAGGGGCGGCAGAAGGTGAAGGTGCTGCTTGCCCAGGCCCTCTTCGGCCACCCGGACATCATATTGCTGGACGAGCCCACCAACAACCTGGACCTGGCCTCCACCGTGTGGCTGGAGGACTTTCTCATGGACTATGAGGGCACTGTGCTGGTAGTGAGCCACGACCGGTACTTCCTCAACAACATCTGCACCCACATCGTGGACATCGACTACGGCAAGATCCGCATGTACGTGGGCAACTACGACTTCTGGTACGAGTCCAGCCAGCTGATGCAGAAGCTCATCAAGGACCAGAACAAGAAGGCGGAACAGAAAATAGCGGAGCTGCAGAGCTTCATCGCCCGCTTCTCCGCCAATAAATCCAAATCCCGTCAGGCCACCAGCCGCCGGAAGCTGCTGGATAAGATCACCGTGGAACAGATGCCCGCCTCCTCCCGGCGCTATCCCTGGGTGGGCTTTAAGGCGGAGCGGGAGCCGGGCAAGGACCGGCTCTTCGTAACGAACCTCTCCAAGACCGTGGACGGCGTCAAGCTCATCAACAACGTCTCCTTCATCATGGGCAAGGAGGACAAGATCGCCATCATCGGCGCCAATGAAAACGCCATCACCTGCCTTTTCCAGCTGCTGGCCGGGGAGCTGGAGCCCGACGAAGGCGAGATCAAGTGGGGCGTATCCACCACACAGAGCTACTTCCCCCGGGACTTCGGCCCCTACTTTGACGGCTGCGACCTGGAGCTCATGGACTGGATGCGCCAGTTCTCCACCGACAAGCGGGAGAGCTACCTGCGCACCTTCCTGGGCCGGATGCTCTTCTCCGGGGACGACGTATACAAGAAGGTATCCGTCCTCTCCGGCGGGGAGAAGATGCGCTGCATGATATCCAAGACCATGCTGGAGGGGGCCAACGTGCTCATGTTCGACCAGCCCACCAACCACCTGGACCTGGAAAGCATAGCCGCCCTCAACAACGGCATGACCGCCTTCCCCTACAACATCCTCTTCTACAGCCACGACCACCAGCTGACCCAGACCGTGGCCAACCGCATCATCGAGCTCACAGAGGACGGCTGCATCGACCGGCAGTGCACCTATGACGAGTATATGCACATGATGGGCCGGGACCAGAACGAGATCGTGGAGTGACCTCTCCCCTGTCAGCCCTGGCGTATCATATCCCTGAGAGCGGCGGCCACCACCGGGCAGGCGGCGGCGTACCCCTCCCCGCTGGGATGGAGCCCATCATAGGAATAGCCGTCCTGCAGCCGCCCATCCTCCGTGCGAAGGGCGCTGAACACATCCACGTATGTACAGCCCAGTTCAAAGGCCGCGCCCTCCAGCCGTCCGTTCAATGTCATGATGCGCCGGTTGAAAAGGAGCGGGCTGCCCTCCACGATGGGATAGACGGACTGCAGCAGGATCTTTGCCTTGGGCACGTGCTCCTGGATGCCCTGGATGATGGCCCGCAGATTTGCGACGATGACATCCTCCGGTATATCCTCATAGAGGTCGTTCACGCCCCCCAGGATCACCACGATATCGGGCTGGCGGTCATATACGGCCTGGATCCTATCCAGCATGTCCCCGGTGGTATCGCCGGCCACGCCCAGATTCACCGCATTCAGACCCGGATAGTATTCCTCCAGGTCGCAGAAGTCCGTGATGCTGTCGCCGAAAAAGACGGCCCTGCCGTCCCAGTTGGAAAAAACGTATTCATCGGACGGCGCACCGCCAAGCAGCCCTGTCGCCATATTCAAACCTACCAAAAGCAGAAGGATATGCATATACAATGCGCTCATGCCATGTATACCTCCTCCGCCGCGCCGAAATGGCCGGCGGTTTTTGTTATCTTGCCCGCAGCTCCCAGAAGGCCACCGCCCCGGCGGCCGCCACATTCAGGGAGTCTACCCCGTGAGCCATGGGAATGCGCACGGTCCAGTCGCAGGCGGCGACAGTCGTGCTCTTGAGCCCGTCCCCCTCCGTGCCCAGCACGACGGCAAGGCGGGGTTCCGCCTTGAGCGCCGGGTCGTCGACGGGCACTGAATCGTCGCTCAGGGCCATGGCCGCCGTCTTGAAGCCCAGGGCGTGCAGCCGGGCCATGCCCTCCTCCGGCCAGCCGGGAAGATAGGCCCAGGGCACCTGCAGCACCGTGCCCATGCTCACCCGCACCGCCCGGCGGTTCAGGGGGTCGCAGCAGCTCTCGGAGAGCAGCACCCCGTCCATGCCAAGGGCCGCCGCAGAGCGGAACACAGCTCCCACGTTGGTACTGTCCGTGATGTCCTCCAATACGGCCACGCGCCGTGCGCCGGCGCATACCTCCTCCACCGTTTTGGGTGTGGGCCTTGCCATCGCGCAGAGGATGCCCCGGTTCACGGTGTAGCCTGTGAGCTTTTCCAGCACCTCCCGGTCCGCCGTGTATACCGCGGCGTCCGGACACAGCGCCATAAGCTCCGCACCCTGACCTGTCAGGTGCCGCCGTTCCATCAAGAGCGCCTTTGGCGCGCAGCCCGCCGCCAGCGCCACCCGGATGGCCTTGGCGCTCTCGCATATGAATACGCCCTTTTCCGGCTCCAATCGATTGCGAAGCTGGGCCTCCGTGAGCCGGGCGAACATGTCCAGCTCCGGCGCGGCGATATCCGTTATCTTGATGATCTTGTCCATACCGCGCCTCTCACAGTTTCCTCAGTTTCGCCCGGAAGGAGATGGCCCGGGGCGTGTCCATGCCGTCGAAGCGCACGATGTGGGCGCCCTTTTCCGTGTTCACATCCACCACAGTCCCAGACCCCAGGATATCGTGGGCTACCCGGTCCCCCACGGCAAAGGTCTGCCCCTCCATGTTCTCCGGCAGGTATTTCTCCGTCACGGCGATATACTCCCGGGCCTCGGCGATCAGCCCCTCCCGGGGCGGCTGGGTGTACTCCACGCACGCCGGGTCGATGTCCAGGATGAACCGGGAGGGATACCGGGGCGAGCCGTCAGTATTGCGTCCCTCCGCCTCGGTGAGGAAGAGACGCTTTTCCGCCCTCGTCATGGCTACGAAGGCAAGTCGCCTCTCCTCCTCCATGGCCGGCAGGGTCCGGGTCCTGCGGGAGGGGAATATGCCCTCGTTCATGCCGCACAGGAACACATAGGGAAATTCCAGGCCCTTGGCCGCGTGGACGGTCATCAATTTCACCTTATCTCCCGGCTCGGCGGCGTCGGCATTGGTAAAGAGGGCCACGTGATTCAGGTAGTGCTCCAGCGTGGCCTCCTCCCCGCAGGTGGTCTCGTACTCATATACCGCCTGCTTCAGCTCCGCCAGGTTATCAAGCCGCTCCTGGCTGCCCTCGGTGCGCAGGGCCTCCTCATAGCCGCTCTCGTTGAGGATAGCGGACAGCACCTCGCTCACCGGCCGCCGGGCATAGTCCGCGGCATAGCGCTCTATGAGACTTACGAAGGACGCCGCCTTCGTGCCCTTGAAGATATCGTCCTCCAGAGACCGGGTCAGGGCGTCGTAGAGGGAGCAGCCCAGCCTCTCCGCCGCTTTTTCCAGGTATTCCATCCGCCGCCGGCCCATGTTTCGCTTGGGGCTGTTCACGACGCGGCGGAAGGAGAGGTCGTCCTTATAGGCGATCATGCGCAGGTAGGAAAGGGCGTCCTTTATCTCCATGCGGGCAAAAAACTGTACGCCGCTGTAGATGGTATAGGGGACCTTGCGCTTTAAGAGCACCTCCTCCACCGACCGGGTCACATAGTGGGCCCGGTAGAGGATGGTCATATCCTTGTAGGGCACGCCCTGGTCGTGGAGTTCATTCAATTGCAGGGATATCCACTCCGCCTCCGCTTCGGCGGTCTTTGCGTGGTGACAAAGCACGCTCTCCCCCGCCGGGAGCTGCGGTATCAGGTCCTTCTTGATGCGGTTATGGTTTTTGTCGATAAGGGAGTTGGCCGCGGCCAATATCTGGGGCGTGGAGCGGTAGTTCTCCATCATCATGATGGTCTTCGTTCCGGGAAAACGCCGGTCGAAGTCCAGCAGAAACTTCACGTCCGCGCCCCGCCAAGTGTAGATGGTCTGGTCCGGGTCTCCCACGATGAACAGGTTCTTGTGATAGCCGCACAGGGCCTCCATCAGCTCATACTGAAGCGTGTCGATGTCCTGAAACTCGTCTATCATGATGTATTCCAGGCGTTTTTGCCACTTGAGCCGGATATCCTCGTGTTTCTGGAATATGTAGAGGGTGAATTTGATGAGATCGTTATAATCCAGACCGAAGCACTTTTTCTCCTGGTAGAGGTAGCCGTAGAAGATGATATCCCGGGCGGACGTGGCCTTGTCATATTTCTCCCGCAGGCTGTCCAGGTCCATGGCGATCATGTCCAGGTAATACTCCGGCCGCTTGAAGAGCTTTTCGATCTCGATCATATCCCGGGCAGCGGCAAAGGTCATGTCCCGCAGTGTGAGGCCCCGTTCCTCATAGATGATGCGGAGCATGGCGTCGATGTCGGAGTTGTCCAGCACCAGAAAGCTTTTGGGGTACTGGACGGCAAAGCTGTCCTCCTGCAGGACAGAGACGCAAAAGCCATGGAAGGTGTTGATATAGCCGGTGTCGTTGTCGCCGGTGAGATTATGGATGCGCTGGCGCATCTCGTTGGCAGCCTTGTTGGTGAAGGTGACGCACAGGATGTTTCCCGGCAGAATGCCAAGATCGTTCACAAGATAGGCAAAGCGGTGGGTCAGAGCACGGGTCTTGCCGGAGCCGGCTCCGGCGATGACGCGCACGTATCCTTCCGTCGTTGTGACCGCCGCCCGCTGGGCGTCGTTCAGCGCACAGTCCATGGTATGACCTCCTTCCCGCTATACCGCCATTATCCATACACGCTGTCCCAAAGGACGGACAGCAGAACATATTTCCCGATAATTATAGCATATTTCCCCTCTTCTGTACATGGAAACGTCCCCCGCCCGCAGGCGGGGGACGCGCTGTGTTTTATCAGAACAGGCCAGAGATGACGCCGTTGTCATCCACGTCGATCTTCTCCGCGGCGGGGACTTTGGGCAGGCCTGGCATAGTCATGATGTCACCGGTCAGCACCACGGCGAAGCCGGCGCCGGCGGAGACCTTGACCTCCTTCACCGTGACGGTGAAGCCCTCCGGCGCACCCAAGAGTGCCGGGTCGTCGGAAAAACTGTACTGGGTCTTGGCGATGCACACGGGCAGGCCGCCGAAGCCCAGGTCCGCGAGCCGCGCGATCTGCTTCTGGGCGGCGGGCAGGATGCTCACGCCCGCGCCGCCGTAGACCTTCTGCACCACGGCCTCGATCTTCTTGTCCAGAGGCATATCCAGCTCATAGCTGAAATGGAAGTCCGGCTTCTCCTCCTCACAGACCCGGACCACCTCGGCGGCCAGGTCGGTGGCACCGGCGCCGCCCTTGGCCCAGAAGTCACCCAGGACCGCCTTTACGCCCAGCCTGGCGCAGGAGTCGATGACCTGCTGCACCTCCGCGTCCGTATCCGTGGGGAAGCGGTTCACCGCCACCACACAGGGCAGGCCGTAGACGTTTTTGATGTTGGACACATGCCGCAGGAGGTTCGGCATGCCCTTTTCCAGGGCCGCCAGGTCCTCATGGCCAAGATCGGTCTTGGGCAGGCCGCCGTGCATCTTGAGTGCCCGGATGGTGGCGACCACCACCACCGCAGAGGGTGTCAGCCCCGCGTAGCGGCACTTGATGTCCAAAAACTTCTCCGCACCCAGGTCCGCGCCGAAGCCTGCCTCCGTGACGGTGTAGTCGGCCAGCTTCATGGCCATGCGGGTGGCCAGCACGCTGTTGCACCCGTGGGCGATGTTGGCAAAGGGCCCGCCGTGGACGAAGGCCGGGGTCCCCTCCAATGTCTGGACCAGATTGGGCTTCAAAGCATCCTTCAGAAGGGCTGCCATGGCGCCCACGGCCTTCAGTTCCTTGGCCGTCACGGGTGCGCCGTCGTAGGTATAGGCCACCACGATGCGGCCGAGGCGCTCCTTGAGGTCATGGATGGACGAAGCCAGGCAGAACACCGCCATGATCTCCGTGGCCACGGTGATATCGTAGCCGTCCTCCCGGGGCACGCCGTTCACGCGCCCTCCCAGACCGTCCACCACATGCCTGAGCTGGCGGTCGTTCATGTCCACGCAGCGCTTCCAGGTGACGGTCTTGGGGTCGATGTTCAGGGCGTTGCCCTGGTAGATGTGGTTATCCAGCATGGCGGCCAAGAGGTTGTTGGCCGCGCCGATGGCGTGAAAGTCCCCGGTGAAGTGGAGGTTTATGTCCTCCATGGGCACCACCTGGGCATAGCCGCCGCCGGCCGCGCCGCCCTTCACGCCGAACACGGGCCCCAGAGAGGGCTCCCGCAGGGCCAGGATGGCGTTCTTGCCGATGCGGCGCATGCCGTCGGCGAGACCTATACTGGTGGTGGTCTTGCCCTCGCCCGCGGGTGTGGGGGTGATGGCCGTCACAAGAATGAGCTTCCCGTCGGGACGGCTGCTCTCATTCAGGAGGGCATAGTCCACCTTGGCCTTATACTTCCCGTAGGGCTCCAGGTACTTTTCGTCCACGCCGGCGCGCTGGGCGATGACGCCGATGGGCTCCATTTTACAGGCCTGGGCGATCTCGATATCGGTCATGAGCAAGTCCTCCTTGTTACTTTATGGCGCTGGTGTTGCGCAGGGTCACGTCGTGATAGCCGCCCTCCACAATGCTGGTCTCGCTGACCAGGGTGAGCTTGGCGTCCCGCTGCAGGTCGGGGATGGTGGTGACGCCGCAGTTGCACATGGTGGATTTGACCTTATAGAGCGTCTTCTGCACGTTCTCATGCAGGCCGCCGGCGTAGGTGACGTAGCTGTCCACGCCCTCCTCGAAGCTGAGGCCCTCGCTGCCGCCCAGGTCGTAGCGCTGCCAGTTCCTGGCCCGGTTGGAGCCCTCGCCCCAGTATTCCTTCACCATGGTGCCGTTGATGTTCAGCTTGGGGGTAGGGCTCTCGTCAAAGCGGGCGAAGTACCGGCCCAGCATGACGAAGTCCGCGCCCATGGCCAAGGCCAGGGTGATGTGATGGTCATGGACGATGCCGCCGTCGGAGCAGATGGGCACATATATGCCTGTCTCCTGGAAGTACTCGTCCCGGGCCTTGGCAACCTCGATGACCGCCGTGGCCTGGCCCCGGCCGATGCCCTTGGTCTCCCGGGTGATGCAGATGGAGCCGCCGCCGATGCCGACTTTTACGAAGTCGGCGCCCGCCTCCGCCAGGAAGCGGAACCCGGCCGCGTCCACCACGTTGCCCGCGCCCACCTTCACGCTCTCGCCGTAATGCTCCCGTATCCATTCGATGGTGCGCTTCTGCCAGATGGAGTGGCCCTCGGAGGAGTCGATGCACAGAGCGTCCGCCCCGGCCTCCACCAGCGCCGGCACCCGCTGGACGTAGTCCCGGGAGTTGATGCCCGCGCCCACCATGAGGCGCTTTTGGGTGTCCAGGAGCTCCTCGGGATTTTCCTTGTGGCTGGCGTAGTCCTTGCGGAAGACGAAGTATTCCATTCGTCCGTCGGCGGAAACAATGGGCAGAGCGTTCAGCTTGTGGTCCCAAATGATGTCGTTGGCCTCCTTGAGCGTCGTGCCCTCGGGGGCGGTGACCAGCTTGTCAAAGGGCGTCATGAAGTCCCGGACAAGCTCCGTGGTCTCCATGCGGCTGACGCGGTAGTCCCGGCTGGTGACCAGGCCCAGAAGCTTGCCGTTCGCGGTGCCGTCCTCGGTGACGGCCACGGTGGAAAAGCCGTTTTTCGCTTTCAGAGCCAGGATATCCGCCAGGGTGGCGTCCGGGGTCACGTTGGAGGCGCTGACCACGAAGCCGGATTTATAATTCTTCACCCTCGCGACCATGGCCGCCTCGTCCTCGATGGTCTGGGAGCCGTAGATGAAGGAGAGGCCCCCTTCCCGGGCCAGGGCGATGGCCAGGGTGTCGTTGGACACGGACTGCATGATGGCCGACACCATAGGGATACTCAAAGTGATGGCCGGCTCCTCCCCTTTTTTGAACTTTGTGAGGGGCGTTTTCAGACTGATGTTGGCCGGGATGCACTGCTCGGAGGTATACCCGGGGATTAGGAGATACTCGTTAAAGGTGCGGGATGGTTCGCTGCAATACTGTGCCATGGTCTTTCCTCCTTGTGTTATCTGAAATACCGGACCGCGGCCCGGAAAATGCCCGTGTCATACCGGCCGGGGACGTTCTTATAAAGGCTGTCGCCCACGCGCTCGGAGTGGCCCATCTTCCCCAGCACCCGGCCGTCGGGGCTGGTGATGCCCTCGATGGCGAACACGGAGCCGTTGGGGTTGTCGGCGGTGTCCATGGAGGGCACGCCTGCAAGGTCAACATACTGGGTGGCGATCTGTCCGTTGGCGGCGAGCTTTCTCACCAGCTCCTCCGAGGCCAGGAACCGGCCCTCGCCGTGGGAGATGGGCACGGTGTAGACCTCGCCGGGCTTGGTATCGGCCAGCCAGGGGCTCTTGTTGGAGGCCACACGGGTGCGCACGATGCGGGACTGGTGCCGCCCGATGACGTTATAGCTCAGGGTGGGGCAGTTCTCGTCCGTATCCACGATCTTTCCGAAGGGTACCAGCCCCAGCTTGATAAGCGCCTGGAAGCCGTTGCAGATGCCAAGCATCAGCCCATCCCGCTGCTCCAAAAGCCTCGTCACCTGCTCCCGGACGGGGCCGCCGCGGAAGAAGGCGGCGATGAACTTGGCGCTGCCCTCCGGCTCGTCGCCGCCGGAGAAGCCGCCGGGGAGCACGATCATCTGGGCCCGTTCGATGGCCTTGGCCGCCCGGTCGATGCTGGCGGCGGTGTCCGCCGCGGTCAAATTGCGCACCACCAGTATCTCCGCCTCGCCGCCGGCCTCCATGACCGCCCTGGCGGTGTCATACTCGCAGTTGGTGCCGGGGAACACGGGGATGAATGCCCGGGGCCAGGCGTGTTTCACCGCCGGGGCTTTATGCTCATTTGCGGTAAAGGTGAACGCCTCCACGGGACCGGTCTCAGCCGTGCGGGTGGGATACACGTCCTCCAGCACAGCCTCGTTCAGGGCCAGCAGCTCGTCGACAGGGGCGCTGTCGCCGCCCAGGTCGATCGTCGGCTCCGCCGTGGTAACACCCACCTTTCGGGCGTAGGGGCAGTCGGTATCGCCCGTCAGCTCCGCCACGATGGCCCCGTAAAAGGGGATGTGCCACATGTCCCCCGTCATCTCTTCGTTGGCCTTGAACCCGATCCGGTTGCCGAAGGACATCTTCATCACCGCTTCGGCGGCGCTCTCCTCGATGGCCCAAGCGGCCTTCACCCTGCCCTGTTGGGCCAGAGCGTGGAACGCCTCCCAGGCGGCCTTCGTGTGCTCCGGCACGTCGCCGCCGAACACATACACCGGGTGCCCCGCCTCTTTGAACTCGGGCGAGAGCACGTCCCCTGCCTGAATGGGGGCGATGGCGAAGGAGATCAGCGTGGGCGGCACGTCCCGGTCCATAAAGGAGCCGGACATGGAGTCCTTGCCGCCGATGGCCGCGCAGCCGTAGTCCAGCTGGGCCTCCAGGGCCCCCAGCAGCGCGGAGAAGGGCCTGCCCCAGCGGGCCGGGTCCTCCCGCAGCTTTTCAAAAAACTCCTGGAACGTCAGGTAAGCGGCCTTATAGTCCGCGCCCGCCGCCACGATCTTGGTCAGCGACGTGACCACGCTGTCCATGGCCCCGGCATAGGGGTCCACGGTCATCCGGTCCGGGTCACAGCCCCAGGCCATCACGCTGGCCTGGTCGGTGTGCTGGCCCGGCAGCACCGGCAGCAGGGCCGCCATGGCCTGGGCCGGGGTGGTCTGGGTCCGGCCTCCGAAGGGCATGAGCACGCTGCCCGCGCCGATGGTGCCGTCAAACCGCTCCGTGAGGCCACGACGGGAGGCGCACCGGAGGCTCCCAGCCATCTCCCGCAGGCTGTAGAATCGGGCCTGGCCCATGGCGGTACGGTCCTTCTCGGGCACCGACACCGCCGCGTGCTTCACGGCGCCGTTGGTGTTCAAAAATGCCCGGGAGAGGTCCGCGACAGTCCTCCCCTTCCAGGTCATGACCATCCGGGGGTTCTCGGTGACCACCGCCACCCGGTAGGCCTCCAGGTTCTCCGCCTCGGCGGCGGCGATGAACGCCTCCGCGTCCTCGGGGGCCACCACTACGGCCATGCGCTCCTGGCTCTCGGAGATGGCAAGTTCCGTGCCGTCCAGGCCCTCGTATTTCTTGCGCACCGCGTCCAGGTCTATCTGCAGTCCGTCCGCCAGCTCGCCGATGGCGACGCTGACGCCGCCGGCGCCGAAGTCGTTGCAGCGCTTGATGAGCCGGGTCACGTTCCCGTCCCGAAAGAGCCGCTGTATCTTCCGCTCCTCGGGGGCGTTGCCCTTCTGGACCTCCGAGGCCATGGTCTGCAGGGATTTGGTGTTGTGGCTCTTGGAGGAGCCGGTGGCGCCGCCGATACCGTCACGGCTGGTGCGGCCGCCCAGCAATATGACCACGTCCCCGGCCGCCGGCTCTTCCCGGCGCACGTTCTCCGCCGGGGCTGCCGCCACCACCACGCCGCACTCCAGGCGCTTGGCGATATAGCCCTCGTGGTACATCTCGGCCACATGGCCGGTGGCGAGGCCTATCTGGTTGCCGTAAGAGGAATAGCCCGCCGCGGCGGTCTGGGCCAGTTTCCGCTGGGGGAGTTTCCCGGGCACGGTATCGTCCACCGCCGCCCGGGGATCGCCGCCGCCGGTGACCCGCATAGCCTGGTGCACATAGGCCCGGCCAGAAAGAGGATCGCGGATGCAGCCGCCAATGCAGGTGGCCGCGCCGCCGAAGGGCTCTATCTCCGTGGGGTGGTTGTGGGTCTCGTTCTTGAACATGAGGAGCCAGTCCTGCTCCCTCCCGTCCACTTTGGCGGGCACATGGATGGAACAGGCGTTGATCTCTTCGCTCTCGTCCAGTTCCGGGAGCATGCCCCGCTTTTTCATGGTCTTCGTCCCCAGGGTGGCGATGTCCATAAGAGTTTCTGGCCGCGCGGCGGCCTTCTCCTCCCCGTAGACCTCCGCCCGCGCCGCCTTGTACTTCTCATAGGCCGTCTTGACGGCGGGGTCCTCTATATCCACGCTGTCCAGATGGGCGGAGAAGGTGGTGTGGCGGCAGTGGTCGGACCAATAGGTGTCCACCACCCGCACCTCTGTAAGGGTGGGGTCCCGATGCTCTTCGTTCTTGAAATAGTTCTGAAGGAACTTCAGGTCATCCAGATCCATGGCAAGGCCCAGCTTGTCCAGCAGGGCGGCCAGGGCCGCATCATCCATGGCGGTGAACCCTTCCACCGTCTGCACATGGTCGGGCACGGCATAGGTCCGCGCCAGGGTCTCCGGCTTGTCCATGGAGGCGCGGCGGCTCTCCACGGGGTTGATGACGTAGCCGCTGATCTTGTCGATGTCCTCCGCCGTGAGGTCTCCCCGCAGGAGATACACCTTTGCGTAGGACACAAGCGGCCGCTCTACGCCGGCCATGAGCTGGATGCACTGAGCGGCGGAGTCGGCTCTCTGGTCGAACTGCCCAGGCAGGGCTTCCACCGCAAGCACGGTCCACTGCCCCTCCGGCGCGGAGAACGTCTCGTCATAGACCGTGTCCACCTGGGGCTCGGAAAAGACCACGGACCGGGCCTCGTCAAATACCGCCCGGTCGATGTGGTCCACATCGTACCGGTTCAGGATGCGCACTTCCTCCAGGGCCTTGACGCCCAGGAAGTCCCGCAGGTCGGCAAGCACCCCGGCGCTCTCCGGGGACACCCCCGGCTTTTTCTCTGCATATATCCGATAGACCATATATTCTCTCTCAGTTCTCCAGCGCTTTCAGGGCCCGGCCGCCGATGTCATGGCGGTAAAAGGCGCTGCCAAAATGGACTTTTTCCACATCGGAATAGGCGGCGTCAATGGCCTTAGGCAGGCTCTCCGCCACGGCGGTGACGCCCAGCACCCGGCCGCCGCTGGTCAGGAGCTTATCTCCCTCCAGCTTCGCCCCGGCCACATAGACCTGGGCATTTATGCCAGCGTCACAGGTTATCTCATAGCCCTTCTCATAGCTCTCAGGATAGCCGTCGCTCGCCATGATGACGCAGCAGGCGTGCTTATCCGAAAAACGCACGTCCGTCTTATCCAGCGTGCCGTTCCGGCAGGCCTGCATGGCCTCCAGGAGGTCCGACTCCATCAGCGGCAGCACCACCTGGGTCTCCGGGTCGCCGAAGCGGCAGTTATACTCGATGACCTTGGGCCCGTTCGGCGTGAGCATCAGGCCGAAGTAAAGGCAGCCCTTGAAGGGCCGGCCCTCGGCGGCCATGGCCGCGATGGTTGGCTTGAAGACGGTCTCCATGCACTTATCGGCGATATCCTTCGTGTAATAGGGGTTGGGGGCCACGGTGCCCATGCCGCCGGTGTTGAGGCCGGTGTCGTTGTCGTGAGCCCGCTTGTGGTCCATGGAGGACACCATGGGCTTGACGGTGACGCCGTCGGTGAAGGCCAGCACAGACACCTCCGGGCCGGTCAGGAATTCCTCCACCACGATCTGGTCGCCGCTGGCGCCGAACTTTTTGTCCTCCATGATGGACTTGACGGCCTCAATGGCCTCCTCCCGGGTCTGGGCGATGAGCACGCCCTTGCCCAGAGCCAGGCCGTCCGCCTTCACCACCGTGGGCAGCGGCGCGGTCTTCACGTATTCCAGCGCCTTTTCCGCGTCGTCGAACACCTCATAGGAGGCCGTGGGGATGCCGTACTTCTTCATGAGGTTCTTGGAAAAGACCTTGCTGCCCTCGATGACAGCGGCCTTTTTGTCGGGCCCGAAGCAGGGCACGCCCGCCGCCTCCAGGGCGTCCACCATTCCCAGCACCAGGGGGTCGTCGGGGGTGACCACGGCGAAGTCGATAGCGTTCTCCTTCGCAAAGCGCACCGCGCCCTCTATATCCTTGGCGCCGATGTCTACACACTCGGCGTCCGCGGCGATGCCGCCGTTGCCGGGCAGGGCGTATATCGTCTCTACACTGGGACTCTCCTTCAGTTTGCGGATGACGGCGTGTTCCCGGCCGCCGCTGCCGATGACCATGAGTTTCATAGTATCCCTCTCTTGCATCCAAATCTTATTCCCATGCGCCTGTTTCCAAATATTGCTTCGCCCGGCGCTCCGCCTTGACCACGAGCGCGGCGTCAAAGCCCATCATCCCCAAAAGCCGGATGGCGTTCCGGGATCGGGCCGGTCCCTCCCGGAGCCGGTAGTCAAAATCCATGGAACCCTCGCACACCGTCTCCTCAAAGTGGCACATCCGGCACTTTCCCGCCAGCAGGGCGCACAGCTCCAGATCGTGGGTGGCCGCCAGGCAAAGGACCCCCGCGTCAAAGAGCGTCTCCAAAATGGCGCTGGACGCCGCGATGCGCTCGGCGGTGTTGGTGCCCCGCAGGACTTCATCCACCACGCACAGGACAGGTCTTTCCTTTTCCGCCGCCATCAGGATACGGCGAATGGACTTGATCTCCGTGACGTAATAGCTTTCCCCCGCCAACAGGTCGTCCTCTAGGGCCATAGATGAATAAACGTAAAACGCGCCGCCCTGATAGCTCTCCGCCGCTGCCGTGCACAGGCTCTGGGCCAGCAGGGCGTTCAATAGCGCTGTACGCAGATAGGTGCTCTTGCCGGAGGCGTTGGAGCCGGTGAGCAGCATTGGCCCGCCCAGGTCCAGATCGTTGGGCACGGCGGCGTCCAGCAGCGGGTGGACCATGCCCCGGACATGCAGTTTCGCCGAGCCGTCAAAGGCGATGTCCGGCACGGCGCACACGTCCATGCTCGCCCGCCAGGAGGCCGCCGCGATGGCCGTATCCAGCCGTCCCAGGCCCTCGATGACGGCCATCAGATCCTTCTGGTGGGTCCACAGCTTGTTTTTCAGGTACTCATAGGTGATGATGTCCAGCAAGAATAGCGAGGCCAGCAGATCCCCTGCGTTGCCGGTGTCCATACCGGACACGCCGCCGGTGCGCAGTACAAACCGCAGCTTTTTCAATGCCACGTAAGCGCCCGTCAGCTCCCGGTCCAGACCCGGTATGCACAGCTTTTGGACCCGCCGCAGGGCAAACACCTCCGCCACCGAGTAGTTGAGGGTATCAAATTCCAGGCGCACCCGACGCAATGCGAACTCCCGAAGCACCATATTGAAAGACATGAGCATGACCGCCGCCATGATCGGAACGGAGCCCACCGCCCCCAGCACAAGGCAGACCGCGAACGCCGCCGACAGGGCCGCATAGAGGATGAACCGGCCCCGGCCCCTGGCCTCCGGCGCGAACGCTGTGAAAAGGTCTGAACGCCGTGTCCGTCCCAGCTTGTCCAAAATGACCTGGACCTCCAACCGCTTTCCCGGCTCTGCCTCCATGAACGCGATGAGCCTGGCCCGGCGGCCGTATTCCTCCCCGGTCAGGGCAGGATGGCGCAGGGTATCGTAGAGCACCTGCTCCCCCGGCGTGGACAGGCCCGGATCGATGCGCCTGAACACCCTATCCATATCCAGGTCATGCCAGGTTACATCGTCCACACTGTAACCGTTTTCCCGCTCCCGGTGGTAGTCCGACCAGGCCCGGATGCGCTCCATGTCCCCGTCGGTAAAGTACACGTCCGGCTTCTTCCCGAAGGCCGCCTCCAGCCTGCGGCGTCTTTTTCTGTCAGCGCCGAACATGACCTCAATCAGTGGTGGAACAGCCGCATGCCCGTGAAGGCCATGACGATGCCGTACTTGTCCGCCGTCTCGATGACGTTGTCGTCCCGGATGGAGCCGCCGGGCTCGGCGATATAGGCCACGCCGGACTTGCGGGCACGCTCCACGTTGTCCCCGAAGGGGAAGAAGGCGTCGCTGCCAACGGTGACGCCGGACTGGGTGGCGATCCAGGCCTTTTTCTCCTCCGCGGTCAGGGGCTCGGGCCGCCGGGTGAATACGTTCTGCCAGGCGCCGTCGGCCAGCACGTCCTCATACTCGTCGGAGATATACACGTCGATGGCGTTGTCCCGGTCCGGGCGGCGGATATCCGCTTTGAAGGGCAGGTTCAAAACCTTTTCATGCTGCCGCAGGTACCAGTTGTCCGCCTTATTGCCAGCCAGGCGCGTGCAGTGGATGCGGCTCTGCTGGCCCGCGCCCACGCCGATGGCCTGTCCGTCCTTCACGTAGCACACGGAGTTGGACTGGGTGTACTTGAGCGTGATGAGGGCCACGGTCATGTCCGTCACCGCCTCAGGGGGCAGGGTCTTGTTCTTCGTCACGATGTTGGCAAAGGCCTCCGCCGTGACCTTATAGTCGTTCCGCCCCTGCTGGAAGGTGACGCCGTATACGTCCTTGCGCTCCACCGGGTCGGGCACATAGGCGGGGTCTATCTTCACTACGTTATAATTGCCCTTTTTCTTCGTCTTCAGGATGGCCAGGGCCTCGGGGGTATAGTCCGGGGCGATGACGCCGTCGGAGACCTCGTCTTTCAGGTACTTTGCCGTGGCCTCGTCGCAGGTCTCGGAGAGGGCCGCCCAGTCGCCGTAGGAGCAGAGCCGGTCCGCGCCCCGGGCCCGGATATAGGCGCAGGCGATGGGCGAAAGCTCCGCGTTCGGGTCCACGAAGTATATCTTCCTGTCCGTCTCGGAAAGGGGCTTGCCCACGGCGGCGCCCGCCGGGGACACATGTTTGAAGCTGGCGGCGGCGGGAAGGCCCGTGGCCTCGGAGAGCTCCTTCACCAGCTGCCAGGCGTTGAAGGCGTCCAGGAAGTTGATAAAGCCCGGCTTGCCGTTCAGCACTTGGATGGGCAGGTCGGAGCCGTCCTTCATGAAGATGCAGGAGGGCTTCTGGTTGGGGTTGCAGCCGTATTTCAGTTCCAGAGAGTTCATATGCGTCTCCTTTCAGCCTTCGTGTTTGTTGGTGATGACGGTATCCCGTTCCCCGGTGGCCAGGTCGATATAGGACACATAGAGGGACACCTTGTTGTCCTCGTTGAGGGCCGCCCAGACCTGTTCACTCAGGCTTTTTGCGTCGGGCGCGTCGATGGATACCGGGGCAGGCTCTCCCTCATAGGAGGGCAGCGGATCGCCGTCGGCGGCATAGGTGTGGATGATGTGGCCCATGCCTGCCTTGGGCTTATCGTACTCATAGAAATACCGGCAGCAGCAGGCGGGGTCGCCGTCAAGGCTCTTCAATATGGACAGCTTATAGCTGCCGTCCGGCTCCACGACGCCGGAGATGCGGGGGGTCCAGTTGGGCCCGTCGGGCTCAAATTCCCGGGTACGGAGAGCGGCGGCGAAGGTCTGGCCCGCCTGCAGGGCGTCCCGGACGGTATCGGTCTGGTCGCCGTTGGTGACGACGGTGGCGCCCTCCCAGACCCGTACAGGGTGGTAGATGATGAGGCTGGG
This sequence comes from uncultured Oscillospiraceae bacterium, assembly GCA_947626265.1. Taxonomy (GTDB): domain Bacteria; phylum Bacillota; class Clostridia; order Oscillospirales; family Oscillospiraceae; genus CAJOIG01. Next base: position 39,247 of record CANQRM010000009.1, read on the forward strand.
GTCCACCATCTTGGCCGGGTCATGGGCCTGGGTGCGGATGCCGTCGTCGGTGGTCACGAATACCCGGTTGCGGCTGTTGACGCTGCGGCCCATGATGAAGTAGGCGATCACCGCCTTCTTCCCGTCGGCGCTCCGGCCCAGGAAGATGCCCCGGCCGGGGTAGGTCCTCTCGCGCAGGTACGCTGTCAAATCAGTCATGCTCTTTTCCTTTCATGATCTGGGCGGCCACCATCTCCGCCGCCTGGGGCAGGATGATCCACTCCGCCTGTTCCATGACCCGCCGCTGCAAGACCTGCGGCGTGTCGCCGTCCTCTACCAGCACCGGCTTTTGGGCGATGATGCGCCCGCCGTCCGGTATCTCGTTGACAAAATGCACCGTGGCGCCGGTGACCTTCACGCCCCGTTTCAGGGCCTCCTCGTGGACCTTCAGGCCGTAATAGCCCTTGCCGCAGAAGGAGGGGATCAGCGCCGGGTGTACGTTCAGTATCCGCTCCGGGAAGCGGTCGGTGAAGTCCTTGGAGAGAATGCTCATGAACCCCGCCAGCACGATCATCTCCGCGCCGGCGTTCTTCAATGCCTTCAAAATGGCGGCCTCGAATGCCTCCTGGCTGCCCAGCTCCTTCCGGGAGCAGACGACTGTTGGCACACCTGCCTTTTCAGCCCGGGTCAGGGCGTAGGCGTCCGGCTGGCTGGATACCACCAGAACGATCTCGCCGGAGGGCAGCTTTCCCGCCGCCTGGGCGTCCAAAAGAGCCTGGAGGTTGGTGCCGCCGCCGGAGACGAACACGGCGATGCGCGTCTTTTTCATAGAAGCTGCACCCTCTCTCCGCCCCGGACCACTTCGCCCAGGATATAGGCCTCCTCCCCGTTGGCCCGCAGGACCTCGATGGCCCTGTCGGCGTCACCGGCAGCCACGGTCACGGTCATGCCCACGCCCATGTTGAAGGTGTTGAACATATCCCGTTCCGGAATGTTCCCGGTCTTTTGGATGAGGTTGAATATGACCGGCGTCCGCATCGCTTTCTTTTCGATGCGCACGCTCAGCCCCTCCGGGATGCTCCGGGGGATGTTCTCGTAAAACCCGCCGCCGGTGATGTGGCTCACGCCCTTGACCTGTACGGCCTCCATGAGGGCCAGCACGGGCTTCACATAGATACGGGTGGGGGTCAGCAGCGTCTCGCCGACGGAGGCGCCGTCCAGTGCCTCACAGGGGCGGGCAATATCCTTCTCCCCTACGCCGAACACCTTGCGCACCAGGGAAAAGCCGTTGGAGTGGACGCCGCTGGAGGGCAGCGCGATGAGCGCGTCCCCCGGTTTTGTAGCGCTGTTGTCCAGCATCTTCTCCCGGTCGGCGACGCCCACCACGAATCCGGCCAGGTCGTAGTCGTCCTCGGCCATGACGCCGGGATGCTCGGCGGTCTCCCCGCCGATAAGGGCGCAGCCCGCCTGCACGCATCCCTCCGCTACGCCGGCCACGATGGCCGCGATGCGCTCGGGGATATTCTTCCCGCAGGCGATGTAATCCAAAAAGAACAAAGGTCTCGCCCCGGCGCAGACCACGTCGTTGGCGCACATGGCCACGCAGTCGACGCCGATGGTGTCATGCCTGTCCAGTATCTGGGCGATGCGCAGCTTGGTGCCCACGCCGTCGGTGCCGGAGACCAGGATGGGCTCCTTCATCCCGGCCAGGTCCGGCCGGAACAGGCCGCCGAAGCCGCCCACGTCGCCCACCACGCCGGGAATATTGGTCCGGGCGATATGGGCCTTCATCAGCTCCACGGACTTGTAGCCCGCGGTGATGTCCACGCCGGCGGCGGCGTAGCTTTCGGAAAAGCTCTCTTTATTCATCCCGGCCTCTCCCCTCGCTGATCTTGTACTCAAAGCGGCTCTTGGAGCTGTTGGTGGGTATCATGGTTGGGTAGTTATTGGTGAAACAGGCGTCGCAGAAGCCCTCGCAGTCCGCGTCGCCCAAGAGGTACGGCAGGTCCTCGGCCGGCAGGTACCCAAGGCTGTCCGCCCCGATGATGGCGCATATCTCCTCCACCGAGTGGTGGCAGGCGATCAGGTTATCCCGGGAGTCGATGTCCGTGCCGTAATAGCAGGGATTCAAGAAGGGCGGCGCGGAGATGCGCATGTGTACCTCCGCGCCGCCTGCCTCCCGCAGCAGACGCACGAACCGGCCGCTGGTGGTGCCCCGGACGATGGAGTCGTCTACCACCACCACCCGCTTGCCCCGGACCACGCTGGCAACGGGATTCAATTTGATGCGCACCATGTCTTCCCGGTTGCCCTGACCGGGAGCGATAAAGGTGCGGCCGATGTATTTATTCTTGATGAAGCCCACGCCGTAGGGGATGCCGGAGGCCCGGGCATAGCCCAGGGCGGCATCCAGCCCGGAGTCGGGCACGCCGATGACCACGTCCGCTTCCACGCCGTGGCGGGCGGCCAGCCGCTCTCCCGCCCGGATGCGGGCCTCGTGGACGCTTACGCCGTCGATGACGGAGTCGGGCCGGGCGAAGTAGATGTGCTCGAAGATGCACAGCTTCCGCGGCGCCTTGCCGCAGTGGTCCCGGATGCTCTGGACGCCGTCCTTGGAGAACATGACGATCTCCCCCGGCTCCACGTCCCGGATGAACCGGGCGTTCACCGCCTCCAGGGCGCAGCTCTCCGACGCCACCACGTAGGCGCCGTCCTCCCTCTGGCCGTAGCACAGGGGCCGGAAGCCGTTCTCGTCCCGGACCGCCAAGAGCTTGGAGGGGCTCATCACCACCATGGAATAGGCGCCTTTTATAAGGAACATGGCCTGGTTCACCGCCTGCTCAATGGAGGGAGCGGTGAGCCGCTCCTTGGTGATGACGTAGGAGATGACCTCCGTGTCGCTGGTGGAGTGGAAGATGGAACCCTGCAGCTCCAGCGCTTTGCGCAGCTCGGCGGAGTTGACGAGATTGCCGTTGTGGGCCAGGGCCATGCGGCCCTTGATGTGGTTGACCACCATGGGCTGGCAGTTCTCCCGGCCGCTGCAGCCGGTGGTGCCGTAGCGCACGTGGCCCACGGCCATATTGCCCTCCGGCAGGTGGCTCAGCACCCGGTTGGTGAACACGTCGCTCACCAGGCCCAGGTCCTTATAAAAGCTGAACAGGCCGTCGTCGTTGATGACGATGCCACAGCTCTCCTGCCCCCGGTGCTGCAAAGCGTACAGCCCATAATAGGCGGTGGATACCAGCGGCATCTGCTTCGGCGCGAAGATGCCGAATACGCCGCATTCCTCGTGAAGATTACTCATATCTCAGCCCAGGATGCGCTTCATCATCTCGGCGTAGGCGTCCTCCACCCCGCCCAAGTCCCGGCGGAAGCGGTCCTTGTCCAGCTTCTCATGGGTGGTGCTGTCCCAGAACCGGCAGGTGTCGGGGCTGATCTCGTCGGCCAGGACGATAGAGCCGTCCGAGGTCTTGCCGAACTCCAGCTTGAAGTCCACCAGGTCCACGTTCACGGCCTTGAAAAAGGCCTTCAGCACGTCGTTCACCTTGAAGGCCATGGCCTTGATGGTGTCCAGATCCTCCGGGGTGCACAGGCCCAGGGCCAGGGCGTGGTAGTCGTTGATGAGGGGGTCGCCCAGGGCGTCGTTCTTATAGGAGGTCTCAAAGGTGGGGGCGGCAAAGACGATGCCCTCCTCCACGCCGTAGCGCTTGGCGAAGGAGCCGGCGGAGATGTTGCGGATGATGACCTCCAGAGGCACGATGGAGACCTTCTTCACCACTGTCTCCCGGTCGTTCAGTTCCTTCACGAAGTGGGTGGGCACGCCCTCCTTCTCCAGGACCTGCATCAGGTAGTTTGTGACCCGGTTGTTGATGGCGCCCTTGCCGGCGATCTGGCCCTTTTTCAGGCCGTTGAAAGCGGTGGCATCGTCCTTGTAGGACACGATCAGAAGCTCGGGGTCCTCGGTGGCGTAGACCTTTTTGGCCTTTCCTTCGTAGAGCTGCTCTTTCTTTTCCATGATATCGACCTCCATAAAAATGGTTGTTTACGTATGATTGAACCGTGCCTCCACGGCAGCGTTCTTTTCCAGCACCTTCGCCCGGCCCTCGGCCCGGGCTATTTCCAGCTTGTCCGCGAGAGATTGATCCTCCAGCGCCAGTATCTGGACGGAAAGCAGCGCGGCGTTGACGGCCCCGTCTATCGCTACGGTGGCTACCGGGATGCCGGAGGGCATCTGCACCGTGGACAGAAGGGCGTCAACGCCGTCTAGGTTTTTGCTTTTCAGGGGAATGCCGATCACCGGCAGAGTGGTGTTGGCCGCAATGGCCCCGGCCAGGTGGGCCGCCATACCCGCGGCCGCGATGATCACCCCGAAGCCGCGGCTTCGGGCATTCAGGGCGAAGTCCCTCGCCTCCTCCGGCGTGCGGTGGGCGGAGAAGATGTGCACCTCGTGGGGCACGCCATATTCCGCCAGCTTGTCCGCCGCCTTTTCCGCCACGGGCAGGTCGCTGTCGCTGCCCATGATGATGGCCACTTTCTTCATTTAAAACGCTCCTTTAAAGCAGTCAGAGCAGTCCTATTTTGCTGCAAATAGAACTGCCCAGACGGTCGGCAAAAACAATGAAATTGGCTTCCTTGCGTTCGCCGCTCACCGTCAGTTGCCAATTCATGTGTGTTTCATTGTTATATTGATTATAACAAAGGGTCGGAAGGAAAGTCAATTCTTCCCCGCATGTGGAAAAAGACATTTTTCCGCCGAAGAGATGGTAAAATTTAGCTATTCTGCCCAGTTTGCCCCTCCACAAGAAAATGGGCCCCCGGCTGATGCCGGGGGCCAGATGATGTATTTCCTTACTGACGGCGCTTTCCGCGGGCCATGATGACCGCCAGCAGGCCGCCGCACAGAATGAGGGTCAGCGCCCAGGGCACGAACACGGTCTCGTCCCCCGTGGCGGGGGCCTGTGTGCCGGCCGCCGCCGGCTGCTGGGTGGCCGCGGGAACGGCGGTATCCGCGGCCCTGGTCATGGGCTCGGAGGTAACAGCGGGCGTCTCCGTGGGCGCTGCGGTCGCCGTGGGCTCGGTGGTGGGCTCCGGTGTGGCTGTCGGGATAGGGGTGGGCTCCGCCGTGGCGGTGGGCTCCGGCGCTCCGGAGCCGGTGCCGTCGTCATAGCCGTCGCCGATAATGCCCCCGGCGTTGTTGTCGGTAAATCCGCTGTCGGGCTGCCTTTCGGCAGGAGGCTGGTTCTCAGGCGGCGTCTCCGGCGGGACCTCCATCGGGTCGTCGGACTGGACCTCGGCGTCCCCCTCCTCTTCCTCGTCCACCACGTTGCGGATGATGGCCCGGGAGCCATAGACGTATATTAAAGAGTTCTCCGCCAGCGTCACCGTGCCGTCCGCTGGCGCGACCGTGCCAAGCGCGAGCGTGGTGAAGCCATCGGCCATCAGGGGAGACGCCCCGGCGATGTAGATCGTCACGCCATCCGCTGTGCGGCTCACATGGGTCATCCGGCCGCCAGCCAGCGTCTCGTCAAAGACGAAGTCCGCGGCGCCTGTGAGCGTCAGCTGCAGGGAGCATATCCCCTCTCCGGCCATGCTGTCGGAGTGGAGCGTGACCACACCGCCGTCCACCGTTATATAGTCGACGCCGGGCGCGGACGAGGCGTTTGCCTCGCCCTCCGCCGCCAGCGTGTCGGTCACCGGCATCAGCATTACCGCTGCCAGGACCAAAACTGTCATGAACATATGAAGGATACGTTTCATTTTTCTTTCCTCCTTCCTCTCCCGCCTCAGTCAGCGCCGCCAAGGGTGATGCTGCCCAAGTCTTTTGGCACGTCCACGAACAGCGAGTCGCTCACCAGCCGTTCGCCCTCGTTGGTCATGGCGTCATTGACCCGGTAAAGCTCCACCCGGACCCGACCGGGCACCTTAAAGCCCTTTCCGATGTCCATCTCTTCCGGCTCGATCCACCAGACCCAGACGCCGTCTGTCACGTCCTGTATCTTTCCGCTGTCGGGCACCTTGGAGAGAATGACCTGGTGAGATACACGTTCACCTGTCTGCGGGTCGACGCCGGTCACCACCTCGCCGTTCTCATCATAGAGCATGACAACGTTATAGGCCGCGTTGCCCTTATAGCTGCCGGTGAACACCAGCGAATCCCTGGGGATGGACAGGTCCTGCTTTTCATCGTATGTGTATGCAGCCTCCAGATAGCCGACAGAGAGCTGGCCGCCGGCCGTATGCACGTCCACATTGTCGCCGGTGGGTCCCAACACGTCCAGCTCCGCCACGGAGACAGTCGTGTTCTCACTCATCAGCACCAGGCGGATGGCGTCCGCCGCGTAGGTGCTCACATAGCTTTGGTCGCCGTTGGAGAAGTAGATGATACCATCCCCGTTCAGCGTGCCGGCCGCCGCGTCTATCCACTGGCCGGCCTGACGGACGGCGATCTCGCAGTGGTCGAGGGCCGCGTTCGTATACCGCAGGGCCGTGACCACATGGGTATCGTGGAAGTCTATCTCAATGGCGCCGGCGCCGGCCATGCCGGCCGTGTATATGGTCTCCGCCTTGTTGTCGATGGCATACAGGGCGGCATTTTCTTCCACGACCTCCGGGTCATCGGCGCTGACGCCGCCGCTGGTGATGGGGGCGGCCTCCAGGCCCGCGGTGCGGACGGTCCAGCTGTCCTTGCCCAGGTCGCCGCCGTGCTCCACCTTCACCATGGCGCCCTCCGCCACAGCGGAGCGGTTCAGGTATTTGTCCACCAGCGTGACCTCATAGGACACAGTCCGGTTGTTCATAGCGGAGACCACGTCCGTAAAGCTGTTCGTGGTGGTGAAGCCCACGGTCCGGCGCTCGGTCACGCCCCGTTCGATGGTCCGGCGGACGATCTCATAACCCAGGATATCGCTCTCGGGAATAGCGCCGCTGGGCGTGACGGTGACCGTCACGCGGTTTCGCTGGATCTGGTCGGCCTGGACGTCCACCGAGGCGATGGCCGCCGTGGTGCCGTCCGCCGCGAGCGCGCTGCCCGCGCCGTTCAGGGCGTAGAGACGGGCGTCGTCGTTGGCGTAATAGATAGCTCTTGTCTCCGCCGGGAGCTGGCTGGCGTAGGCGATCGTCGCCTCGTCAGGTATCTTGCCCCAGCGCACGAAGAAGTCCAGAATGTTCTTCTCCGCCGCCGCGCAGGCCAGGCGCATCAGGGTCTGGTCGATGTCCGCCCCCTCCAGAGACAAGTTCCCGCCGGGCGCCTTGGAGGGCGTGCGGGCGTAGGTATCCACCCGGGCCCAGAACAGGTTCGCCAGCTGCTCATTGTAGTCAGAATAGGTCCTGAAGTTATAGCCCTTATCATAGGCCAGGTGCAGCTGCCAGTACATGGCCAGCTGTGTGAACACGTTGGAGGCGCTGCCCTTCGCGCCGCTGGTGACCTTTGCGTAGACGTTGTTGTAGTCAAAGCGGACGCTGTCGTTGCTCTCTTTTGCCTGGGCCAGAACAGCGAAGTAGTTGTTGGTGATCTCGGCGATGGCGTAGGAGCCCTGGTTGATATCGTGGCCGATCTCATGGGCGACGCCCCAGCCGAAGTAGTTCCCGGACACATATTTGCCGTTTGCGTCGGCGGTGATGCCCACGCAATTGGCCATGCCCGCCGTCTCGGGCCACTCGATGCCGATGTGATCGCCGGAGGCGTACATGAACGCGCCGGAGAACATCCGCTGATAGCGGATATTCAGGTGCCGGAAGGGTATGCGGTCCACCGCGTCCCTGGCGGAGGCGTTCAGTCCCTTGTGCTGGTAGAACAGGTACATCATGCTCTCCATGGCGTTCAGGGAGTTCAGCAGCGTCCCGGCATTGCCGCCGCAGCCATTTATGACCTGCTTTGCGGGCAGGGACAGCATCATAGTGTCCAGCATGATGTCCGTGGCGCCCAGGATGCAGTTTCTCTCGCTGTATTCATAGTTGACCTCGGCGTTGGGCTCCTCCGCGGCCTGGTGGACCTGGGCGTGCAGGGACTCCATGCTGCCCACGTAGGCGTTCAGTTCGCCCACATAGGCGCTCACCCGCGCAGAGCGCTCGCCGGGGTCTGTTACCCCGTACAGGTCCAACACCGGCACCTGCACGCCGCCGCTGACCCGCACGGCATACTGCTCCCGGGAACCAGCCCCGCCCATATACTGCACGTATAGGGCTCCGCCGGACTCCATACCGGTATTGGTCCACACCTTGGGCACAATGATCTCATTGGCACCAATTTTAAGGTTGGAAGTGAGGATCTGGGACAGGGCGCTGGCCTCGGCGTGATACTGGGTGGCCACCAGCTTCAGCTGGGTGGCGTCGCCGGTCTTCTTGAGGCTGCTGGAGACATAGACCGTGATCTTCTCCCCCGCCGCCGCGGTGACGCCCAAGGGCTGCCAGGCGTTCAGACCGCCGAAGCCGTGCTCGTCGCCGCTGGCGGTGATGCCGGTATGGACATAGGTGACCTTCCGCAGGAACTGGTCGTTGAATATCTTCCAGGCAGTCTCCCACTCCTTCAGGAGCAGGTCCTTATCGGGGTTCACGTTGCCGAACTTGTCGACAGAATTTTCGATGGCGGTCTTCAGGCTTTCCAGCTGCTCCTTCGTCACCGTGCTCTTCAGCGTGGTGTGCAGGTCGTCGTCATACATCCCGTAAAGCTGCCGTTTCAGGTCGTCGTAGTGATAGAAGTACACGTCCGCGACGTTGACACGGTTATTGCCGGCCCAGTAGCGGGCCACGCCGATCTGCACCTTCGTGGCGGTGATGGGAGAAGGCATGCGCAGGAAGAAATAGGTCCGGCCCTGGCTGTCCGTGCGGCGCTGGCTCGTCATGAAGGATTCGTCGTACAGGTGCTCGGCGCCGCTTTCATCCCACCAGCGGACCCGGCAATAGGTGTAATCCATGCTGGCGTCGGTGCTCACCATGCCGATGGTGTCCATCTCATAGGGCTGGTCAAAGGTGTAGATAAGGCCCACGTTGGCGGGCAGGTTATAATAGCCGCCGTCGTTCCAGGTGCCCCGTTCATAGTAGGACCGGGGATCGCCGTCCACGGTGCCCCAGGCGGAGCCCGGAGCTGTGTCCAGGGGGCTGTCGAACATGTTGTCCCCGCCGCAGCCCAGGACCGCGGAGGTGATGTGGTTCGTGCCGGGCATGCCGCTCTCGTCGGCGTTGATGAGGTTAAAGCGGGGCATCTCCGCCGGGTCCAGAGTTATGGTCTTCGCGCTGGCGTGCAGGGACTCGCCGCTCTCGCCAAATTCGTTGACGCCGGTCACATAGACCTCATACTCCGTCTGGGCCGCACCGGCGAGGCCGGTGAACTCATATTTCGTCCCGGTGAGGCCCTCAAGCTTATGGTACTCCGTCTCCTCGGGGGTCTTATAGTAGAGGTTATAGGACTGGGTGTCCTTCATGTTCTTCCAGGTGACGGTGATCATCTGGTAGCCGCCCACGGCCTTCACGTTGTCCGGCTTGTCCGGCCTGCCGGTGGGCTTGGGGGTCACGGTGACGGCGGCGCTCATATCGCTCTTCCATTTGCCGTTGACGGACCGGACCGTGACCGTATAGGTCTTATAATTCTCTACCTCTTTGGCGCCGAGGTTGGTGCCTGTGCCGCCGAAGTTGGTGACAGTGAGGCTGGTGCCGGTGACCGTATAGGTGTCGGAGACATCCCCGTTGGAGACGAACACCTCATAGCCGGTGATGTTCTCGCAGGGATTCCATTTCACGGTGAACTGCCGGCTGCCGGCCGCGGCGGTGACTCCCTGGGGTATGCTGGTCTGGGGCGCCGGGATGCGGCTTTCCATGCCGTTTACAAACTCCACCTGGCTGATGGAGGCCAGGCTCCCTCCGCCATTGGTACCGGTGATGCGGATGGTGACCTTCTTCACGGCCACCTTTCCGTTCAGGTCCACAGTGATGTTTCCGCCGGCATCCATGCTCGCCTGGCCAGCCGCGATGGGCGCAGGCATATCCATGCTGATGGCCGCGGCCGCCGCCACAGGCTCTGCGCTGCCGATGGCGTAGGAGGTAAGGGTCCCGTCCGCCAGTTCAACGTCGATATAGCCAGAGGCGATATTGGTCTTCTCCAGAGTGATCACATCCGCGGTGGCCGTACCGTCCTGCTGGGCCAGATCAAGGGTAAGCGAAACAGGGGCCTCCCGGGATATGGGCTTATCCTCACTGTTGCCAATGGTGAATACGCTGCCGTTATCCAGGAACAGATCTTCCTTCGTTCCGGCGAAGACGTCTGCCGTCGCCTCCATGGCAAAGGCGGCCGCGGGGACGAAATGGGCGGGCGTAGACACCTTCATGGCGGGGTCCATCGCCGCGATGCGCTCGTTTTTCGCCAAAAACTCCGCGTCGGCCAGGTCTGTAGAGCCGTCGCCGTTCAGGTCGGTGTAACCGTTCCCTGCCTCGCCGGCTACGGCCTTCATCATCACATCCTTGTCGTTCTGGTCCACGTCGCCGTCGCCGTCCACATCGCCCAGCTGGATAAGGCCCGGATGCCTGTCGGGGCTATAGCCGGTCACCACACCCACCATAAGCTCCAGCAGCACGCCGTCTCCGGCGGCCAGTTCAACGCTCTGGGTATAGGTGGCGCAGCCCTGGCCGACGGCGGTCAGGGTATAGGTCCCGGCCGGCACGCCGGTGACGCTGCCAACCTCGCCGTCAGCCGTGACGGGCACGAGACCGAAGAAGGTGTCGCTCTCATTCTTAAGCGACACGGCAAAGGCGGGCGTCCATTCCCCCGTATCCACCGCCATGGTGATCTTCACATCCACCTGGCCCAGACCGGGCTGTGCCGCAGAGACCACCATAGGTATATCCTCCTCCGCCTCCGGGCTGGGGGAAGGCTCTGAGCTGGGAGAAGGCTCCGCCGTCTCCTCGGGCGTCACCGTATCCGACGCGCTGTCCTCCACAGCAGGCACATCCGTGGCCTCAGGCTCCGGCGTGACCGTCTCCTCCGGCGCAGGCTCCGGCACTGCCGTGGGCTCCGCCGTGGGGACAGGCGTTTCCACGACCGGGGGCTCCTCTGTCCCCGGCACCTCCCAGGTCATATCGTCAGACGGCATGTCCTGGGGCATGTCCGGTTCCCAGACGCTCCCGTCGTCCGGCAGCATTCCATCCGCCGCCAGCGCCGGGACCGCCATGCCAAACGCCAAAACCAGCGTCAGGACCGCCGCGATCGTTCTCTTCATTGCCAGCACCTCTCCTCTGTGACCCTGCCCCGCAGAGTCGGAATATGTCATATTCTATCAGGTTTACCATAACAGTGCAAGCATTTTATTATGTTATTCCTTATGAATTTACAGTGTCGTTTCAATTTTATAAAATTCCATAAATTGCCATTTTTGGCTGGTGTGATTAGTTATTCATAACCTTTTGTGCATTCTGTAAAAATTTTTTCCAAAAAATTAGCTGTTTTTATTGAAAAAATTAGTGGAATGGATTATACGGTCATTTGATTACATATATTTAATTTTTGTTTTGCACTTCATTTTATCCCACATCAGTAAATGGCGTGCCGGTAAACGGGCCGGACAAACTGTTACGGAGAGGAGGAGCAGACCATGAGAAAGCAGCGGCGTCAGCGCGGCTTTACGCTGATCGAGCTACTGGCCACGGTGGCGATCACGGTGGTCTTCCTCGCCATTTCCATCCTCGCTGTCGGGTCCTACCGGAGCAGGTTGAAGATAACAGAGCTGGACAACGAAGCCCGCCAGATATATCTGGCCGCCCAGAACCGGGCCGTGCTCCTCCGCAGCCGCGGCGCACTGGAACCGCTGCTGAAAGATGGCGGCATGAGTCTCACCGCCGCCAAGGCCGGCGACAGCGCAAAGCTTTTCTATATAACGAACGCAGAGCCCGACAAAGCCGAGGCTCTTGACCAGCTCCTTCCTGCGGGGACCATCGACCCCTCTCTGCGGGAGGGGCAGTTCTATATCGTCTATGAGCCGGAAAGCGGCAGTGTTACGGACGCGTTTTATATGGAAGACGGCCAGCTGGATGAGGGTTTCCCCCTCTATTATGCGACCCACCCAGCCTCCGCGGACGAACGCCGGAAAGATGACCCCATGGTGGGCTGGTACGGCGGCGATGCCGCCGTGTCCGGCGACGCCTCCGACCTGGAGGAGCCGTATATAAAGCCTATAGAGATCAAAAACGAGGACACCCTCCGGGCCGAGATCACCTGGATCGTCCCCGCTGAACTGGCTGAAAAAACGGGCGATATGCACCTTCAGGTCACTGTCTCCTATCCCGGTGCAGATGATATTGACGTCAAAGACCGCTTGCTCTTCACCCCAATCCCCATATCAGCCGCGGACGGCAGTCTGTCCTTTACGGAGGTATATCTTCTGGACAGCATGGTGACCGACAAGCAGCTGCAGTTTAAGGACCTGTTCCCTGGCGTGACCAGCTTTGGCGGCAACTTCACCATCCGCGCCCAGATCGAGTATACCGGCGAGGGCTACATCCCCCACCCTGTCGAGACGGAGGCCAACAGTCTCTTTGCCGACGGCACAGACGAAACTACGGCCTATATCGAATACCTGCGCCATCTGCAGAACCTGGACCCTGCCTTCTCCGGTGTGAGCAGCAGCATCACCAAGGCCGTGCAGGTCAAGGACGTCGATAAGCCCTCCGAAGCCACCAAGTATATCCTCGACGACGCCGATCGCGGTAAGTATGCCCCGCCCGCGATCCACAACTTCCAGCCCATCAGCAACTCTAACCTGACCTCCTACGACGGCCAGAAGCATGAGATACGCTGGCTGTATTCCCACCGCGACGGCAATGCCGGACTGTTCTCAGAGTTTATCGGACCGACCCCTGAAGCAAATGGACCGAGAAAAACGCTCACCGGCATCCGCCTCATGAACGCGGACGTTGCCGGCGGTACATATGTGGGCGCGCTGTGCGGCAATGCCAGCGGCGTCGACATCGACGGCTGTCAGGTCTACTGGAAGGCGGAGAAAGCCGGCGCGGCCAATTTGCAGGACCTGCTGGGCGCGGCGGACGGCAAGACGTATGCCCTCAGTGATTATAAGATCACCGGCGGCACAGTGGGCGGTCTCATTGGCTATGCCAACAACGTCAAGATCACCAACAGCTCCGCCTCCACCACCGTGAGCGGCGCCACTGTGGGCGGCCTGGTCGGCCAAGGCGAAAGCCTCACCATCGAGAATTCCTATGCCGACTGCTACCTTGCGGGCAGCTCTGCCGCCGCCGGACTGGCGGGCGATCTGAATGGCACGAACACGCTCCAGAATGTCTATGCCGCCGGCTTCGTGTCCATGGGCGCCGATTCTTCCGCTGCCGGCCTCTATCTCGGATACAGCTGGGCGGCCGTGCGCAGCAGTTACACCGTCATGGCCTACAGCTCCACCGACAACGTCTATCCCCTGGCCCAAACCGGCTGGTTTGGTTCCGACGTATGTTATCTGGGCCAATCTAAACCCGGCGATTCCGCCTATTCCGGCAACGGCGCCGCTTTCACTTCTGCGGATAAGCTGAACGGTCTTTCCGGCTTCCACCCTGTCACCAGTACCTATGCTTACAACCTGCAGCCCGATGTGACTCTGGTCAACTATCCATATCCCGGGCTGGAGGGCCTGGACCATTACGGCGATTGGCAGCCCGCCGCCGTCAAAACGCAGGGCGGCAAGCTCGTCTATTGGGAGCTGTATGAGGACGGCACCATCGGCACATGGGGCAGCGATGGAAAATACCTGAGGGTAGATACCGACCCGCACGCGCTTGTGGTCTCCGACGGCTATGCCCTGCTGCTGGATGAAAGCGAGTTCGCAGACGGCCCGGTCACGGTCAAATATAAGCTGAATAATATCTATGATGAGAACGAGTACGAAGGACACTACAACAACGACGGCTTTATGCTCACCTGTACGGTCCGCGGGACGAAGTATTACCTGGCCGAATTGCCCGCAGAATGTCTCTATGTCAAAGGCATCTACGGCAATCGCCTCCGTAAGCTGTACGCGACCATAGACGCCGACACTCTTGCCTTCTCCTTTGATCCCCATTTTGCCAGAGAACCCATCGAGGGAGATGACGCGCCCCCCAGCGCCGGCACAGGATATATCCGCTCAGCCCGGCATCTTTATGACTTGAGCCAGTTTGCAGATTTTTACGGCGAACGCGACTTTAAGCAAGAACTGGATATCGATTACGCCGCCTATGTTCCCCGGGTAAATGGCATTTTTGGACCTATGCGCCCCAGCTACAATTTCATCAGCAACTATGACGGTCAGTACCACCATATTTGGAATGTTTCTTTCGATATGACCGCCAGCGGTGAAGCCGCAGGCCTGTTCGGCACTAACAACGGTACCATCAAGAACGTGCTCTTTGGCGGAGAGGACAGCGAACATGTTGTTGAGATCTCCGGCAGCGTCAAATATATGGGCGCTCTTGCGGGCCAAAGTAACGGAAAAGGAACCATCGAAAATTCCAGCGTGAGCTATGTGTCGCTCAACAACACAAGCACCGGTGCCTCCTCTGTCGGCGGCCTTGTAGGTGCGAACTATGGACCCCTCGAAAACTGCACCGTGGGCCATGCGTCGCTCACCAGCGCCAGCACCAGCGTCAACACCGATGAAAGCGTCTGTGTCGGCGGTCTGGCGGGTCAGAATACCGGCCCTGTCGATAATTGCGCCGTAGGCTATGTATCACTAAAAAGCACCAGCATCATCTCCAATGCCTATGTCGGCGGTCTGGCAGGTCAGACCAGCGGAACGATCACCAACTGCTCTGCCTCCACAGACAGCATTACTGCTACCGACGGCAAGGCATGCGGTTTTGCGGGCGACTCCAGCGCTACTATCATAAACTGCTATGCGATCAGCCGTATCGACGCCGGAAGCGGCACGGCCGCAGGCTTTGCCGTGCAAAGCAACCTCAATATCTCTAACTCTTACGCGGCAGCCGATCTGACCGGCGGTACAGTGTATCCTTTCGCGCCCAACAGCGGCGATAACTGCTATTATCTGGACAAGGGCGAATATCTGAATGAGCCGTTCATCGCGCCTGAGGGCAGCGGCAGCGCCGAATCTAAAACCTTTGACGAACTGACCGACCGTGACGCTTCCCTGTTCGATCCCCTGACCGATCCGGAAGGTAACGTTTTCAGATTCCGCTTCCTGGACGATGGGAGCGAGCACCGCCTGCCCGCCATCGTAAAGGACGCCAATGGAAATCTCTTCCACTATGGCAACACCGTGTTCGAAGCTCAGGATACATCGGTGGGCGTATATTACTGGGAGAATGAGGGCGGCAAATATCATTTCCGCGTCGTGGGCTACGATCCTGATTCCGGCAAATATTCCGAGCTCATCAATGACCTCTGCACCGGGCACGACGACGGCGTCATCACCGACTACGGCTACGGCTGGTTCCAGTCGCCGGCATTGACCGGCTGGGAATTCAACTCTGAAGGCATCGCTTACAATAATGAGACCAACTGGTATGAGGGCGGCCAGCTTGATGCGGTCAATAATGCATTGGCTGACCTTTTGGGCGCCTATACGTTCCACTCCTTCCCCACTGCCGGCAATGGCGGCGGTGACGGCCTGTGCCTTGACGGAAACAGCGTCGACGGCAGCGGCAAATGGACGATCGGCAAAGCCGTCTTTGAGATCGACCCCTTCTTCGCCAACGCCATCAACTATAACGTGACTGGCGATCCCTCCGGTCTTGGCACAGCCAAGCCTTACGAGATACGTTCTGTCCGGCAGCTGCAGTTCATCAACTGGAACAGCGAAAGCCATGATTGCAGTTCCTGCGTCGACGCAAGCAGCAGCTCTGCATCTGCGTTCCCCTATCTGGGCAGGGACCTTTCGTTCCGGCAGACCCACGATATAGATGGTCAGTCCGCCGTCTTCTTCCCCATCGCCGCCCTGCGGGATGCCTCCGGCAGCGGAAACCTGTCTGTCTCCGGCGTCTTCGGCGGCAGCTATGACGGGCAGAGCTATGTGATCAAAAACATCGACATCGGCGACATCGGCGAACAGGCGAACACCCTCGGCCTGTTCGGCGCTACCCTGGACGCAAAGCTGACGAATATCATCCTTTATTCCGAAAGCGGCAATAATTCGCTGACGGTCAAAAATGAGCATACCTCCAGCGGCTGGTATTATGCCGGCGGTCTGGTGGGCCTGGCGATGCAGACGCGGGACGGCGGCGGCATAACGAACTGCGCCGCGGCGGGTTTCACCATCAGCGATGAGACAAAGAACTTTGGCCGGTATGGCGGCAGCATCGGCGGTCTTGTGGGCGCCGCCAACGTGCAGATAAGCAAGTGCACCGCCGTCAATGATATAAATATCAATTATCAACGCACCAGCATAGACCCCATCGGCGTGCGCGCCGGCGGCCTGGCCGGCGCCTGCGAAAGCAGCATCACCTCCTGTTACTCCGGCGGCTCGATCAAGGTCGACCCGAGATGCAGCGCCAGCAACAATATTGACGCCCGACCCACCAGCCTTTATATCGGCCGCATAGCCGGCGGCATCGATATAAAGGTCAATACGGACCCCTCACTTTACAGCCGCTATACCTTTATTAGTACCAAGAATTTAGACGTCAGAAACAGCTACAGCTATGCTTCTCTGCCCGCCCAGCTGCTTTCCTTGGACGGACAGTGCTGTCGCGAGCTTTATAATATCGCCGGCAACGCGGAGCTCGATCCTGCCGGATATGACGCATCGTTTGATATCCACACAAACAGTGTCATCGCTGAAAACTGCCATTATTATGATAAGGACTATCCCGCCGGGGAATATGTTGTCCCCCATGATACTGACTGCACCTCCGGACAGCAAATACAAAAGCAAACTTATACCCAGCTGTCCAACAGCGTATCTCTTGGCAGCGACTTTGGGAAGATCAACGATCAAAATAACAGTCACAGCCCCGTTAGCGAAGACAGGTATAGGGCATATCCCTTCCCCGCTGTTCTGAAAAGAGGCGGTGAATTTGTCCATTATGGAAAGCTGCCTGTGGAAAAGCTGGCCAGCGCCAGCGCCGTTATGACCGTCGACCTGTTCGCGGACTATGACGCCGCGAGCGGCGCCGCCTATCAGGACAATCTTATCTGGCCCTCTCAGGATCAGGTATCCCGCATGCCGGGCGGCCAGTTCCGCTCCGAACTGACCCAGGTGGTGAACGCAGAGGGCGACGAAAACGCCGAGCCGGTATGCGAGGCGGCGTTCGCGGACGAGAGCGAGACTTTCCCCTCCCCGAAGGCCGGCCAGCGCATCCTGCGGGTGACCTTCCTTCGTCCCGGCGACGCCACGGTGACGGTGTTCTACGGCCAGCCCGGTGCGGACATCGGTGACTGCGTGGCCCTCACCATCCCTGTGACCGACACTGCCGAGCTGCACCTGCAGCCCGCGGATACGGCCGCGCCCAACGGCAGTCTGGATGACAAGGTTGCAGCTTACAGTCTCGCCGCCGGGAGCGTGACCGCCTTCACCGGGGCCGACACGAAGCTGGAGCTCTACCCCTTCGATAAGAACAACGAACCCATCGCCCCGGAGCTGGAGGAAAAGCTCACCGTGAATGTGACCGGCTTTGGCGGCGACGGCGTGTCCCTGATCTCCGCCGCTCCCGTTGAGGACCTGACGCCCGACGCCGAGGACGCCCCCGCCGCCATTATGCTGGACGGCGCTGCGGCCACATACGGTGTCCAAACCATGACGGTGGACTACAGCTACACCATCGAGGGTATTGACGGCGGCCTCACCGGCAGGGACGACATCCGCTGTGAAGTAAAGGACCTGACCGTAGAGTCTGAGCCTATCATCTTTGTGCTCCGGGATGGCGCTTTTGCCCCCGGCTCGGTGACCTATGGCGCGGAGGACATCCGCTTCACCGTCGACGGCGTAGACGTTGCCGTGGAGGACCTGCGCATCACCAATGCCGTCAGCCCCTCCGGTACCGTTGCCTTCACCCTCCATGAGGACGGGACCGTGACGGCTGTGCCGGGCGCTGTGAGCGTGTCCTATGCCCAGGAGCAGACCCAGCTGGACCTGACCTTCACCTACGGCCCGGCCCGCCACAGCGTCACCATCAGCCCCATGGCCTGCCTCTATGAGGACGGCATGACCCTTCGTCTGGAAGGCGGCGATATGGACGGCGACGGCAGCGTTGACCTCTATGCCGGCCAGAGCGCGGCCGTGGCCGCCCTGCCGGATGAGTTCTTCGACATTGGACCCACCGCTGAGATGACCGATATGCCGGATATGGCCGCGGCTGTCTCCGACGCGCCGGATGCGCTGTCCATAGCGCCTGCGGCACCGGAAGATGACACGGCTCCGGAGGATGTGCCCACGCCCGGCGTCGGAACGCCTGTGCGCGTGGCGGAGTATCTGGATAAGGACTGGACCGTGCAGTGGTCCCTGGAGGGCGCTGCCGCGTCCTGCGTGAGCCTCGCTCCTGACGGCGGGACCGCGTGGCTGGCAGTAAAAACTATGCCTGAGATGGACATGACCGAGGGCACGCTTACCGTGACTGTGACCCTTCCTGAGCCCTGGCTGGGCGTGACGTTCACCGGCAGCGTCCCCGTTCACATTATCCATGAGAACGCCCCCTCCCCCACACCGGAGCCCACTCCCACGCCTGTCCCGGAGGCGGAGCCTGTGCCCGAAAACACAGCGCCGCCCGTTCAGGACGTCACTCCCGCGCCGCCTGTCCAGGAACCGGAATGGCAGCCGGAATGGGAACCCGAGCCGGTGCCGGACGCGCCGGATATGCCGGACTTCCTCCCGGAAGAAGAGTTTATTCCTTATTAAAGAAGGAGAACGCCTATGAAACGCGCCGCGGAAAAACTGAACAGCCGCCGCGGCGCATCCATCCTGCTGGCGCTGGTTTTCGTGCTGACGTGTGTGATGGTTGGCATATCCGTCCTCTCCGCCGCCGCCTCCAACGCCGGCCGCACCCACAGCAACCATGAAGAGCAGCAGCTCTATCTCTCCCTGTCCTCCGCCCTGCAGCTGGTGGCCGACGACCTGGCCCGGACCAAGTACACGCCCCATGTGTCCGACTTCTGTACCGTGAGTAAGCGCCAGGAGCCCACGGACGATACGGACGAAGACGGCAACCCTATAATGCGGACTATCACTACCTACACACACTTCTTCAGCGAAGCGGACGGCTCGGTGAACGGCGGCAGGTTGGGTGACCTCTTTCAAAAGAGCCTTGACATGGTCTTCAATACCGCCATGAGTAAGATCAATTTTTCCTCCTATGATTATAAGGCAGGCAATGAAGAGTTCTATTATTCCGGCAGTTTCCCGTCGGTACTCCCCGCCCTCTTCACCCTGACGGTCACGCCGGACCCGGAGAAAATGCCCATCGGGGCAGACAAGGATACCTACCACACCGCCCGCAAAGTGGCGGTAGACGTAGAGATAGACGACAGCTACAGCATCACCCTGACGGCCCGTCTGGCAGAGGACGACGCCGACGCTGACAGCTATTCCAAAAACTTCCGTCTTTCCGCGGAGCTTGCACGCTCCTCCGCTTCCCTGCCGTATATCGACATCCCCACATACGGCTCAGACGGCGAGACGTTCATAGCGGCCTCCCCTGCCGTGGAGTGGAAGCAGGGCGTCATCAAGAGCGCCTATGCAGACCCCGACGGAGGCACGGCGCCATGAAAAAGTCTATCCGAAAACTCCATAACGCCCGGGGCGAGACCCTGGTGGAGGTGCTGGTCTCCGTGCTCATATGCTCTCTGGCCGTGCTGCTGCTTCTTTCCTACACCACCGCTGCCACCCGCATAGATAAGAGCACTCAGGACCATGACGTGGCCTACTATGCCGCCCTCAACGCCGCGGAGGCCCATTCCGGCGTCATGCCGGAGGAGACTGACGTTCCCGGCACGCCCGCGCCGGGCAAGGTGACGGTGAGCGCCACCTATCCGGAGAACAAGACCGTCCCGGTCGACGTGGAGTATTCCGGCGGCGACGGCGTATATTCCTACGCCGCGCCCACCCCCGCCCCTGCGCCCGGAGAGGGAGGGACGTCATGAAGAGGACCCTTAAAAAGCTCCGCGCCCAGGGCGGCCTGACCCTTATCGAGACCTTGGCGGCGGCGGTGATACTGACGCTCCTGTGCCTGGCGCTCAATTCCGGCATGAACGTCGCAACCCACACATACCGGTCCGTCACCGCCGAATCGGAGACCCAGCTTCTCCTCTCCACCGCGGCGGACGCCCTCACCCAGGAGCTGCGCTTCGCCGAGCCCACTTCCACGGCCGGCGGAAAGCTCGTGGAATACACCAGCGCCAGCTACGGCCTTGGCGCAAAGATCAATATCAACGATGATGGCCGTCTGGTGGTCAACGATGTTCCCCTTCTCCCCTCCGGCGTGTACGGCAAGAACGGCGTATACGAGCTGTCCTTCCCGGACGGAGGCATCGCCTATGACCCGGACACGAAGCTGTTCACCTTCACCCTGCGGGCGGAGCAGAAGGACCTGGCCAGCGCGGAGCAGACATTCACTGTCCGCTGTCTGAACGGAGGTACTGCCACATGAGCATGAAATACATACGCCTGGGCGACGTCCTCATCAAGAGCGGCGCCATCACCCCGGAACAGCTGGACGAGGCACTGGCCATGCAGAAGACGACGGGCCAGCGTCTCGGCACCGTGCTCATCGACAGCGGCATCATCAAGGAGAGCCAGCTCATCAACGCCCTTACCACCCAGCTGGGCGTGGAATATATAGACCTGAGCACCGTCACCATTCCCGCGGACATGGCCCGCATCCTCCCTCGGAGCATCGCGAAGAAGTATACCGTGGTGCCGGTGAAGGCCACCCGGTCGGAGCTCTACCTCGCCATGGCGGACCCCCTGAACTTCGTGGCCGTGGAGGAGGTCACCGCCGCCACAAAGCGCCGGGTCATCCCCATGATCACCACCGAGGCCGCCGCCCAGCGTGCCATCCAGAACCTCTACGGCAGCCAGGGTGCCAACAAGGCCATCGAGGAGATGCGCTTCGAGCTCAACAGCCAGGCCGCCACCCCCACCGCGTCGGCCACCGCCACGGCGGAGAACCTGGTGGTGGACGAGGAGGACAAGGAGGCCGCCCCGGCCATCCGCCTTGTCAACTCCATCATCGAGCGGGGCTACAACGAGCACGCCAGCGACATCCACCTGGAGCCCTGCGAGGACAGGATGAGCATCCGCATCCGCGTGGATGGCCTTTTGCATGAGGTCATCGTGGTGCCCAAGGAGCTGGAAAACGCCGTGGTTTCCCGCCTCAAGATCATGGCCCGCATGGACATCGCCCAGCGGAATATCCCCCAGGACGGCCACGTGAACATCACTGTCCACGGCGAGACCATGGACCTGCGCGTTTCCACGCTGCCCACGGTCTACGGCGAGAAGGTGGTCATCCGTCTTCTGCGGAAAAATCCCGAGCTCATCAGCATGGAGGGCATCGGCCTTCAGGGGGACAACCTGAAGCTCTTCCAAAAGCTCATCACCTCCACCAAGGAGGGCGCCATCCTCATGGTGGGCCCCACCGGCTCCGGCAAGACCTCCACCATGTACACCATCATCGACATGCTGAAGAACGAGACGGTGAACCTCATCTCCCTGGAGGACCCGGTGGAATTTTTCATCGACCAGGTCTGCCAGGTACAGATCAACGACCGGGCGGGCCTCACCTTCGCCAGCGCCCTGCGCTCGGTGCTGCGCCAGGACCCGGACATCATCGCCGTGGGCGAGATACGCGACGGCGAGACCGCGGACATCGCCATGCGCTCGGCCATCACCGGCCACGTGGTGCTCTCCACCATCCACACCAACTCCGCTCTCGCGAGCCTTGACCGGCTTTTGAACATCGGCGTGGAGCCCTACGTGCTGGCGGGTGCCTTGAAGGGCATCATCTCCCAGCGGCTCCTGCGCCGCATATGCCCCGACTGCCGGGAGCAGTACACCCCCACGGCCCAGGAGCGGGAGTACATGGGCCTTCCCCCCGAGGGGGACGAGGTGTTCTACCGGGGCGCGGGGTGCGACTCCTGCTTCCACACCGGCTACCGGGGGCGCATCGCCGCTTTTGAGATACTGACCATCACCCCCGAATTCCGCCAGTCCATCTATTCCGGCGACCGCTCCGCCATGGCGGACGCCATGACCAACATGAACTTCCACCCCATCATGGACAACTGCCGCGACCTGGTGCTCCGGGGCGTCACCTCCGTGGAGGAGGTCCGGCGCATCGTCGGCTGAGAAGGAGAACTTATATGATGATGAACATCCACGACCTGGTGGACCTGGCCCACCAAAGCCGGGCCAGCGACGTGCATCTTGTCTGCACCCTTCCCCCCCGCTTTCGCGTGGACGGCACGCTGGTGGACGCCCCGGGCACCCAGCCCCTGCAGGACGCCGACTGCCGCCAGTACGCCCGGGAGCTGTGCGGGGACCACTACAACGAGCTTTTGAAGATCGGCGAGCTGGACTTCGCCCAGACCATCGCGGGCATCCGCTGCCGCCTGAACGTATTCATGCAGCAGGGCCACTGCTCCGTGGCGCTGCGGTTACTCAATGACCACATCCCCAAGATGGAGGAGCTGGGCCTGCCCGCCGTCGCCCAGGAGTTCCCCGGCTACAGCCAGGGCATCGTCCTCATCACCGGCGAGACCGGCTCCGGCAAGTCCACCACCCTGGCCTCGGTCCTGGAGCGCATCAACGCAAGCCAGTCCAAGCA
This sequence comes from uncultured Oscillospiraceae bacterium, assembly GCA_947626265.1. GTDB lineage: Bacteria > Bacillota > Clostridia > Oscillospirales > Oscillospiraceae > CAJOIG01. The sequence continues at coordinate 61,969 of CANQRM010000009.1, forward strand.
TATCCTCACCCTGGAGGACCCGGTGGAGTACGTCTACACGCCCAAGAAGTGCGTCATCAACCAGCGGGAGATCGGCCGGGACACCCAGAGCTTCGCGGCGGGCCTGCGGGCGGCGCTGCGGGAGGACCCGGACGTGATACTGGTGGGCGAGATGCGCGACCTGGACACCATTGAGACGGCCCTCACCGCCGCGGAGACGGGCCACCTGGTGTTCGGCACAGTGCACACCAACTCCGCCGCCGACTCCATCGACCGTATCGTGGATGTGTTCCCCGCCGAGCGCCAGCAGCAGATACGCCTGCAGCTTTCCATGACCCTCAGGGCCGTGCTGAGCCAGCAGCTCCTGCCCCGGAAGTCCGGCACGGGCCGGGTCCTGGCCTGCGAGGTCATGAAGGTGGACAGCGCCATCCGAAACCTCATCCGGGAGGGCAAGACCCCCCAGATCAACAACACCATCCAGACCACGGCGAGCCTGGGCAACATCCTCATGGACAAGACCCTGGCGAACCTGTATAACAAGGGCGACATCTCCCGGGAGGTATACGAGTCCGCCCTCCGGGACCCCCTGGCGGCGAAGAACGCCCCGGGCGGGCAGCCCGCCGCCCCTGCGCCCAACCGCTATCACTTCTGATAGTCTTCATTCCTGCGGAAAGGAGATGATCTCCCTTGCCCTTTTACTACTACCAGGGCGCCTATTCCAACGGTGAGAAGGTCACCGGCACCGTGGAGGCCAACACCCAGGCGGACGCCGTCGTGCTCATCCGCCAGAGCTGCGACACCATCCTGTCCGTCAGGGAGGTCCACGCCCAGCAGAAGGCCAGGGACTTCACCCCCTTCAAGAAGGTGGACCCCAAGGCCCTCAGTATCGTCTGCCAGCAGTTCTCCATCATCCTGAAAGCCGGCCTGCCCCTGGTGCAGGCGGTGGACCTGGTCTCCGGCCAGTGCCAGGACAAGGTCCTGACGAAGATATTAAAGCAGGCGTCGGAGGACGTGTCCAACGGCTGGAGCCTCTCCTACAGCCTGCAGCGGCGGGCAAAGCTGCCCACCGCCTTTGTGGAGACCATCCGCTCCGGCGAGGAGACCGGCGACCTGTCCGGCGCCTTCGCCCGCATGAGCACCTACTATGACCGCATGGCGAAGACGAAGAGCTCCGTCTCCGGCGCCATGATCTACCCCGCCTTCGTGCTTTTGGCGGCGGTGGTTGTGGTCGTCGTCATCGTGACGGTGGCCGTGCCCGCCATGACCCAGTCCTTCGCCGACATGGGCTCGGAGCTGCCCCTCCCCACCCGCATGCTCATCGGCCTGTCCGACTTCATGCAGGCCCATTTTCTCCACCTCTTTCTGGGCGTCGCGGCCTTCGCGCTGGCGGTGTTCCTCTGGAGCCGCACCGCCTCCGGCCACATGGCCCTGGCGAAGTTCCGGCTGCGCATCCCCGTGCTGGGCCGCATCGCCCTCATGAGCGGCGCCAGCCAGTTCGCCCACACCATGTCCGCCATGATGGCGGCGGGCACGCCCATCCTCCAGTCCCTGAACGTGGCGGGCCGGAGCATGTCCAACTACTGCATGAGCCATGAGATACTGGCCACCATCCCCGGCGTGGAGTCGGGCAAATCCCTGGGCGAGTGCATGGCCCGGGCGAAGCACCTGCCCCAGATGCTCATCCAGATGACCGCCGTGGGCGAGAGCACCGGCGCCATGGAGAGCATGCTGGAGATCATCGCGGAGTACTACGACAACGAGGTGGACACCGCCACGGCCCGGGCCCTCTCCCTGCTGGAGCCCATCATCATCGCCTTTCTGGCCGTCATCGTGGTGGTTCTCCTGCTGGCCATCTACCTGCCCATATTCTCCATGGAAAACGCCATCGCATAGACAACGCAAAACAACCCCATCGAGTACGCGGCCTGACCCACCGCGCTCAGATAGCAGACACCATTTTAAAGGAGGAATGAAAAATCATGCGTAAAATGAAGAGCAAGAAGGGCTTTACCCTCATCGAGATGCTGATCGTCGTGGGCATCATCGCGGTGCTGGTCGCCGTGTCCATCCCCATGGTCAACAGCTCCCTGGAGCGGGCCCGCGTGGCCACCGACATGGCCAACGAGCGCTCCGCCAAGGCCGCCGCCCTGGTCATCTATCTGGGCGGGGACCTGACGTCCAATGGAGGCGCCGTTTCAGGTGAAGCAACTAGTGCTCAAATCACCGGGGGCGCCTGCAAATACGACGCCGCCAATGGAAAGATAGTTGGTAGTGGCACCGTTACAGGTTACGGCCAGTGCGCCCAGCACAAGGGCGGCTATATCACTGTCCAAGTTAATGATAAGACCGGTGTAGTCACAATCAATTGGGCTGGTTTGAGCGGTAGTGGTACCAGTACTAAGGCCCATCTTGATCCTACGACGACCTGACCAAAGAACAGCGGCTCTGACCTGACTGTAACATAACACCTCCCCGCCCGTGCGGGTCACCGGGCGGGGGCAGGACGGAAAACGACCCGGCTGGCGGTTCACGCCGCCAGTCCGGGCCGGCCCGATTCGCCTTTGAGCCTCCGTCAAGGCGCTTGACGGAGTTTCAAGGGCAAAGGAAAGGATACCTTATCTCATGGAGCATGTACACGACCACACCTTCTGGGAGATGGTCTCGGAGACCCTGACCAGCCCGTACCTCCGCCCCCTGCTGGCCCTGTGGCTGGGAGTGCTGGGCGCGGTGATGGGCAGCTTCTTAGACTGCGCCGCCTCCCGCCGGGGCACCGGCCGCTCGGTCCTGCGCGGCCGCTCCCAGTGCGATTCCTGCGGCCATCAACTGGCCGCCTGGGAGATGATACCCCTCATAAGCTGGCCCCTCTTCCGGGGGACCTGCCGCCACTGCGGGGCCCATATCCCGGTGGAGTGCTGGCTGGCGGAGGTCTTCGGCGCGGCCGCCTTCGCCGCCCTGACCCTCGCCGTCGGCGGGTCGCTGGAGCTTTTGATGTGGCTCATTCTGGCGGCGCTGCTGCTGGAGCTCTCCCTCATCGACGCCCGGGAGCAGATACTGCCCGACGGGCTCTTGATCGCCGCGGCTGTGGTGCGGCTGGTGTTCTGGGTCATAGAGGGCCATTCCCTCCCCGCATTGGGCCAGATGGCGATAGGGGCCCTCAGCATAAGCGTGCCCCTTCTTCTCCTCTCCCTTCTGATGGACAAGGTCCTGGGCCGGGAGAGCATGGGCGGCGGGGACATCAAGCTCATGGCGGTGCTGGGGCTTTATTTCCCCTGGCAGCAGATGGTATTCCTGCTCCTGGCGTCCTGCCTCGTGGGCATCGTGGGCGGGCTCATCACCGCCAGGCGCGGCAAACCCTTCCCCTTCGGGCCCTATATCGCCCTGGGGGCGCTCATCACCCGCCTCGCGGGCGGGCCGGTGATAAGCTGGTATCTGGGCCTTTTCTGACAGCATTTTTGGGAGGTGTATCCTATGGGCACAAAGCTGGGCTTTGACATAGGCAACAACAGCGTGAAGATCGCGGAGGTCCGCGGCGGAAAGCTGACCGTGCACGATATCCGCATGCCGGACAATATGATGTCGGACGGCGAGATCGCCATGCCCAACGGCTTTTCCGACTTCCTCCGCCGGGAGATGAAGGCCCGGAAGATCAAGGGCCGGGAGTGCTCCCTCGTCTTCCCCGCCCGGCAGGCCATATGCCGGTTCCTCGCCATGCCCAAAATGAGTAAGGACCAGCTGGCCCTGAATCTGCCCTATGAGTTTTCCGAGTTCGTGGAGAACGACCCGGACAGGTTCGTCTATGACTACGCCATGTGCGCCCCCGACGAAAACGACGACCCGGAGCAGATGTATATGATGGCCGCGGCCGCCTCCAAGGAGCGCATCACCCAGTATATCCGCATCTTCTCCGGCGCGGGGCTGAAGCTGAAGACCCTCCTGCCCGTGGAGATGAGCCTCATGCGCCTGGTGGCGAACTACCGGGCCAGGGACCCGGAGAACCGGCCGCAGGAGTACTGCTTCGTGAACCTGGGCCGGAATACGGTGGTCATCACCATCATCAAAAACGACCGCATCCGCGCCGCCCGGCAGATAGAGCTCGGCTGCGCCGCCATCGACGCCGCCATCGCCGACATGCTGGGCGTGGACCCCTTCCTGGCCGGGACATATAAATACAACAACTTCCAGGGCGTGCTGGACACCCCCCAGTGCGCCGAGGTATATCAGCGCATCGCCGTGGAGGTCCAGCGGGTGTTGAACTTCTACCGCTTCAACTACCGGGACAGCGAGCTCAATGGCATGTACCTTCTGGGCGGCGGCGCTTCTATGAGCCAGCTCACCGACGCGGTGGTGGATATGGCGGAGATGCCCGCGCTGCCCCTGGACGAGCTGATGAACGCCCCCGGCCTGGACCTCACCAGCGCCGTCAAGGGCGCGCTCGCCATCGGCATGGCCGTGGGCTGAGAGGAGGCGGAGCTTATGGCAAAGGAAAAGAAGCTGGTCCTGCCGGACAAGCGGACGATGAACCTCTATTATAAGCCGGACCGCACCACCCGCCCCGCCACCATCGCCCTGTACGTGCTGTTCGCGCTGTCGCTGCTGCTGGCGGCGGCCAAGTTCGGCGTCTACGACCTGCTGATGAAGCTGGACGACGCCCAGGCGGAGCTTGCCCGCACCCAGGCCGCCGAGCAGCAGTACGCCATGCAGCTTACCGACTACGACGAGGTGCTGCACCAGTACCACCTCTACAGCGCCACCGAGGACGAGCTGAACACCACCGACCGCATGGAGATACTGGATATGCTGGACAGGCTCGTCCGCTCCCGGGCGGATGTGGAGACCTACTCCATCGCCGGGCCCACCGTCACCTTCCAGATGTCCGGCATCACCCTGGGCGAGTCCGCCGAGATCATCCGGGACCTGCGGGAGAGCCCCCTGGTGGCCGCCGCCAGCGTGAATACCGCCGCCACCGATGAGAACGCGGGCGACAACCTCGTGCCCGAGGATCCCAACATGCCCGTCACCGCGACGGTGACCATCACCTTGGCAAAGGAGGCGGGTATCGAATGAGAAGAAAGCTTACGCCCCGGGAGACCGCTCTGTTGATCTTGCTGCTGGTCCTGGCGCTGGGCAGCGCCTATTACCTGCTCTTCTACACGCCCACCACCGAGGAGATCGAGCTCACCGAGACCCGCATCGCCGACACCCAGGACCAGATCACCGCCGACCAGCTCCGCCTGGCCCAGAAGCAGCAGATGCAGGAGGAACTGGACGCCATCTTCGCCGCCGACCCGGACCCGGTGTCCATGGCCCCCTATGACAACAGCCGCAACGTGATGCACGAGCTGAATGCCATTTTGGAGAATACGCAGGATTACTCCCTCTCCTTCGCCTCCGTGACCGCCGACGAGGACAGCGACGTGGTCCGGCGGGATATCTCCCTGACCTACACCAGCACCGGCTACAGCGCCGCGCTGGATATCCTGCAAAAGCTCCACGACAGTCAGTACCGCTGCCTTCTCAATAACGTGGCGATCTCTTTGAAGGAGCGCAGCCATGAGGGCGGCTGGTGGTATAACCTGCTCATGGGCTCCGTGGACAGCGTCCCCGATACGGAGACTTCCATGGATGAGTACTCCGACGTGACCGTGACCGCCACCCTCACCTTCTTTGAGTACACCGACGGCCCCGTGGAGACCGGCGCCGACAACGCCGTGCAGTGGAAGGCCCCGGCCCAGGATACGGCCTATAACGGCCCCGAGGTGCCCGACGTGGAGGAGGGCTATTCCGGCTGGATGCAGAACCGGGATGGGCTCTACTTCTACTTCCGGGACGGCCAGATGGTGACAGACGAGTGGATCACCGGCCGGTATGGCCAGTGGTACTATATCCAGCTCAACGGCGTCATGGCCACCGGCTTCACCTACGTCAGCAACGCCTCCAGCTCCGGCTTCTTCTACTTCGCCACCGGGGGCAACGACGAGGGCGCCATGCTCACCGGCTGGCAGAATATCAGCGAGGGCAACGCCGGCTGGTTCGAGACCGCCCACAACGGCCACTACGGCTCCTGCACCTATACCGACGCCTGGGGCGAGTTCAAGGACTACCGCCCCGTGGTCTGAAAAAGGCAAAATAGTGTCCCGGCCCGGTGAAAACCGGGCCGGGGTTTTTTATGCCTTGGGCGTCATGCGCCCGGTGTTGTCGATGTCGTACTCCCCCGTCAGCAGCAGCTCCGACACGGGCACGATCTCATAGCCCTCTTTCAAGAGGTACTCTATGACGCCCCCCAGCGCCTCCGGCGTATGCTTGGCGGCATTGTGGAACAGGATGATGCTGCCGTCCGAGACCCGGCTGGTGACCCGCTTGTAGATATCATCCGCACTCAGGTCCTTCCAGTCCAAGCTGTCACGTTCCCATACAGAGGAAAGGGGTTGGTATTGGGGCGGTTGAGGGGCGTTAATGGACAAACAACAGCCAGGCACTGTTCTCACTGCAGAGGGTTCAGATGCTTCTGCGCCAGGCCCAGGATGTGCGCCAAGGAACGCGCGGCCAGGGGCATAAACATCATTATCCTGCCCAGACGGGCGGGATAAACGGATTAGTGGACAAAATCGTCAGCGTTCTCATTCTGTATCATTTCCACAGAGAACTCGTTGTCAATGCCTTTGTGAAACTATACTTTCCGACTACAGAAAAACGCGTCATATGTTTTCCCTACATCCGCTTCGCTCTGTGTTTGATCTTCATAAGCCGGAAGACCGTTTGCAGATAAGATCGGATAAACCGGACCAAATCGCGCTTGGATTCGCCTGCGGAACGCTTTTTGAATGAGATTGGGACCTCCTTGACCACATATCCGCTCCTGGATATGACCAGCTTGATCAAGATCTCCTCCACAACGTCAAAGTTCTCACACTCTAATGTAAGCGCCTTGATTTGACTGGTCGTATACATCCTGAAGCTGTCAGACACGTCTTTGACCTTCAGCCCGAACAGAACCCGGTATGCTACGTTCAGCATCCAGGACATCATCCGCAGAATGAAGCTGTTATCCGTACTGCCGCCCCTGCAGTAGCGTGATCCGATCACGAGGTCACACTCACCGGCTTTCATTATCTCATACAGCCGCAGGATATCTGCCGGGTCATGGGACCCGTCCGCATCCATGACTACCGTATACTCCCCGCATGCTTGAGCGAACCCGGTTCGTATGGCGTCCCCATAGTCATTGCCACCTTGCCTTTTGACATAGACCGCGTCATTTGCTTTACAGATGGTCTCGGTTTCGTCCATTGGTTCCATTGTATCAATGACCAAGACCTCATAGGACAGTCCGTTGAGGGCATCATGTATCCTGGGCAGGATCTCCCGCAGATTCTCCGCTTCGCGATAAGCCGGCAAAACCACACTGACAGTCATCGTCAAATACCCTTTACCCAGTCTACCATGGCAGCCACGCCATCTCGGGCAGACACTGTCGGCTCCCAGCCTATTGCGTTCCTTATCTTACCAATATCAGCCACAAACACCTTCTGATCGCTCACCCGCGGTGGCAGCTGGACATATTCCATACGAATGCCGAGCATGTCGTTCAGCATGTCAAACAGCTCCAGGAGAGAGAGGGACTGCTTCATCGTACCGCCTATGTTATATGCATGGCCATAGACCTTATCCACGTTTTCCAGCGCCGTATAATACAGTGCGATCATGTCTTTGGCCTGCAGAAGGTCTCTCACCTGCTTGCCGTTTCCGGAGATGGTGAATGGCTCACAATGGGGGTCTTTGTATTTCTCCAGCGCCTTTTGTACAAACCATCCGACCCACCCTTGATCGTATGTAGCAAACTGCCGGCTCCCATACATGGAAGAGTGGCGGAATACCGTTGTTTTTATACCAAAGATGCGGCAATAATCCAGCATATACTGATCAATCGTTCCCTTGGAACAGCCATATGGAGATCGAAAGTCCAGCGGGATTGACTCATCAAATCCGTTAGGGAATTCTTTACAAATATACCGTTTTTCAGTTTCTTCATAGGTATAATTTTCCAGGTCCCCATATACTTTGTTTGTGGACGAGAAGAATACTGCCGTCTGCGGGCTGTATTTTCGGATAGAATCCAGCAGGTTTACCCCGCCCATCGCATTGACCTCAAAATCCTTATAGGGGTTTTCGATCGAAGTCGTCATCGCGACCTGTCCGGTAAGGTGAAATACAGCATCATACTGTCCCTGCTTTATCAGCGTTTCCACGTCGTTTTTGTTCCTTATGTCCCCGTGGATAAACGTGACCGGACCAAGAGTTTTCAGCCACTCCAGATTAGATGCCGCGCCCAGGCGCGAAAGATTGTCAAACACCGTCACATCGTATCCGCTCTCAACACCATGGGACGCAAGGTTACTGCCCAGAAATCCGCAGCCGCCCGTTATAAGTAATTTCATTGGATTACCTCCTTATTTCTCTCTATCCAATCCATTGTCTGCCTTATGCCATCCGAAAAGGATACCTTAGGAATAAAACTGGTGTCCTGCCTGAGCTTGTCAATATTGATCTTTCTGAATTCCAGGGAAAGGCCGTGAAATTCTTTTCTACCCAAACCGGTCTCCAACGCCGGTGCAGCCAGATCTCGGACAGTCTCCACAAATTCCCGCAGCGGTCTTGGCTCTCCATAGCCCACATAATAGCTGCACCCAGGTCTCCCCTTTTCACCAAGGGCTATCAGCGCTCCGGCCACATCGGTCACATACATGAAATCAGCATACTGCGCACCGGCAGTAAGTTCGGGAACTCTCCCTTCCAGATAATTCTTCAGCAGAAAATTGATAAAATTTTGTGTTTTATCTCCCGCTCCATAAAAATTCGATATGTGCGCCCAGATGTAATCCAGTCCCTGCTGCGTACAGACGCATCGGGTCAGGTACTCTGCCGCCATTTTTCCAACAGCGTAGCAAGTGACGATGTCCGGATGGCTTTCGTCCTGCAAAAGATAGTCCCGGTACATCAGCTCCGTAACGCTGCCCGCACCGACAAATCTTGTGCACCCCATCTGTGCAGCGCTTTTGGCCGCAGCCGCGCATGCGGCGGCATTATCCATCTGCATTCTGTAATCGCCCCTGGCAGGCCCGGACGAGCCCTCCCATGCCAAGTGATAAAAGCAGCTTCCTGCCACGCCGCTAATTCTCTGCGGTAAGGTATCGATCTCACGCAACTCACAGCAGACAACATGGACCTTATCGGATGAGAACTCCGTCTCCCGGCGAACAACAGCCCAGACCTCATAATCCCGCCGTATAAGCTTCTCTACCAAGTGACGCCCAACGAATCCGCTCGCCCCGGTAATAACGGCAACACTCATGTATCTGCCGCCTCTTCTATCACCTGCGCCATATAGTCGATCATTTCGTCGGTCATACCCGGATACACGCCCACCCAGAAGGTGTCCCGCATGATCCGGTCCGTGTTCGTGAGGCTCCCCGCCACGCGGTAGGCGTCCGTGCCCCGGAGCTGGTCGAAGCAGGGATGGCGGATGAGGTTGCCGGAAAAGAGCATACGGGTCTGCACACCCCTGCCCTCGATGGTCCGCACTACCTTCTCCCGGTCAACGCCCTCCCGGACGGTCATCATGAAGCCGAACCAGCTGGGCTCGCTGTTCGCCGCGGGCTCCGGCAGGATGAGCTTATCCGCCGCGGGGCTGGCCGCCAGCGCGTCATGGAGCCGCTGCCAGTTGTGCCGCCGGCGCTCAATGAACCCGGGGAACTTTTTGAGCTGCTCGCAGCCCACCGCCGCCTGCATGTCCGTCACCTTCAGGTTGTAGCCCAGGTGGCTGTATACGTACTTGTGGTCGTAGCCCTTGGGAAGCTGGCCGAATTGACCGTCGAACCGGTGACCACACATATTGTCGTGGCCGGATGGGCACACGCAGTCCCGGCCCCAGTCCCGGTAAGAGAGGATGAGCTTATGGAGCAGCGGGTCGCTGCTGTACACGCAGCCGCCCTCCCCCATAGTCATGTGGTGAGGAGGATAGAAACTGCTGGTTCCGATATCGCCCCAGGTCCCGGTATAGCGGGTCTCGCCGCCGATGGTGTACTTCGTGCCCAGCGCGTCGCAGTTGTCCTCGATGAGCCAGAGACCATGGGCGTCGCAGAACGCCTTGACCGCTTTCAGATCAAAGGGATTGCCCAGGGTGTGCGCGATCATCACCGCCTTGGTCTTGGGCGACAGCGCCCCCTCCAGCTTCGTCACGTCGATGTTGTATTGGGGGATGGTCACGTCCAGGAACACCGGCACCGCCCCATACTGGAGGATGGGCGTCACCGTCGTGGGAAAGCCACAGGCAACCGTGATGACCTCGTCGTTCTTTTTGATTTGACGCTCACCCAGCTCCGGCGCCGTCAGGACGGAAAACGCGATGAGGTTGGCGGAGGAGCCGCTGTTGACCAGATGGGCGTACTTCACGCCGATCCACTTGGCAAACTCCCGCTCAAACTGCTCCGCAAAACGCCCTGTGGTCAGCCAGAAGTCCAGCGCCGCTTCCGTCAGGGCGCACATCTCCTTTTCGTCGAACACTCGGCCCGCATAGTTAATCCGGTCCCCCGGTTCATAGGGCTTGGGCTGTTTGAAATCTCTGTAATAATCGGCCACCAGCGCTTTGATCTGCTCTCGCGCCTCGGCCTCGTTTTTCCACTGTGCCACGTTATTCCTCCATGTAATTCCTGATCTCCCGGTCCATTTCCCCGGCCACGTCCCCGCCGCCGAGCCATACCCGGGTCCATTCCGCCGCCTTGGCCACAGCGTCGTCGATATGCCACCGGGGCCGCCAGCCGAACGTGCCCTTTATTTTCGAGCAGTCCAGCTTCAGGAAATTCGCCTCATGGGGCGCGCCCGGCTCCGCCTGGTTCTCCCATCGGAACCCCTCGCCCCACTTTTCCGCGAACAGTTCCACCAGGCGGCCTGTGCTCACGCAGTCGCACTCGTCCGGGCCCACGTTGTACCACCCCGCCAAGGACTTGTCCTCATACTGCCGCGCCGCGATCATCAGATACGCCATCACCGGCTCCAGTACATGCTGATAGGGCCGGGTGGAGTGGGGATTGCGCACCGCAAGAGACTTGCCAGCCATCACCGCCCGCACGCAGTCCGGGATGATGCGGTCGTTGGCGAAGTCGCCCCCGCCGATGACATTCCCCGCCCGGGCCGTGGACACGGCGACGTCCCGGTCATGAAAAAAACTGTTGTAATAGCTGTGAGTCACCAGTTCCGAGCAGCTTTTGGAGTTAGAATAGGGGTCATACCCGTCCAGCGGCTCGTTCTCCCGGTAGCCCCAGGGCCACTCGTTGTTGTGGTACACCTTGTCCGTGGTCACGTTGAGGAAGCTCTTCACACAGGAACTGAGCCGCACGCACTCCAGAACGTTCACCGTGCCCATGACATTGGTCTCGTATGTATACACCGGGTCGACGTAGCTGTCCCGGACGATGGGCTGGGCCGCCATATGTATCACGATCTCCGGCCGGACCTGGGCGAACACCCGCTTCAGATGTTCCAAGTCCCGCACCTCGCCTGTCACATGGTGGAGATTGTCCTTCAGGCCCGCCAGTTCGAAGAGGCTCACTTCCTTCTCCGAGCCGCGGGAATAGCCGGTGAGTTCCGCCCCGGCGCCGGTCAGCACCTGGCTCATCCACGCGCCCTTGAACCCCGTGTGGCCGGTGAGCAGGACACGCTTGCCCTTATAGAAGCTCAAATCAAAATTCATCAGTCCCACACCTTCCAGGGGGCCTGTCCGCTGGCCCAGAGCTTCTCCAAGCACTCTTTGTCCCGCATCGTATCCATGCACTGCCAAAAGCCGTCATGCTTAAAGGCCATAAGTTGTCCGTCCGCCGCAAGCGCTTCCATCGGCTCACGCTCAAACATGACAAAGTCGCCGTCGATATAGTCAAACACGCCCGGCTCCAACACCATATAGCCGCCATTGATATAACCAAGATCTGTCTGGCTCTTCTCACGGAATGCGTCTACGCGCTCTCCCGTCATGTCCATCATGCCAAACCGCCCCTCAGGCTTGACGGCTGTCAGCGTCGCCAGCTTTCCAAATCTCCTATGCGCCTCCAGCAGTTCACAGATATTCACGTCGCTCACGCCGTCGCCGTAAGTCATGAAAAACGGCTCATTACCCACGAAGTCCTTTATGCGTTTGATGCGCCCGCCGGTCAAAGTATTCAGGCCTGTGTCCACCACAGTCACTCTCCATGGCTCCGCGTGTTCGTTGTGGACCTGCATCCTGTTAGCCTTTGTAAAATCAAAGGTTATGTCACTTCTATATATGTAGTAGTCGGCGAACCACTTTTTGATGACTTCCTGTTTATAGCCGGCGCAGATGATGAAATCGTTGAAGCCATAATGGCTATACTCCTTCATGATATGCCACAGAATGGGCATCCCGCCCAACTCAACCATAGGCTTAGGTTTGAACTGGGACTCCTCCGATATCCGGGTGCCGTAGCCGCCTGCAAGTAATACGACTTTCATATCAGTTTTTCACATCCCCATATAGCTGTACGCACAGCGAATAATTCATACGCTCTCCGTCTATCACCGCATAATCCGTGTCCGTGGCGGTATTGTCTGCCGTGTGGTAGATCGTGAGCAGATCTTCCGGGCTCTCGTAATCGACTGTGAATTTCAGATAATACTCTTCTCCCCCGTGAAGCGCGATGTCAGACAGGTCGATAAGGTCGTACTGACCATCCGCGAAAGAACTGATGTCCGCAGTCGTCTCCGAGAGGAGCGTATCATCTGCGGCGTTGTAAAGCCCAACCGTGAGCTCGCCCTGGTTCACACGCCCATATGTTCCGAAGGAGGCCTTCACCTCGGTCAGCGTCGATTCCTCCGCTGTAAGATAGTATCTGACATCGCTCTGCTCCATCAACGTGTTCAGCGGGGCAGTCATCCCTGCGTCCGTTTTGATCACGTCCGGCTGAGACAGCATTATTCCAAAGCATATCATCGCGGGGACAACGAATATCGCCAAACCACTAAAGGCTCTCAGTCGTATCAATCCCACCGATCCGCCGATCTTCTCCGATACGCCATCCAGCAAATATTTGGGGTGCTTGAATACAGTTATTACAAGCAATATCCCACAAAATGCAGAAAAAGAAATAATTCCATCGATTGGCATGAGATCGTACATGTGGAAAGCATTTTTCCGTTGTATAAGTGGGGCGAATACGCCATTATAGAACAATGTCTGATCTACATTGTTGTAAAAGACACGTACCGTTACCAAGGTAAACGCAGCCATCAGCATGATATCCAATATAAGAAAAGCGTCAGAATCCCTGTGGTACATCATCCCCAGCACCAGAAACGGCGTCATGAACATGAGCCACTGGGGATGCCAAAAGCAAAGACCGAAAAGCAGAAAGCATACCAGGGATGATAAGAATATCCCCCATTTGTACATCTCCGCTCTGTCCTCACTTTTATGGAAAAACGCCATCCCACAGACCAGGAGCCAGAGCACGATCACTACAGAGATCTGATTTCCCGTTGACTCCAGGGAAAGGCCGGTTACAAACCCAATAGCTCCAAATCCAAAGACACCATTCCTGAACGCCTCTGAGTGGATGTATACCGCTACCTCCAGCACAAACAGCGCCGCTGCGATCGCTAGGGAGCGGATGATCCGCAGATACCGCTTTTCACTGAGTAGCAGCAATGGGACAAAAACAAGAAGCGCCGAATACTTGAATGTCAGAGCAATGCCGAAAAACAGTGAAAATTTGATCTCATCATCCTTGATCCAGTAATATATGCCCACGATGACAAAGAACATGGTGAGGCTGTCATACTGGCCAAAAATGAACTGGGAAAACGCCGCTGTGGGAGTGGTCAGAAACAGGAACGCACCTAGCTTAGCTTTACCCCCCCCCGCCTTCAATTCTTGCAGGATCTTGCAGATCATGCAGCCGGAAGCGAGAAAAAACACGGTCGGGAGCAGCTTATACCAAAACAACAGCACCTTTGATACCAACGGTGCCAATACCGGTACCTGATTTAAGAGCTTGATGGGGATGTTCCAAATGGCAAAAAGGATATACGTGCTTGGCAGGTAATTGTTAAATCCATAGTACTGGGCATTGTATTCGTAGAAATCCAGAAAGTGCCCGTCAAGATATGCGAGAGAAGAACCTCCAGTATGCAAAATATCGGGGTGCTGAAATACAAAATAGCAGAAGACTGCTTCTACGCCGAAGATGAGCCAGTCCCATTTTCCGATCGCTCCTGATGTCTTGATCGCTTCTTTCCTTTTTGTCATCTTGTTTGTCTCCCAATAGACATAATTGAACTTGAGCAATAAGCGTTGAACTTACAGAATATCCAGGGGTATATGCAATTCGCTATTCGTCTGCAGGTCTCTTTCCTTCGGAGATATAGTCCATCACCCTGCAAACGCTCGCGCCGCAGAACCGCGCCGCCTCGATGCCTGACACAGAATCCTCAAAGATCACTGTCTTATCCGGCCCTATGCCAAAATATTTCATGGCCAATTCAAATCCTTCCGGGTCCGGTTTTTTCTTTGACACATCCTCCTGGGTGAGGAGCAGGTCGAATAGCTCCAGATGGCCAAAGTATCTTAATATCTCCTCCGCATTCTTTCTGGAAGCGCTGGTGACCAGCGCGGTATAAAACCGCGGGCGCGCCAGCCCTATGATGTCCACCAGCAGTTCATTCGCCGACGCCTCCGGCAGGCACTCGCTGTACAGCGCCTGCTTTCGCCGGTGGATCGCCTCCATGTCGCTCTCTGTCAGTTCCGGCGCGATGACCGGCAGAAACTGCTTGTAATACTGGCCGTTGCACTCCGTACAGAAATACTCCCCATCCAGCTCGATATGGAACTCCTCCAGCGCTTTCTGATACGCCTTGCAGTTCACCATCCGCGTATCGTACAGTGTGCCGTCAAGGTCCAGGATCATCAACCGGTCCTTCATTCTCTATCTCCTCGCACCATTTCTTTATGTCGTTGAATACCATAATCAGGCCCGCGAAAAACACTGCCGCAAGCTTTCCGTTCTTTTTGATCTTATACGGCATCAGCCGCAGCCAATGCACTACCTCGTGGCAATAGATGCTCCGCACCTGTTCCGGAGTAAATTTATCCCGGAGGTACTCCTGATAACGGCGCAGCACCTCGCTGTATCTCTGGCTCACCACAGACAAATAGCGTATTTCGTTTCTTTCGACATCCACGCTGTTGGTTCTCATCAAAAACTCGTACCCGCCATGCAGAGACTGCAACAGCTTGCTGTAGTCCAAAAAGGGTGATTCATGGAGGTTGCCGGTATTGGGGTCGATCAGATAATACCCCGCTTTTCCGTCATCTTTCAGACAAACGATATTCTCCACCGTCAGATCACCATGAATGTCCGCGTAACTGTCGTGTGAAAAAACCTCCCTCAGATACGCTTTGTTCATCCAGGCCTTCAGTGCCGGATACCCTTGAAATCCTTTCTCGTTGATGACGAGCGTATCATACTGCAGCAGCGGCCCCAGCTCGTCGGATGCCTCGATTCGCGTGAAGTTGGCAAGCACCTTCTCGTCGATATACCGGTCGACCAGCGCTGGATCAGCCGCTCTCGTGTTTCGCACATATATGTTTCTCCACAGATCCTCCAGCACCATCCTCAGCAGCGCCCAGCTCTCCGCGCTGTCCACTGAATGTATGTACTGGAACATGCCGATGGCCGCGGGATGATACGGCATGTCATAGCAACAGTAGTTTTCGTCCTGCCGCAACTGTATCACTGACGGCAGTGGGATATAGCTCTTGTGCGCCTCCAGCCACTGGACCTGATCGCTCAGCTTGTCCGCATCATGTCCGAATACGTACTTCCGGTAAAACATGCTGTCCTCATCCATACACAGCATCGTCGTCGCGCTTGACCCCGCCGAATAGTCCTCCAATACCGTTATATCCTGATTCAGCTCAATATACGTTTTCAAATATTCCCGGTCCTGTGCCTCAAAATAGCTCTCCAAAAAACGGAGCTTGTCCTTATCCTGCGCCTGCGGCAGCAAACGAAGAGAGGTCATCGCCGTCTCCCCGCCGCCGGTCTTCTGCTCGCCGCTCGTTTTTCGGCTCAGCAACGCGGATACGCATACCATCAGCAACAGCGGCACAAGGATGTATACCGCCAGCAGACCTGTCGCTTGACTGACAATGGACTGATGCATAGCCGACGCGCTGAGCTGCTTGCTGTCAAACAGGAGCAGCATGATGTCCGAAAGGCCGATAGGATACCCGGACGCCCTCATAGCCAGCGACATGGTGTAATAGGACAGCATGTACAGCGTCCACATACACACGGTGCTGACCAACATCCGCACCTTATCGATACGTGTCAGCAGGTCTTTGACCGCTGTGATCCCAGACCAGAAAAACACGAGCAGTGTCAGTTCGATCCGCTCATTGAAAATAGCGCAGATGCCCCGCGCCGCTCTTTTGAACGCCGTGGTGAATCGGAACGCGATCGCCAGCGCCAGCAGCAGTACCACCGCCAGGAATATGTAAAATATGACAGTGCTGCCGGACCCGCCTCCCAGCGTCCCCGTGCAGTACATCGCTCCGAATATCAGCCCGACCGCCCACACATCCAGACAGCGGTCCATGACGACCGTAGCCAGAGAAAAGGCTGCGCCGTTCTCCATCTTCCTCCCTGCCCAAAACGCCCGGACCAGATCGCCGATATGAAACGGAAGGATATAGTTGACGAGATACCCATATGCCAGGGCGCGGATCAATGTGCTCTGGCCTGTGTTCTCATATATGCCGACGAACTGCCGCCAGCGCAGGACCTTCACAAGATGTCCCGCAAGCAGCAGAACGATAGCGATGCATAGCAGGAACACCCTCATTCTCTCATGCCTTTCTTCTTCCTTTGTTCATCTCATATTCTCTTACTGATCTAGGCCAGCAGGCGGTATGTCCCGTCGCTCTTGGCCGCCTCGTACTCCTCCGGCGTTCCGAACGACACGTGGCTGTCCACGGAAAACAGCCGTATTTTCGCCCCCTGCCCGGCCAACACGTTATATACGCCACTGACGAAAAACTCCGCGTAATCGCACTCATGCAGATACGTCTCCGCCGCCCGCCGGAACACCTGCGCGTCCCGGAAATAATAGGCGCCGCAGATCGCGTCCTCGCTGACGGTCTGCTTTTCCACCGTCCGGGTCACATATCCCTTTTCGTCGCACTGGGCATAGCTGTATCGCGGGTCCGATGAACGGAACGTCAGCAGCGCTCCGTCCATGGCGTCCGGATTGCCCTTTGCGCAGTAGTCATAGAACGCCCGGCAAACAAACAGATGATCGCAGTCATTGAACAGCACCGGGCCCTCTATCGCCTGTCCCTCTATCCCGGCCAGGCATGTCATGACCGCGCCGGGCAGCACCCTGGGGATGACGACGATACGGGCTTCCGGGTAATATGCCGCGATCTTCCTGTCGATCTGAAAATCATCAACATGCTCCTGCAGCACCACAAAGGTCAGCGACCCAACATCGACGTACTTCACTACCGACTGCGTGGCCCAGTAAAAAAACGGCTTCCCATATATCTCAATAAGGGGCTTCGGCACAGCGTAGCCCGCGATGCCGAACCGCGTCCCTCCGCCCCCCATGGGCATAATGAGGTTCAGCTTTTTCATGTTGAAGCACCCTCAAAAACCACGTCCGCGGAATAGTCCGCATATTTGACCGCGCGCATATCCCGCTCCAGATACTTCTTCCTTCCGAAAAAGTATCCAATAGCCATTTTCAGCGTCTGCATAGCCTGTTTTGTCATTTTCACATTGGAGACCTGATCCTCCTCGCGCCAGACGATCGGGAAAAACATGTGCTTTTGACGGTATGCGGACAGCGCGAAGAGCATATAGCAATTGAACGTGAGGTTATCCGCAAAGAGCTTATAATATCTGCTTCTAAGCATAGGCACAGAATACAGATTCAACCCGGCCCCCAGGTCATAGATCCTCTTCCCCGTAGCGATGGAGAAAATGATGTTGAAGACCCGGTTCCCAAACGTTCTAAACTTGGAATATCCCACCAGTCGGGACCCTTTTACAAAACGCCCGCCCAGGCAGCAGTCATAGTTTTTATATGTCCTGTCCTTCAAGATCGGCAGCAAGTCCGCCGCGCTTCCTTGGTCATCCCCATGCAGGACGATCACATAGTCGAACCCATTTTCAATGGCATAGTTGAACGCCACCTTGTGGGACCCGCCCAGGCCATAGTTTTCATGGTTGCGCAGCAACTTGACAGGAAGCGGCCCGGCATGATCATGCAAATATTTAATGACAGCCTGCTCCCCGTTGTCCGTGCTCCGGTTATTGACAACGATGACCTCACTGAGCCATTCACTGATCTCACCGTCCAACTGTCCAAGCACCCGTACGATCTGCTTTTCGCAGTTGTACATGGGAATGAACAGCAATATCCGATCATTCATATATCATTCTCCTTATAGCTTCTCGCAAAGGACCTTCAGCACAAAAAAAATTCATTGTCATCGTAATGGGTGTGATAAGTATTTTGCATACGATCTTCAAATGCGCCGCGATGAGCGAAACATTCATAAGCGTCGTCCTGCTCAGCAGGCGGAAGAGCCCCTCTCCCACCCAGGAGACGCAGAACACCAGCACTATCTGATAAAGAAAATAGATGATATACTTCCCCCACAGAGGCAGCCCCTCCTTGCGATTGGCGAATATCTTCCGGGTCGATACGAAAAACACCAGCGTGATAGCCGGGATGCTGCTGAGCATATTGGCATAGACCACCGGGAAGCAAAACACCTCCGTTAGGATGATATATACGCCAAAATCGATCAGCCATCCGCAGCCAGAAATGCCTATAAAGTGGACCGCTTGGCGGATTATTTTTTTCCACGCATGTTCCATGAAGCTTCTATTTGTTATATCTTCGTGTACTCAGTGAATATTCAAGCGTGTAACATCAGTCAACGCATGATACACCTTCAAGAGGCTATCATTGTATGCACCGGCATCATCAAAAAACAGCATACGATAATCCATGATCGAGATCATGATCATCGTCCCTATGACCAGCGTGTACAACATATCCTTTGTGCGTACGGTTTCTCGGATATATGTATGTCTTAACAGCCATACCGCCAGCAATGTGACTCCCATAGCCTGCGCAAATTCCCATCGGTTTGTATCCCACCCGACGATATTGGCAAGATATACTCCTATGATGACAAACGCGCTCGTCCCGACGAAAACGGCCGCTTCCTTATACTTTTTTCCCAGCACGAGCATCAGCGCCAATGTAAAAATGATCAGCAGCATATAGGCCATCAGCTGCCAAGGATCTGCGTTGAAGTAAATATTACTTGTGTAATCGTTGGTAAGCCTGTTTGCATTGTGAAAATACCCGCCCAGTTCTTCCACTCTTTGAAACATTATATTGGAAGTTTTGATCCGTTCTATTTGCCTGAGGACCTGTTCGTCCGATGCATTGAATCTGCCGGCTATAAAGCAGTAGAGCACGCTCGGTATATTCAAAAGCAGTAACAGCATAATGTTCTTGAACGTCCGGTGTTCATTCCTCGGATACAATAGTATCCTCAGTAAACAGATCGAAACAAGGAGAGGACAGATCAGGAACGCGTTTGTTTCACTTGTGAGAAGAGCTATCCATATAAACATCGTTACGAAAACGATAAACGACCTGTCGCTCCTGATCTTATCGAATAGCAGGATCACAATAACTGCCAATACAAATCCGTATTGCTCTAAGTATCCCATACCATGCGCCAGGAAAGCATCATATATGCTCAGAGAGAACCATAGCATCACAGCGCTGCCGATCAGATTATGTGTCTTAACACTGAAATAGTAGGTGAAATAAATGAGCGAGGAAAGTATGACCAGACCTATGCTCACGATAAACACAGACAAAAATGCCTTATTATACATTAAATCGAAAACTACCGATTTTAAGAGACTTCCGATAAATCCTCTGGGCAGGAAACCGTCCTCATAGGTAAACAAATTCTGGGTCTGCGCGTATTCGGACGGCCATCGGAATCCGTATAGGAACCTCCAGATCATCTGCGCAGTCGTAAGGATAAACAGCACCTTGTAAAACAGTGCTTCATACCGTTCCCTCTTGCCCAGGATCACCTTTGGTCTTTTCTCTCTTGGCCTTGTGAGCCACCGCACAAACCTATCCAGGATCAGCGCTGCCAGTGTAAACACACAAATGAACGACACGACCCGATATATGCTCACACTTTTCCCTGGGGCCGCTTTCGCTACCATCACAACTGTACCGTCGATCTTTTGAGCAGTACCGTTAACGGTGTCGTAAGCATATAACCCCTCCCCGGCCGATCCGCTGTCCGTCCACACCGTCACCGCATTTCCGGGCTCCCCGTCCGGCGAAGTGACAAAAAGATACATGCTGTCCGCTGGCGTGACGAAGGTGTCGATATTTTTGAACGTATAAACGTCTCCGTCAACAATACCCGCTGCATCTATCGTTTCAGTGCGGATCAGTTCATCGTTGAGATAGAGAGCGAATACGACCTGACCGTGATTCTCGCGGGCAAAGGTCGCCATCTGGACAGACAGCTCCGTCATCACCTGTTCCTCTTTGATGGGGACCTTCTGGGCCACACTGTGCGAAGCCGTTATCTCTCCGAACGGCGTATTGGCAGTCAGTTGGCTATATGTCAGCATGTCAGGCACAGCAAAGACACCTTTGCTCCATAGCAGCAGTGACACGGCAACCAATACGATCAAAAACAGGCTGATCTTAATGACCGTATTTCTCGTCAGCCGCGATTGCTTGTGTTCACCAATATGTTTCATGTCATACCTCTTTTCCAAAAAGCATCCGTTCTCTAATCCCGCTGGGCGTCTGCCGCCGTGACGATCACATATCGTGCGGAAAACGACGGCGCCCATCCATTGGGATACAATACAACGGGGATGCCACCCTGCAGGTCGATGCTCTCCGCATTTTCAACAGCGGCGCGGCAGCTCTCCGCGAGCGTGTGTGTAAAGCCGCCGTCGCCGTACAAGATGCCATAGTTCGATTTTGTAAAATAAAACAGGCTTGGATCAAGAAGCAGCAGGCAGATCAGCGCGGTGCAAAGCCCGGCCGCCAGCTTTTCCCTGCGGAAACACTCTATGACCACGCAGCCGGCATAGGCGAACAGCATGAACGCCAGGATATTGCATGCGTAATAATACCGGTCAGGATAACTGCCCACATAGTCGCCGAACATCTGCGTCATCGTCCGGCGCATGAACGCCGAGGCAAAGCAGGTCCCCAGCGCCAGCGCAGCAAACACCGTATAGGAGTTGAACAGGCTCTTGGTCTTTTTGATCCGGACGACAGCCGCCCAGATTACGAGCGCCATATAGAGGGCTGTCAGCGCAACAGTGAGCGGGTCGCTTAGCTTCGTATAGAACGGCGCTACCAGGTAGAACAGGATATGCCGGGCCAGGAAGAACTCAATAGCCCCTTCTGGCTTATAGGTAAAATCAATGCCAAGGCCTTCACTTGTCAGCAGCCGCGGCAGCATGAACAGGCCTACCGCGAATGTGACGATCAGCAGCAGATTTCCGAAAACACGTTTTTTCCACGCATTGTCTTTAACGCAGCGCCAGGCCATAGCCGCCAAAAGACCGCCGATCTCCAGGAAGCCGACCGGGAAGGTGAACGCTCCCACCAGGCAAGCCGCCCCGATCAGCAGGGACTTCGCAGAAAAGCCGTTGTCCTCCTCGTACTGGATCATCAGCAAAAATGCCACTGTTACTGTCCACAGGAAAGATGTATTCAGCGTCCGGCCCAGCACCTCTGCCGCGCTTCCGCCCAAATTCATGAAAACAACGGCTGCGTAGGCGGCTATACCCGCCTTTTTCCCACACAGCAGTTCAAAGGCGCGATATCCCACTGTGGCAGTGAAGGCGATATACAGGTTCGCCATGACTCCGTCCCAGAAGGGAAATGCCGCCAGACTGTACCCGTTGAGCAGCATATTGATCTTCTGCGCCAGCCAGATGCAGATATAGGTGCCCGTATTGGAAAAATCGTTTGACTCTCCCATTCTGGTCGCAAACAGCGTTTTCAGTATCCCTTGATCCAACTGCCTGGACAGGAAGAATCCATCTTCCCCGTATATGATGGGCGTGCTGATGAACTGCAGGTCCCGCAGGCACAGGATCACTGTCCCGCCCAGCAGCAGGAGCAGATACAGCGCAAGCCGCTTTCCCCGCCCGTTCTCACGGTACTGTTCGTAGTAATACCAGGGCACGCCGGTGGCCAGCAGCAAGAAACAGCACAGAACGAACGGTGCCAAAAACTGCTTGGACAGCTTAGGGCTTTTATATTCAAAGGACATATTCAGCTGCGTGCTCTGCATCTCACCGTTTACTGTGAGATGCGCCCCGCTCTTTGCCAAGATAGGATTATCCGTTGTCCAGATCGTAACGCCCTGCCCGGAGGGGCTGTCGCTGGAAATCTGTATGTCCAGCTGCTCGCCCGCGGAGACCGGCCTGGTCAATTCAAGATACAGATAGGGCCCATCCGGGATCTGTGCCGCGTCCAGTTCGCAGGAGCTTACCGGTTCACCGGCGGAAAAGACGCTGACTGTGACCGTCCCACTGTTCTCTCGGTCACCGTAATTTGCGAACTGGAACCCGATCCGCTTCACATCGTCAAACAGACAGGGGACCGTCTGAAAGTATACCGCCTCTGACGTCAGCTCCGGCGCCGGCACATACTGTGCTCCTTCATTCAGTCCGACCGTCAAAAACTGCTCGTTCTCATGGCAGAACACCAACAGCAATATAACCGCCAGGAGAAACAGTGCGATACTTCCCCAGCGCACCCATTTTGACATCTTCAGCATTTTGCGTTCTCCGATCTGTCCGATATTAGGCCCGTGCTTTATAACGCTCCCGCCAGGGCCTGCGCTACTTCGTCGGCGATATCATCTGCTCCCGCGCCGCCGGTGATATACGCCTCGTCGGCGTCTACGCGGCCCTCGCCGGAATAACCGTCACAAGCCGCGCACAGCGCGTCCGCAATGGCGGAGGGCTCACAGGCGCGCAGGCTTATGATATTCTTACTGAAACCGGCCAAGTCCTTGTTCGCGTAGCAGTTGGTAATCGTCCGCACACCGAACGTGGCCATTTCCAGCGGCGGATAGCTGGGGTGAGGCGACACCATCAGCGAGATTCCCGCGTATGTATCCAGCAGCAGCTTCGCGTACTCGTCCATCGGCAGCTTGCCCACTGACCGCAGGACCATCCCGCCGCCAAGGTCTACGTCGTCATGCTGTTCCCCAGCGGAGAGCACCGTCCATTCCTCCGCATTCTTCTGCTGTTCGCGCCAGCGTTTGAGGGCATATATCAGAAGCTCAAAGGCATTTCTGCTCACCGACGGTCGGCCATAGACCAAGATCTGCTTTTTCTTCGCTATCCTGCTTCCCCGCTCCGGCAGATACCTCCTCAGGCTGTCGTTCAGGACCGGGTCAAACTGCCAGCTTCGGACGAAGGAATATCCATTCCGCTTGAGAAACTCCGCGAGGATGCCGGAATTGACGACGGCATATATGGGGATATCCATGCGGTATGTGCTCTCTGCCAGCATATAGCGGCTGGACCACCCATAAAAACACGGCTCATAGTCCTGGATCATATAGATGAGCGGTCTCGGCTCTGCAGCAAAAGTCTCTGCCTGCCAGCGGATGACGTCCGACACGACATAGGCGGTCCACCAGGCGGTGGCGACGAAAACGTCGTTTTTTCGGACCGGTATCGTCAGTCCATACCGGTCGCTCATGGGAACGACCTGCAGCTCTTCGCCGCTGTCCAGTTCACAGCCGCAGACCACATAGCCATCCGGCGCGACCGACGTTTTTTCATTCAGCACACGGTCTGTCACGATGATCCTGGCCTCGCAGCCACATGCCATTCTCAGCGCCTCAAAAAACCGAAGCGCTGTCTCGATCCCGCCAAAAACGTCAATCTGATCCACCGACGGGGTAAGAAGGTTCAGCCGCAGTTTTTCGCTCTCTGTTCCCTTGCGGGCGTTGAGCGGCCAGATCTCAGGCACCTCAAAGCCTCTGGATGACATGAGCGCCCGCTTGAGCGCATGATATGTCTTCACCGCGAGGGGCTTCCTTTTCAAATAGTTGACAAAGCTGGCCAGCTTCACTGGGGCCGCACTCTCCTTTGGGCTAAAGGGTGTATGTCCAGATACACATTAAAAAACGGGTCGCCGTTTTTCCGGTAAGGCGCGTATACATCCGCCGACTTTTGAAAATCGACCTCCGGGATGCTTGCGCCCCTGCTTTTGGATTCCAGGTGATACAGCCGCACCTTGGCGTCATACCGGTTCAAAAGTCCATTCTCATGCGCACGGATGCACCACTCCACATCACTGCCGCAGATGATGAACCCCTCGTCAAATCCGCCGACCCGCTCCATGGTCCGTCTGGATATGGCCATGCAGGCGCCTGTTACCGCCAGCACGTTTCGGCTCACCATCGGGGAGACAAAGGGGCTGCCAAAGTGCTCCTGTCTCATCCCATTGTAAATATGCTCCGCTCCGCAGCCGACCCCCACGACGACGCCGGCATGCTGGATCGTATCGTCCGGGTACAGCAGCAACGCCCCCACAGCCCCCACATCGGGGCGCAGAGCATTTTCACTCAGGCGTTCCAGCCAGTCGCCGCTGATGATCCTGGTGTCGTTATTCAGGAAGACGAACACGTCCCCTTTCGCGTGTCTGACCCCGAAGTTGTTCAGTTTTGACCAGTTGAAGTCCATATCCGCGTCGATGACGCGGATGCGCTCATCCTGCTGCCGTATCCTTTCCACCCATACCGCCGTGCTTTTTTTCCGAGAGCGGTTGTTCAAAAGCAATATCTCATAATTTTTATATGTACTGTTTCGCAGGATACTTTGAACACAGTCATTTGTTATCCGCCGGCGGTCCCTGAATGGGATGACGATAGAGACGAGCGGCAAATCAGATGCAAACTTTGGATCATAGACAAAGAGGCGTTCCGTCTCCTCCGCATAGGCGCCCTGACCGTACTTCCTTTTCAGGTGCCCGTCGAGCGCCTGCAGACCGGCCTCATGGGCGTATGGCTTGGCGTCCGGATTGGTGGCCGTCGAGGAATCGCTCTCCCGCCATGAATACAGCAGCCGTGGGATATGACATATCTTATCTGTCCGCTCCGACAGCCGGAGCATCAGATCGTAGTCCTGGCTGCCGTCATATTCCGCCCGGAATCCCCCTACACTCTCAAAAAGCTCCCTCCGGATCACAAGAAGGTGGCAGGTATACATCTGGCTGTAGAGCAGGTCTGGAGACCAGTCCGGCTTATAAAACGGATAGACATGCCTGCCATCTGCCGCGATGTGGTCCTCATCCGAATACAGTACGTCTGCCCCGGTCTCCAAGATCGCCGCCGCGTTCATCTCCAGCGCGTTGGGCGCCAGCACGTCGTCGTGGTCCAGCAGCGCTATATAGCCGCCCGTCGCCATAGCGATGCAGGCGTTCGTGTTATCGGATATGCCCCTGTTCTCTTCCAGCTTCCTGTACTCGATCCGCGCATCCCTGCCCGCATATTCTTCGCATATCTTTCCCACATAGGCGTGGAGCACGTCGCTCCCGTCCGCCAGGCACAGCTCCCAGTTCCCATAGGTCTGGCCAAGCACAGACTGGATCATCTCCCGAAGAAAGTCCTCCGGCGTGTTGAGAAGCGGCACGGCAACGCTGAATTTTGTTTGGCCGGAAAGGGAGTGTTCTCTCCCGGCCCTCTGCTCTTCCGGCGGTTTTACCACGACGGAACATCTCCGCCGGTACAGCACTTTTTCCCGGACCTTCACCCAGGTGCGCCGAAGGCCGTTCTCACGCAAAAAGTGGAAACCTTTACATAGCAATCGGATATAACGGTCCATTCCGCGCGCTCACTTGTATTTGTCAGGCGACTGGATGAATCGGGCGACCTTTTCCAGCGACTCATCCCAACTGGGGTTATTGCTCTTTATCTGGCGCGCCCCCTGTTCGCTGATCTGCTTTCGCCGGGCCTCATCTTTGAGGATGCCCTCGACAGCCTCCGCGATGCTGCTCGCCGACGGCTCACACACCACGGAGTTGACTCCGTCTTTCAAAAACCACGTCGTGTATGCGTTATAATTCGACACGACACAGCATCCGCAGGCCATCAGCTCATAGGGCAGGTAAGACGGGTGGCGCGTATACATCATCACGAGACCCGCGTCGCACCTGCGGTAAAGGTCGCCGGTCTGCTCCACCTTCAAGCGACCCAGGTTCTCCACGATACCGTTCAGACCGTATTGCCCGGTGTCATAGCTGGCGCCGGCCGTTACAATACGCACCCTGTCTCCCATCCGGCGCTTCAGTTCCTTCAGCGCCTCCGCGCCAAGCTCAAAGCCATTGCGGGAATGGCCGGGCCGGCTATAGAAGAACACCGTATACTGCCGTTTTTTGTACTGTCTGCCCGGATCGGGATAGAAAATGCCGGTATCCACCGATGGATCCAGACTGACGGCCCTGCCGCCATATTCAGTCTCATACACGTCCTTCATTCCCTGCGTGTTGGCTATGCCATAAAAACCGAAACGGTAGGTCGCCTCAGTCTGTGCGTAGGTGGAGCCGCCGGGATAGAACAGCGGCTCATAGTCCTGGATAAAGTAAAACTTCCGTTTCACCTTGTTGAACTTCAAAAGGTAATAGGCCGTCGTCCAAAGAGTGCACACGCCCCCGTCGGCGCCCGGAATATCACCGAGCTGGCCGGGTGAAGAAATGCTGTACGCCTTACAGGAGCCCAGCTCCGGGAAGCCGGCGCATACGCGCTCCATCATCTCCTCCGCCGTGACGCCGGAGATGAACACAAATGTGTGCCGGATGCCGTGCATGCGCTGAAGATAGGAGGCTGTTCTGAATATGGTATACAGGCCCGCGTAGAAGACGTAATCAAATTCCTGCAGGAACCATACCATGGTCCTGACGTTGCCGGCATAGCCGCTGTGCACCACCGCGTTGTTCTTCCGGATGTTCTCGTGGGTAAAATCATAGAGCAACGCCAGTATCATCGCGTCCTGCGTATACTTGTCCAGCGGGACAACCGGTGCAGACGCAGCCGCGGTCTGTTTTTTCCGCACTACGTCGATCGTGCAGTTCTTATCAAAATACGGATCGGTCTCCGGGATATTCATACGCAGCCGCAGCTGTTTGAACGCCGCGGTGAGCTCATCTGCCGTCGGGAGATTCGCCGTGTCCACATCTGCCCACGCATAGTGGTCATACACGTTCCGCAGTCCCTGATCCAGTGCTGCAAAGCACTCGGCGCTCAGAGCGAACACACCCGTTTCCGTGCGGAAGGTGGCAAACTCCAGGAACTTCCTGCGCTCAACCGCCAGGCATACGCCGCGGAAACAGCTGAGATCACGATACCACTCGCTGTGTCCCATCTGGCCGTAAAAGCCAACGTCATGACCGCCGAAAAGGTCCATCACGGCGTCGTCGTCATATACGAGGCCGCAGCTGACGATCTTATTCCCTGCACGCAGCTGAGGCGCCGCAAACCCGATCTCCGGATGCATCGCCCAGGCGGCAAGCTCGCCGGCCAATCCCTCCGAAAAGGCAAGGCACGCATCTGCGTCCACGAACAAAAGCACATCCGCCTTGCTCTTTTTCAGCAGGCTGTCCCATCCGTTTCCGTCGCGGCGGAGCAATATCTGCTTCGCACAGCCGTCGATCTCCACCGGCTTCTTTCCGCTGTCGGAGACCGCCGCGACCGCGATGACCGGCTTCTCCGCAAATTGCCAGTCGACCTTGATGCGGCTAAGGGCTATGTTCTGGAAATAGACCTTGGCCGGCCAGTTCTTTTCGCCTATGTACTTTTGCAGCGCATATATCTGTGCGTCCAGCGCATAGGGCTTAGCCTCCACGCCGGAGGCGACCGAGGTGGAGATGATGCGCCAATGGTACAGGATCCTGTCTATCCGTTTGAACCGGGACGTCTGCGCCATCATCTTCAGGAAGATGTCCCAGTCCTGCGCCCCGTCTGCACGGGGATCGTATCCGGCTGTCCTCTCCAGCACTTCCCTGCGCATTGCACAGAAATGGGTGAGATAATTTGCACTGTACATGATCTCCGGCGAATACTCCGGCTTATACAGCGGGTTCAGACGGTGCGTTCCGCTCTCATCCACCATATCCTTGTCGCTGTAGAAAAAGTCGATCTCAGGATCGTTCTCCAGTGCGGCCGCATATTCATAAAGCGCGTTGGGCGCGATCATGTCATCGTGGTCCAGCAGCGCGATAAAATCGCCCGATGCCATGGCGAGGGCCTCGATCGTATTGCCCGATATCCCTCTGTTCTCCGCCAGCTTTTTGTATTTTATCCTGTCGCAGTCCAGAGAAAGCTGCTCCACAAGGTACATGATGTCATCGTGGTCCTGACTTGCATCCACGATGCACAGCTCCCAGTGAGGGTATATCTGGTCCTTGACCGAGAAGATCATCGCCTGAAGAACGGGAATGGGCGTATTGAACACCGGCACGACGATACTGAAAACGACGTCGGTGCTCAGCGGATGGGCCCGGCACCAGTCCTGCCTGGCCAGTTCATCACTGGTATAGAATCGACCGGTCTGTTCTCCCGGTACAACCTGCGGCACAGTCGGAGCCGGGAGGCTTTTTTTCGGCAAAACGGCCTGTGCCGCCCGTTTCACCAGCTCCCGCCTTCTGCTCCCTTTCGGAAGCAGCCTGTCCCGCGTGAGGTAATACCTACAGAGCAGATGATACCCCCTTGAGTGGGACATATTCTGCATTTCGGCCCGCAGGAGCCCCAGTTCGACCGCGCAGGCATCCCGCTCACATTTGTAAGCGTCCCGCTCTTCCTCCAGCTGTTTGCACTGCTGGGCCTGCTGGGCCGCCGACTGTTTTTCGCGGGCCTGCGCATCTTCGATCTTGCCCTGAAGCGCGGCGCATCTCTCCGCATAGCCGGATGCTTCATGCGCCGCTTGCTCTAACTGCAGAAAATATTCCTGCTTTTCCTTCGTCAGGTTCTCTATTTCGTCGCAGTAACGCCGCTCTTCCGCGGCCGCCTGCTGTTCAATTTGGTTTTTCTCGCGGCTGAGTATTTCACATTTCCGGATGTTGTCCTGCACCTCAGCTGTGAGACGCTCTATCTCGCCCCGGAAGTACTGCTCTTCGCTTGCCTTCTCCTGCAGGCACGACTCCTTCTCCCGGTCCGCTTCTTCCAGTTGGGAAATATGGTCCTTGACCTCGCCCGTGAGACGCGCTATCTCGCCGCGATAAAACTTCTCGTCATCAGCCTTCTCCCGAATGCACTGCTCTTTTTCCCGGTCCGCTGTTTCCAGCCGGGAGATATAGTCCTTGGCCTCATTTGTGAGGCGCGCTATCTCACCTTGGTAGTATTGCTCATCTTTCGCCCGCTGAGCCCGGACCGTTTCTATATCCTGGGCCAGCTTGCCGTTCGTTCGCTGTTCGTCCTCATACCGCTGACGCAGAAGCCTGCACTTGCGCTCATAATCCTCTGCGACCCTGACGGTATCATCCGTCCTCTGCAGCAGCATCGCCCCAACGATAATATGATCAAAATCATATCCAACATTGCGATGAAACCCGTTTTCGGCAAATCGCTTCACCCAATATTCCGGCTGCTGGACGTTCACATGGGTCACTTCCGTTAAATCGGTCGACGAAGACGAAAAAACAATAGTATCAGTAATAGTGCACAGATTTGCTATCGCTTTGGCGCCGTCCTCTTCATAAAGGTGCTCCAGCACCTCTATGCATGTCACCAGGTCAAAACGCTTCGGCAGTCCCTCCGGCAACGGCTCCGTAAGCGACCCTACAAAGCAATATGGCTTCACGTCCTCCCGCACCTTGGAGATGGCGTATTCTGAGATATCGACGCCATAAGCCTCCACGCCCCGGTCCCGCAGCGCCGCCACCAGATATCCCATGGCACAGCCAGCATCCAGCACAATTATGGGATGAAAACGCTCAATAAGATGGTCTGCTATATTCCCAAAATGCTCCATCCAAATCTCTGGCTCTTCATAGGGTATCGGGCCACAATTATTATGATAGTATTCGTGATCATATATCTCATACGCATCTACCATTTGCTCTCATTCTCCCTCATACGCGTCGCAGACGGCCTGTGTCCCGCCCAGCATCTTCATCTGCCCATGGTCCAGCCACAGCACCCTGTCGCACATCTCCCGTATCTGCCCAAGGCTGTGGCTCACAAACAGCACCGTCGTGCCGCCGCCCATCAGCTCCAGCATCCGCTTTTTGCTCTTCTCCTGGAACGGAGCGTCGCCCACCGACAGTATCTCGTCCACGATGAGGATGTCCGGGTCCACCACCGTCGCGATGGAAAACGCCAGGCGCATCACCATGCCGGAGGAATAATTCCGCAGCGGCACATCCAGAAACTGTCCCAGTTCTGAGAACGCCGCTATCTCGTCAAATTTTGCTTTCAGAAATTCCTCCGGATAGCCCAATATCGCCCCGTTCAGAAACACGTTCTCCCGACCGGACAGGTCTGTGTCAAACCCGCTGCCCAGCTCCAGCATGGGCACCACCGTCCCGTTCACCGTCACGCTGCCGCCCGTGGGCTTCAATATTCCGGAGATCACCTTCAAAAGCGTGCTCTTGCCGGCGCCATTGTGGCCAACGATCCCCAGTACCTCGCCCTTTTTTACCTCGAAGCTCACATCCCGCAGTGCCCAGAACTCCTCATATTTGATCTTCCCCTTGACCATCTGCACCAGGTATTCCTTCATGCTCTGCACACGGTCATAGGTCATCCGGTAGCACATCGAGACGTTTTCCGCCTGTATCATCATGGGCTCTTCCCCTTGCTTTTCAGATATGGAGCACGAACCGGTCCTGGGTCTTTTTGAATACCAGCGCTCCCAATGCCAGCGGTATGAATGACGCCGCCGCCATCAGCAGATATGCCTTCGGCTCCGGCGATACTCCGTCCATCAGCACGATCCGGATGAACCGGACGATGTGGTACAGCGGGTTGCACTTATACAGCGTCATGAACCTCGCCGGGATGATGCTCTCCGGGTAGAAGATGGGCGTCGCGTACATCCACAGCATGCTCACCACGCCCCACAAAAACTGGGTGTCACGGAAAAACACCATCGCCGACGCCAGCAGCATCCCTATCCCCAGCGACACCGCGAACATGCACAGCAGCCCCACCGGCATCAGCAGCACGGACCACCGCAGCGGCGTCCCTGTGATCAGCACCACCGCGAACAGCGGTACAAGCGCCAGCAGAAAATTCACCGCTGAACTCATCACCCGCGTCAGCGGGTAGATGTACTTGGGCACATACACCTTCGTGATGAGCGGCGCGTTATTCACAATGGAGCCCAGCGCCATGGTCGTGGCCTCGCTGAAGAAGTTGAAACATACGATACCGGTCAGAAGATACAGCGCGAAGTTGGGGATATCCGAGCGAAACAGCGTGGAGAAGATGATGTACTGCACCACCATAGTCAGCAGAGGGTTGAGAAAACTCCACAGCACCCCCAGCACCGAACGCTTATATTTCGTCTTGAAGTCCCGGGCCACTAGCTGTTTCATGAGGTACTTGTACCGGGAGAACGCCGCAAACATGTTCAGTACGAGCGACCGTTTGCCGGCTTTGACACGCCATATCAGGGAAAGGCAATATACCGCCAGGACCAGCAGCCCTGCCGCCGCGAAGTACCAATAATACTGCCCGAACCACAGGTCCTCCCGGCTCAAAAGCTGGGTGCACAGCGCCGTGTCCAGGGCCTCGCCGTTTATGTGGACGCACTCATCCTCCGTGAGGCCTATGTCGATCTGCGAGCGGACCGTGGCCATCGTCCGGCCGCTGTACAGCGTGACCGCGTTGCCGGGCATGCTCGCCGGCGCCGTGATGTAAAGAGTCAGCGACCCGTCCTCCGGGATATCCACCGGTCCCTCGAGGCCAAGATAGAACGTGCTGTTGTCCGCCATGGTGCTCACGTCCACATTTCGCGCCGCCAGCACCTGCTCTCCCAAGCATATCTCCACGCACAGCCAGCCCGTATTCTGCCGGGCATAGGTGGCCCCGTACAGCGTCAGCCCCAGCAGCCGGTCACCGTTCACCTGTATACGCTGGGTCACCACCGTGTCTGACGTGATCTCCCCGATCACGCCGCCGGCAGTCAGCATATCCGTCTGCTCGTCACGAAACCGCAGCTGATCGCCGCACACCCAATAGAACACCGCCGTAAGCAGTATATACGCCGCCAACGCTATGGCACAGCCACGTTTTACCTTCTTCTCGTTCATGCTCCGTGCCGAAGCTCCTTTATGTACCGCTCCAGGGCGTCCTTCCAATCGGGAAGGCGGCAAAGGCCCACCTCGCTCAGTTTATCCTTGCTCATCCGGGAGTTCAGCGGCCGGACCGCCCGCGTGGGATATTCGCTGGTGGGTATGGGCAGGACAGACGTGCTCTTCCCTTCCAACCGGAATATCTCCTCTGCAAACTCCGCCCAGGAGCACTCGCCCTCATTGGTCGCCTGATAGATGCCGTATCTCTCCGTCAGCACCATATCGCACAGCAGAGGCGCCAAATCCGCCGTGTACGTGGGGCTCCCCACCTGGTCGCATACCACGCTCACCTCGTCCCGGCTCTCGCTCAGCCGCAGCATCGTCTTCACGAAATTCGCCCCATTTATCCCGAACACCCAGGAGATGCGTACGATGAAATACTTCTCCAGCAGTGTCCGCACCGCCAGCTCTCCGGCAAGCTTGCTCTCCCCATATACGCCCAGCGGCCCTACAGGGTCTTCCGGCTTATAAGGCCGCTCTCCGTTCCCGGGAAACACATAGTCCGTAGATATATATATCAGCTTCGCACCGGTCTCCCGGCAGGCAAGGGCGATGTTCTGCGTTCCCTCCGCATTCACCGCCCAGCATTTATCCGGCTCATCCTCCGCCCGGTCTACCTTCGTGTACGCCGCGCAGTGGATCACCGCGTCGGGGTCATAACTGCGCATTGCCCCCAATACAGCCGCCCCGTCGGTGACGTCCAGGTCCGCGGACGACGTACCCTTATGTTCTATGCCGCGCCGCGCAAGCTCCGCGCACACGTCATGCCCCAGCTGTCCACTGGCTCCCGTCACCAGCACTTTCATCCGCTCACCTTCTTTCCTCTTATATCAGGTCTCTCTTTGCCGCTACCAAAAACAGCCGGAAAACCGGCTCCGGCACCCAGCCTGCAAACACCTCAAACACCGAGGGCAGCGGGCTGAACCGCCGGTATTTCCACACGGTACTTCCTCCGCCCCGACGAGCCCAGTTGCTCTTTCGTGCCCGCGCCCAGACGATGGCTTCATCCAGCTCTGGTAGATCCGGGAAATGCTCTTGTAACCACAGCAACCGGTCAAGTAAATCTTCTATCCTGACCTTCCCATAGCTCGCCTTATCATGGACGCCCATCATGAGACCCGTCTGGTTGGTGCCGTGGACGCGGTAGCGTACCAGCTTGTCCGGCAGGGACACGATCTTCCCTTTTGTGGCCGCGTACAGCGCCAGGTAGTGGTCGTGGACCATATATGGGCAAAAGTGTATTGCACCTTTTGCCGTCTCCGCCCGGATGAGCATGGTACAGCCGGTGACGAAGTTGCTTACGAGCAGGTCCTTCGCCAAGCCCTCCCCAGAGCAGAATACATGGTGCCGCCGTATCTTCGTGATGCTGTCCGCCGTCCGGCGCCCCTCCTCGTCTATGATGACCATATCCGAACACACCAGCTCCGCATGCTGGGCCTCCAGGGCCTCCTGCAGCACCGTAAGCTTTTCCGGCAGCCAGATATCGTCCTGGTCGCAGTAGGCGAAGTACTCCCCTTCTGCCTCTTTGGTCAGAAGCTCAAAGGTCCTGTTGGAACCCAAATTCTGCTCGTTCCACCCTATCTCCCAGGGAAAGGACCGGATATGCTCCCGGACCAGCGCCTCTATCTCTTCAAACTGCACCGTGGGCGAGCAGTCGTCCCGGATGTACAGCCGCAGATTCGGATAGGTCTGTCTCTCCAACGAGGCTAGCTGTTCCGCCAGCCAGTCCATGCGCGGCTCATATACCGCCATGAGGATGGCGATACATGGCTTTTCTCCGCTCATCACCACGTCTCGAAGCCCGTCACCGCGTCCTTTAGAAAAGGCGACTTCTTATCCTTCTCCGACAGGATGGGGGCCTCTATCCCCCACTCCACCCCGATCTCCGGGTCGTTCCACCGTATCCCTCCGTCCGCCTCCGGCGCGTAGGGATTGTCCGCCTTGTAGAGGAACTCCACATCGTCCGTCAGCGTGAGGAACCCGTGGCCAAAGCCGCGGGGGATCAGGAACTGACGTTTATTGGCCTCGCTCAGCTCCACCCCAACCCACTTTTTATAGGTCGGGCTGCTGGGCCGCAGGTCTACCGCCACATCCAGCACTGCGCCCCGCACGCACCGCACCAGCTTTGCCTGGGCCTTGTCCCCTCGCTGGAAGTGGATGCCCCGCAGGGTCCCCTTCACCGCGGAAGATGAGTGGTTGTCCTGCACGAAGTCATAGTGGAGCCCGGCGCTTTCAAAGTCCCGCTCCGACCAGCTCTCCATAAAAAAGCCGCGATTATCTCCTAACACCTTCGGCTCCACGATATATACGCCCTCCAGGGCCGTCTCTATAAACCTCATGGTTGTTCCCTCAGTGTATGTATTTGCCCACGGCCACATTCAGAAGGTGTCGGCCGTAGTGGGACTTTCCGTAAAACGCCGCCGCTTTCTCCAGCGCCTCACGGCCTATCCACCCGTTCTGGTAGGCGATCTCCTCCGGCGCCGCGATCTGTACGCCTTCTCTCGATTCGATCACCCGCACGAATTCCGTCGCCTCCGCCAGAGATTCCACCGTCCCAGCGTCCAGCCAGGCATAGCCACGACCCAGCGTCACCACGTTCAGGGAGCCCTCCTCCAGATACATCTGGTTCAGGTCCGTGATCTCCAGTTCGCCTCTCGCTGATGGGCTCAGCGACGCGGCGCGCTCACACACCCGCTCGTCATAAAAATAGAGCCCCGTTACGGCGTAGCTGGACTTCGGCTTCTCCGGCTTCTCCTCAATAGAGACCGCCTTCCCTCGCTCATCAAACTCCACCACGCCGAACCGCTCCGGATCGTCCACATAATAACCGAACACCGTGGCGCCGCTGTCCTCCTCCGTCGCCTTCCGCAAAAGACCCGTCAGGCCCGCGCCGTAGAAGATGTTGTCGCCCAGTATCATGGCGCACCGGTCACCGCCGATGAACTCCCGCCCCAGCACAAATGCCTGGGCCAGACCCCCCGGCGTGGGCTGGACTTTGTACGAAAGGCGTATCCCAAACTGCTCCCCGTCTCCCAGCAGCCGCTCAAAATTCGGCAGGTCGAAGGGCGTGGAGATAATGAGCACGTCCCTTATCCCCGCCAGCATCAGCGTGGACAGCGGGTAATACACCATGGGCTTGTCATAGATCGGCAGCAGCTGCTTGCTCGTCACCAGTGTCAGCGGATACAGCCGCGTTCCGCTGCCCCCCGCCAGGATGATACCCTTCATAGTCTCTTTGTCTCTTTCTGTCAGTTTTCCCAGCCGTGCGCCGCTTGCTCCACGTCCAGTTGCTCCATCATGAGCCGCTGCACAGTCTCAGCCAGCTCAATAATTAGACAATACTTAACATGTGCATATAAATATACAGAATACAGCCTGTATCTTAACACATTATTACTTATTTATCAAGTGGAAGCCAATGTTCATTGTGTATAATATTATCCAAATCAGATAATTACAGCACGCACAAGACCGCCGATTTGTCCGCTTCAGCAGCCTGCATTAATGCTCACAAGCTCCTGTTTTCCCTTTCTATGTGTTCAATATATAGAGCGCTTTTTCATTTTGAAAGTGCCAACACCCTGTCGTAGAGAACGATAGTACAGTTTTGTTGATTTAACTTTAGCTGACAAGCCCCAGCCGCTCCAGTGTTCGGCCTGCTCCGCGCCGGTGATAAGAAAGAGCCGCATTGTGTAGCGGAGTGATACGCATAAAAACGCCCTCCGTTTCGTGTAGTGCTTCCATTATGCACAAAACGGGGGGCGATTTGGCTATTTGCTTTTTCAAAGAAACGGCCGCCTTATCCGGTCAACTCATCACTGTCTGGTACCATTATACTTGATCAGTCACATGAAAATTCATGTCTGCGACAAGGATAGCGAGGAATTCCGTTGCTGACGGCCTTCGCGGAAGTAACCGCCAGGCCATTTCTTCCAGGATCGCCCGATTCCCGCGCCATGCAAGCTCGCAGACCGTGCGGATGTTTCGTTCAACACACCGCCAGTTGGTGTTATAGCGGCGGGCGACTTCCGGATAGAGCCGCTTTGTGACCAGCAGCAGACATTCCGGCTCCTGTGCGGCAAGATAAATGGCAGTTGTGTTTTCGTCTGACAAGATGGACTGAACGGTAGATTTGGCGATACCAAGCTCTGTCGAGAATTCCGCCAGGGACTGACCGCGGGCATGTTGATAGGCTTTCAGATTATCTGACAGATGGTTTTGTTTTTCCACATGTTTTCCCTCCTTTGTGTAACAAAAAATAAGTGAAAACACAAAGTTTTGCAGACCGAGCTTTCATGCCGAGCAAACAGGATTTCGTATTGTCTGCGAGAACGGGCCGGTGTGACCCCTTTCAGCCATTTTAATACAGAGTCTTCAAAGAACCGATCATATACAGGGGGATGTCAAGGACCTCCCCGCCCCCCACCTCACTTTCCATGGAAGTCTTCACGGACACGCGCGGCCCATACTTCTTTCGGTACTCCCCAGGGATCGGGCCTTCATATTCTTCTCCGACTTGACCTCTATCGGGACGATATCCGCCCCGCACTGCAGGACAAAGTCCACCTCCGCCGTATTGCCGCTGGACCAAGCTCTTATTTCCCTATCAAAACACGACAGGATGCTCATTCATCCTCCCCCCTTCAGATGCATAGATTTGTCCCGGGAGGGGACGACATGGTCATCAGGAACACACATCCGGAATATGCCAACGACAGCGCCCGGCTGGAGAAGCTGCGGGAAATGAAACTTCTCTGCCGTCAGAAGCTGGCCGCGGCCAGGAAAGAGCGGAAGGCCGGTTGATGGAGGACGCCGTATATGCCCGCCAGTCTGTTGAGAAGCAAAACAGCCTCTCAATTGACGGACAAATCGACCTCTGTCAAAAGATCGCGGGCGGGCCGCTCCGCATCTACAAAGACAGAGGCTACTCCGGCAAGAACACCCAGCGTCCTGACTTCCAGCGGCTGCTGCAGGACATACGAATGGGCCGCATCAGAAAGCTGTATGTCTACCGCCTGGACCGCTTTTCCCGCTCTGTGGCCGATTTTGGCCGCCTGTGGGAGACACTGCAGGCACACAACGTGGAATTCGTCTCCGTCAACGAAAACTTCGATACGTCCACCCCTATGGGACGAGCCATGCTCCACATCATCATGGTCTTCGCCCAGCTGGAACGGGAGACGACCGCCGAGCGCGTCCGGGACAACTACTATCGCCGGGCGGATCTGGGTTCATGGCCGGGCGGCCCCGCTCCCTATGGCTTTTCCATCGGCCGCGTCCATGACGAGACCGGCCATGTCTGGCCTACTCTCGCGATCGTTCCGGAAAATGCCGCCGTTGTTCAGCGCATCTTTGAGGAATACGCAAAGCCAGACGCCAGCCTGGGCAGTGTGGCTCGCATCCTGAATGGAGAGGGCGTCAGCGCCCCCAAACGCGATACCTGGGACAACGTATCCCTTTCCCGTCTGCTCCATACCCCTGCCTATGTGATGGCGGACGAGGATGTCCTGGTCCACTTTAAAGCCCTAGGAGCCAGAGTGACGTCGCCGCCGGAGGCCTTCGACGGCATTCATGGCGTTTTGGTCGTCGGCAAGCGGGACAAGTCCCAAAGAAAGTACACAGACGTACATGAACACGCAGTATCCGTACTGAACAGCGTCGGCTTTATCCCCTCTGACCTTTGGCTGACCTGTCAGAACAAGCTGGCAAACAACCAGAAGCTCAAAAACAGCGGCAGAGGGACCCATACATGGCTCTCCGGCCTGCTCAAATGCGCCGGCTGCGGATACAGCCTGAAAGTGACGGAGGATAAGTATAAGCGCTACCTCAATTGCAGCGGGCGGTATAACCTCTCCAAATGCGACGCCGTGATCCGTGCAGACCTCACTGAGCTTGAGCGGACAGTAGCTTCACAAATTCAGGCTTTTCTGGATCAAAGCCCTGAAGAGACGGCTGAAGAGAGAAAAAGTGAACCATATCAGGCGCAGCTGGACGAGCTTGACCGGCGGACAGACCGGCTGTTAGACGCTTACTCTGAAAGCGACGACATGACCATAGAATACCTGCACCGCGCATTGGCACGGTTGGAGAAGCGCCGCCAGGAGATACTGGAGGAGCGCAAACGTGATAAGCGCCGCCCTGCCCTGCCCCAAAAGCTTGTTTTTGACCTTCTCACTTTTGAAGAGAAAAAGACCGTCGCAGCCCAATTCATCCGCCGCATCGATGTAGGTAATGATACCGCAGAGATCATCTGGAACGTATGATCTTCACCGAATAACAGAAAGAAAGGTATTGAAGCCCCTCGTTGAAAACTTCCGCATGTATTGCTCCAACTTTTCAATTACATGTTTTCGCCAAAAGATGCACAACCGCATAAAAGTTGACCTGGTTTCTGCTCCGGGGACCCCATGGACCGAACAGAAAGCAGGTCAACTTCTTCTACGTTGTGGAAAAAGCAAATGCCAGGAACCGCCCTTATTCAGGGGCTTTCAGCTATGTGGGAACGCTCCACATCCCACTGGATGGGCTGGATGCCCATGTTGCGGACGGTAGTGATGACCTGGTCGTTATACTCCCCGTAGGGGCAGCGGAACAGCTCAACCTTCCCGCCGGTGATGGCCTCGATCTTGCCGGCACACAGGCTCACCTCGTCAATGATCTGCTTCTCCGACAGCTTTGCCATGTGGGGATGGGTGTCCGAGTGGCTGCCGATCTCCATGCCCGCATCGGCCAGGGCCTTCACGCTCTCGGGGTATTTGTCCGCCCACTGGCCCACAAGGAAGAATGTGGCACGCACGCCATACTTCGTCAGGGTGTCAATGAGCGTCTGGGTGTCTTCGTTGCCCCAGGGTGATGTGCGAGTGCGGCAACTACAAACAGGGCATTTGCGGGTTTTGCCACATCGTATTGGCTCCACGCACCACGCAAATGCCGTGACTACTATATGCCAGACAGACTACTTTGTCTTGTCCCTCTCCATTGTTTCATCGATGGCTCGATTCAAGAAAGAAGCCATAGACTCGCCCATCTCCGCGGCGTGCGAATCAATGAGGTCCTTCTTTCCCTTTGGCACACGAAAGATAATTCGCTCTACCTTATCAGACTCATACTTTTTCTGCGCACGTACTACTGCTTCTGACCGGGCCATGCAATCTCCCCCAATCACAATGTATTATATAGCACGACAGAGAATAATACAAGAAAGATCTATATGATGTCATAAAACTCTTGACATATGGCATCATATATGATATAATCAGCACATAAAGAAAACAAACGGCAGCATGAAGGGGCGGCAACCCCTTCACGCCTGCACAGGTGGTCACAGCACCTACACAACGACTTACGTCGCACCGCATCTTGTATTATACCAGCACTTTCGTGTTTTCGCAAGAGAGCGATGGTATAACAGACGCTCCGCGCTGTTATACCGCAGGATACCGGTCGTGCTCCCGGCATGCACCGGAACCGCACGACATGGTATTACAAGCGCGGCAGCGCGGCTAGGCAGTGCATGTATTCTCACAGGCACCGTGTAGGGTTTCTACCTGCACGGTGTTTTCTTATTAATTTAATAAGGAGTGTGAGAACATGCTATACCGCCGGTTTATGGCTCCTACCATGACCAGAAGCCCACCCGTCTCAAGCTTACCCAGGTATGTTTGCCGGCGTACCTTCATAACAATGAACAAGAATTCTTATTATGGAGGTCAAGAATGAATAAGGACAAAACCAGCGCCCCCTCCTCTCGCAAGCTGCCCGTCTCCCCCTACCGCATCGTTCGTCTCTTCGACGGAAAACGCACGGCGGAACAGGTAGCCGCCGACCTCATCAAGGTACATACCGCGGCCTGAGGCACGCGCAATGACATACACAAAAGAAAAATACAAGGTCGCCCGCTACGCCCGCTTGTCCCGTGAGGATGGGGACAAGCTGGAAAGTGACAGCATCGGAAACCAGCTCCGTTTGATAGAGGACTACTGCGGCCGGCATACGGAGCTGGTCCTCACCGATGACTATGTGGACGACGGTTTCACCGGCACCAATTTTGACCGGCCGGCCTTTAAGCGGATGCTTGAGGACATCAACGCTGGCAGGATCGACTGTGTGGTCGTAAAAGACCTTTCCCGCTTCGGCCGGGACTACATCGACATGGGCTATTATCTGGAACGGTGGTTCCCCTCCCGGGATGTCCGCTTCATCGCGGTCAACGACGCCGTAGACAGCCTCCAGGGCCCCTACGATATGCTCCTGCCGCTGAAAAACGTCTTCAACACCCAGTACGCCAAGGACATCTCCTCCAAGGTCCGCAGTTCCTTCACCACCAAGCAGCGACGGGGTGAATTCGTCGGGGCCTTTGCCTCCTACGGTTACCTGAAAGACCCCGACAAGAAGAACCATCTTATCATTGACCCGGTGGCATCTCAGGTCGTGAGGCGCATCTTCACAATGGCCGCCGCCGGGATCGGCCAAATACGCATCGCCAAGGCTCTGAACGACGAGCACATTCCATGCCCCAGCGAGTACAAGCGCCTCATGGGCGAGCGGTACACCAACAATCACAAGCTGGACTCCACCAGATACTGGACATATGCCACCGTCCACCGTATCCTGCGAAGCCAGGTCTATATAGGCACAGTCGTATCCGGCCGGTATGTCCGCCCAGGTATGCACGCGAAGGCAAAGGCCGCCCCGGAGAAGGATTGGATCGTCGTTGAGGGTATGCACGAGCCCATCATCTCCCGGGAGTTGTGGGATACCGTCCAGGCGCAGATAAGCACCAACGCCCGTCCCATTGATTTCGAGGGAAATGTGAGCATGTACGCGGGGCTCCTCTCCTGCGGAGACTGCGGCCGCTCCTTGTGCAAGACCACCTGGAACGGACGTGTGACGTACTCCTGTGGGTCTTACCATCGCTATGGAGCATCTGTCTGCTCTCCTCACTATATCAGAGAGGACACTCTCTCCGAGATCATCCTGAACGATATAAACCGTGTTATCCGCGCCGTTACTGACCTCAAAGCTCTGTCTGAGGAGCAGCGAGCCTCCTCCCCTGTCGCATCCCACCGAGAGAACGAGCTGGCCCGGCTCCAAGGCGCTCTTGCCCGTATCCGTCATCTGAAGCAAAGCACCTATGAGGATTACCGGGACAAGCTTCTCAGCCGCGAAGAGTTTATGCGTTACAAGGCAGATTATGACCGGCAGGAGAGTGACCTTGAGGCCCAGATCGCCAAGGCCGAGAAGCAAGAACGGCCCGATGAAGTTCTGGAGCACTCATGGGTAGAACAGCTTGTCCGCCGCGGCGAACTGGAAACGCTCGACCGAGCAACGCTTGCTCAGACCGTCAAAAGCATCCGCGTTTTTGAGGACAAGCATATTGAGATAACCTATCTGTTTTCCGACGAGCTAAACGCGCTTTTTGAAAACACAGATAGTACAACATTCTAAAGATAGAATAGAAAGGTATAGATATGAACCGCAAAAGAAAGCGCACCAACCCCTTCAGCCTCGCCCGGTATCTGCGCACTTACCTGGGTTTGACCCAGCAGGCCGTCGCCAGCGCGGCCGGCCTCAGCGCCAACCAGGTCTGCCAGTTCGAACTTGGACGCCGCAACATGAGCATCGGCTGTGCGCGTCGGCTGGCGGCGTTCTTCAAACTGAGCATTGACGACCTGGCCCATGACCGCTTTGCGGCCGTGCTGCCGAATCTTCCTCCCCGGCCCAAACGAGACCCTTCTGCGCGAAAGCGCATGGAGAAGCGGATGAAGATCAACGACAAACTCGGCCGTGACGGCGAAGCATACGTCGCCCGGCTGGAGCGGGACAATCTGGCCGGCACTCCTTTTGCCAACGGCGTCAACGAGGCCTGCGCGGATGACCCCACTGCCGGCTTTGACATCTTCTCTTTCTCCCGCGATGGTGAGCCCATTTACATCGAAGTCAAGACGACTGCCGGGAAGGCGGATACAAACTTCTTCCTCTCGGCCAGTGAATTGAGATTTCTCCGTATGTGTCTTGCAAATGGGTATCGTTATGAACTGCACCGCGTTCACAACATCTACAGCAAGAACCATGCCGGGCGTATCATCTACTCCGGTGAAGAGTTGATAAAGGACTTTACGTTTGAACCCGCGCAGTACGCGGTAAGGAGGGCCGGTCGATGATCTCAGGCATTGAATTT
Organism: uncultured Oscillospiraceae bacterium; assembly: GCA_947626265.1. Taxonomy (GTDB): domain Bacteria; phylum Bacillota; class Clostridia; order Oscillospirales; family Oscillospiraceae; genus CAJOIG01. The sequence continues at coordinate 104,594 of CANQRM010000009.1, forward strand.
CTCCGCCGGAAGGCCCGCATGACGCAATCCGAAGTGGCCGCAGGGGCAGGTATATCTGTCGCGCTTCTCGGAAGGCTCTCTGTTCCCTATCCCAAGATGACCACCTCCCTGGCGATATACATGAGGATAGCCGACGTGTTTCATGTCGCGGTGGATGACCTGCTCGAACTCCACGACGAGCAAGAACTGGAGCTTGGCGACAGGGTAACATACCGCTCCAGAACGGAAAACATGGGGAACTGCGTGGCGGTATACCGGCGCGAGAAGAACCTCTCCCTGGAGCAGCTCGGCCAACTCCTCGGAGGCAAGACGAAAGAATGCGCCCGGCTGGGCTGTGCCTCCGCGGAACCGAAGAAGAAGCATATCAGGATACTGGCAGCCCATGAAGGCATCACGCCGGAGGCATTCTGCCGGCTCTATGCTCCCTTCCCGCAGAGCGAGAGGTGATGGACATGGAAAAGACCCTGTATGAATTCAAGGTGGACAAGCGCCCCGACGCCATTTCGAAGAAGTACGTGGCCAAGATCCTCGGCAGTCATCCGAAATACGGTTTTCAGCGTACTTTTGCCCCGCTGCGGTGTACCGGAAACTGCGGTGACGCTCTCGGCTATGCGGCGGAGGTCGATGATTTCGGCGTATATGAGTGCAGTGTCAAATGGTTTGAGGACATCCCGGACGGACGGTTCCTTGGCCGCAAGGTGACCTGGTTCGTTATGTTTGACGGTCTGGTTGACCACGAAGTGCCGAAAGAGGAGGTCCTTGAAGAAGTGAAGTTCATCAAACGGTTTCTTCGCTTCCACAAAGAGTTTGACGTCGCGTGAGGCCTGAGATGGATGGAGGCCGGGCTGGCCGCCCGGTCTCCAGGACAAAACATAATACAAAGGATGGATGAAGATATGAACGAGAGAAACCACCGCCCCTTGTGCGTAGAGTGCAGTAGTCAAGGGGAAGTAGACAAGAGGAAGCAACCAAAGGATCAAAAGCCCAGTTCAGCCTTGTACTGAGCCG
>CANQRM010000010.1 GCA_947626265.1 uncultured Oscillospiraceae bacterium
AGCTTTTTTGTCGTGCCCATTCCTCAGCTCCACTTTTTCTTCATTTTGGGCTTGACTTTTTATTTGCAGGCTCCTGTCACATTTTAGTTTTCGCCTCCGCCATTAAAGCGTTCTGCTCCATTTCCTGGGCATAGCTGCCCTTGGCATACGCGCTGTTGCTTATGGCTCGAAGCAGCTTGTCCTTTGCCAGCTTTTTCATGGCTGCGGCGGTCTCCCGGTCCAGCGTCCCCCTGCTCACGCTGCGGTTTATGGTATTCAGCCGCCGCTCATAGATTATCTTCAGCGGATGGTCGTCTGCCATCTCCCGTTGCTCCCGGCCCCGCAGATTTCCTATCTGGCGGCAGGTCCGACCCAACTTGTCCCCAGGCGCGAGGCCACCGCAGTATTTCGTGTGCCGCGCATTGGTCGTGAGGAACCATCGCCCACAAATCGGGCACTTCCTTGGAGCATGACCCACGCACAGCCCCTCAAAGAGATCGGCCCGGAGCATCCCAACAAAAGAGACAAAGTGCATCCGCTTTACCAGCCGGGGCATCTTGTCCCCAGGCAGAACAGCAGACACATACTGCACGGAGATGTTGGTGGTGTCCATCCATGAGCTGCTTTGTTCCGGTTTGAAGTGTTCCCCAAAGCACGCTGCAAAGCCGTCCAGGGTACGCTCTACTTCCTGCTCATTCAACCTTTCCGCGAAGGCGGACATCTCATTTTTGTATTCACGCAGAGAGAAACCGAGCTGCGCCAGTACCGGGGTCAGCCGTCCCAGCAGAATACCGCGCCGGTGCTGCACCGTCGTCTCCGTATTCAGCCCGCCGGTCATAAGCGCCAGCGTATAGGCTTGGAAGTCCTCTATGCCCCCCGGGGTGAAAGCATCCTCTATGCCCTTTGCGTAGAAATCCCGGTCCAGATATGAAAACGGCGGGATAGCAACAAGAGCATCCAATATCTGAATGGCACTTTCCCGTGCTGCTGGGAGAAGTTCCGCTTCCGGCATCCCCGCCTGGAGCGTCCCCATAAATCCATTCAGCGGGACACACAGTTTATCAAGTGTCGAGATCGTTTTCTTTGAAATGTTCAGAGCAGAGCATCCCAAGGAGCCGGTGGGCATGGTATGCCCCTCGTATGTCACGGCATCCTGCCAGAAGTCCAGCGTCAGCATATTGTGTTCCATCGACAGCCCCCGATCATTTTCTCTCTTGGTTGGCATTATACCACACCACAACGCGATATTTGTCGAAATTTGTCTGTCCTGTTTTTTGAAATGAGCTTGTCCTGCCATTTGCACGTTTTTTGCGAAATCCAACATAACTATTGCAGAGGGAGGATGGCGTGTCTGTCTGTTGACAGGCGCTGTCCTGTTTTTTGAAACGGGCTTGTCCTGCCATTTGCCTGTTTTTTCTGAAATACAACATAACTATGATAGAGAGGATGATGAAGCGCCCGCCGCCCGGCAGGCGCTTTTTGCCTCTCAAATCCATTCTAAGGGGGGATCACAATGCACCCAACAAGATACAAAACACCGCTTTTCGCCGCCCCGCTGTCCCGGCCCGGCGGGCAGTTGAAAACGCGCTTACAGCACCGAAAAATCGCCAAAATGACACCGGGAAAATACAGAAATCTTCCCGGAAACCCAAATCTCAACTATCATCTGAAAAGGAGTAACAATGCCGCGTATGAGCAAGAAACGGCGGGAGGAATGGTCTTTCTTCCTCAACCGCCGTAATCGTATCACATATAACCCTATCTGTAGAGGCTGCACCCAGGACTGCAAGCAGAGCTTCCGCATGGGCATCGTCGTCTGTGACCGCTACTGGTCCAAACGCTGGAAGCCCCAGGAGGATCGCAGATGAGCAAGACGTTGGAGCAGCTGAGAGCGGAACAGACCAGAGACAAGGCGCTGCTGGAACAGTATCAGCACCGGCTGGAACGGTTAGAAAACCGGGCGAAGTATTTGAGTAAGGCCGAGCGGACCGCACGGGCACACCGGCTCATCACCCGCGGGGCCGCCGTGGAGAGCATCGTCCCGGAGCTCAAGGTTATGGCAGAGGTGCCGTTTTACTCCCTCATGGAGCAAATACTCTCTCTGCCGGACGTTCAGACCGTCATCCAGTCTGCACTCTCCAAGGAGGACGGGTGATGGCCCTCTATCATTTTCATGTCACTCAGATCAAGCGCAGCGCCGGTCAGTCCGCCATCGCCTCCGCCGCCTATCGTGCCGGAGAGAAACTTTACAGCGAATACTACGGAGAGACCAGCGACTACAGCCACAAGAAAGGCGTGATCTGTTCCGAAATACTTCTCCCGCCAAATGCGCCGCTGGAATATGTAGACCGGCAGACGCTTTGGAACGCCTTGGAGCTGGTAGAGCGGAACAAAGACGCCCAGCTCGCATATAGCTTTGATATTGCCTTGCAGAACGAGTTTTCCCTGGAGGAGAACATCGCCCTTGCAAGGCAATTCATATCGGAGCAGCTTGTCAGCCGGGGCATGATCGCGGACCTTGCCATCCATATGCCGGATAAGGAGATACAAAATCCCCACTTCCACATCCTCTGTCCCATTCGGCCATTGAAGGAAAACGGGAAGTGGGGGTATAAGCAGCACCGCGTCTACCACTTGGACGAGAACGGCGACCGTATCCTTGACGAGAATGGCAAAGCGACCTTTGACGCCGTGCCAACCACCGATTGGGGCAGCCCGGAGCGGCTGGAATCCTGGCGGGCGGCCTGGGCCGCGTTGTGCAACACCAAGTTTGCGGAGAAGGGCCTGGACTGCCGGATAGACCATAGGAGCTATGAACGACAGGGCATCGATCTGATACCGACTGTCCATGAGGGCCCCGCCGTCCGGCAGATGGAGGCGAAGGGCATCCCTACCGACAAGGGCGATCTCAACCGCTGGATTCGCTCTACCAACGCTGCCATCCGCAGCTTGCGGAAGAAGATAGCCGCGTTGCTGGACTGGCTGAAAGAGGTCAAGCAGGAACTGTCCCAGCCCCAGCAGCCCAACCTGGGTGAACTCCTAGGCGATTATATCTCCATACGAAATGCCGGGGCGTGGAGCCGGAAAGCGAAGCTAGGCAATCTCCAGCAGTTCGTGGAAGCCCATAACTACATCATGGAGAACAGGCTGTTTACGGTGGAGGCGCTGGAAGAATGTGTTGCTGATCTCAACAGCCAAGTATCCGGGCTGAAATCGGAAATGGACGCATCCAACAAGCGCCGGAAGGAGCTAAAGGACCTGCTCCAGCAAGCGGAGAACTACGCCCGGCTAAAGCCTATCTTTGACGAGATGAACGGCATCCGGTGGAATGGTCAGCGGGAGAAGTACAGGCAGGAGCATGAAAACGAGTTGCAGCAGTTTTATATGACCAGACGCAAGCTGAAGGACGCCTTTACGCCGGACGGCAGGCTGCCTATCTCCGCATGGCGGCGGGAGATGGAAAGGCTGGCGCGGGAGCATGAGGCGGCCTATGCCAAATACAAACCCCTGCGGGACGATCTCACGAAGCTGCTGCAGGTCCGGCACCATGTCAATGTGGCGCTGGAACAGCGCGGACAGCCCATCATTTCTCAACAAAAGCAAATTGAAAAAGGAGAACGCTGAATGTATCAATACGAACCCATTGACCTTTATGCCTGTTATGACCCTATATTTATCCCACCGCTGGATTTTCAGGAAGCCTGCCGCCGCTATTGGGAGCGGCATGAGCTATTCGCCGGTACAGTGGAGCGTAAAATCGGGAACACATGGTACAGAATCCAAACCGTATGCGCTGGCACTGAGCCGCTTGCCGATAAGGTGAAGCGGCTCATTTTTTCGGATACTGGAGAGATCACATGATGACAAATGCAAAAAGTTATGTTAAGGTGGACCCAAGCACTATGGAACTGTCAGCTGACCCAAGCGTAAAGGAGGGCGCTATAATGGATCAGCAAAAAATCACTATCCTCTACTGCCGCCTCAGTAATGAGGATGCGCTGGATGGGGAGTCGAACTCAATACAGAACCAAAGAGAACTGCTAACGACATACGCACGATCTCACGGCTACACGAACCTGAAGGTGCTTGTGGACGACGGATATACCGGGACGAATTTCAATCGTCCCGGCATCCAGGAGGGCCTGGAGTTGGTAAAACAGGGCTTGGTAGGCTGCTGGCTGGTGAAGGATATGTCCCGTTTCGGCAGAGACTATCTGACCGTTGGGCAATACACGGAGATCATCTTCCCCAGCTATGATGTACGTTTCATCGCCGTCAATGACGGGGTGGACAGCAATCGCGGCGACAGCGATGGTTTTACTGCCATCCGTAACCTGTTCAACGAGTGGTATCCGCGGGACACCAGCAAAAAAGTCCGTGTCAGCGTACAGCAGCGAGGCAGAAGCGGCAAGCACGTCGGTCACCCTCCATACGGCTACATCCACGATCCGACAGACAAGGAACACTGGATACCTGATGAGGAAGCCGCCCCGGTAGTCAAACGCATTTTTGATTTGTGCATCGCCGGATATGGCCCTACTAAGATCGCCCGTATCCTGGAAAATGACGAAGTGCTGACGCCGACAGCTCTAAATGCCCAGAGGAGGGGAAAACCAATGCCGGAGCGCCCCTATCACTGGTCAGAGCAGACTATAGCGGCCATTCTGGAGCGGATGGAATACACCGGCTGCGTCTGCAACTTCAAGACCTATTCCAAGTCCTACAAGCTGAAAAAACGCATCCCCAACAAGCCGGAGGATATGTTCATCCTGCCGGACACGCAGGAGGCCATCGTACCCCAGGCACAGTGGGACCGGGTGCAGGAGCTGCGGAAAAACAGGCGCCGTCTCACAAAATCGGACCGGAGGGGGCTTTTTTCCGGGCTGATGTTCTGTGCGGACTGCGGGAGCAAGATGCATTTCGCTTCCTACAAGATCGGTAACAGCGTGATAAACCGTTACATTTGTTCGCACTACAAAGGTGGGCGAGGAACGTGTACACCGCATTACATCCGGGAAGAAGTCATAATGGACGCGGTGTTGGAGCGTATCCGAGCTGTCAACGAGTATGTGCGCGGGGATGTAGAGGGCTTTCAGGAGGAGTGGCTGCGCTGCCGCCGTGCCGACCAGGAGAAGAACATCTGGGAAGACAAAAGGAAGCTGGCACAGGCCAAAAAACGGCTCGCGGACCTGGACACGCTGATTTCCCGCAGTTATGAGGACGCCGTTCTTGGAAATTTGAGTATGGAGCGGTACAAGAAGATGTCCGCAGATTATGAAGCGGAGCAGGAACGGTTGAAGCTCGAGATCGAAGTGACAGAGGAATGGGTAGAGCAGCAGGAAGAAATGGACGATGCTCTGGACCGGTTCATGGCGCTGACACGAAAGTATGTGGATGTGCCGGAACTGACACAGACGATTGTAAATGAGTACATCAAGAAGATCGTCGTCTCTGCCCCGGACAAGTCCAGCGGCCACCGTACGCAGGAGTTGAATATCTATTTCAATTTCTTGGATGAAACAGAAATGCCCGTTGTGAGCGAGCCCATCGTCTGTAGAACAACCTGCAAGAAGCTGAAAACGGCATGACCATCACGGTCATATCGTCTTTGCAGTAAAATGTTCCTTACTACTATTAAGCCTTGCGGCACAAGGGATTCAGAACGGCAAACAGGCAGAGGGAATGATACTATACGGCACCCATCGAAAACCGGGGTCTATTGCGTGACATACTTCAAAAATTTTATGGAATTGGTATGACAGAAAAAAGATACGGAGCGCGTCAGCAAAACCCGTAACTGTTACGAAGGCGGACACGGTAAAAAGCCTTGATATTATTCGCACTTTCGATTATAATGCTTTTGGAAACTTTTTGAATAATGAGGCGCGTGAAGATGAAATACCTGTCCATACGAGAAACGGCCGAACATTGGGGCATCTCAACCCGGCGCATACAGATTCTTTGCCGAGACGGACGTGTCCCAGGTGCAGTTCGCATTGGATACGCATGGGCAATACCGGACGATGTGCCAAAGCCAAAGGACGCCAGGATCAAAAGCGGAAAGTACATAAAAGGGGATATGAGATAACAATGACTTGCTTTGAAATTGTTCTGGCCATTGTAAATATTGTTGCGGTAATCGCTGCGCCGATTATTGCCGTTCAAATTGGACAATATTTGCAGGATCGGGCACAACTGCGAAAAGACAAAATGGATGTTTTCAAAACGCTGATGGCCAATCGTGTTGGATGGTCAACAGCCAGCGTGTATGCGATGAATATCATTGACATTGTTTTTGCTGATGATACGTCCGTGAGGCAGTGTTGGAAAGACTATTACGAAAAGCTGTCTATTCGAGATCCAAATGAAAATCAGCAGAAGCAAATACAAGCATCTCATGAAAAGCTCCTTGAGTCTATGGCAATTTCGTTAGGATATAAAGATAAAATTACTTGGGAGGCTATACAAAATCCGTACTTCCCGCAAGCCATGCTAGATTCCATGAGGCAACAGCAAATCATCCAGGGCGGGCAGGAGTTGCTGGCGGGTTATATGCCAAGTGTACTTAGCCACATGATCGGAGGAAGTTTTACGCAAAATCAAGAAAACAGCCCGGAGGAGAAACCTCATGCCGACTCTTGAATGTATTGGGAGGGCGAAAATGGATGCTCTTAGTACGCTGATTGAGCAACTGAAAGCAAAGAAGATTATAACGGACTTGGAATCCGATATTCTGGAGACGTTCAAGGAATTGTCCAAGGAACCATTTGACCGCCCCTCGGCATCGTTGAGAATGGGGCTGAACTACGGAAAGTACCCAGAGATATTCATTGAAGCTGGAATTGCCTCTGGTGGAAGTGCCCAACTGCGTTATACATTATCGGGTGACGCGATACGAGACAACCTTCAATGGCAACTTCAGAAATTGGCGCAAAAGGAATTAGGGGCACAGCATTACGGAGAAGAAGCCTTGAATCAGCACGGGGGAAATCAAGATGTCCACTAACATCTCAAAACAGAAGCGCGATGACTTGATTGCCAAGATCAAGGCTATCCGCGCCTATATCTCCGCTGCGCCACAGGATGAGAATACCGGCAAACTGCTAACCTATCTCTCCGACCTGGAGAAGGATGTGAATGGGAAAAAGTACGGGCTTGTCTTTGAAGAACACCGGGAGGGCATCGACCAGATTCTGGAGGAGAACACGCCGGTGCTTACGGAGCAGGCGGACCTGCTGCTGGACAATGGTGGAGAAATGAATTTCCTGCTGGAGGGTGACAACCTGGCTGCGTTGAAGTTGCTGGAAAAGACCCACAAAGGAAAAATTGATGTGATTTATATCGATCCGCCGTATAATAAGGGGGACAAAGATTTCACATATGATGATGTTTTCGTGGACAAGAATGATACCTTTATCCATTCAAAGTGGCTTTCATTTATTTCTGAGCGGCTACGACAGGCGCAGAGATTGCTCTCAAAAACCGGTGTGTTAATCATTAGTATCGGTTATCAAGAAGTACATAATCTGGTTTCTCTCTGTCAAGAGATGTTTTCCGATAAGCAAGTAGTCTGTGTGACCGTACAAACGTCTGGGGGCAAGCCAAAAGGCGGATTTAACATTACATATGAGTATGTTGTCTTCATAACCCCTGTTGATTTTGATCCCAACGCAAGTGAATCGGCTATGAATGAGTATGCGTCACCCTATCATGGCATGAATTTAGCAACATTCGATCAGATTCAACGTCCGGGTCAGGCGTATCCGATTTATGTGGATAAAGATGGTGTCTTCGTCGGCTGTGGTAAAACACTGACGGAGAGAGTTAAATCCGGCGATTATACCGGTGAGTTGCAAGACTTTGTGTTTGATTACTCGGAAGCGCCAGAAGGAACGGTTGCAATTTGGCCCGTAACAAAGAAAGGCGTCCCCTGTGTGTGGCGGCTGATTCCTTCTCGCGTCGCAAAGGACTGGGCAAAAGGGTATATTAAGATTGTTCCCCAGAATCCAGGGAAAACAAAGAATTCCTTTGCAGTTCAATACTTATCTGATGGAATAATTCAAAAAATAAAGCATGGTGAATTGACGACATATCGGCTTTCTGATGATGAGAGAATCCCAACGCTTGAAGTCAAGGATTATCGCACAGCCGGAGCCACCATTCAGACGATCTGGACAGATAAAGCATACTATACGTCCAATGGCGGCAGCGAGATTGAAAAAATCCTTGGTAGCAAAAAAGCGTTTTCTTATCCCAAACCGTTGGCGCTTATAATCGAAATCATACAACGCACGACAAGCGGCAATTCCATAGTCCTCGATTTCTTTGCCGGAAGTGGAACGACAGGTCATGCCGTAATGAAGCTTAATGCAGAGGATGACGGGAACCGTAAATTCATTCTCTGTACTAACAACGAGAACAATATCTGCCGGAATGTAACTTATGAGCGCATCAAGCGGGTCATTGAAAGAGAAAACTACGAGGCCAGCTTAAAGTATTATCGGATCGATTATATACCTATCAGCCAGCAACTTTACTACGAGTATGCCGATGAGCTGCTAAAGCACGTCAGGGAACTGGTGGAACTGGAGAACGGGATCAACTTCACCGGGAACGCAGAGATCGCTATCGTTCTGACCGATGAAGAACTGGCAGACTTCATCGCGCACCCGGAAGCGTTCGACGAATGCCGGTCGCTGTATCTGGGACATGATATTTTGCTCAACGGTGAGCAGGAGGAACTGCTGAAGGAGCGGGAGATCGCTGTACATATCATCCCCGATTACTATTACCGTGAATTGGAGGGCTGAATATGCGTCTTGCCAATTTTCAACTGAAAGCCATTTCTGACTTGATGGAGGCAATGTCCGGCCAGGAGCAGGAGATCATCCTAAAAAGCTGCACGGGCAGCGGAAAAACCATCATACTGACCCATTTCATGGATGAGTATGGCAAGAGCTTTTTGGGGAAAGTCTTTGTCTGGCTGACGCCCGGCAAAGGCGATCTGGAAGAGCAGAGCAAGGCCAAAATGGACAAGTATATCTACGGGAGCCATACAAAGCTGCTCGCCGATGTGATGACCTCCGGCTTTGAGGAGAATGACGCCTGTTTCATCAACTGGGAAAAGCTGACGAAAAAAGGCAATAACGCCTTGAAAGAGGGCGAGCGCACCAATTTCCTGGAGCATATACAGAAAGCCCAGAACAACGGCCTTTCCTTTGTTGTCATCGTGGATGAAAGCCATCAGAACGACACCGTGAAAGCGGCGGACATCCTCCAATTCTTTGCGCCGGAGAAGATCATCCGCTGTTCTGCCACGCCGAAAAACTATCCCAAGACTCATCTGATCGAGATCCCGGAAGAGGATGTTATCGCGGAAGGACTCATCAAGAAGCTGCTCATTATCAATGAGAACTTTGCTCAGACCATCCGTGTGGAGAATCAGATCAGCTATCTTTTGGAGAAAGCCCTGGACAAGCAGCACCAGTTGCACAGCGCGTTCCTGCAAAAGGAGGCCACTGTCAACCCGCTGATCGTCGTTCAGATACCCAACAAGAACGAGGTCATGCAGGACGAGATCGAACGGTGGTTCGAGGCGCGGGGCATTACATACGAAAATGGACAGTTGGCCGTTTGGCTGTCCAAGAAGCATCAGAATCTGGAGGACATCGAGCAAAACGACGCGCCACAGGTCGCCGTCATCATTAAACAGGCGGTGGCCACCGGCTGGGACTGCCCCCGCGCCCATATTCTGGTGAAGCTCCGGGACAACATGAGCGAGACCTTTGAGATACAGACTATTGGACGTATCCGTCGTATGCCGGAAGCGAAGCACTATGGGAGCGATCTGCTGGACAGTTGCTACCTTTACACGCTGGATGAGAGATTCACCGAGGGTGTCAAACTGAATCTTGGCAAAGGAGCTTTGGATGCTGCCACGATCTATCTGAAGCCGGAATTCAAGTCCGTCACGCTGACCAGTGAACAAAAGTCGGGCCTTACCATGGTGCGGGACGCCATGGCTGCTCTGGCAGCGATCGGACAGTATTTTGCCCAGACCTATCACACGGGGAGTTCGACGGCGGAGAATCGTACGCGGCTGGAGGCGGCAGACTATCTCTTTACAGAGGATATAGTGGATTACACAAAATCCGGCTCTGTCTCCACCCTGGACAAGGGCAAGATCGATGACTTGAACGATGTCAGCATTCGCACGGAGTTGAATACCCACGTTCATGGCCGGGAGTATCATCACCGCGTGGCGGAGATCGGCTTAAAAGTCGGGCTGGAGTATGCCCAGATCAATACCATCCTGCGCCGTCTGCTGGATAAGAATGTCCGCTATGCAAATAAGCTGCTGGCATTGGAGACACGGGAGGTATATGCGTTCGTCCTGAATAATGCACATCGGTTGAAAGACGATATACGCAAGGCCATGGCGATCATGCTGGACCAACAGATCATCCACACGCCCAGCGTCACGACCGCGGAGTTCCATATCCCGCAAGCGTGCCTGTTCACCTATGACACCACTGCAAAGTCCCAGGCAGAGATGGATAAAAACGTGTACGCGGGCTATCTTGCCTCGGCGGAGGTCCGATCTGCTTCGGAGAAAAAGTTTGAGCGTTTTTGTGAGACCTGCGACGCCGTGGAGTGGGTCTACAAGAACGGTGACAAGGGCGCGGAGTATTTTTCCATCGTGTATCAGGACAGCTTCGGCAAGCAAAAATCGTTTTTCCCGGATTACATCATCAGCATTCGCGGCGAGATGTGGATCATCGAGACGAAGGGCGGCTTTGACCGCACAGGCAAGAGCGAGGACATCGACATCTTCTCCCCGCGGAAGTTTGAGGTCTTGAAGAATTATCTGGCAAAGTATGGCTTGCACGGCGGTTTCGTGCGGGAAGACAGGCAGAGCCAGGAGCTTTGCATCTGCATGGATGAGTATAGTGATGATATCAAGAGTGAGCATTGGAAGCTGCTGGCGGATGTTGTGGGGTGAACAATAACCCCGCAATTCAACCTATAATTAAAAAGCAGCGAACTCAAAGGTATCGCATAAATCCTTTTAGGCAATACGGAGTTAGCCTATCACTTGATGTAGATGTATTTGTATGTTAAGGTTGTGTATATGAATGGAGGTGAGCCTATGTCATATACGGTTAAATCTACAGAAAAGTTAAGAAAGTATGGCTCTGATGCCGAGACAAAAGCATTACTCTATTTAATGAATTTCAGATTTGACAGTGATGAGATTTACTATTTTGTAGTTGATTTCTTTAATGATTTGACTGGTATGGATCGAATGGCCACCAACTTGTGGGATTTGCAATCAAAAGGTGCACATGGCGTTGGACCTAAAGCAATTGGTAGGGAACTCGTCACACTTTTCAAAAATTACATGAGCGATTTTCCATTTAAGGCTTATATCTTGTTTATAGGAAGCGTAAGTGAAGCGTTGAGGATAAATCCTCTGCTAAATGTATTTGATATTTCCAATATCAAAAGCAAAGCATATAAATCAATTAAAGCCGGATTGGTTGAAGAAGGAAAATCGAAAGAATACATTGATGATTCAAACCTTACAGATGATAATATAGAAAGCTTTCTATCCAAAGTGACCTTCGTGATAGATAATGATAGGAAGCCTAGTGAATATGTCAAAGAAATTATTAAACAACATCCTAACATAATACCAGAAGAAAATGTTCTTAATGCAATATTCAATGAAATCAGAAATGCTCAAGCAAACAAAAAGAACTCCGTTGTAGAAGGTGTAGTGATTGAAACAACTGACGAAGTGCTAAACTATTGTCGCCATTTGACAAATAATGAGATTAGATTGATGACACTACAGCGTATCATCAATAGAGATCCATTGAATCAAAACCTTCCGTTATCCTTTGTGGACATTTACAATACGTGGCCGCCTGAACAGCAGCGGGATATGCTTGAAGACTGCCAGAGCTCGTTGTGTCGAGCATTATTCAATAAGAATGCAGCAGATGGATTTTGGTTCCTGTTTGAGAATACATACCGCCTCATTATTAGTAATCCTACAGATGATGTACAGAGCTTGTTCATGCAATTGAGGGCTATTCCAAATTGTATTGATAGATGCCCAGATTTTGATGTGTTGTCACTTAAGTACTTTATCTCAGTTGTAAAGGATGGTATTCAGAAGTGAAGATACTTAAAGTTGCAGTTGGAAATAGTTCTGAGGCGTATATTGAAAACAACTTCAAAGATGGTCTGAATGTTATTTCAAGCGACGACAACAACAAAGGAAAAACTATAATCATTCAAGCTATAATGTATGCATTGGGGAATGAACCAACATTCCCAACATCTTTTCCTTATCAACACTATTATTACTATGTTGAGTTTGAAGAGAAGGAACAGATCATTAAAATATGTAGATGCGGGAATGGATTTGTACTCAAGAATCAAGCGTCCATCATGGTTTTTGATAACGTTTCCGAATTGAAAAGATATTGGAGTAAAAATATTTCTCCACTCCCTACTATTATAAAAAATCAAATGGTGAGAATTGTTGATCCCGTACTCTATGTGCAAATGTTCTTTGTCGGACAGGATAAAAAGGATACATCCAATATAGCCAACAACAGTTTTTATAACAAACAAGATTTTATTGAGATGCTATATGCAATTGCTGGACTTGGGACGGCTCAGTTATCGCAAGGTCGAATTGATGAGATAAAAAGGGAGATTTCAACATTAACTGAAGAAAAGAAAGTACTATTGCAACAGTTCAAGATTCTCAAGTCTAAGAATACAGCGGTTGCTTATTTGAGTGCAGAAAGTGATCGCCTGGCATTTGGAGAGAAAGTTGCAAGTTTGGTAAAAGTACAAGCAAAGATTGAGGAGTTGCGTAAAGCTAGAAATATCGCTCATACTCGAATGAGTAAATGGGAGAGCACAGTTAATGAGCTTAGATCCTTGAACCGCACTATTGACTGCGGCGAATTGAGGTGCATGGATTGTAATTCTACAAATATCTATTTTAGCACAGGAAGCATTATGAAAACATCATATTCATTTGATGTCTCTACAGCTGAAATGAGAAATGAAATCATTGCTTCTATTTTGGATAAAATCGATTCATATAAAGAAGAAATCGAACGCCTTTCATCTGAAATAAATAGAGAGCAAGAACATTTACAGTTGCTGATGAAAGATGAGAGCGTTTCCTTAGAATCAATTGTTGCCTATAAAAAGGATATTTTTTCCGCCTCTGATGCTGAAAAGCGTATTAGTGAAATTGAAAAGTCAATCTCTTCCTTGAAAAGCCAGTTATTTGCCAATGAGGCATCTGTGACATCAACACAGGAGCAAAGAAATATACTGCTGTCTGCTATCATCACAAAAATGAATGAATTATACCAGCAGATTGATCCGGAAGGAAACCTTCATTTTTCAAGTTTATTTACTTTAAAGAACGAAGTGTACTCCGGTAGTGAAGCAACAGTTTTCCATTTTGTTAAGTTGTTCGCACTACAAGCTATCTTAATGCACGATTTTCCGATTGTGATTGACTCTTTTCGCGCAGAAGATCTTTCGACAAGTAAAGAGAATATTTCTCTTGGGATTGCGAAAGGTATAAGTAATCAGGTAATACTTACAACAACGCTAAAAAAAGAAGAACAAGGAAAATATGATAAGGTGAAAGGCCTAAATCATATAGACTACCGTGAACATGCACCAAGCAAAATATTAAATGGCAGATATGTTAAAGAATTTTCAGAATTATTATCTGGCTTATCACTTGAAATTAAGCGCGGATAATTGTGTCAATATTTAAGAATCCGGGTTGACAACAGCCCGGATTTTGATTATACTGGAACTACCATTCAGTAAGGTGGTCATGCTATGAAGTTGCTTGGCAGCAGGTTGCGCACTTTGCGTGAGAGCATCGGGATGTCGCAGATCAAACTGGCGGAGGAAATCGGCTCCACACAATCCAGTATCAATCGCTATGAAAACGGACAGTCCGCGCCCCCTATCCGGTTGATGCGGAAGTACGCGGACTACTTTGATGTGTCTATGGACTACATCTACGGACGCTGTGATGATCCGCGAGGCAAGCTATATAGTGCCAAGCCTCCGGTGGCCGCGAATAACCCGGAATTGCGGAAGTTCATAGATATGTGCTTTGACCCGGAATCGCCTATGAATGAGAAACTCAAGGCCGCACTGCTTCAGATGTTGGAGGAGGAATCTACATGAGCGAAGATTTAACTCCGAGAGCCGAATTTGACGAGATTATCTCGGTTATAGAGAATGCCCGGTATCGTGCGTTGAAGGTTGCCAATGCAGAACTAATCGGTATGTATTGGGAGATTGGCGCTTACGTCAGCAAAAAAGTGGCGTCTTCTGGGTGGGGCAAGAATGTAGTTAATGAATTCTCTGCCTTTCTCCGCAAGCGCTATCCTTCGGCAAAAGGTTTTTCACCCCAAAATGTCTGGCGGATGAAGCAGTTTTATGAAACGTACCAGGGAAATGAAAAACTCTCACCACTGGTGAGAGAAATTTCGTGGACTAATAATTTGCTCATCCTGGCCGGTTGCAAATCGGACGAGGCACGAGAATTCTATCTAACGCTCTGTGCCCGCAATAACTATTCAAAGCGCGAGTTAGATCGTCAGATTAATAGCATGCTTTTTGAGCGGACAATGCTTTCTGATGCCAAAAACAAGGAGTTGTTCAAACGTAATGAGGGCTTGACAGCGCTGCGTGATGCCTACGTTTTTGAGTTTTTGGATATTTACGAACCATATAAAGAGCGTGATTTGCGAAAGAGTATTGTCGCTAATCTCCGGGATTTCATTCTTGAGTTCGGCAAAGATTTTACCTTTGTTGGCGAGGAATATCGTGTCCAAGTGGGTAACACGGACTTCTTTATTGATCTTCTGTTCTATAACCGTGCCCTGTCCTGCCTTGTGGCCGTCGAGTTGAAAGTAGACAAGTTCCGACCAGAACATATGGGGCAGCTTGATTTCTACTTGGAGGCGCTTGATCGTGACGTGAGAAAACCTAACGAAAATCCTAGTGTGGGTCTGATTCTCTGCACCGGCATGGACGATACCGTAGTTGAATATGCCCTTAGCAGGACTTTGTCGCCTACTATGGTTGCAGACTATACGCTCCATCTGCCCGATAAGAAGCTCCTGCAAGACAAACTGCGTGAAATAACAGATTTGGCAATGGAAGGCGGTGAGGACAAATGAAAGCGGTGATCTATGCCCGGTACTCGTCGGACAATCAGCGGGAAGAGAGCATAGAGGGACAGATACGCGAATGCAATGAGTATGCCGAGCGCAACGGGATCACGGTCCTGTGCAGCTATATCGACCGGGCGTTGTCCGCCCGCACCGCTGACCGGCCCGACTTCCAGCGAATGATCCGGGACAGCGAAAAGGGCCTGTTCGACGTGGTGCTGGTGTGGAAGCTGGACCGTTTCTCCCGCGACCGCTACGACAGCGCACACTACAAGCACATCCTGAAAAAGAACGGCGTCAAGGTGCTGTCTGCCAAGGAGAATATATCCGAAGGGCCGGAGGGCATCATCCTGGAATCCATGCTGGAAGGCTACGCGGAGTACTACTCGGCGGAGCTGTCGGAGAAGATCCACCGAGGCCAGAAGGAAAACGCCCTGAAATGCAAGAACAACGGCGGCTGGCGGGCATTGGGCTATACCGTAGACGCGGACGGTTCCTTCGTGATCGACCCTCTGACCGCGCCGATCGTCAAAGAGATATTCACCCGGTATGCCGACGGCGAGACGATCACGGACATTGCGCAGTCGCTCAATGACCGGGGTTTGACAACGACCCAGGGAAGACCATTCCGGTGTGCCACGGTGAGCATCATGCTGAAAAACCGGAAGTACATAGGCGAGTACCGCTACGGCGGCGTGGTCGTGCCCAACGGCGTTCCGGCCATCATCGACGAGGAGACCTTTGCGCGGGTGCAGGAGCGGCTGGAGAAGAACAAGAAAGCTCCCGCTAAGGCGAAAGCTGTGGACGAGTATCTGCTGACCACGAAGCTGTTCTGCGGGACCTGCGGACGGCTGATGGTGGGCGAGAGCGGCACCAGCGGCACGAAGGGCGTCAAGCATTATTACTACAAATGCGGCGGCGCGAAGCGGCACCTGGGATGCAAACGGAAAGCCGTCAAAAAACAGTGGATAGAACAGGCTGTCGTACTCTGCACAGTGAAGCGGGTGTTGCAGGATAGAGAGATTGAGCGCATTGCTGAGTCCATTGTAAAGCTGCAGGAGCAGGAGGACACGACCCTGCCAGTGCTGCGGCATCAGCTTCATGAGTGCGAAAAGGGCATAGAGAATATGCTCGACGCGATCCAGGCGGGAGTGCTCACATCATCCACCAAGGAGCGGCTGGACAAGCTGGAGGCACAGCGGAATGACTTGAAGATCGCCATCCTGCAAGCGCAGATGCGAAGGCCCACATACACGAAAGAACAGATCGTTGGCTGGATCAGCCGGTTCAAGTATGGCAACGCCAACGACCCGGCCTATCAAAAGGGCATCATTGATACGTTTATCAACTCGGTCTACGTCTTTGACGATAAGCTGGTATTCACCTTCAACTACCACGACGGGACGGAGACCATCACACTGCAAGAGATTGAAGAAGCGTTCGGTTCGGATTTAACGCAACATGCTCCACCACGTCAGAACGGCTCTGAGGATTCTGAGTGCTCGCAAGCGAGCCCTCATCATCGGTCAGAGCCGTTCTTCCTTTTCCGAAACGGGTCACGCTCAAGTCGCCTGCTCGGTTGCAAGCGCCCTCGCGACGGCTTTGTTTCGCTACCAACCCGTTTCGGGATACGAGGGAACGAATTGATACTACAAATGCGAGGTCAAATATGAGTTTTACCAATAAGGAAATATTACATATCGCCATGGAGCAGTCGGCCGTCGATGCGAACTGCCGGGCGGAGGACTTTATGCGGGCGGAAAATGTGGTCGTCACGTCCGCCGCGAGGCCGGAGGCAAGGAAATATCTGTCGCTGCCATTCGACTGCCATCTCATCTCCTACGGGAACAATATCGTCGCGTCCGTGAACGAAAAATACCGCGACATTGTGAAAGATTATGTAAACCGATTCCCGGCGGAGCACTGCTTCGAGACGCCGAACCTGCACGTGTTGAACGACGCCCTGCAGAAGGACGGCCTGCGGGTCTGTTATATGGCGGAGTACTTCCTGCCCGACCTGGGGGCGCTGAAGGTATTGGACTGCCCTTATGAAATGAGGTTGCTGCATCAAGAGGACTTTGGGCCGCTTTATATCCCTGCGTGGAGCAACGCGCTGTGCGAAAAGCGCCGGGAGCTGGACGTTCTGGGCGTGGGCGCATACGACGGCGAAACGTTGGTGGGTCTGGCGGGCTGCTCCGCCGACTGCGAGGGCATGTGGCAGATCGGCGTGGATGTTCTGCCCGCTTACCGCAGGCGGAACATCGCCTCCGCGCTGACCAGCCGTCTGGCGGCGGAGATACTGGATAGGGGTAAGGCGCCGTTTTACTGCGCCGCGTGGTCCAATATCAAGTCGGTGCGAAACGCCATCCGAAGCGGCTTCCGCCCCGCGTGGGTGGAGCTGACGGCCAGGCCCGCCGCCTTCGTGGAGGAAGAGAACAGGAGATAAAATGACCGCACGGCCAGTTGAGACCGTGCGTTTTTGTGCCAAGCTATAATATTTGGTGAGCTTTTTCATTTTGCCAGGACCTCATAGGCCTGCCGGTTCTTCTCAATAAGGCGCTTGGAAATGCTCATGACATCCTCGTCTGCGGCAAGCTGCTCCGCTTCCGCCTGGCTGAATTCCACGATCAGATAGCGGGGGACATTGTTTTTTAAAATCACGGCGGAGCCGTTTTCGTCGACCAGCCTTGCCACGCGGGAAAAATTCTGGTTGGCCTCGGTGATGGACACGAGACTGTTGGTGTTGATGTTCATAGTCTCACCTCTAAGCATATTATATACCGATCCTAGGATAAATTCAACCTAAATGTTCATTCGCCTTATCGCCATCGCTTCCCGCCCAGGGCTTTGCCCAGCCAGGAGCTGAGGCCCACGCTCACGCCGAGAGCGCCCAGCAGGGCGCCGGCGCTGAGGCCCGCCAGGGCGCCCACGTCCTTGAGCCACTGTTTGGACACGTCGGCCCGGGTGGTGGCGCCGGCCAGGATGGAGGGGGCCAGCATGTTGGCCTTCTCCCGGATGCGCGCCCGCTCCTCGGCGCTGTAGTCCTCCGGGTGGTCCACCAGCGCGTCCAGCACGAGCCTCAGCATCTCCGTCTCCTCCGGGGGCGACTGGAGCACCTCTGCGTCCAGGATGCTGCGCATGGCGATGTACTGGGTCTTGGTCAGGCGGCTGCGGCCGCTCTCGATGTTGTTGATGGTCTGGCGGGTCACGCCGATGCGCTGGCCGAACTCCTCCGCTGTCCAGCCCACCGTCCGGCGGATCAGAAGCAGGTTTTCCTGCATACGTGCGATCTCATCCATATTTATCCACCTCCTGACATAATATTATCTCTTGACAATAATTTTGTCAAGAGATAATATTTAGCCTTCCTTGGGGGCGTATGTCTTTAGGAAGTCCTGAAGCCCCATATACTGATTGCCGCGGATGCCGGCGGTGGTCCCGGCGTGGTAGAGGGAGCTGACGATGGCCTCCTCCACGGCCTCCACCGCCGCCTCAAAGACGGCGTCTATGCTGTCCTCGTGGAGGACCCGGGCGGGGATGATGCTCTTGCCGCTGTCATGGGGCCTGTTGTTGGCCGTGGTGAAAGCGATGGAGATGTCCCCGCTGCCATTACCGCAGAAGGAGCCCACCCGGCCCAGGGCGATCATGGACCGGCGGGCGGTGCGCTTGAGCTGCCGCTCATTGAGAGGGATATCCGTGGCGAGAACGATGATGATGGAGCCGGTATCCTTTCCCGGCGCCATGCCCGCCTTACGGGTATCGTAGTGCCGCCCGCCGATGACCAGGTCCCCGGCCCGGCCGAAGTTGGTCATCACCAGCGCGCCCACGGTATAGCCGGTCCCGTCCAGGGCCACCGTGCGGGAGGCGGAGCCGATGCCGCCTTTGAGGCCCAGGCAGACCATGCCCGCGCCGCTGCCCACGGCCCCCTCGGCGAAGTCCTCCGAGCAGTCATCCAGCGCCTGGCGGACATGGGCTTCGGTCACGTGCAGGCCCCGGATATCGCTGAGGCGGCCGTCGTTGCACTCGGTGACCACGCAGTTCACCGTGCCGGTGGTGACGCCGACGTCGGGGTTTCGCTCCAGCATGTACCGCACCGCCCCGTCCAGCACGGTCCCCACGCTGAGGGTGTTGGTCATGAGGATGGGGGATTCGATGGTGCCCAGCTCCTCCACCTGCACCAGGCCCGCGCTCTTGCCGAAGCCGTTGAGCACGCAGCAGGCGGCGGTCACCTTGTCATGGAAGAGGTCCCCTTGATGGGGCAGAATGGCGGTGACGCCGGTATGAACGTCCCCTTCGTGGACGGTGGCGTGGCCCACCGTCACCCCGGGCACGTCGGTGATCAGGTCCCGCTTTCCCCGGGGCCAGCGGGCGTGCAGGTCCAGGCCGCAGTTTTCGGGCAGTCCCATGGGTATCGCTCCTTTCGTCATATCAGCGCCATTATAGCCCCTTTCCGGTCCCGGCGCAAGGCGGGGGCGTGTTGAAAAGCGCCCGACGGTGTGGTATGATGAGGTGGAAGAAGGGAGGAACGAACATGTGCACAGCGGCCAGCTATAAGACGAAGGACCACTATTTCGGACGGAACTTTGATTATGAGATATCCTTCCACGAGGGGGTCACGGTGACGCCCCGGAATTTCGTTTTCAACTTCCGGAAAATGGGGGAAATGAGGACCCACTACGCCATGATCGGCATGACCAGCCTGGGGCCGGACTATCCCCTTTACTACGAAGCCACCAACGAAAAGGGCCTCAGTATGGCGGGGCTCAACTTCCCCGGCACCGCGGTGTACCGGCCCCTGGACCCGGTGAAGGACAATATCACGCCCTTCGAGTTCATCCCCTGGATACTGGGCCAGTGCGCCACCGTGGCGGAGGCCAGGAAGCTGCTTTCAAACCTCAACCTGTATAAAGAGGACTTCTCGGAACATATGCCCCTGTCGCCCCTGCACTGGATGATCGCGGACCGGGATGAGTGCATCGTGGCGGAGCCCATGGCGGACGGGCTGAAGGTATTCGACGACCCGGTGAAGGTCATGACCAATAACCCCACCTTCGACTGGCATATGACGAATCTGGCCAACTACATGTCCCTGAGCCCGGCGGACCCGGTGAACGCGATGGCGCCGGAGGTAGACTTGAAGCGCTACAGCCGGGGCATGGGCAGCCTGGGGCTGCCCGGGGACATGTCCAGCGCGTCGAGGTTCGTGAAGGCGGCCTTCACCCGCATGAACTCCCTGTCCGGGGACAGCGAGAGCGAGTCCATCAGCCAGTTCTTCCACATCCTGGCCTCGGCGGAGCAGCAGCGGGGCTGCTGCAAGGTGGACCACGGCTACGAGTACACCATCTACTCCTCCTGCTGCAACACGGATACGGGCGTTTACTACTACACCACCTATGAAAACAGCCAGATCACCGCGATAGACATGTACCGCTGCGACCTGGACGGGGACAAGCTCATGAGCTTCCCCCTCATCACCGGCCAGCAGATACGCTGGCAGAACTGAACAAAACGCGGCCCGGACAGTTTTGACTGTCCGGGCCGTTCCTTACGAATGAGCAGCCTTTTTCCGTTTTGGCCGGATGAAGACGAAGTACTCCGCAATGAGGCACACGGGGATGGCCCCCAGCACGTCCGCCGCCGAGTGCTGCTTGACGAAGCACACCGAGGCGCACACGCCCAGCACGAAGAGGGCGATGAGCACTTTGCCTATTTTGGAGAGATCCCGGTCGTGCAGAAAGGCGGACAGGATGCCCAGGGAATAGGCCACGTGCAGGGAGGGGAAGACCCCGGTGCTGGTGTCAAAGGCGTAGATAAGGCCCAAAAGCCACGTGAACACATTCTCCCGGGGGAAGACCTCCGGGCGCAGGTCCTGGCGGCTGGGCCAGATAATATACACCGCCATGGCCAGGGCCTGGGTGATCATGATGTAAATTTGTATCTGGCGGAATTTATCGATGTCGTAAAGCGCCGTCCAGAGCAGGGAGCCGAATACCAGCACGTACCAGCCCACATAGAACACCAGAAAATACTCGCAGAAGGGTATTTTGTCGTCCAGCCATATGTGGATGAGGTGGCACCTCTCCGGGGGGATGAGATTCTCCGTGAGGAAATAGAGGGCGAAGTAGGCCAGCCACCCGCCCAGCAGCTTCAAGTGGCGGAACTCCGGCGTGTTCAGCCGGGAGAAGCGGAAGCGGCGGTAATCAATGACCGGCGTTTTCATCTTGATATACCTCGAGGGGCCTGTTCTTGGGATAGTTCTTCTTCCCGATGTTCCGGTAGGGCACCACGGTGTGCTCAGGGAGCGACACCGCCATGTCCGTGATGGCGTCCATGAGAAGCGCGCAGATGCGCGTTCTCTCCTCCTTTACCGGCGCCGCCGGGTCGAAGGGGATGGGCTTGCCCAGATACATGGTCTTCAAATAGGGCGCTATGTACATGGGCACGAAGGACAGGACCTTGCCCGTCTTTTTATAGTACATCCTGCCCAGGTCGATGAATTTGTCCTGAAAGGCGTAGAGGATATTGTTGTACCGCTCGTTCTTCTCCGGGAAGATGACCACGCTGTTCCCCTCCTGGAGGCGGGTCAGGGTCTCCCGGAAGGTGGTGATGATGCGGGTATCGTGGTACACGGCGATGGTGTGGGCGTTGTTGAAGATGCACACCGCCAGGGGCGCGATGAGGTAGGAGGCTATTTTAAAGAGCCACCGCACGCTCTTGGGCTTGAAGGACCAGAAGTCCTCAAAGGCGTAGCCGGGGACCTCTTTTAAATGCATCATCTGCCCGGCACACCATATATAGTGCCGGCCGGGGTAGTAGAGCTCGCCGGCGATGGGGCCGAACATCTGGGTGTGGTTGCCCACGGCGATGACGGGCTCGTCGGGGAGGTTCTCCAGCCCCTCCACCTTCATCTTCGGGGAGAACAGGCGCACCAGCCAGCGTATGAAGCGGTATAGAAGCGATACTTTTTTGTCCGGCATGGGTCCGTCTCCTTTCCCCGGTTTTGAATGACAAACAATAGTATAGCACACTTTCGCCCCGGCGGCGCAGACAAATATGCCGGAAAGGGAAATTTTTCGCCGGACGTTGAAGGATGAGCCGGGCGGGAGTATAATGGAAGTACAAAAATCTACACCGAAAAAGAGGGAAGCATCATGAGCGACATCAAGAGGATAGGCGTACTGACAAGCGGCGGCGACGCCCCGGGCATGAACGCGGCGGTGCGGGCCGTGGTCCGCACGGCGCTGGGGCAGGACATGGAGGTGGTGGGCATCCGCCGGGGCTGGAACGGCCTGGTGCACAGCGACTTCTACCAGATGACCTCCTCCTCCGTGGACCACATCCTGGCCCAGGGCGGGACCATTCTGTACACCGCCCGCAGCAAGGAATACATGACCGAGGAGGGGCGGGCCCAGGCCGTGGCCACCTGCAAGCTTCTGGGGCTGGACGCGGTGGTGGCCATCGGCGGCGACGGCACCTTCCGGGGCGCCCTGGAGATGAGCTGCCTGGGCGTGCCTGTGGTGGGCATCCCCGCCACCATCGACAACGACATCGGCTGCTCCAACTATACCATCGGCTTCGACACCGCCTGCAACACCGCCATCGAGTGCATCGACAAGCTCCGGGACACCATGCAGAGCCACGAGCGCTGCTCCGTGGTGGAGGTCATGGGCCGCCACGCCGGATACCTGGCCCTGTACGTGGGCATCTCCGTGGGCGCCACGGCGGTATTGATCCCCGAGCGGGAGGTGGATTTCGATAGGGACGTCATCGAACGCATCCGCCAGTCCCGCATGCTTGGAAACACCCACTTCATGATCGTGGTGGCCGAGGGCGCGGGCTCTGCCGTGGAGATCGGCGCACGCATCCGGGAGGAGCTGGGCATGGACCCGCGGGTCACCGTCCTGGGCCATATCCAGCGGGGCGGCTCCCCCACCGCGCGGGACCGGGAGATGGCCACCCGCATGGGCTACGCCGCCGTCATGGCGCTGGTGAACGGGGAGCTCAACTGCATCGTCGGCACCAAGGCCGGGGACCTGGTGACCACGCCCATCGAGGAGGCGCTCAATCAGCAAAAGCACCTGCAGATGGAGCGCTACGCGGTGCTGGAGGCCATGCACGCCAAGAACAAATGACCGCTTTTCATTCCGGGACGACTGTGCTATACTTACATTAAATAAAACAGAAAGGGAGCGTGTGATATGAAGCTGACATTTTTGGGCGCCACCCATGAGGTGACGGGCAGCTGCACCCTCATCGAGAACGGCGGCGTGTTCGGCCTGGTGGACTGCGGCATGGAGCAGGGCGCGGACCAGTTCGTCAACCAGGAGATCCCCGTCCAGCCCGGCAGCATCGACTTCGTCCTTCTGACCCACGCCCACATAGACCACTCCGGCAACCTGCCGCTTCTCTACAAGCAGGGCTATTCCGGCCCCATCTACGCCACGGCGGCTACCTGCCACCTGTGCGAGATCATGCTGCGCGACTGCGCCCACATCCAGGAGTCGGACGCGGAGTGGAAATCCCGCAAGTCCCAGCGGGCCGGCGGCCCGCCTGTGGAGCCCGTGTATACCATGGACGACGCGGAGGCGGCCATCGCCCACCTGCGGCCTTGTGATTACGGCGAGCAGGTCCACATCGCCGAGAACGTCATCATCCGCTTCACCGACGCGGGCCACCTCATGGGTTCGGGCAGCATCGAGGTCTGGCTCACCGAGGGGGACGTGACCAAAAAGGTGGTCTTCTCCGGGGACATCGGCAACCTCAATCAGCCCATCATCAACGACCCCCAGTACCTGAAAGAGGCCGATTACGTGGTCACCGAGTCCACCTACGGCGACAGGTACCACGAAAAGGCGGAGCGGAACAACGTCCAGTTTTTGGCGGACGTGATACAGCGGACCCTGGACCGGGGCGGCAACCTGGTGATACCCTCCTTTGCGGTGGGCCGGACCCAGGAGATGCTCTACTTCATCCGGGAGATAAAGCTGGGTAACATGGTCACCGGCCACGGGGACTGGCCCGTGTACGTGGACAGCCCCCTGGCCAACGAGGCCACGGGCATATTCCTCCAGTGCGACCGGGTCTACTTTGACCCGGACACCCAGGCGCTTTTGGACCAGGGCGTGAATCCCCTGGTGTTCCCGGGGCTCAACGTCTCCGTCTCCAGCGAGGAATCCAAGGCCATCAACTTCAACAAGGACCCCAAGGTCATCATCTCCGCCAGCGGCATGTGCGAGGCGGGGCGCATCCGCCACCACTTAAAGCACAACCTGTGGCGGCCGGAGTGCACGGTGCTGTTCGTGGGCTATCAGGCCGGGGGCACCACCGGCCGGGCCATCCTGGACGGGAAGGAGAAGATCAGCCTCTTCGGCGAGGAGGTGGCCGTGAAGGCGGAGATATGCTTCTTCCCCGGCAAGAGCGGCCATGCCGACAAGGACGGGCTCATCAAGTGGATCACCGCCTTTGAGAAAAAGCCGGACCTGGTGTTCGTCAACCACGGCGAGGATGAGGTGTGCCAGAGCTATGCCGCGTGCCTGCGGGACGAGTACGGCTTCAACACCTTCGCCCCCTATTCCGGCACCATCTATGACCTGGCGGCGGGCGAGTTTATCGAGACGCCGAACGGTATCCCCGTGGAGAAGAAGACCTCCAAGCAGGCGAGAAACGACAGCGTCTTCGGCGGGCTTCTCGCGGCCTGCCAGCGGCTCACCGAGCTTGCCAAGGCCTG
The DNA here is from genome assembly GCA_947626265.1 of uncultured Oscillospiraceae bacterium. Lineage (GTDB taxonomy): Bacteria > Bacillota > Clostridia > Oscillospirales > Oscillospiraceae > CAJOIG01. Next base: position 24,946 of record CANQRM010000010.1, read on the forward strand.
CAAGGAGATACCCAACAAGGAGCTGGCCAAGCTCACCGGCCAGATCAACTCCCTGGCCGACAAGTGGGCCGGCTGGGCCAAGAAGAAGTAAGCCCGCCCATGAACAAGCTCAAGCGGTTCGAGGACGAGCAGATCATCCTCACGGCCCGGTCCGGCTGGCGCAGCTATATCCTCCCCGCCTGCATGCTGGCGCTGTACGGCTTCTGGATATACGGGGCCCTGCAGACGGAAGGGGTGGACAGGCTTGTGCACCTCATCGCCCTCATCGCGGTGGGGGTGGAGCTGGTACGCTTCTGCGCCCTGCGGCTGAAGGCCTTCCTGGTGCTCACGGACCAGCGGGTCTACGGGGAGACGGGCTTTCTCGTCATCCGCACCATGGAGGTGCCCCTGGACAAGGTGGGCGGCGTGTACGTACAGCAGAACCCCCTGGGCCGGCTCACCGGCCGGGGCACCGTGGCCATCAGCACGTCGGGCAGCCTCTTTGAATTCGACCACATCCCCGACGCCATCCATGTCAGGGACGCTCTCATGGAGCAGGTGGACCGGGTCCAGTCGGAGCTGGACCGGCAGCGGGACGCGGACGCGGCCCGCGCCGCCGCCCGCATCCGGGGCATGCACCATAGGCGATTGAGGGGATAGGCAAAGCGCGGCCTGGCCCGACAGGGCCCCTCCCACTAAAGTTCGCTTCGCTCACCGAGCGTGTGCGGGGCACTGCCGGTTCCAGCCGTGCGTCGGAACACAAAAAAGAGAGACGCTTCAGGAAGCGTCTCTCTTTTCGCGTCATGTGCTCTGCTCTCCGGCGGGTGCCGGCGGGGCGGGGGAGGGGGCCTCCGGCGCGTTTCTCATGCTCATAGCGGTGTAGATGAGCACCAGCGCCAAGGCGAACACGTTGGCGATAGCCCCATACCGCATGGGCAGCAGGTAGCGCATTTTGAGGTACGCGTGGTACCCCAGCAGGGAACCGAAGCTGACGCACAATGCTGCCGGGGTGAATACCGGCGACGACACCGCCAGCACCACCGTCAGGATGTCCGCCACGAAGAAATAGCGGTCGTGCATGTGGGGCAGGAAGAAGGGCACCCCCAGGCAGAACAGCAGCGCCGCCCCGAAGAGGGTCTTATTGTTGAGGCTCTTGAGCCGGATGACCAGCCAGACATAGATGCCGCTGCAGAAGAAGAATGTGAGCACCACGCCCACCCGGGCCGCGGCGGCGTTTGTCATGGCGCTGAAGTCGAACAGGGAATAGAGGCTGGAGGCGTTGTAGTTGAGCCCGTCGCCGATGGTGCCGGTGTTCCGGACGTACAATGTCAGCAGCTCCCAGAAGCCCCGGCCGGCGAACACGGCGGGGAGGATGGTGGCAATGTACACCGCCGGGAAGATGAAGATGTGCTTTACCTTGATGCGGCCGGAGACAAGAAAGAGAAAGTATACCGGCAGCAGGAAGATGCCCTGGAGCTTGAAGGATACCGATATGGCCGCCATGGCTACGGAAAGGCCGGGCCTTTCGTCCAGCGCCAGGTATACCGCCAGCACCGCGAAGGCGGCGTAGATGCAGTCGCACTGGCCCCAGAGGGCGCCGTTCAATACCACCGAGGGCAGCCACAGCACCAGCATGAACGCGATGGCTTTCCGGTTGGGGTCGCCCCTGGTGAGCACGCCCACCAGTTTCATGGCGCCCCAGGCCAGCACCACGTCGAAGAAGATGCTCAGGACCTTCACGAGATAGAGGTCATAGACATTGGTGATGGAGATGAGGGAGAGGAAGTAGAGGTAGGGGACGTTGTAGTTGCAGCTCCAAATCTCCTGGCCCAGGCCCTTCCAGGGCGCCGCGTCCCGCAATGCCTGTATCCAGACCCGAAGCCAGTCCTGATAGTCCAGCGTCTCATAGGGCAGCACGCAATAGCGCAGCACGAAGGCCAGCGGCACCAGCGTCAGCGCCAGGATGCGCCGGGTCTTGTCTTTCAAAAGCCCCTCCCGCCACAGCAGCCACAGGGCGAAGAGCAGTTCAAAATACAGCAGAATGGTGGCCCAGTAATTCAAGGGATAGCCTCCTTACAGGAAAAAAGCGGCGGATGGACCGCCGCGGAAAAGTTCATAAAATTTGTCTTGACAGCCAAGAGAGGAAAATGATAGAATAATGTGCTATGCTCAAAAGGATGGGCCTTGTCCCCCATCCTCATCGTCTTCATTTTACCACATCCACAGAAAAAATCAAGGCGAAAGACAAATTTTGTAACAACATACCCTGGCGTATCATCATATACCGAAGGAGTGATCGAAACACATGCCGAAGGAAGTCCGCTATGGCAAGACAGTACGGCAGAGCTTTGCCCGCGTCGACGAGATCCAGGACATGCCGAACCTGCTGGAGATCCAGAAGAACTCCTACAAGTGGTTCCTGGAGGAGGGTCTGCGGGACGTGTTCCGGGACGTGGCCACGGTCACGGACTACTCCGGGAACCTGGAGCTGTCGTTCGTGGACTACACCATGGACGAGAAGCCCAAGTATTCCGTGCAGGAGTGCAAGAGCCGGGACGCCAACTATGCCGCGCCTCTGAAGGTCTCCGTGCGCCTGCGCAACAAGGAGACTGAGGAGATCAAGGAGCAGGAGATATTCATGGGGGATTTCCCCCTGATGACCGACAGCGGCACGTTCATCATCAACGGCGCCGAGCGCGTCATCGTCTCCCAGATCGTCCGTTCCCCCGGCGTGTATTTCGACGCCCACGCGGACAAGGCCGGCACCCCGCTCTACGGCGCCACTACCATCCCCTATCACGGCGCGTGGCTGGAGTATGAGACCGACGCCAACGACATCTTCTATGTCCGCATCGACAAAAACCGCAAGATACCCGTCACCTGGCTGCTGCGGGCCCTGGGCGCCTACGATTCCACCAAGCCCCATACCTGGCTCACCTGCGCGGCGGACACCGAGGCCGGCGCCGTCACCGACGAGCAGCTGCTGGAGGTGTTCGGCAAGGACCCCCGTATCGTGAGCACCCTGGAGCGGGACACCTGCCACAGCCGGGAGGAGTCCCTCTTAGAGATATACCGGAAGCTGCGCCCCGGCGACCCTCCCACCGTGGAGACCAGCGAGGCCATGCTGGACGGCCTGTTCTTTGACCGCCGCCGGTATGAGCTGAGCATGGTGGGCCGGTATAAGCTCAACAAGAAGCTGGCCGCCTGGAACCGCATCGTGGGCATGACCCTGGCCGCCCCCATCGCCGACCTGCAGACCGGCGAGATCGTGGCGGAGGCGGGGGAGAAGATGACCCGGGAGCGGGCCGAGGCCCTGGCTTCCCGCGGCCTTCTGGAGGCCACCGTCACCAACGAGCACGGCCAGACGCTACGGGTGTTCGGCAACGGCATGGTGCCCATGGCGCCCTTCGTGTCCTTCGACCCGGCGGAGCTGGGGATAAAGGAGAACGTGCGCTGGCTGGTGCTGCGCCAGCTTCTGGAGCAGTTCGGCGACGACGAGGCCGCCCTGCGGGACGCCATTACGGAAAACATCGACGTGCTCATCCCCAAGCACATCGTGGCGGACGACGTGTTCGCCTCCGTCAACTACCTCAACTGCCTGGCCTGCGGCGTGGGCACGGCGGACGACATCGACCACCTGGGCAACCGGCGCGTGCGCAGCGTGGGCGAGCTTTTGCAGAACCAGTTCCGCATCGGCTTTGCCCGCATGGAGCGGGTCATCCGCGAGCGCATGACCCTGCAGGACCAGGACGTGATCACCCCCCAGAGCCTTATCAACATCCGGCCCGTGTCCGCGGCCATCAAGGAGTTCTTCGGCTCCTCGCCTCTGAGCCAGTTCATGGACCAGACCAACCCCCTGGCGGAGCTGACCCACAAGCGGCGCATGTCCGCCCTGGGCCCCGGCGGCCTGAGCCGGGAGCGGGCCAACTTCGACGTGCGCGACGTGCACTACAGCCACTACGGCCGCCTCTGCCCCATCGAGACCCCTGAAGGCCCCAACATCGGCCTTATATCCTACCTCGCCAGCTTCGCCCGCGTGGACGAGTACGGCTTCCTGGTGACCCCCTACCGGCGGGTGGACAAGGCCACGGGCCTTGTGACGACCCAGGTGGATTACCTCACCGCCGACACCGAGGACCGGTTCTTCGTGGCTCAGGCCTCCGAGGTGGACGACGAGGGCCATTTCATCCACAACCGCGTCACCTGCCGCCACCGGGACGAGATCATCGCCGTGGCCCCCGAGCAGGTGGACTATGTGGACGTGAGCCCCCGTATGATGGTCTCCATCGCCACGGCCATGATCCCCTTCCTGGAGAACGACGACGCCAACCGCGCCCTGATGGGCGCCAACATGCAGCGCCAGGCGGTGCCTCTGCTCACCACCGAGGCCCCCATCGTGGCCACCGGCATCGAGCACAAGTGCGCCATCGACTCCGGCGTGTGCGTGCTGGCCGAGGACGACGGCGTGGTCCTGGCGGTGGACGCCGACCATGTGTCTGTCAAGTATGACAGCGGCGAGGTCAAGGATTATACCCTTATCAAATTCGCCCGTTCCAACCAGTCCACCGCCTTCAACCAGCGGCCCATCGTCAACGCCGGCGACAAGGTGAAGAAGGGCGACGTGCTGGCCGACGGCCCCTCCACCAAGGACGGCGAGCTGAGCCTGGGCAAGAACATCCTGGTGGGCTTCATGACCTGGGAGGGCTACAACTACGAGGACGCCATCCTGCTCTCCGAGCGGGTGGTCATGGAGGACGTTTACACCTCCATCCACGTGGAGGAGCACGAGTGCGACAGCCGCGACACCAAGCTGGGCCCCGAGGAGATCACCCGGGACATCCCCGGCGTGGGCGACGACGCGCTGAAATATCTGGACGAGCGGGGCATCATCACCGTGGGCTCCGAGGTCCGCTCCGGCGACATCCTGGTGGGCAAGGTCACCCCCAAGGGCGAGACCGACCTCACCGCCGAGGAGCGGCTGCTGCGGGCCATCTTCGGCGAGAAGGCCCGTGAGGTGCGGGACACCAGCCTGAAGGTGCCCCACGGCGAGAGCGGCATCGTGGTGGACGTGAAGGTGTTCACCCGCAAGAACGGCGACGAGATGAGCCCCGGCGTCAACCAGGTGGTCCGGGTCTATATCGCCCAGAAGCGGAAGATCTCCGTGGGCGACAAGATGGCCGGCCGCCACGGCAACAAGGGCGTCGTATCCCGCATTCTCCCCCGGGAGGATATGCCCTACCTGCCCGACGGCACGCCCCTGGACATCGTGCTGAACCCCCTGGGCGTGCCCTCCCGTATGAACATCGGGCAGGTCCTGGAGGTCCATCTGGGCTACGCGGCCCACGCCCTGGGCTGGAAGGTGGCCACCCCCGTGTTCAACGGCGCCAACGAGGAGTCCATCCGCAAGTGCCTCAAGGATGCCGGCCTTCGGGAGGACGGCAAGATACAGCTCCGGGACGGCCGCACCGGCGAGCCCTTCGACAACGACGTCACCGTGGGCTGGGTGTACTTCCTCAAGCTCCACCACCTGGTGGACGACAAGATCCACGCCCGCTCCACCGGCCCCTACAGCCTGGTCACCCAGCAGCCTCTGGGCGGCAAGGCCCAGTTCGGCGGCCAGCGCTTCGGCGAGATGGAGGTCTGGGCCCTGGAGGCCTACGGCGCGGCCTACACCCTCCAGGAGATCCTCACGGTCAAGAGCGACGACGTCACCGGCCGTGTGCGCACCTATGAGAGCATCGTCAAGGGCCACAACATCCCCCAGCCCGGCGTGCCCGAATCCTTCAAGGTCCTGGTCAAGGAGCTGCAGAGCCTCTGCCTGGACGTGAGGGTGCTGGACAAGGACGGCCAGGAGATCGAGCTGAAGGACGACGAGGACGACGATTTCACCCCCACCTTCGGCTCCGTGGAGAACAGCCGCTCCGACGACAGGGAGTTCGAGCGCTCCGGCTACAGCATCGACCAGATCGATGAGAGCCAGCTGGACCTGGACTTCGGCGGCGAGGACGGCCCCCTGGACGACGATTATACTGATGACGGAGAGGAGGACTTCGACGCATGAGTTACGCTCCTTTTGAGGCGATCCAGATCGGCATCGCATCCCCGGAGATGATCCTTTCCTGGTCCTCCGGCGAGGTCAAAAAGCCGGAGACCATCAACTACCGCACCCTGAAGCCCGAGCGCGACGGCCTGTTCTGCGAGCGCATCTTCGGGCCCACCAAGGACTGGGAATGCCACTGCGGCAAGTACAAGAAGATACGCTATAAGGGCAAGATATGCGACCGCTGCGGCGTGGAGGTCACCCGCTCCAAGGTCCGGCGCGAGCGCCTGGGCCATATCCAGCTGGCCACCCCCGTGAGCCATATCTGGTATTTCAAGGGCATCCCCTCCCGTATGGGCGTGCTTTTGGACCTGACCCCCCGGGTACTGGAAAAGGTGCTGTACTTCGGCGCCTATATCGTCACCGACCCGGGCTTCTCCCCCCTGCAGAAGTGCCAGATACTCACCGAGAAAGAGTATCGGGACATGAAGGAGAAGTATGAGGACGACTTCGAGGCCGGCATGGGCGCCGAGGCCGTGAAAAAGCTGCTGGCGGACATCGACTGCGAAAAGCTCGCCGCGGAGCTCCGTGAGCAGCTGGCCGACGCCTCCGGCCAGAAGAAGGCGAAGCTTCTCAAGCGCCTGGAGGTGGTGGAGGCCTTCCGTCAGTCCGGCAACAAGCCCGAGTGGATGATCATCGACGTACTGCCGGTGATACCCCCCGAGCTGCGGCCCATGGTCCAGCTGGACGGCGGCCGGTTCGCCACCAGCGACCTCAATGACCTCTACCGCCGTGTCATCAACCGCAACAACCGCCTGAAGCGGCTCATGGAGCTGCACGCGCCGGACATCATCGTCCGCAACGAAAAGCGCATGCTCCAGGAGGCCGTGGACGCCCTCATCGACAACGGCCGCCGGGGCCGCGCCGTCACCGGCGCCAACTCCCGGGCGTTGAAGAGCCTTTCCGACATGCTCAAGGGCAAGCAGGGCCGCTTCCGTCAGAACCTGCTGGGCAAGCGCGTGGACTACTCCGGCCGTTCCGTCATCGTGGTGGGTCCGGACCTGAAGCTGTACCAGTGCGGCGTGCCCAAGGAGATGGCCATAGAGCTGTTCCGCCCCTTCATCATGAAGAAGCTGGTGGAGGACGGCCAGGCCAGCAACATCAAGGCCGCCAAGAAGAAGGTGGACCAGCAGAAGACCGAGGTCTGGGACGCCCTGGAGGTGGTCATCAAGGAGCACCCGGTGCTGCTGAACCGCGCTCCCACCCTGCACCGGCTGGGCATCCAGGCCTTCGAGCCGCTGCTGGTGGAGGGCCGCGCCCTGCGGCTGCACCCGCTGGTGTGCACGGCCTACAACGCCGACTTCGACGGCGACCAGATGGCCATCCACGTGCCCCTGTCCGCCGAGGCCCAGGCCGAGGCCCGTGTGCTGATGCTCTCGGCCAACAACCTGCTCCGGCCCCAGGACGGCCAGCCCGTCACCGTGCCCACCCAGGACATGGTTTTGGGCTCCTATTACCTCACCTATATCCGGGACGACGAGCCCGGTGCGGGCAAGTGCTTCACCAGCCCCTCCGAGGCCATCATGGCCTACACGGAGAAGGCCGTGGGCATCCACGCCCCCATCAGGGTCCGCTTCACCCGCCGCATCGGCGGGGAGGTGAAGAGCGAGCTGGTGGACACCACCGTGGGCCGCATCATCTTCAACGAGCCCATCCCCCAGGACCTGGGCTTCGTGGACCGCTCCGACCCGGCCAACGCCTTCAAGCAGGAGATCAGCTTCCGGGTGGACAAAAAGCTCCTGGGCAAGATCGTCCAGCGGTGCATCGACAAGCACGGCTTCACCATCGCCACCGAGGTGCTGGACAAGATCAAGGCCCTGAGCTACAAGTACTCCACCATCGGCGCCATCACCATCTCCATCTCCGACATGGTGGTGCCCGAGGCCAAAAAGCGCATCATCGCCGAGACCGAGAGCACCAAGATACCCTATATCGAGGAGCAGTACCAGCGGGGCTTCATCACCAACGACGAGCGCTACCGTCTGGTCGTCTCCCAGTGGGAGGAGACCATCAACGCGGTCACCAGCGCTCTGCAGGACAACCTGGACGAGTTCAACCCCATCTATATGATGGCAAACTCCGGCGCCCGCGGCTCCATGAACCAGATACGCCAGCTGGCCGGTATGCGCGGCCTGGTGGCCAACACCGCCGGCAAGACCCTGGAGATCCCCATCAAGGCCAACTACCGCGAGGGCCTGACCGTGCTGGAGTACTTCGTGTCCAGCCGCGGCGCCCGCAAGGGCCTGGCCGACACGGCGCTTCGTACCGCCGACTCCGGTTACCTGACCCGCCGTCTGGTGGATGTCTCCCAGGACGTGATCATCCGGGAGCGGGACTGCGGCACCACCGCCGGCAACGACGCCCGGGTCATCCTGGACAAGATCGTCCGGGCCCGTGTCAGCGAGGACAGCCTCTCCGGCAAGTTCGCCCCCCAGGACATCACCGACCCCGCCACCGGCGCGGTCATCGTGCCCCGGTACAAGGCGTTCAGCAAGAGCGACATCGCCGCCCTGGAGGCTGCCGGCATCGGCGAAGTGGACGCCGCCGGCGCGGTGCAGACCTTCGGCGAGAGCATCCGCGGCCGCTTCCCGGCCAAGGATATCGTCAGCCCCAAGACCGGCGAGGTCCTCTTTGACACCGACCACATGCTCATGCCCATCGACGCCCAGACCCTGGAGGACAACGGCATCTTCTCCGTGAAGGTCCGCTCTGTCATGTGCTGTGAGGCCACCAGCGGCGTGTGCGCCAAGTGCTACGGCATGAACCTGGCCGTGGGCAAGCCCGTGGACCCGGGCGAGGCCGTGGGCGTCATCGCCGCCCAGTCCATCGGCGAACCGGGCACCCAGCTTACCATGCGTACCTTCCACACCGGCGGCGCCGCGGGCTCCGACGTTGAGGATATCACCCAGGGTCTTCCCCGTGTGGAGGAGCTGTTCGAGGCCCGCCGGCCCAAGCGCGTGGCGGTGCTGGCCGAGATGAGCGGCACTGTGACCATGGAGGACGCCAAGAAGAACACCATCTGCGCCCTCACCATCACCAACGAGGAATCCGGCGAGACCCAGGTCTATCAGATCCCCTACGCCAGCGGCATCCTGGTGGCGGAGGGCGACCATGTGGACAAGGGCCAGGAGCTGACCCGCGGCGCTTTGAATCCCCACGATGTGCTTCGCGTCCGGGGCGTGGACGACGACGAGTTCGGCCGCCAGGGCGTGCGCAACTATCTGGTCCAGGAGGTCCAGAAGGTGTACCGCCAGCAGGGCGTGGACATCAACAACAAGCACATCGAGGTCATCGCCCGCCAGATGCTCCGCAAGGTGCGTGTGGAGGAGCCCGGCGACACCGCGCTTCTGAGCGGCGCCGTGGTGGACATCAATGAGGTCCGCCGGGAGAACAACGCCGTCCAGGCCCGTATCGACGCGGGGGAGGAGGGCCTCAATAAGGCCACCTGGACCCAGATCATCATGGGCATCACCAAGGCGTCCCTGGCCACCGAGAGCTTCCTGTCCGCCGCCTCCTTCCAGGAGACAACCCGCGTGCTCACCGACGCCGCCATCAAGGGCAAGGTGGACCACCTGGTGGGCCTGAAGGAGAATGTCATCATCGGCAAGCTCATCCCCGCCGGCTCCGGCCTGGATATGTACCGGGCCCTGAACGTGGAGACGGACGAGGAGAAGGCCGCCGAGGCCGACGAGTACGTGGACCTGTCCGCCCTGGTGGGCCGGACCAACGCCATCTGAGGTCACGACAAAACACAGCAAAACGCCCCCATCCGGCCGGATGGGGGCGCTTCTTACAGAGATTTTATTTCAGCTTCTCGTCGTAGACGGCGCGGCTGCCGCCGATGAACTTGGGTCTGGTGCGGGCGGCCAGGACCATGGCCTGGCCGATGGTGTTCTGCTCAAGCTGCACCGGTACCGCCACCTCCCTGAGGTGCATGCCGATGAGCACGCCGCCGATGTCCAGGCCGGCGTCGGCCCGGATGTGCTCCACCGCCACGGGGGAGGGCAGGCACCGGTAGGCCGCCGTGGCGAAGCTGCCGCCGGCTTTGGGCTGGGGCACCACGTTCACGATGTCCGCGTCCTCCGGCAGAGCCTTGGCCTCGGTGATGATGGCCCGGTTCAGGTGCTCGCAGCACTGAGCCGCGAGGTAGATGCCCCGGGAGTAGAGGGCCATGCGTATGCCCTCGAAGACGGCCTGACCCACCTCCGGGGCGGAGGCGCTGCCGATGAGATGACCCGCGATGGCGCTGGTGCTGCACCCCACCACCACGATCTGGCCCCGGCGCAGGCCGGCCTTCTGCACCAGCTCCTCCGCCGCGGCCTCCGCCTGGCCGCGGAGCTGCTCCAACCGCTCCAATTCCGTCATAGGTATCTCCTTTCCCGCGCCCGCGGACGCGAATCCCTCTCTCATCGTTATTTCCGCTATTATATCGTAGCACGATTTAAAACGCAAGAGAAAATCCAGAGAGATTTTCTGGTTGACACCGGATATATTTTTTTATATAATGGTACAGTTGCCAACTACGGCGGACTTTTCCGCTGTTGAGTAATACGAACAGAAAGGAAACGAAGAAAATGCTGAGAACCTATCAGCCCAAGAAGCGCCATGCCCAGAAGGAGCACGGCTTCCGCAAGCGCATGTCCACCCGCAACGGCCGGAAGGTCCTGTCCGCCCGCCGCGCCAAGGGCCGCAAGAAGCTGAGCTACTGATACCGCAGGGGGAGACGGGGCAGAGGACCATGCGCTTCACTTCCTCCCTGAAAACGAACCGTGACTTTCACCGCGTCTACCGCAAGGGCGTCAGCGCCGTGCGGCCCTGCCTGGTGGTGTACGCCCGCCGCAACGGCGGCAATGCCAACCGCCTGGGCTTCACCGTGACGGCGAAGGTGGGAAAGGCCCACACGCGCAATAAGGTGCGCCGCCGCCTGCGGGAGATATACCGCCTGAACGAGGCTGCCATCCGCCCGGGCTATGACCTGGTGGTGGTGGCCCGCACACGGGCGGCCAGCGCGGCATACGGAAGGCTGGAGGCGGAATTCATGTCCGCGAGCAAAGAGCTGGGGGCGGCGCAATGAAGCGTCTGCTGCTGGCTATCATCCGTTTTTACCGAAAGCACATATCCCCCTACACAAAGCCCAGCTGCCGGTTCATCCCCACCTGCAGCCAGTACGCCCTGACCGCCATCGAGCGGTATGGGGCGTGGAAGGGCGGATGGCTGGCGCTCAAGCGCATATGCCGCTGCCACCCCTTCCACAGGGGAGAACACGATTTTTACGACCCTGTACCGTAAAATTAGGAGACGAATATGTTACAAGCTATCGCGAAGCCCTTTGGCGCTCTGATGCTTTGGCTTTACAACCTGGTGGGCAACTACGGCGTGGCCGTCATCCTGTTCGCCCTGGTGGTAAAGCTCATCATGCTACCCTTCCAGCTGAAGAGCAAGAAGAGCATGATGCGCATGAGCCGCATGACCCCCCGGCTGAAGGAGCTGGAGAAGAAATACGGCAACGACCAGCAGCGCTATCAGCAGGAGATGGCCAAGCTCTATAAGGAGGAGGGCGTCAACCCCATGGGCGGCTGCCTGTGGACGCTGCTGCCGTTCCCCATCCTGATCGCCCTGTACAACGCCATCCGCTACCCCCTGACCATCATGATGGGCGTCCCGGCGGAGCAGCTGGCGGAGGGCGGCGCCATCTTCCAGAAGCTGGCCAGCCTGGGCTATCAGACCGCCGCGGGCCGCAGCCAGTTCTACGACCAGATCTTCCAGTCCAAGTTCATCACCGAGCACTTTGACGCCTTCGCGGGCCTGTCGGACAAGCTCCAGGAGCTGAGCTACAAGTTCCTGGGCCTGGACCTGAGCCAGACCCCCAGCTTCGCCTTCTGGCGCTGGGATTTCAGCGACGCGTCCGTGTGGCTGCCCGCCTTCGGGCTGTTCCTCATCCCCGTGCTGTCGGCGCTTTTGAGCTGGCTCTCCATGAAGGCCGCCAACGCCGGCACCCCCCAGACCGCCCAGCAGCAGGGCTCCATGAAGACCATGAATCTTATCATGCCCCTCATGAGCCTCTATATCTGCTTCACCATGCCCGGCGTCATGGGCATCTACTGGATCGCCCAGAGCGTGTTCGCCATGGCCCAGGATATCATCCTGAACAAGATCTACAACAAACAGCTGGACATCGAGGACGCGGACCGCATCGAGCGGGAGAAGGCCCGGGAGGCCGAGCTGGAGGCCAAGCGCCAGGAGACCGAGCGCCTGAAGGCCGAGGGCGCCACCGTGGAGAACCGCAACACCTCCAAAAAGAACAAGAAGGCCGTCGCCGCCCAGAAGGAAGTGGAGAGAAAGGCCGCCGAGGCCCGCGCCGCCCGTCTGGCCAAGAAGGGCCTGAGCGAGGAGGATATCCCCGCCTCCCAGGTGGGAGACCGGCGCTATGCCCGCGGCCGGGCCTATGTGCCTGACCGTTACACCAACCCCGATGAGGCGGAGGCGAAGACGGCCGCCGCCGCGGCGGAGAGCGAGGCCTACGTGGCCCCCGAGGAGACGGAGACCCTTGTTGAGGAGACCGCCGCCGTGGAGCCAGAGACCGCCGCGCTGCCGGAGACAGCGGAGGAGACCGCCCCCGAGGCCGAAGAGGCCCCTGCGGCGGAGACCAATGATGATACCGAGCCCGAGGCGCCTGTGACGGAGGAGGAGACCGCCCAGGCCCAGGATAGTACGGAGGAAGAAAAATAATCATGCAAAAATCTGTTGAATTTCGCGGCAAGACGACGGACGACGCCCTGGCGGCCGGCTTGAAGCAGCTGGGCCTGGAGCGGGACGACGTCTCCGTGGAGATCGTGGAGCGGGGCAAGAAGGGCGTGTTCGGCATCGGCGCCGTGGACGCCGTCGTCCGCATCACCTATGAGGGCCCCGGCGAGGAGCCGGAAGCCCCCGCCCCCAAGCCGGTGAGCAAACCTGCCCCGGCCCCCAAACCCGCGCCCGCGCCTAAGGCCGAGCAGCCCAGGCCCGCGCCTGCCCCTAAAATGGAGCAGCCCAAGCCGGCCCCGACCCCTGTGAAGCCGGCGGCCCCCAAGACCCCGCTTCCCAAGGCGGAGGGCAGCCAGGCGGAGCGCACGGAGCAGTTTTTGACCGGCCTTTTGGAGCGCATGGGCGTGGAGGCCCAGATGGAGATCAGCCCCCGGGAGGGCGGCGGTCTGGACGTGCAGCTCAGCGGCAGCGGCATCGGCGCCGTGATAGGCCGCCGGGGCGAGACCCTGGACGCCATCCAGCACCTGACCAACTACGCCGTCAACCGGGGCAGCGACAAGAAGGACCATATCAATGTGGACGCGGAGCACTACCGGGCCAAGCGGGAGGAATCCCTGGTCCATCTGGCGGAGAAGATGGCCGCCAAGGCCGTGAAGTACAAGCGCTCCATGGCCCTGGAGCCCATGAACTCCTATGAGCGCCACGTGATCCACACCGCCCTGCAGGACTATGAGGGCGTCACCACCAGCTCCATCGGCACGGAGCCCAACCGCCGCGTGGTGGTCTCCTACGTCCGGCCCGAGCCGGAGAAGAAACAAACCAACTCCGGCTACAAAGAATGGTGCTGAAATAATGAGGATGGGACGGTGAGCGCCGTCCCATCTTTTTGAAAGGAGGTCCGGTCCATGGTGCTGTCCAGCGCGATATTCCTCTTTGCCTTTTTCCCGGTGGTGTTCGCCCTGTATCACCTTGTGCCGGGCGTGAGGGGCAAAAACGCCGTCCTGGCGGTGTTCAGCCTTCTGTTTTACTGCTTCGGGCGGCTCACGTACCTGCCGCTGCTGGTATGCTCCATACTCCTTAACTGGGGCGCCGGGCGGCTGCTGGGAAGGCTTCAGGATAAGCGCGCCCGCCGGGCGGTGGGCGTCACGGCGGTGGCCCTGGACATAGGGGTCATGGGCCTATTTAAGTACCTCGATTTTCTCATCGCCAACCTGAACGCCCTGCTGGGAACAAGCATCCCCCTCGCGGGCATACCCCTGCCTCTGGGCATATCCTTCTTTACCTTCACCGCCGTGAGCTACGTGGTGGAGGTGTGGCGAAAGCCCGCCAATATGGCGCGGAGCCTCTTAGACGTGACGGTGTATATCTCCTTCTTCCCGGCCATCGTGTCCGGGCCCATCATGCCCTGGAAGATGGCCGCGCCCCAGCTGCGGGAGCGGACGTGCTCCGCCGAGAAGACGGCCCGGGGCATCCGCCGGTTTTTGGTGGGCATGGCCAAAAAGATGCTCATCGCGGACATCGTGGGCCGGATGGTGGACGGGATATACGCCGGTTCCACTCTGGACGCGCGCTTGGCGTGGCTGGGCGCCATAGGCTACGCCGTGCAGATCCTCTTTGATTTTGCCGGGTACACCGACATGGCCATCGGCGCGGGCCAGGTCTTTGGCTTCACATTGCCTGAGAACTTCGACCGACCCTACCGGGCCCTCGGCCTCACCGACTTCTGGAAGCGGTGGCACATGAGCCTCACCGGGTGGTTTCGGAACTACGTCTATATGCCCATCGTCATGTCGAAGCCTCAGCAGCGGCTTTATAAGCGCTGGGCGGCCAAATACGGCCGGCCCAAGGCCAATAAGCTCTCCATATTGCTGCCTATGGCAGTGGTGTGGCTGCTGACGGGTCTCTGGCACGGCGCGGCGTGGCACTATGTGATCTGGGGCCTGTGGCACGGTCTCTTCTGCGCCCTGGAGGGGCTGGGCCTCATCCGCACCAAGGGTCTTGAAAAGTCCGCGGGCGGCAGGTTCCTCCTGCGGGTATATACCCTGCTGGTGGTGCTGGTAGGCGTGGTGCTCTTCCGGGCGGAGAGCATGGCCCAGGCGGGGCGGATGCTGGCCGCCATGGTCACGGGCTGGACCTTCCTGCCGGAGGGGACACTGGCGTTGCAGTTGCTCTGTACACCTCTGACAGTATTTGTGCTCTTCCTGGGCGCGGCCCTCAGCCTGCTGCCGGAGGGGCCCGGCAAGAAGTTGGGCGCGATGAAGTGGATGGAGCCGGTGGGGTATGCGCTCTGCCTGGGGCTTGGCGTGCTGTGCGTCATGGCTATGGCCCAGAGCGGATTCCAGCCCTTCATCTACCTGCAGTTTTAAGGGGGTGCGGGATGAAAAAGATCGGCTATATCCTCTTCACCGCGGTCTTTTTCCTGACCTGCCTCATCCCCGGTGTCGGCATGCTCATCGCGGGCCCCGCCCCGGCGGCGGCCAACGAGCTGCCCGTGGCGAGGCCCTCCCTCACGAATGCGGACGGGTCCTTCAACACCCAGTACCTCTCCCAGTGGCAGACCTATATGGCCAACGGTTTTTACCTGCGGCTGGAGGGCATCACCGCCTGGGATAGCCTCGCGGCAAAGCTCTTTCACACCTCCCCCAACGACGACGTGCTCATAGGCCCCGACGGGTGGCTCTTCTACGGCGGAGCGGTAAACGATATCGCCGGGGCGGAGCAGATGACCGACCGGGAGATATGGTGCGCGGCTCACGGCCTCGCCCTCATGCAGGAGTACGCCCAGAGCCAGGGCGCGGAATTTATCTTCACCGTTCCCTGCGGGAAGTACACCCTCTATCCGGAGCATGCCCCCGACTTCGTCACCGTGGCGGAGGGGAGCAACCGCACACGTCTGGAGGCAGCGCTGGCGGAACAGGGGACAAATTATGTAAACCTATATGACGTGTTCACGTCAGTGGACGAGGAACTCTACTGGCAGTATGACAGCCACTGGCACAGCCGGGGCGCGGCCCTGGCGGCGGACGCCATCCTGGCCGCGGCAGGCATGGAAACGGACTACTTCGCCGGGCCCTTTGCACCGGCGGCGGAGGGGCATAAGGGCGACTTGTACGACATGCTGTACCCCACGGGCACGGTGTTGGAGGACGATTACGCATGGCAGCCCGGGTTCACATTCTCGTATCTCTCCAACTTCCACTCGGCCGACGACATCTCCATTGAGACGGAGAACGCCGGGGAAGAGGGGAGCCTTCTCATGTTCCGGGACTCCTCCGGCCGGAGCCTCTATCCCTACATGGCCCAGAGCTTCGGCCACGCCTTCTTCTCCCGGCAGAACAATTATAGACTTGATTATGTTAACCAATATGACGCCACCCTGGTGGTGGCTCAGCTCGCGGAGCGGACGCTTCCGTATCTATTGCAGTATCCGGCGGTGTACCCGGCCCCGGCGCGGGACGAGACTGTGCTGACGGGCGCGGCGGCGGTGGAGAGCGAGCTCACCGCTGAGGAGCCGGGCAAGACCATGGAAGGCTACTATAAGCTCACCGGCACCCTGCCGGAGACGGAAATGGACGCCTGTGTATACGTCCAGGCGGGCGGCACGGTCTATGAGGCCATCCCCAACGGGGGCAGCTTCACCCTGTGGCTGCCCCAAGACGTGGATTGGCAGAGCGCACAGGTATATGTGGGGGCGTAAGATGGACAAGAAATACGCCATTTTCGATATGGACGGGACCCTGGTGGACTCCATGGGCCGGTGGAACAGCCTGACCACGGAATACCTGCACCGCAAGGGCGTGGGGGAGGTGCCCCAGGAGATATTGGACCGGACCGCGGTGATGACCACCCGGGAGACCCTGGCGGTGTTCATCCGGGAGCTGGGGATAGAGGACACCCCCGAGGCGGCGGAGCGGGAGCTCTGGACCGTGATGGAGGACCATTACCGCCATGATATCCCCCTGAAGCCCGGTGTGCGGGCATATTTGCAGCGGCTCCGGGCCCAGGGTGTGGCCATGTGCGTGGTGTCCGCCACGCCGGTGAAGCTGATGGAGGTGTGCCTGCGGACCCATGGGGTGCGGGACATGTTTCAGTTCATCCTCTCCTGCAACGACCTGGGCGCGGGGAAGGACAGGCCCGATATCTACAACGAGGCCGCCCGGCGGCTGGGGGTGCCAAGCCCCGGAGACGCCGCGGTATACGAGGACGCCCTCGCGGCGGGGCGCACGGCCAAGGCCGCCGGGTATCACCTGGTGGCCGTCCGGGACGAGTACGCCGCCGCTGGCTGGGAGGAGCTGAAAGCCCTGGCCGACGAGGTGCTGGAGGATTGGGAATAAGGAAAGGGACGCGCTGTTAAGCGCGTCCCTTCAATATTGAAGGCCTCCCCTGTGCAAGGGGAGGTGCCGAGCGAAGCGAGGCGGAGGGGTTGTAAAACAATCCCTCAGTCAGCGCTGCGCGCTGCCAGCCCCCTTTGCACAAGGGGGCCATATTTTACTCTCCCAGCGCCTTGATGAGGCCGGGAAGGCACTGCTCGAACTTGACGCCGTACCAGTGCTCCTTCTTGTCGGGCATGGTGGCCTTGATGGACTCCACGGTGTAGTCCACCGCGATGCGCAGGGCCTCCTCCATGGGCTTGCCCAGCACCACCGCCCCCGCCAGAGCGGAGGTGAAGATGTCGCCGGTACCGTGGAAGGACACGTCGATGTTCTCCCGGAAGTACTGGAAGAAGCGGTCCGCCTTGGCGTCGTAGGCCACGGCGCCCTGATGGGCTTTGTCATAGATGACGCCGGTGACCACGGTCATGGGGCAGCCGAAGGCGGCCAGACGCTTTAAAACGCCGTGTATGTATTCCTCGTCGTAGCCGGAGGCCACCCAGGGCTCCCCCAGCATATAAGACGCTTCCGTGAGGTTGGGCACGATCACGTCCGCCATGGCGCACAGCTTCGTCATGCCGGCGGCGTATGCCTCATCAAAGCCGGCGTACAGCTTGCCGTTATCCGCGAACACCGGGTCCACGATCTTCTTCGCTTCCGGGAAGGCCTTGAAGTAGTCGGCTACCATGCCGATCATCTCCTGGGTGCCCAGGTACCCGGTGGAGATGCCGTCGAAGGTCAGGCCCTCCTTCTTCCAGTGGGTCTCGATGGCGGGCAGGTCCGCGGACAGGTCCCGGAAGGTCCAGCCGGTGAAGCCGCCGGTATGGGTGGACAGCACCGCCGTGGGGATGGGGCAGACCTCCAGGCCCATGGCGGACATGATGGGGTGGGCCACCGTCAGGGAGCACTTGCCGAAACAGGACAGGTCCTGGATGGTCATGATCCTCTTTTGCTTCATGAAAATACGCCTCCTTTGCGTGGTTATGCCATAGTATAGCACAAAAAACAGGAATTGCAATACCTATTTTACAGATATGTTTTTAATATTTTTATTCACAGCTCAATGACGCACCGCTCGTAGGCGTTGATGACCTCCGTGTCCCCATACTGGCTGCGCTGGGGGATGTGGGGGCCGTAGGTGCGGTGGATGTGGCCGTGGACGAAATACCGGGGCTTATACTTGTCCAGGAGCTCCCGGAAGCACTGAAACCCCCGGTGGGAGAGGCTGTCGAAGTCGTTGACTCCCCGGGCCGGGGCGTGGGTCAGAAGGATGTCGAACCCACGGTGGCGGGCGATCTTGGGCAGAAGCCTGAATATCCGCCATTTCATGCCGTTCTCGGTATACATGCATTCCCCCTGCCGGTAGCGGTAGGAGCCGCCCAGCCCCAGGATGCGCACGCCGTTCACCGTCACCAGGTCCCCGTCGGCGCATATGCAGCCCTCGGGGGGATGGTCTATGTACTCGTCGTCATGGTTGCCCCGAACGTAGACCAGGGGGCATTTGGCCATGGTGACGAGAAATTCAAGATAGGTCCGCCGCAGGTCCCCGCAGGCCAGGATGAGGTCATATTCATCCAGACAGCCGGGGGCGTAGTGGTCGTAATAGGCCGGGCAGGGCATGTCGGACACAGCCAGGATCTTCATGTTTCCGCCTTTCCGGGAGACATGATCCCAGCGATGCCCACGGTGGCCTTGCCCACGTCGGTCAGGTCCTCGTAGCGGGGGATAGAGCCCAGGACATTTTCGTTGAGCCAGGCCATGTCGATGACCCGCTCCGGGGGCAGCACCCCGTCCTTCCCCAGGACCTCATGTCCCTGTTGGTCGTATAGAGGCCCCCGGAAGGGGGTGCAGAGCCCCGCCCGCAATGTGCGCTCCAAAAGCCCCGCCAGCTTTCGCGTGGAGGCGGGCAGCTTGTCGGAGTAGCGCATCTCCACCACGCCGGCGCTCATGCCCCAGTAGTAGTTCAGGGCCTTGGGGCTGCCGCCGGGCTCGGCCTGGAAGCTCTTGTCCCGGATGCGCCGCAGGAGGGATTCATAGTATACGCCCCACTGCCACACAGGCATGGCCAGGTTCACGGACCCGTCCTCCGTCACGAGGGAAAGACCGAAAGGGGCCCGCCCCTGGTCGGCAAGCCTTGCCAGGTCCTGGGAGGAGATGAGCCGGATGCCCCTGTCGGTGAGACGCTTCGTGGCGGCCTCCACGCCGCCCACGCCGGACCACTCCAGGTATACCCGGACCCGGGGATTGGCGCTCTGGGCCCCCAAGGCGAAGGCGTTGATGCCTGCCACCTGGCCGTATATGGGGTAGTCGCAGAGATACCCCAAGTCGTGCTCCCCGGCCAGGGAGCCGGCGATGGCCCCGGCGATGAACTTGGCCTCGTACATCCGGGCGTAGTAGGTGCGCACGTACCGATGGGACTGGTTCAGGGAGCAGTTGAGGATGATGACCTTGGGATGGTCCACCGCCGCCCGGAGGCTCGCGGGCATGAGCCGGGGAGAGGTGGTGAAGATGACGCTTGCCCCGTCCCTCACGGCCAGCTCAATGACCTCCCGGGGGTCCGCGTCCAGGGCGTTGAAGTAGGCCTCGGTCTCGATCTCATCTCCCAGGACCCGCTGGACATGCTCCCGGCCCAGCTCGTGGCCGTAGGTCCAGCCGGAGAGGGCGGGGTTCTTGTCGTGGATGAAGGCCACCCGCAGCTTTTTGGGCTCGGCCTTGGGCAGGACCTTGGTCAGGATGCCTCCCGGCTTTTCTGTCTCCGGGTCCAGCTTCACGTCGATAGGGGAGGGCTCCTGCAACAGGGCGATCTCCTCCCACATCTGTCCCAGGGCTTTTTTCAGCTCTGCCCCGGTCATCTGCCGCAGGGCCTGGTAGCCGTATACCTCCAGAAAAGACAGCAGGGCGTCCCCCACGGTGATGGGGAGCTTCCCGCCGCCGTTGGCCTCAAAGGCGGTGCGAAACCAGCTGTAGGCCGCCCGGAAGTTCATCCGGTCGTCGTCGTTCCAGACCTGGCCCGCGCTCTTGCCCAGCAGCTGCTGGAGCCTGACATACCCGCCGGGGCGGGTGAATTCGACGTAGTTTATCTTGGCGGCCCGGTAGAACTCCACGAACTCGTAGTAGAGGACCGTCTCCGCATCGTCCCGGATGGGGGGCAGGATGCGGGTGACCTGGGCCTCAATGGCGTCCGCGCCGAAGAATTTTAAGACGCTTACCCGCTTGTTGCCCTCCTCCACATAAAACCGGTTCATGTACTCCCAGGCCTTGATGGGCTCCCGGATGCCCTCGGCCATATGGGCCTGGCACAGGTTCTGCCACTTGCCGGCAAACTCCGTCTCGGAGCTCATGAGGGGCATGAAGTTGCGGGCGAAGGCGTTGGTCCGGGCGGCGGTGCGGGTGCCCACCACGAACTCCATGGGGACCTGGATGACGCCCAGGTCCACGCCGCCTGCGAACTGCTCCGCGCCGAGAAAGGCGTCCAGCGCCGGGGGATAGGGGTATTCGCCCGCCGCGGTGCAGCGGCGGAACTCCTTTTGGGCCAGCTTGTACGCCTCGGCATATTCGGGTATCTGCATGGCGCGGGCTCCTTTCCTTGGTCTGGATGGAACATTTTACCGTATTTATAGCCAACCTACAAGAGCGAATATACCCAAAAAGCCCCGCCCGGGAGCGGGACTTTGCATGGGTTATTACAAGAAAGAAAAGCCCCAGTGCAAGGGCGGCCTCGCCCGACAGGGCCCCTCCCGCTAAAGTTCGCTTTGCTCACCGAGCGCGTGCGGGGCACTGCCGGTTCTCGCCGCCCGTCGGGTGGGGATATAAAAAGCCCCGGAGGGGCATGTCCCGCCCTTGCGGTTTCATGGCGGGCGGGGTATAATGATTGGTAAAGAGCGGAAGATCGGGATTTGAGGTGGAATAATGGCGTCGAGCAAAGAATACTTAGATTTTATTTTAGGGCAATTATCCGAATTGGATGAAATCACATATCGGGCTATGATGGGAGAATTCATCATCTATTACCGCGGCAAGATCATAGGCGGTATCTATGATGACAGGCTGCTTGTAAAACCAATAAAAGCAGCGGTCAGCTATATGCCGGCAGCGGCCTATGAATCGCCCTATGAGGGAGCAAAAGAGATGTTGTTGGTAGACGAGGTCGACAACAGAGAGTTTTTGACAGGTCTATTCAACGCCATGTATGAGGAACTGCCGGCGCCAAAGCCGAAAAAGAAGAAATAGGCAACTTCCCGTTTGTCGGGGAGATGACGAGCGCGGGAGCATCGGATGATGCTCCCGCGCTGTCGTTTGGCTCTCACTGCAATTTGAAGGTGACCTCCCAGGGGCCGTCTATGGGGTCCCGCAGGATGTGGAAGAAGCCCGCCAGTTTGAAACTGCCCGCCTCCTCCGGCGTGATATCAAAATCGTAATTGTCATAGCGGAACTGGTTAGCCTGGTCAAAAAAGATCTCATAGTCCGTGTCGAGCCGGGCGTCGTCCTCATCCGCGAGCCATACAAAGCCGGTGGTGTTCAACTCCGCGCTCAGCTGCTCCCGTATCTGGACCCGGAGCTTTCCGTCCACCCAGCCGAGGCCCGTGACCGCCGCGCCGGGGCATATTTCCGTGGGCTCGCCGGGGGCGAGGCAGTCCTGCTCCAGGGGGACGCCCTGCCAGCCGTACAGGGTCTTCAGGTCTGCGTTGGAGAGCGTCTCCGGGGCCGGGTCGGCGCAGGTCAGGTCCACGTTGTCTATGACCTGCTCCCATTGCTCCGCGTGGCCGCGAAGCTCCCCGACCCGGAAGGTCACCTTGCCCGGCTTGAGGATAGTGTCGTCCATGGGGGCGAGCTGGATGAGATAGGTGACGGTGTGGGTGGCCTCGTCATAGCCCTCCTTAGAGCAGTGGCCCACGCAGTCGAAGGCCCTGTCCACGCTGTAGCTGTCGTACAGGTCCACGGAGCCGTCGAAAAGGTTCCCTTCCAAATCGGTCATGTCGATGCGGATATAAGCGGTGTTGTTTTCGATGACGGCGCTGTCCACCGTCATGCGCACGCCGTTTTTCTCGCAGCTCTCGTTCACGGGCTTGAGAGCCTGGGCCACAGCGGGGGAGAGGGCGTAGAGGATGGCGTGGCCCGCGTCGGTATAGGCCGCCGCCGTGGCGGCCAGGGCCACGGTCAGCGCCAGCACCGCCGCCAGCACGGCCATCCACCGCACCGGGCGGCGCCGCCGGGCGGGGGCCCCCGCGTCGGCGATCCAGGCGTCGGACACGTCCCCCAAGGCGTCCAGGATAGTTTCAGCGTTCATAGATATCCCTCCTCTTTCAGCTTGTCCATGAGCCGGGCCCGGGTCCGGGCCAGCATGGATTTTACCTTGCTGGGGGTGAAGCCGTACCGGGCGGCGATATCGTCGATGGGGTCGAAAAACCAGTACCGGCGCAGGAATACCCGCCGCTGTTCGGTGGGAAGGGCTCCCAAGAACCTATCCAGCGCCCCGGTCAGCTCCTTCGCCTCCACGGTCCCTGCCGGGTCCGTCCCGCCGGGGAGCATCTCCGCCAGCTCCTCCAATGCAGCCTCCAACTGGCCGCCGCCCCGCTTTTGGGCGTCCCTGGCCCGCCAGCGCTTCATGGCCGCCCGACGGGTGAGCTTGGCGAGATACGTATCCAGCCGCGCCGGCTCCTGAGGCGGGATGGAGCCCCAGGCGGCCATGTACGCGTCGGACACGGCCTCGTCGATATCCCGGTCGTCGGGCAGGATGTTGGCCGCCACGGTGCGGCAGTAGGGGCCGTATTTGGCCGCCGTCTCCTCCAGCGCCCGCTCCGAGCGGGCCAGATACAGGGACACGATGGCGCTGTCGTCCATAGGCTTCACCTCCTGTCTATATACTGCCGAAAAAAGAGAAAAGGTCGCAAAATGCGCATAAAAAGGCCCCCTTGTGTAAAGGGGGCTGTCATGCGAAGCATGACTGAGGGATTGTTGTTTACGGACGTTTACAACCCCTCCGCCTCGCTCCGCTCGGCACCTCCCCTTGCACAGGGGAGGCTTCCAATATGTATGTTTATAACATAGATAAATACAGCTCACTGTACTCAAACGCCCAGGTGTCGCAGGAGTAGTCCACGGCCATGGCGTTCTTGATGAGGCCCTTCATGGCGGGCTTGTTCTTGTAGAGCTCCAGGGCCCGGCGCACGGCGTCGGCCATGTCGTAGCCGTCCATGCGGGAGAAGGTGATGCCGGTGCCCTCGCCGGTGTACTGGTTATAGGGCTGGACCGTATCCCGCAGGCCGCCGGTCTCCCGGACGATGGGGAGGGTGCCGTAGGCCATGGCGATGAGCTGGGAGATGCCGCAGGGCTCAAAACGGGAGGGCATGAGGAAGAAGTCGCAACCGGCGTAGATGTGGTGGCTCAGGTCGTCGTCGTAGCCTATCCAGGCGCAGGCCCGGCCGGGGTGGCGCTCCTCCAGCTCCTTGAGCCAGATCTCATACTTCTTGTTGCCGTTGCCCAGCAGGATGAAGGCGCAGTCGTTGTCCCAGAGCAGCTGGTCCATGGCCGCCATCACCAGCTCCAAACCCTTCTGCTCGACCAGCCGTGTCACCATGCCGATGAGAGGCCGCTCGGGGACCACCTCCAGGCCGGTCTCCTCCATGAGGGCCAGCTTGCAAGCCATCTTGCCGCTCATCTTGGAGCGGGTGAAGTTGGCGGGTATCTTCGTATCCTTCCCCGGGTCCCACACGGTCTTGTCGATGCCGTTGACGATGCCGTCCACATCGCCGCGAAGGCTCAACACCGGGTCCAGACCCTCGCCGTACTCCCAGGTGCATATCTCCCGGGCATAGGAGGGGCTGACGGTGTTGACCCTATCCGCCATGACGCAGCCGGCCTTCAAAAAGTCCGCCATGCCATAGCGCTCCATGAGGCCCAGGCATCCGTCGGGGATGGAGAGGAAGTCCTGCACGAAGTCGAACTGGCACAGGCCTTGGTAGGCGATGTTGTGGATGGTCAAAAGCGTGCGGGTATTGCCCAGCTCCGAGTCCACATACTGGGTCTTTAAGAGCAGCGGCAGCATGCCTACGTGCCAATCGTTGCAGTGGATGACGTCAGGGATGAACTGCAGGCGGAACAGCGCCTCGGGCACCGCCCGGGTGAAGAAGGCATACTGCTCGCCCTCCCGGTCGGGCATGTAGATGGGCCCGCCGAAATACTCCTCGTTCTCGATGAGCCAGATGCACACCCCGTCCAGCTCCAGCTTGTTTACGCCAACGAACTTTGTCCGCCAGCCCATGGACACGTAGAAACTGAAGAGATACTCCACCTTGTCGCCGTATTTCTCCTTGATGACACGGTGGTAGGGGACCATGACCCGGGCATTGAAACCCAGCTTGTTGAGATACTTGGGCAGCGTGCCCACTACGTCGGCCAGGCCACCGGTCTTGGCCAGAGGGGCACACTCCGCAGCGGTCATCAGGATGCGGATCGGGCGGTCCAGGCTTTTTTCCGCCGCGATGGCCTTCAGCTCTTCTTTGATCTGCTTGACTTGCATTCCTCTTTCTCCTCCGTAAACGTGTAGTATTGTACCGACAGGGGCGGCAGGGCCAGGTGCACCCGGTGACTGAACTCCCGGAAACCCTTGGCCTCGTACTTCTTCCGGCCCAGGGCGCAGCCGTTACCGCCGTACTTGGTGTCGTCGCTGTTGAGGATGAGTTTCAGCTTACCCTTGGTGGGCAGGCCGATGACGAAGTCGTCGTGGAACACAGGGGTGAAGTTGCACACGCACACGATGGGCAGGGCGTTCTTCCTGTCCCGGGGCCAGCGGATTAAAGCGATGGAACTCTTGTCCCGATCGTCCGGGTTGAGCCAGGTGAAACCATCCCAGCTGTCCTCGATCTGCCACAGGGCGGGCTGGTCTATGTACAGATGGCCCAGTGCGGCGCAGAAATCCTGCAGTCCCTTGTGCTTGGGGTAATCCAGCAGCAGCCAGTCCAGGCTTTGCTGGTAGTTCCACTCGATGAACTGGCCGAATTCGCCGCCCATGAAGGTCAGTTTCTTTCCCGGGTGGGCGAACTGGTAGCCATAGAGAGATTTGAGGGTGGCGAACTTGTCGTCATAGAGGCCGGACATCTTCTGGAGCATGGAGCACTTGCCATGGACCACCTCGTCGTGGGAATAGGCCAGGATGTAGTACTCCGAATAGGCGTACATCATGGAGAAGGTGAGCTTGTCGTGGTTGAACTGGCGGAAATAGGGATCCAACTTGAAGTAGTCCAGGGTATCGTGCATGTAGCCCATGTCCCACTTGAAGGTGAAACCCAGGCCGCCCTCGTCGGCGGGGGCGGTGATGCGGGGGAAGGCGGTGGACTCCTCTGCCACCGTGAAGGCCCCGGGGCACCTATCATGGACCGCGCCGTTGAACTGCTGCCAAAAGGATACCACGTCGTAGTTGATGTTGCCGCCGTCCTTGTTGGGGATCCACTCGCCGGCCTTCCGGCCATAGTCCAGGTACAGCATGGAGCTTACAGCGTCACACCTGAGCCCATCCACATGGTACCGCTCCAGAAAGAACAGCGCGGAGCTGATAAGGAAACCGCGGACGTCGGGGCTGGCGTAATCGAACACCAGTGTGCCCCACTCGGCGTGCTCGCCCATGCGGGGATCGGCGTATTCATAGAGGGGCGTGCCGTCGAATTTGGCCAGACCGTGTTCGTCCTTGGGGAAGTGGGCGGCCACCCAGTCCATGATGACGCCGATGCCCGCCTGGTGCAGAATATCCACGAAGGCCATGAAATCCTGGGGCGTGCCGTAGCGGCTGGTAGGGGCGAAATAGCCTGTCACCTGATAGCCCCAGCTGCCAACGAAGGGAAACTCGGTAATGGGCATCAGCTCCACATGGGTATAGCCCATCCTGTGGCAGTAGTCTGCCAGGACGGGCGCGATGTTCTTATAGTTGGGGAAGACCTCCCCCTCGTTCAGGCGCCAGGAGCCAAGGTGCACCTCATAGATGTTCATGGGCTCGGCTCGGAGGTTCGTCTTGGGCCGGGCCCGCATCCAGGCCCTGTCGCCCCACTTGTAGCCCCCCAAGTCCCAGACCTTGGAGGCAGTGGCGGGGCCGGTCTCGGCGTGGAAAGCAAAGGGGTCGGCCTTCAGCACCTGCCGTCCGTCCGGGCCGGTGACGGCGTATTTGTATACCTGCCCCTTCTCCACACCGGAAAGCTCTGCGGACCAATAGCCCTCCAAGTCCCGGGTCATGGGTGAGGCGGAGGCGTCCCAGTAGTTGAAGTCGCCTACGACGGATACGGCCTGGGCGTTGGGCGCCCATACCCGGAAACGGTATTCATTCCCTTCCCTGTGGCAGCCCATATAGTCATATGCCCGGTATGTATAGTCGTTGAGATAGGCCATATCGTTACCCCCAGATGGTTTTGGTAGATGTGCTTAACTGTATCATATACCATCCGGGGGATTTTTTCAATAATTGACAATGGGCTTTTGATATAATAAAATGAAAAATGTTCCTTGGAGAGGCCTCAGAGGGGGAAAATGTCCGCGGCGGACACCTCGAAGGCCATGCGCTCGAAGCTCTCCCCGTCGATGACCTTGGTATAGGCCCGGCTCTGGAGCCGGCCACGGACGGTGAGCTGGGTCCCCACGGGGGAGTCGGCCACGTCCCGGGCCTGCTGGCCCCAGGCGATGACGGGTATGTAGTCGCTGCGCCGGTAGCGCCTCGGCACGGCCAGGATGAGGTCGCATATCTCCCGGCCCATGGGCGTGATGCGCAATATGGGCGGCTTGCACACCGCGCCGGTGAGGCTGATGCGATTTTCATCCTCTCCGCCGGGCGTAAGCTCCCGGGCGAAGACCGTGAGCACCAGACGGCTGCCCACGCCGCTTTTGTTGTTGAACGAGCGAAGCTCCCCCGTGACCCGTACCGGCCCGGACAGCAGCATGTCGTCCTCCGGAAGCATGCTCTCCCGGAGGACCACGTTCACCGTGTCCGCCGTGCCGCTCAGGCGTCGGACGGTCAGGGGGAAGATATGAAAACGGATGCCCCGGCTCTCATGGGAGTAGCGGGGGAGAGCGGCCGCCGTACCGCACAGCTCCGCCCGGTTGGCGGCGAATACCTCGTCCATGTCGGCACCTCACAAGCGTTGATGTTCCAGCTTATGAGGGCGTTGAAGCGGATATGAAACAAAATACGAAGGGGCCCGCGGCCCCGCAAGGAGGATGACGATGGAACTGAACGAGATACTGAGCCGCTGCGACCACACCCTTTTGAAGCCCGAGTGCACCATGCAGCAGATACGGGACCTGTGCGACGAGGCCATCCACTACGGCTGCGCCAGCGTGTGCATCCCGCCCAGCCACGTGGCCGGCGCCAAGCGCTATGTGGGCCCCCGCCTGCCCATCTGCACGGTCATCGGCTTCCCCAACGGGTACATGACTTCCGCCATCAAGGCCGCCGAGGCGAAGGACGCCATCGCCAACGGTGCGGCGGAGATCGACATGGTGGTGAACCTGGGCATGGTGAAGGACGGCTGCTGGGACGACGTGATGCGGGACATCCTGGCCGTCCGGGACGCCACCGCGGGCCACATCCTGAAGGTCATCATCGAGACCTGCCTGCTGACCCAGGAGGAGAAGATCAAGCTCTGCGAGATCGTGAGCTCCTCCGGGGCGGACTATATCAAGACATCCACCGGCTTTTCCACCGGCGGGGCCACCCGGGAGGACGTGAAGCTCCTCCGGGACAACTGCGGCCCCCACGTGAAGGTGAAGGCCGCCGGCGGCATCGCCACCCTCCAGGACGCGGAGGACATGATCGCTCTGGGCGCCGAGCGCCTGGGCACCAGCCGCATCGTGAAGCTGGTGAAGGAGCTGGAGAAGGCCCCGGCCGAGACCGCCCCCGCCGCGCCGGAGGCCCCGGCGGCGGAGGAAAAACCGGCGGAACCACAGGAATACTGAGTGCATAATTAGCATCAGGGCGGGAGCAGCTTAAGCGTGCTCCCGCCCTCATCATCTCTGCGGTGCTGCCAGCCCAAAGCCTCCCCTGTGCAAGGGGAGGTGGGCCGCCGTCAGGCGGCTCGGAGGGGTTGTAACCGTCCGTAACGCGACAATCCCTCAGTCAGCGCTTCGCGCTGCCAGCTCCCTTTGCACAAGGGAGCCTTTCCATATGTTGTCGCTTGCAGCGGCACATTTGAGGTTCAAATTCCGGCGATTCGGGACAAAGCGGTTGACGGCCGCCCGACCTTCCGCTAGTATGACAGCATGATGTTTTATGGAGGAGGGACATACCATGAGCGACGAAAAGAAACTGCCCGACGAGGCCGTGAAGGATGTGTCCGGCGGCGGGGAGGTTCCTCTGAGCGTCATATTCGAAGGAACACTTTGCAAAAATTGCTGCCGCAGCCCAAGAAAGGACAATAACTGTCCCTACTGTGACAGTACCGGCAACCGAGATGTCGATCGGGCTATAGCAGAATGCAGGGCAGGGCTGATGTGCCGTTATATGGTACCTTTTTAGGCAAGGATTTATGAGAAACAATTGCATATATAGCGTGAAATATAGCAAGGAGACTTGACCTATGAGCGACGAAAAGAAACTGCCCGACGAGGCCGTGGAGGACGTCACAGGCGGCGGCAACGATGAGTTTGCGCTCCATGTGACTGAGCAGGCGAGTCCTAAATTCGCGGAATTCAGACAGAACAATTGCAAAGGATGCGGGAAATTCAACACGGTCGGCTGTCCCTATTATGACATCCGTGTAGCCTTTGTGGAATTGCGCGGGGCGGATTGCCCCGACAGGGGATGACCTCTCTGCCCCAAAAGGGGAAAATTCAGTCTTGACAAAGGGCCCGTAAACTGGTATATTATCAGGGCACAAAGCAGGACGCATGGTATCCGTCCTCGCCCGGCCGCCTTTATGCGCGCGCCGCGGCCGCAGTCCCTTTTCCCTTGGGAAGAAGCGAGTATTGCGCGGATACGTCCTGTATCCGCGCTTTTGTTATTCATGTAAGGAGGTGCTCCGGCAATAGCGAACGTAACGCATCCTCTCAACGAGGATATCCAGGAGCCGCAGGTACGCCTGATCGGCGAGGATGGCGAACAGTTGGGCATCATGTCCTCCGACGAGGCTTTGAAGATCGCGGAGGAGCGTGAGCTTGACCTGGTGATGATCTCCCCGGCGGCGAAGCCCCCGGTGTGCAAGATCATGGACTACGGCAAGTTCCGCTTCGAGCAGGCAAAGCGGGAGAAGGAGGCCAAAAAGAACCAGCACGTCATCGAGGTCAAGGAGATACGTATGTCTCCCTCCATCGGCGAGAACGACTTCCTGGTGAAGCTTCGCAACGGCCAGAAGTTCCTGTCCGAGGGCGACCGCCTGAAGGTCACGGTGCGCTTCCGC
This sequence comes from uncultured Oscillospiraceae bacterium, assembly GCA_947626265.1. Lineage (GTDB taxonomy): Bacteria > Bacillota > Clostridia > Oscillospirales > Oscillospiraceae > CAJOIG01. Next base: position 54,513 of record CANQRM010000010.1, read on the forward strand.
GGCCGCGAGATGGCCCACACCGACCTGGGCAAGCAGCTTTTGGAACGCTTTGCCGCCGAATGCGCGGAGATCGCGAAAGTAGACAAGGGCGCGAAGCTGGAGGGCCGGCTGATGACCGAGTTCCTCTCGCCGAAGGCCCAGACCCCGCCAAAGAAACAGCCCAAGCAAGAAAAAGCAAAGGAGACGAACTGATATGCCGAAACTGAAGACCCACAGCGCTTCCAAAAAGCGCTTCTCCCTGACCAAGAACGGCAAGGTCAAGCGTGCCCACGCCTTCAAGAGCCATCTGCTCAACGGCCACGGCAAGACCACCAAGCGTAAGCGCGGCCTGCGCAAGGGCGCCTACGCCGACAGCACCAACGCCGCTACCGTCAAGCGCATGATCCCGTACAAATAAGGAGGACAACGAAAGATGGCACGTATCAAGGGCGCGATGATGACGCGCAAGAGAAGAAATAAGATCCTCGGCATGGCCAAGGGTTACTGGGGCAGCAAGTCCCGGCATTATAAGATGGCCAACCAGGCCGTCATGAAGAGCCTCCGCTACGCCTATGTGGGCCGCAAGCAGCGCAAGCGCGACTTCCGGCAGCTCTGGATCGCCCGTATCAGCGCGGGCTGCAAGCTCAACGGCATCAACTACTCCCAGTTCATGCACGGCCTGAAGCTGGCCGGCATCAACATGAACCGGAAGATGCTGTCCGAGACCGCGATCAACGACCCCGCCGCTTTCACCGCTCTGGTGGAGAAGGCCAAGGCTGCCCTGTAAAGAAGGAACAAAAAAAGACCGCGCTCCTCCGCCGGGGGAGCGCGGTCTTTTTCAGATCATGAGAGGTTCAAGCCTTGTCGGCCAGCGTGCTGATGCACGCGGTGCAGACGTTCTTGCCCTTGTAGGTGATGATGTTCTTGGAGCTGTCGCAGAATACGCAGGCCGGCTGATATTTCTTCAGCATGATGGTATCCTCGGAGACGAATATCTCCAGCGCGTCCCGCTCCGCGATGTCCAGGGTCCGGCGCAGCTCGATGGGCAGGACGATACGGCCCAGCTCATCCACCTTCCGGACGATCCCGGTCGACTTCATGCTTATCCCCCCTTATCACCCTATGATCTCCTGAGGATGACGGTATCATATACCCGAGGAATTGTCAACGGGGCAAGTGGGGGGTATTGGTAAATTTTAGTACATTTTCACTATATGTTAATTCCATTTCTTGGTAGTTTATTCCATAAAATGGCGATTTAGAACGCCTGCCGGCCAAGCGGCCGGCAGGCGGTGATTTTACATGGATTCAGGGGCGGTGACGCCCAGGATGCCCAGGGCATTTTCCAGCACCTGTTTTGTGGCCTGGGCCAGGGCCAGACGGGCCCGGGCCGTGTCCTCCGCCTCGCCCCGGATGCGGCAGGCGTTGTAGAACTTGTGGAACCGGGAGGCCAGGTCCGTGGCGTAGCGGTTGATGCGGGAGGGGTCCAGTTCCGCCGCGGCGGCCCGGATCTCCCCGGGGAAGGAGGCCAGGGAGCGGATGAGCTCCCGCTCCTGGGGGGAGGCAAGAAGGGTGGCGTCAGGATGCTCCGCCGGGGCCAGCCCGTCCTCCGCCAATGTGGCCAGGAGCGAGCATATCCGGGCGTGGGCGTACTGGACATAGTACACCGGGTTTTCGCTGTCCTGGCGCACGGCCAGGTCCAGGTCGAATTCCAGGTGGCTGCCGGGGCTGGCGTTGAAGAAGTACCGGCAGGGGTCCCGGCCGATCTCGTCCATCAGGTCCGCCAGGGTCAGGGCCTTGCCTGTGCGCTTGGAGACCTTCACGGTCTCGCCGTTCCGGGTCAGGCGGACCATCTGCATGATGAGAAAATCCAGCGCCCGGCCGTTGAGGCCCAGCTCGGGGCACTCCATGGTCTTGCCGAAGCGGATGGCGTGGCCGTGGTGGTCCGCGCCCCACACGTCGATGACCCGGTCGAAATGCCGCTCCACGAACTTGTTGCGATGGTAGGCGATGTCCACGGCGTAGTAGGTCCAGGTCCCGTCTGCCCGGCGCATGCACTCGTCCTTGTCCGCGCCGAAGTCGGTGTTGCGAAGCCACAGCTGGCCGTCCTTCTCGTAGGTGTGGCCGGACTTTGTGAGGATATCCACCGTCTCGGCTACGTAGCCGCTCTCGTGCAGCTCCGTCTCCAAAAACCACCGGTCGAAGGTGATGCCGTATCTCTCCAGGTCTTGCCGCATGCGCTCGATGTTCCGGGGCAGGCCGTATTCTATGAATGCCTTCTGCCGCTCTGCCGGGGCCATGGCGTCATACTTGTCGCCGTCGGCTTCGTATATCTCCTTCGCCAGGGCTTTGATGTCGTCCCCGTGGTAGCCGTTGTCGGGAAATTCCACCGCGTCCTCGCCGTGGAGAATTTGCAGATACCGGGCCTCCAGGGACTGGCCGAACAGCTCCACCTGGTGGCCGGCGTTGTTCACATAGAACTCCCGCCACACGTCCCAGCCGGCCCAGTCCAGCACGGCGGCCATGGTGTCGCCCAGCACGCCGCCCCGGGCGTTGCCGATGGTCATGGGCCCGGTGGGGTTGGCGGAGACGAATTCCACCATCACCTTTTTGCCGTTCCTGTCCTCGGCCCGGCCGTAGGCCGCGCCCTCGTTGGACACCGCCTTCAGCACGGCGGAATACCATTCGTCCCCCAGCCGGAAGTTCAAAAAGCCGGGGCCGGCGGCCTCGGCGGCGGTGAACCATGTGCCCGTAAGGTCCAGGTTCGCCAGGATATCTTCCGCGATGGCCTTGGGGGCGGCATGGAGGGTCTTGGCCCCGGCCATGGCGTGGTTGGCGGCGAAGTCGCCGTTTTTGGTATCCTTGGGGATGCTGACGGCGCCGGGGGCATCCTCCAGCGCCGGGACAGCCTTTTTGATGAGAGCGTCGACGCTCTGTTTTGCCCGTTCGATCAGGTCAGCCATGTCGTTTCTCTTTCACGTTGATCTTGAATTTGTTCCGGCCAACGGGGGTGTGGTTGAAGTCGATGGCATAGTCCAGCTCCATGGTGCCCCCGTGTTCATCCAGCTTGGCGTCGATGCGGCGGGTATCCACGCCCATGGTGGCGCTGCCATAGGGGGTCTCGTAGAGGAACAGGTCCTTTTTCCCCTCCCGGAAGACCATCTCGGAGTTGAGACTGCCCTCCCGGCGCATCACGACCCCCATAGGGCTGATGGTGAAGGTGGTGCGGGTGCCGTCCAGGCCGGTGAGGTCGCTCTCCTCATAGGTAAAGCGGCTCTCCCCGTTCTCAAAGCCGTACTTTCCGGCCGTGACCAGCTCTACCGCGTCCTTCTGCCCCGTGGGGTCATGCTGGATGCCCGTTATGGAAATGATAACATCACGCATATTCATGAGCCTATCATACCCTAAAACCGTCTCCAAGACAAGGAAAAAATAGCATTTGGACAAATATTGTGCCTTTGCACTATGGAACATTACAGCGCAGATGTGCTATAATGGCTATAGGTACTAAGAGACACAAGGAGGTGGGCGGCGTGACCATCGAGCTTACCGATAAGGAATTCAGAAGGCTTCTGGACCTGGTGTACGTGGGGGATTGGGTGCTGAACTCCGCCCGGGGCGACGACCGGTTCGAGGACTATGACCTGCTGCAGGAGAAGATATTTGCCCTGTGCTCCCAGCTTGGCATGCGCTCGCTCATAGAGACATGGCAGGGCCACGTGTTCCCCTCCAAGGCCTACGAGGAGGGGGGCATCCACGAGGCCATCGCCGACTATGAGGACGCAGTGTTCTTCGACATCCTGGCCGAGGAGCTGGCCCGCCGGGACATGGAGGGCGAGGGCGTGGACGCCGACGACGAGTCGGAGCTCGCCAGCCGCATGGAGGAGTATTACAGCGAATTTGAACAGCACGGGATAGATAATTTGACCGTGGACGATATGTAAAAGCCGACAAAAGCGCCTCTCCCGGCGGGAGAGGCGCTTTGGCGTCTGTCGGGCACTTTTTCTTTGTAAAATTTTATGTAAGACGAATAAAATTTATCATAAAACATTAAAAACTTATTGACAAACGAAAAATATCCTGCTATGCTGTGACCATCGGACCGGACCGAAGTTTTTTGAACAGGAGGTTCTGTGATGAAGGGAAAGGCAAAGGCGGGATATGTATTCATCCGCGTGTTGGAGGCACTGCACTGGCTCGGGGCGGCCCTGTGCGTTTTTATGGCGGTCAGCATGGCCGTGGCGCCGGACTGGTTTTCCTCTCTGCTGGGCTATGAGCCGGAGGGGGAAGCCCTGTACTACCAGATGGTGCAGTACGGCTTCCTGGGCGGTCTGAATATGGTGGTCACGGGCCAGACGGGCTTTGACACGGGGCTGCAGGCGCTCATGATGGCGGGCGACGCCGCCACATCGGTGCTGGGGGCGCTGACGTTCCGTCGGATAGGGGAGGTCATCAGGGCATGCCAGACGGGTACGCCCTTTCAGAAGCCGGTGGCGCAAAAGGTCCGTCAGATCGGCTGGCTGGTCATTGCCGTGCCCCTGGTGACGTTGGCGGTGAGCTTTATATCCTATGTGCTGTGCTGGCCCGGTCACTCGTTCCAGGTGGATGTGTCCGGCCTCATCACCGGCGTGATCGTGCTGGCGCTCAGCCGTATATTTGCCTACGGGGTGAAGCTGGAGGACGACGTGGAGGGGCTGTTGTGATATGGGAAAGATCGTGCTGCGTCTGGACAGGATGATGGTGGAGCGGAAGATGAGCCTCAATGAGCTTGCCGAGCGGGTAGGCATCTCCAACGTGAACCTGTCGAAGCTGAAAAACAACCGGGTCACGGCCGTGCGCTTTTCCACGCTGGCGGCCATCTGCGAGGCGCTGGACTGCACGCCGGGGGATATCCTGGAATATGATGACGACTGAAAAGCACCGGAGGCGACGCCTCCGGTGCTTTTCAGTCAAAAAAGACCGTCACAGATGCAGTATCATCACCGCGAAGCGGAAGTAGATGAGAAGGGAGAGGGCATCCACGATGGTGGTGATGAAGGGGGAACTCATGACCGCCGGGTCGAAGCCCAGCTTTTCCGCCAGCATGGGCAGGGTGCAGCCCACGACCTTGGCCACCAGGATAGTGCAAACCATGGTCAGGCATATGACCGCCGCCACGGTGACGGTGATGTCCGGGTTGTGAAAGAGCATCCTATCCACCAGCATGAGCTTTACGAAGTTGGCCGCCGCCAATGCCGCGCCGCAGATCACCGCCACCCGTATCTCCTTCCACAGCACCTTGAAATAGTCCTTGAACTCGATGTCGTTCAGGGATATGCCGCGGATGACCGTGACGCTGGCCTGGGAGCCGGAGTTGCCGCCGGTGTCCATGAGCATGGGGATGTAGGCGGTGAGCACCGCCGCGGCGGCCAGGGCATTCTCAAAGCTGGTGATGATCTGCCCGGTGAAGGTGGCGGATATCATGAGAAGCAGCAGCCAGGGGAATCGGGCCTTGAAGGTCTCCCACACGGAGGTCTTCAGATAGGGCTTGTCGGTGGGCGTCATGCCGCCCATGATCTCGATATCCTCGGTGGTCTCCGTCTCCAAAACGTCCAGGGCGTCGTCGACGGTGATGATGCCCACGAGGCGGTTTTCATTGTCCACCACCGGCAGCACGGTCAGGTCGTACCTGGAGAACATGGCCGTGGCGTCCTCCTGGTCGGTGAGGGTGCCCACGGAGATGACGTTCTCCGTCATGACGTCGGACACCATCTCATCCTCCTCGGCGAGGATGAGGGTGCGGATGGAGACGATCCCTAAGAGGTGGCGGCCGTCGTCTATGACGTAGCAGATGTTGATGGTCTCCTTGTCCGTGCCGGTGCGGCGGATGCGCTTGATGGAGTCCTCCACGGTCATGGTGGGCAGCAGGTCCACGTATTCCGTGGTCATCATGCTCCCGGCGGAGTCATCGGGGTATTTTAAAATGTTGTTGATGAGCTTGCGGGTCTCCGGGTCCGCCTGCCGGAGGATGCGCCGCACCACATTGGCGGGCATCTCCTCCACCAGGTCCACCGCGTCGTCCACGTACAGCTCGTCCACGACCTCCTTCAGCTCGCTGTCGGAAAAGCCGTGGATCAGGAGCTCCTGGCTGTCCGGCTCCATCTCCACGAAGGTCTCCGCGGCCATGTCCTTAGGCAGGAGCCTGAAGAGCAAGGGAAGCAGCCGCTCCTCCGTTTCGTCGAAGAGGGCGGCTGCGTCGGCGGGATTCATGGTCACCAGGATATCCCGCAGGGTGCTGTATTTCTTCTGTTCCGCCAGGGCGACGATGGTGTCGTCCAGGGTGACGTTGCGCTCAGCCATTCGACCTTCCTCCTTTTATAAATTTGGGGAAGGCACAAAAAGGCCGTCAAAGGTCAGCGGGCGATGGGCGCCCGCCGCGTTCGGCCTCGTTTTGTGCCGGAACTACTATCGCCAGCGTCCATCATGTCACTTCCTTTCAGCAGCGGGTCTGTTTCCGCGATGCTTCGTCAGACGGCTTGGCAATACACAAAGTATTCCCTGCGCCGCCTTTCTCGCCTCGCGAAAACATCCCTCGCTGCAATTTGTTATAAGTATATGTCAGGCCAGCAAAATGCGGCCCAGATCCGCCACCGATTCGGCGATATAGTCCGCGCCGGCGGCGGTGAGCTCATCCCGGCCGCCGTAGCCGTAGAGCACCCCCACGCAGGGGATGGCGCACTCGTGGGCGCCCGCCACGTCGTAGCTCCTGTCGCCCACCATCACGGCCTTGGCCATGTCCACGCCGAATTGGTCGCGGGCAGCGCGTATCACGTCCGCCTTGGTGCTGTCCGGCTGGGCCGGGTCGCTGCCGGAGATGGTGACGAAGTACTTGGCCAGATCGAACTTCTCCAATATGCGCACGGACATGAATGTGGGCTTGGAGGTGGCCACGTAGAGCTTCGCCCCTGCATCGGAGAGTCGCTGCAGCGTCTCCGCCATGCCGGGGTAGGGCGCGTTCTCAAAAAGCCCCACGTCGGTGTAATACTCCCGGTAGTAGGCCAGGGTTTGGGCGGCGTCTTCCCGGCTCATGCCCCAGTAGGTCTCAAAGCTCTTGGGCATGGGAGGGCCTATGAACTTATAATAATCCTCATTTTTCCCCGGGTCAAGCCCCCACTTTTTCCGGGCGTAGATGATGGCGTTGGTGATGCCCAAAGCCGGGTCCGTCAGGGTGCCGTCCAGGTCGAAAAAGATGTGTTCAAAGCGCATGTTTATTCCTCTGTATCAGTCCTCAAAGACGACGCCGTCCTCCGACATGGAGGCGATGCGGGCCAGGGACTCGATGCGAAGGCCCTGCTCCCTGAGGCGCCTGCCCCCGGGCTGGAAGCACTTCTCCACGGCGATGCCCGCCCCCACCAGGGTGGCGCCCGCCTGACGCACCAGGTCGCACAGCCCCTCCAGGGCCGCGCCGTTGGCAAGAAAGTCGTCGATGAGCAGCACCCGGTCCGTGGACTGCAGGTAGTCCTTCGCCACGATCACGTCGTACACATAGCCGTGGGTGTAGCTGGCCACCCGGGTGGAGTAGACCTGGCCGTCGATGTTCCGGGTCTTCGTCTTTTTGGCGAACAGGACGGGGCAGCCGAACTCCTGGGCCGCGATGCAGGCGAGCCCTATGCCGGACGCCTCGATGGTCAGTATTTTCGTCACGCTGTCGTTCTTATAGGCCTCGTGCCAGGCCTTGGCAAGCTCACCGAACAGCGCCACGTCCATCTGATGGTTCAGGAAGGCGTCCACCTTCAGAATGCCACCCGCGCGCACCTTTCCGTCCCGCAGGATGCGCTCTTCCAGCAGTTTCATGGGGAATACACCTCCGTTGGCCGTCGGCCCGTTGATAGTTCATTGTACAATGAGCGGCCGCCCCTTTGCAAGAGGCAGCCGCAAGATATCTGACAGAATTTTACAGCTTTTCCGGCAATATAGGCAGCTCACCAGGGGATATTGCCCGTCTTGGTGACGAGAAAGGCGTGCTGGGCCAGCTCCGCCATGGGCGTGTCGGAGCGGGAGTCGGACCAAAAGCCCTCGATGGGGGCGTTTCCGTAGGCGTCCCGAAACCGGCGGACCTTCTCGGGCCCGTGGCAGTTCTCGCCCTTATAGAGGCCGGTGGCCTGCTCCACGGGGGAGGCGATGAGGGCAAAGCCCAGGGCCCGGGCCGCGGGCCGCAGGAGAAATTCCGGCGACGCGGAGATGACCAGGTCATCCGGCCGCTGCTGTGCCAGGTACCAGGGGCAGATGTTATCGATATGCCCCCGCCAGAAGGTCTCCGGCGCGGCGGCAGGCACATGGCGCAGGAAGCGGTAGAATATCTGCTTGCAGGCGGTCTTGGGCTTGAGTTTGAGCCCCAAGCAGAAAAAAGCCCAGGCCGTGCAGGGCAGGGTGAGCCACGTGCCGGGGTACCGCCGCAGGCACCAGAGATAAAACTGGGCCGTGCTGTCCCGGGGATATATGGTCTTGTCAAAGTCGTAGACGTTCATAAAATGGTCCTTTAAAACAGCGCCGCAGGCAGACGTCCGCGGCGCAGGATGGTTTTATTGTTTTTGGAGCAGCTCTTCGCAAGAGCGCCGCAGGGCAGGGATGTCCCCGTTAAGGGTCTCCCACACGGAGGGAACGTCGATGGCACCATAGGCGTGGACATAGAAATTCCGCGTGTCCTTTATCACCCGCCAGGGCACAGAGGGGGCTTCCGCCTTGGCCTCATCCGAGAGCTGGGCGGTCAGCTCGCCGATCTGCACGATGCACATGCAGCAGGCGTCCTGGAACAGGTGGTCGTTCCGAAAGACGTCGGGGTCTCTGCCGCAGCGGGACAGGTCCTCGTCTATGCGGCGGCAGTAGCCGACGATCTTTTCCAAAAGCAGTCTGTCACGGGCCAGGATAGAGCAGCACCTCCTCCTTCGCGATGGTACCCAGAAAAGCCGGGTCCGAGGCGTCGCTGGTGACCAGGTCCACGGGTAGGTGCAGGGCGTCCTCCAAGGCGAGACGAAAGGCGCAGAGCTGATACAGCGTTTTCAATGCGCCCTTTTCGATCTTCAGGTCCACATCGCTGGCGGCGGTGGACTCGCCCCGAGCGTAAGAGCCGAAGAGGGAGACGCTTTTTATCCCGTGCTGCCGGGCGATGGGGTCTATGATCCGCCGCAGTTCATCCACGGAATAGGGCATACCGCTCACCTGCCTTTCTTAACAAATAGTATACCATGCCCCGGGAGAAAAGAAAAGAGGCGTTTTATACGGCTGCCCCCAATATACGCCAGCGCCCCGCTCACAGCTGTGAGCAGGGCGCTTTTGTGTCATTTTTACGCCTTGGGCTTGAAGGCGTCCTTCAGGGCCACGGCCCGGTTGAAGACCAGATGGCCGGGGGCGGAGTCCTTGTTGTCCACGGCAAAGTAGCCGGTGCGCAGGAACTGGAAGCTCTCGGGGGCCTTGGCGTCGGCAAGGCTCCTTTCCACCTTGCAGCCGGTGAGCACCTCCAAAGAATCCGGGTTCAGGCAGGTGAGGAAATCCTCCGCCGCGTCGGGCTCCGGGTCGGCGAAGAGGTTGTCGTAGAGCCTGATCTCCGCGTCCACCGCGTCGGCGGCGTTGACCCAGTGAAGGGTGCCGCCCTTCACCTTCCGGCCGTCGGCGGGGTCGCCGCCCCGGGAGTCGGGGTCATATTCCGCCAGCACGGCGGTGATGTTGCCGGCCTCGTCGGTCTCGCAGCCGGTGCACTTGATGAGGTACGCGCCCTTGAGGCGGCACTCGGGGCCGTCGGGGTAGAGGCGCTTATACTTGGGCACGGGCTGGGCCATGAAGTCCTCCGCCTCGATCCACAGCTCCCGGCTGAAGGTCACGGGCCGGGTCCCGGCGGATTCGTCCAGGTTGTTGTTCTCGATCTCAAAGATCTCGGTCTGGCCCTCGGGGTAGTTGGTGATGATGAGCTTCACGGGCCGCAGTACCGCCATCCGCCGGGGGGCGGAGAGGTTGAGCTCCTCCCGCAGGCAGTGCTCCAAAAAGCCGTATTCCACCGTGCTGGTGACCTTGGAGACGCCGATGCGGTTGATGAACGTGCGGATGGAGGTGGGGGTATAGCCCCGGCGGCGCAGGCCGCACAGGGTGGGCATGCGGGGGTCGTCCCAGCCGGAGACGTGCTTTTCCTCCACCAGTTTTCTGAGCTTGCGCTTGCTCATGACGGTGTAGTTGATGCCGAGACGTGAAAACTCGATCTGCCGGGGCTTCGAGGGCACGTCCACATTGTTGATGACCCAGTCGTACAGCGGCCGGTGGTCCTCATATTCCAGGGAGCAGAGGGAATGGGTGATGCCCTCCAGGGCGTCCTGGATGGGGTGGGCAAAGTCATACATGGGGAAGACGCACCACTTCGTCCCCTGGCGGTGGTGCTCGATGTAGCGGATGCGGTAAAGGACCGGGTCGCGCATATTGAAGTTGCCGCTGGCCAGGTCTATCTTCGCCCGCAGGGTATACTTGCCCTCGGGGAATTCCCCGTCCCGCATGCGGTGGAACAGGTCCAGGCTCTCCTCGACGGGCCGGTCCCGCCAGGGGCTGCGGGCGGGGGTGCCCACGTCGCCCCGGTATTCCCGGAACTGCTCCGGTGTAAGCTCGCACACATAGGCCAGGCCCTTTTTGATCAGGCCCTCCGCCAGCTCATATGTCTTTTCAAAGTAGTCGCTGCCATAGAAGAACCGGTCGCCCCAGTCGAAGCCCAGCCAGTGGATGTCCTCCTTGATGGCGTCCACGTACTCGGTGTCCTCCTTGGCGGGGTTGGTGTCGTCCATGCGCAGGTTGGTGATGCCGCCGAAGCGCTCCGCCGTGCCGAAGTCGATGCACAGGGCCTTGCAGTGGCCGATGTGCAGATAGCCGTTGGGCTCGGGCGGGAAGCGGGTGTGCACCTGCTTGCCCTCAAAGCGGCCGCCGGGGCCGATGTCCTCCGCGACGAAGTCAAGGATAAAGTTTTTTGCATTCTCGTCCATGGTAACGCCTCGCTTTTTCCTTAGTTACACTTGAATTATACACGTTTTTGCATTTTTTTACAGTGCAAATTGCAAAATCGGCATATCCTACAAAATTCCCAAGCCTTCCAGCAGGAGTTTTAGGCCGATAAGCACCAGCACCACGCCGCCGCAGAGCTCCGCCTTCTTCTTGTACCGGGCGCCGAACACGCTGCCCACCTTCACCCCCGCGGCGGAGCAGACGAAGGTGGTGACGCCGATGAAGAGCACCGCCGGGAGGATGCTCACGTCCAGAAAGGCGAAGGTCACCCCCACCGCCAGAGCGTCGATGCTGGTGGCCACGGCCAGCAGGAACATGGTCTTCATGTCCATGGCCCCGTCCACATCCTCTGCCGAGGCCGGGTCCAGAGCCTCCCATATCATCTTTCCGCCGATGATGGCCAGGAGGATGAAGGCCACCCAGTGGTCGTAGGCGGTGATGATCTCCGCGAAGAACCGGCCCAGGAAGAAGCCGATGAGGGGCATCAGCGCCTGGAACCCGCCGAACCAGGCCCCGGCGACGGCCATATGTTTGGCCCCGATGGACTTGCCCAAGCTCAGGCCCTTGCAGATGCTCACCGCAAAGGCGTCCATGGACAGGCCCAGCGCCAGTATGAACAGCTCCCAAAGGCCCATGGGCACACCTCCTGACGTTATGGATAGTACATGCTATGCGGGGGAAGAGGACTACAGAAGTTCCCGATAGTAGAGCCCGCCGGTGCGGGGCAGGGGGGAGGGAAGACCCGCCTGAAACTCCCGTATCACGGCGGCGCAGCGCTCCCGGCTCTCCCGGGTGAACCACAAAAGCCGCCAGTCCCCGGGGTCGTCCCTGTCCGCGATGTGCAGGGGCACGCTGTTGAGGAGGGAGGCGTACTTTTTCCCGCCGCACTCCACCGGGAAGGCAATGCCCTTCCTATCGGTGAGTTCGCCGCTGCCGCCGCAGGCGGCGCAGCCAATGCTGGAACGGACGGGGCAGTTGCGAAACCGCATCAGGGGCAGATGGCCGTAGGCGGCGATACCCCAGGATACCGGCCCATCCAGGGCCCGCAGCTTCTTCATGGGCAGCTCGAAGGACAGGGTGAGGCTGGCAAGACCTTGGTTGACATAAAAATCGATCGCCTGGGCGTTGGTGATATTGAGCCCGAACCCGCCACGGACCGTGAGGCCCAGGCGGCGGCCCAGGGCTATGCCGTAGATATTGTCTGTCCAGACCTCCCGGAGGCCGGCGGCTTTCAGGGCGGCCAGCCTGTCCGCCAGCGCGGCCTCGTCCTCCGGCCACAGGGCCGCGGGCAGCTCCGTGGTGAGCTTGTCCCCGTACGTATCCAGCAGGGCGGGCGTGACAGCGTCAACGGGGAGAATGAGGCGTTCCAGCTTGTCCGCGTCCGTTATCTGCTCCGCCCTGTAGAACCGGGCCCAGAGGGGGGAGGGGGAGGGGTGGGAGCGCCGTTCAGGGATCACGGGCACATAGGGCCCGGGGACCATGGCCGGAGCTTGTCCCCGGACCTCCTCCAGCTGGGCCAGCGCCGCCCGGCGCATGCCGTTCAGCGCCGCGGCGGGGAGGGTCAGGCCGGAGTCGATATCTGCCTGAAAGGAGTTTACATAATATTGCGTTCCGCCGGTCTTTTCCAAGTTCTGCCGGGCCCGGTCGGCGTCCAGGGGCCGGTTTACGGCGGCCTCGGGGGCGGGGCCGTCAGCGGTTACGGTGTTCGTCCCGTCGGTGACAGTGAGGCGGGCGCTGTCCGCGGTCATGGCAAAGGCCATGTCCACGGGGACGAGGGGCGTCTCCTTCCGGTACAGAGCGGCCAGCTTGGGAAGCGCCTCCGCCGCGGCGGTCACGTCCTCTTTGGTGCGGAAGCCGAACATGGTCTTGTCCCGCCAGCCGGTGAGGTAGCCGTCGGTGAAGCCGCTGCGGGAGAAGGCCGCGGCCAGGGTGTCCCTGTCGTAGGGCTTGCCCTCCCGGGCGCACTTGCAGGCGGTGACCGCGGCGGCCACGTACTCCGGCCGCTTCATCCGGCCCTCGATCTTCAAGGTTGCCACCCCGGCGTTTGAGAGCGCCCGGATGTGGTCTATGAGGCTCATGTCTTTGAGGGACAGCACGTGGCCGCCCTCGCCGCATTTCCAGTCCAGGCGGCAGGGCTGGGCGCAAAGGCCCCGGTTGCCGCTGCGGCCCCCCAGCATGGCGGAGAGGGTGCAGGCTCCAGACAGGCTCATGCAGTGGGCCCCATGGACGAAGGCCTCCGCCGGGATATGGACGGCGGCGCATATCTTTTCCATCTCGCCCAGGGTCAGCTCCCGGGCCAGGACGAAGCTGTCGAAGCCCGCATCCTGCAGGAATCTTGCCCCGTCCGCGTTGTGGACGGCGGTCTGGGTGGAGGCCACCCGGTGCAGGGATGGGTACTTGTTTTGAAACAGCCGCAGGGCGGCCATGTCCTGCAATATGACCCCGTATGCCCCGGCGGCGGCCACGGCGTCCGCCGTTTCTTCCAGGGCGGGCAGTTCGTCCTCCGTCACCAGGGTGTTCACGGTCACGTAGACTTTCACCCCGTGGGTGCGGCAGTACCGCACGGCCTCCGTGAGGGCCTCCGGGGAGAAGTTGGCGGCGTTTCTCCGGGCGTTGAAGGAGGCGGTGCCCAAATACACGCTGTCCGCCCCGCAGCGGACCGCGGCCAGAAGCTGCTCTTCGCCCCCCACGGGCGCCAGTATCTCCGGCAGCATGGACGCGCCTCCCTTCGTTATTTTGTTGATTTTACTTCCCTTTTCCGCTCCTGTCAATTATAATGGTAAGGCGAAAGGTGGCGATACCATGCATATCCCGTCGGCGCCCACGGCGGCGCTTGACCTGCTGACCTTCGACGAGGCCATGGCCCGGTCCGGGCAGGGAGACGGTTACGACAGGGAAAAGTGGCTCTACGTGCCGGACTTTTACGCGGATTACCGATACATTTTGGGCACCCGGGGCGAGCATCCCCTCATCTGCATCGGCATCAACCCCTCCACGGCGGAGCCGGGGAACCTGGACCCGACCTTAAAGAGCGTGGAGCGCATCGCCGCCGCCAACGGCTTCGACAGCTTCATCATGTTCAACGTCTACGCCCAGCGGGCCACCCGGCCTCAGGACATGGAGCGGGAGATGAACCCCGCCCTGCACCGGGAGAACATGGCGGCGTTTGAGTATGTCCTGGCCCACGCCGGGCCCGCCCCCGCCGTGTGGGCGGCCTGGGGGAACATCATAGAAACGCGGGGGTATCTCAAAGACTGCCTCATGGATATGCTGGACCTGGGGCGGCGGTACGGGGCGGTGTGGTACACCGCCGGGCCCCGGTCCAAACGGGGCCACCCCCATCACCCGCTGTATCTGAAAAGCGGCAGTCCGCTGGACCGGTTCGACCCGGCGGCCTACTGCGAGAACTGTCTATAAGGGAAGGAGAGGCTATGGCCGACTTATTTGATTACCTTACCTGGCGGGGGGACCTGACCCTGCAGCAGAGCCCCTTCAACGAGATCGACGGGATGATCCTTGCCCGGTTCGCCTATGTGCCCTTTGAGAGCTTCACCCAGCCGCTGCCGAAACGCTTCATCTCCATCCATGATTTGTCGGCGCAGGCCATGGCGGACGCGAATCTCAAAGTGGGGGAGCACTGGAGACAGCGGGACAACGAGCTTTTGCCGGCTCTGGCGGCCAGCGGCCGATACGGGTCGCTGGAGGTGGGCTTTCACGGCAACGTCCTGGACAACGTATTGCAGACCCAGTTTTCCGCCGTCACGGTGCGGCTGGACGAGGACCTGTGCGCCATCGTGTTCCGGGGCACGGACAGCACGGTCATCGGCTGGAAGGAGGACATGAACATGTCCTTCCGCTGCCCGGTGCCGGGCCAGAAGCTGGCGGCGGACTACGTGGACCGTATATGGGAAAAGGTGGGCGGCCGGCTCATCCTGTGCGGCCACTCCAAGGGCGGGAATCTCGCAGTATACGCCGGGGCCTTCTGCGGCCAGGACGTGCAGGACAGGATAGACGCGGTCTATAACTACGACGGCCCGGGCTTTTACGATAACATCATCGACACGGACGGCTACCAGGCCATCCGGGAGCGGATACATACCTACGTGCCCCAGTCCTCCGTGGTGGGCATGCTCATGGGCCACCCGGAGGGGCACACGGTGGTCCACTCCACCGAGTCGGGCCTGAGCCAGCACGACATCTATTCCTGGGAGGTGCTGGGCGCCGGGTTCGTGGCCCTGGAGACCGTCACCGGCAGCAGCCGGTTCGTGGACGCAACCATCAAGGACTGGACCAAGGACATGACCCCGGAGCAGTTCGAGGGCTTCGTGGACACGGTGTATACGGTGCTGACGGACACCCAGATGAGCACCATGCACGAGATGAAGGAGAACTGGATGGGCGCGGCCTGGAGCATGGTAAAGTCCGTGGCGGGCATGGACGAGAAGATGCGCGCCGCGGCCTATGAGGCGCTGAAAATGCTGGCAAAGAGCGCCGGCCGGGAGGCCGTGGAGGCCGGCAAAGAGGCCATTGGTGCCGGCGTATGATAAAAAACGGAGACGGGATATCCCGTCTCCGTTTTTTAGTCAGATGACCCGGATCAGTATCATGTAGATGGCCGTGCCGGAGAGAATGCTTATGAGGGAGTTCTTCCGCCATGCCTGCAAAACGACTACCGCCCCGGCGGCGATGAGCTCCGGCAGGCCGTAGGGGGCCCGGGCGAAGGTCATGTCCTTGAGGCAGTATATCACCAGCATGCCGATGATGGCTTGGGGCAGCACCTGGCCCAGATAGGCCACATAGGCGGGTACCTGCTTCCCCCGGCGGAAGATGAGGAAGGGCAGGGCGCGCAACAAAATGGTGACGATGCTCATGGCGGCCACCAGCGCCGCGGCGTGTGCGTTTCCGCTCATTTTGCCGCCCCCTTTCCACTGAGGCGGGGCCGCAGCGCCGTCAGCGCCGCCGTGATGGCCAGCATGGCGGGGATGAGGAAATCCTCCGGCCCGAACAGAAGAAGGCACACAAGGCTCGCTATGAGCCCCACGATGGCGGGGGTGTGCTCGCGGCTGTCCAGCCATTGCTGGGTGAAGGACGCGATGAAGAGCGCTGTCATGGAAAACTCGATGCCCGCCGTGCTGAAGGGCAGCGCCGCGCCCAATATGCTCCCCAGCACGCAGCCAATGACCCAGTAGCACTGGTCGAAGAGGGACACCAAAAACCGGTATTTGTCCGGGTCCGCCCCTGCCGGCGTCTTTCCGTCGCAGAGAAGGGAGTAGGTCTCGTCCGTCAGGGCGAAGATGAGGTAGGGCTTATACCTGCCCGCGTTCTGGTAGCGCTCGATCATGGACACGCTGTAGAAAAGATGCCGGGCGTTGACCATGACGGTGGTCAGTATGGCGGTGATCACCGACGCGCCTCCGGCCAAAAGCCCCACGCCCACGTACTGCATGGAGCCGGCGTAGATGAGAAGGGCCATGGCGAAGGACCACGCCACGCCGTAGCCCGCGTCGTGCAGGAGGATGCCGAAGCCGATGCCCAGCACCACGTACCCCGCCATGACAGGCACGGATGTGACGAAGGCCTCTTTGACGGCGCCGGCAGGCCGGGCCGGCGGCTTTTGCGCTTGGTTCATGTCTCTTTCCACCTCGTTCGCCTATTATACGTGAAATTTCGCTTGCGTGCAATCGGTCACAGTGCATAAGTATTTTGTGAAAAAACGGGCAAAATTGGCAATTTCCTATTGCAACGAGGGGCAAGTCCGTGTATTATAGACAGGTAGGGCTACTATATTTTGTATATATGAACTTATAGACAAAACGCTGAACAGACCGACAGGTCAGGAGGTGCTCGAATATGTCATTGGAGGCGCTGGATACCATCGCCCTGGCCGAGGAGAAGGCCCGCCAGATCCGCGCCGCCGCCCAGGCGGAGGCCCGCAAGGCCGTGGAAGACGCCCAGGCCGCGGTGAAGGTGGCTATGGCTGCCGCCGACGGAAAGGCGGAGGCTGAGATCAAGGACCTGATCCGCAAGGCCGACGACAAGGCGAAAGAGGACGCGGGCGTGCTGGCGTCCAACACCCGCAACCGGGAGGCGGCCATGAAGGCCCGTGCCGACAAGAAAATGGATGAGGTCGTGGACAAGATCGTGGAAAGGATCGTGAACGGCTGATGGCCATCGTGAAGATGAAAAAGCTGCGCGTCATCGCCCTGCGGGAGCAGCGGGACGAGCTGATGCGTCGGCTTCTGCGTCTGGGCTGCGTGGAGGTCCATGAGCCGGAGGGGATGCTGGAAGACCCCGAGGCCGCGGAAGTCCTGCGCCCGGAGCACGCGGGGCTGACGGAGGCCCGGGGCCGGGAGGCGGAGATGGACTCCGCCTTGAAGGTCATGGCCCACTACGCCCCGGAGAAGAGAAAAATGCTCTCCCCCCGGCCGGAGGTGTCCGAGGCGGACTTTCTGGATGAGAAGGCCCTGGAATCGGACGTGGCCCTGGCCCGGGAGATCAATTCCTGGGACAGCCAGCTGCGGCGCATCGCCGCGGACCAGGTCCGCATCCGGGACGAGATAGAGTCCCTGCGGCCCTGGGAGGCCCTGGACCTGCCTTTGGAGACCGAGGGGACGAAGACCTGCGCCGTGACGCTGGCCAACGTGCCCGCCCAGGTGGACATGGAGTCGGTGGCGGATGCCGCCGAGAGCGCCACGGAGCTGGTGCAGCTGATTTTGGTGAGCCAGGACGAGCAGCAGAAGTGCTTTCTTGTCATCGCCCGGAAGGACGAGCTGGCCGCCGTGCTGGACGCTATGCGGGGCGTGGGGTGCACCCCCGTGTCCTTCCCCGGCGTCACAGGCACGGCCGCGGAGAACATCGACGCCCGGAAGCGGAAGCTGGCGGAGCTGGACGTGCAGAAGAAGGACCTGGAGGCGAAGATCGGCCAGGAGAAGGCAAAGACCGGCTCCCTGCGCCTGAGCGCCGACCGCCTGGCCACCGAGACAGCCGAGGCGGAGGCCGCCGAGCGACTCCGGGGCACGGACAGCGTGGTGGCCCTGGAGGGCTGGTTCCCCGCGGAGGATGAGGCGGCGCTGACGGATTGCCTCAAGGGCTTCGACTGTGCCTATGAGTACGCCGACCCCACCGAGGAGGAATACCCCGACGTGCCGGTGAAGCTGAAAAATAACCCCGTCACCCGGCCGCTGAACATGGTCACCGATATGTACGCCCTGCCGGCCTACACCGGCGTGGACCCCAATCCCCTGATGGCGCCGTTCTTCATTCTGTTCTACGGCATGATGATGGCGGACATGGGCTACGGCCTCATCATGATGCTCATAAGCCTCATCGTGGTGAAGAAGGCGAAGCCCCGGGGCCCCACGGTGCGGAACCTGTTCCCGCTGCTGGGTCTGTGCGGCGTGAGCACCTTCTTCTTCGGGGCCATCACCGGCGGTTTCTTCGGGGACTTCATCCCCCAGCTTTTGAAAATTATAAACCCCGAGAGCACCTTCGCTCTCCCGGCGCTGTTCAGTCCCCTGGACGACGCACTGGCGGTGCTGGTGGGCTCCCTGGCCCTGGGCGTGGTGCAGATCCTCACCGGTATGGCGGTGAGCGCCTGGAAAAAGTGCAGGGACGGGGACAAGCTGGGCGCTCTCTTTGAGGAGGGCACCTGGACCGTCATCCTCGTCGGCCTGGGCCTGTTCGCGGGGCTGAAGACCCCCATCGGGCTCATCATCGGCGGTGTGATGCTGGTGGTGGGCAGCGCCCTCAAGGCCGTGAAGAACGGCGGCGGCCCGGTGAAGATCGTCATGGGCACCGTCACGGGCGTGGGCGGCTCGCTCTACAACAACATCACGGGCTATTTCAGCGATATCCTGTCCTACTCCCGGCTGATGGCCCTGATGCTGGCCGGCGCGGTCATCGCCCAGGTGTTCAACACCCTGGGCGGCATCACCGGCAACGTGTTCGCCTTCGTGCTCATCTCCATGATAGGCAACGCCCTCAACTTCGCGCTGAACATCCTGGGCTGCTTCGTGCATGACATGCGCCTGCAGTGCCTGGAGTTCTTCGGACGGTTCTATGAGGACGGCGGCAAGCCCTTCCGTCCTTTAGATATGGAAACAAAATTTGTAGACATAGTGAAAGAATAACAAGGAGGACAATCACATGAGTTTCTTCGAATCCTTTGGCGGCCTGGCGCTGGCGCTGCTGGGCTCCGGTCTGGCCGTTGGCCTGAGCTGCGTGGGTTCCGCGAAGGGCACCGGCATCGCCGGCGAGGCGGGCACCGGCCTTCTGGCCGAGGACCCCTCCAAGTCCGGTAAGGTCATGGTCCTGCAGCTGCTGCCCGGTACCCAGGGCCTGTACGGCCTGGTGGTCTGGTTCTTCTGCCTCATCCGCATCGGCATGATGAGCGGCAACGTGGACCTGACCGTGCAGGAGGGCCTGCAGTATTTCGTGGCCTGCATGCCTATGGCGCTGGGCGGCCTGCTGTCCGCCATCGCCCAGGGCCGTGTGGCCGCCGGCTCCATCAACATCCTGGCCAAGAAGCCCGACGACTGGTCCAAGGGCCTGATCCTCTGCGGCATCGTGGAGTTCTACGCCATCCTGTCTCTGCTGGCCTCCATGCTGATGCTGCTGTGGCTGTAAGGGGCGCGAAAGGATAAACGAGATGAACGGCATCGACAAGATCACGGCCCGTATCGAGACGGAGGCCGTGGCGGACGCCGCCCGTATCGCCCAGGAGACCAAGGCCCAGTGTGACGCCATCAAGGCCGAGGGTGAGAAGAAGGCCCAGGAGGGCTATTGGGAGAAGGTCCGCCAGGGCGTGGCCTCGGCGGAGGACCGTGTCCAGCGTCTGGCGAAGACCGCCGACATGGAGGCCCGCAAGAGCGTATTGAGCTTCAAGCAGTCCATCGTGGCCGACGCCTTCGACAGGGCGGAGAAGAAGCTGAACGCCATGGAGGGGGAGGCGTATGTCTCCTTCCTGGCAGGTCTCGCCGCCCGGGCTGCCGTGGACGGCACGGAGGAGATCGTCCTCTCCGCCGCCGACAAAAAGACCATCGGCAGGAAGGTCGTCGACAAGGCCAACGCCGCCCTGAAGGCCGCCGGCAAAAAGGGCGGGCTCACCCTCACCGACACCGACGGCAGCTTTTCCAAGGGCCTGGTGGTCCGGCAGGGGAGCGTGTCCGTCAACTGCACCCTGGAGGCTCTGATGGCCCAGGCGCGGGAGGACATGGCCTCCGACGTGGCGGCGGCGCTGTTTGGCTGAACGGCCAGATCAATAGGCATGATTGAGGAGGTACTGACTTGTCAAAAGTGAAAAGTACCGATTACCTGTTCCTGTCCACCTACATCCGGGCACGGGAAAATTCCCTGCTGGGGGAGAAGCGGCTGGAGCAGATGGTGGAGGCGGCGGACTTCGACGAGGCGGCCAAGACCCTGACGGAGTGCGGCTTTCCGGACCTCACAGGGGCGACGGACGCCCAGCTGGAGGAGGCGTTCGCCCAGCGGCGGACGGAATTTCTCGCGGAGTTTGAAAAGCTCTGCCCGGAGAAGGATCTGGTCACCGCCTACCGCCTGAAATATGACTACCACAACGCCAAGGTCCTGGTGAAGGGCGAGGGCGGGGAGGAGCCCATGCGGCTGCTGTCCGCCTGCGGCCGGGTGGCACCCGAGACGCTCACGGAGGCGTACCGGAACGATACCTGGCAGGAGGTGCCGCCGGCCCTGGCCGTGGCCATCCGGGAGGCCCGGACCACTTTAGCCCGCACGGCCAACCCCCAGCTGGCGGACATGGGCCTGGACAAGGCCTATTTCGCCGAGATGCTGGCTGTCACCCAGACCCTGTCCACCGGGTTCTACACCGGCTATGTGCGTCTCAACATCGACGTGGCCAACCTGCGCAGCGCGGTGCGCTGCCTGCGGGGGCACATGGACGAGGGGTTATTGCGCACGGCGGTGATACCCGGCGGCAACGTGTCGGCGGAGAGCGTGTGCCGGGTCTACGGCGAGGCCGTGACCGAGGTGTTCCACGACCGGGCCCTGGCCGCCTGCGCCGAGCTGGGGCAGCAGTCCGTGGAGGGCGCGCCCCTGGCCGCCTTTGAGCGGGCCTGCGACAATGTGCTCACGGAGTACTTAACGTCCGCGAAGCGCGTCAGCTTCGGCCCGGAGGTGGCGGTGGCGTATCTTGCCAGCCTTGAAGCGGAGATCACCGCGGCCCGGATGGTACTGCTGGGCAAGCGGGGCGGCGTGGCGCCGGAGACGCTGCGGGAAAGGTTGCGTGTGAGCTATGTATAAGATCGCCGTCATCGGCAGCCCGGACACGGTCATCGGCTTCAAGGCCCTGGGTCTGGACACCTTCCCCGTGCGCCAGCCGGAGGAGGCCCATAAGATATTTAAGGCTATCACCAAGGCCGACCAGCCGGACGAGTACGCGATAATTTACTTGGAGGAGAACCTGGCGGAGGCCCTTAAAGCGGACATCGACCGCTTTAAGGACGTGCCCCGTCCCGCGGTCATCCTCATCCCCGGCAAGGACGGCTCCCTGGGCCTGGGCCAGTCGGCCCTGCAGGCCGCGGTGGAGCGGGCTGTCGGCGTCAACATCCTTTAATTATTAGATATCACTCCTTCTTGGGAAGGCACATTTTTACCGAAAGAAGGTCAAAGCATGAGCGGAACGATCACAAAAGTTTCCGGCCCGCTGGTCGTGGCCACCGGCCTTGCCGACGCCAACGTCTCCGACGTGGTGCGCGTGGGCGGCCAGCGCCTGATCGGCGAGATCCTTCAGATGAAGGGAGACAGCGCCTCCATCCAGGTCTATGAGGAGACCTCCGGCCTGGGGCCCGGCGCCCAGGTGGAGACCACCGGCACGCCCCTGAGCGTGGAGCTGGGGCCCGGACTGCTGACCAATATATACGACGGCATCCAGCGCCCCCTGACGGAGATCCGCGACGCCACCGGCGACACCATCGCCCGCGGCGTGGAGGTGGCCAGCCTGAACCGCAAAAAGCAGTGGGAGTTCAATCCCACTGTGAAGAAGGGCGACGTGGTGAAGCCCGGCGACGTACTGGGCACGGTCCAGGAGACCACCGCGATCCCCCACAAGATCATGGTCCCCGTGGGCGTCGCCGGCGTCATCCAGTCCATCTCCGGCGGCAAGTACACCGTGGATGAGACCGTGGCCGTGGTGAAGGACGATAAGGGCGGCGAGCACAAGGTCACCATGATGCAGAAATGGCCCGTGCGCGTGGCCCGGCCCTATAAGCACAAGTACATGCCCAGCCGGCCCATGAACAGCGGCCAGCGTGTCATCGACACCCTGTTCCCCATCGCCAAGGGCGGCACGGCCGCCGTGCCCGGCCCCTTCGGCAGCGGCAAGACCGTGGTCCAGCACCAGCTGGCCAAGTGGTCCGACGTGGACATCGTGGTCTACATCGGCTGCGGCGAGCGCGGCAACGAGATGACCGACGTGCTGATGGAGTTCCCCGAGCTGAAGGACCCCCGCTCCGGGGAGAGCCTGATGCAGCGGACCGTGCTGATCGCCAACACCTCCGATATGCCCGTGGCCGCCCGGGAGGCCAGCATCTACACCGGCATCACCATCGCCGAGTACTTCCGGGATATGGGCTACGACGTGGCCGTGCTGGCCGACTCCACCTCCCGCTGGGCCGAGGCCCTGCGTGAGATGAGCGGCCGTCTGGAGGAGATGCCCGGCGAAGAGGGCTACCCCGCCTACCTCGCCAGCCGTCTGGCCCAGTACTACGAGCGGGCCGGCGTGGTGGAATGCCTGGGCTCCGACAGCCGTCAGGGCTCCATCACCGCCATCGGCGCCGTGTCCCCTCCGGGCGGCGATACCTCCGAGCCCGTCAGCCAGTCCACCATGCGCATCGTCAAGGTGTTCTGGGGCCTGGACAGCTCCCTGGCCTACGCCCGTCACTTCCCGGCCATCAACTGGCTGACGTCCTACAGCCTCTACGTGGACACGCTGAAGGACTGGTACGACGAGCAGTTCCCCGGCTTCATGGCATTGCGTGACAAGGCCATGGCCATCCTCCAGGAGGAGGAGAGCCTCAACGAGATCGTGAAACTGGTGGGCCGCGACAGCCTTTCAGACGCCGACCAGATGACCCTGGAGACCGCCAAGATGCTCCGAGAGGACTTTCTGCAGCAGAACGCTTTCGTGGACGAGGACGCCTATTCCTCCTACGACAAGCAGTTCCGGCTCCTGGGCCTCATCATCAAATATGACGAGCTGTGCCGGGAGGCCATGGCCAAGGGCGCGGACATGAACGGCCTGTTCTCCATCCCCGCCCGGGAGATCATCGGCCGGGCCAAGATGGTAGCTCCCGACAAGTACGCCGGGGAGTACGGCAAGATCGAAGAGGATATGAAGAAGCAGATCCAGAAGCTTTCAGCGGGAGGTGAGGACCAGTGATCCGGGAATATCAGACTATCAGCGAGATCGCCAGCCCTCTTATGATGGTCAAGAACGTGGAGGGCGTCACCTACGACGAACTGGCGGAGATCGAGCTGCCCCACGGGGAAAAGCGCCGCTGCAAGGTGCTGGAGGTAGACGGCGACGTGGCCGTGGTCCAGCTGTTCGAGAGCGCCCAGGGCATCAACCTGGCCGGCTCCAAGGTCCGTTTCCTGGGCCACCCCCTGCAGCTGGGCGTCAGCGAGGACATGCTGGGCCGGGTCTTCAACGGCATGGGCGAGCCCATCGACGGCGGCCCCGCCATCCTGCCGGAGAAGTATGAGGACATCAACGGCCTGCCCATGAACCCCTCCGCCCGGGCCTACCCCGCGGAGTTCATCCAGACCGGCGTGTCCACCATCGACGGGCTGAACACCCTGGTCCGCGGCCAGAAGCTGCCCATCTTTTCCTGCTCCGGCCTGCCCCACGCGGCCCTGGCCGCCCAGATCGCCCGTCAGGCCCGTGTGCTGGGCACCGACGAGAGCTTCGCGGTGGTCTTCGCCGCCATCGGCATCACCTTCGAGGAGTCGGAGTACTTCATCAACGACTTTAGGCGCACCGGCGCCATCGACCGCACTGTGGTCTTCTCAAACCTGGCCAACGACCCCGCCGTGGAGCGCATCTCCACCCCCCGTATGGCCCTGACGGCGGCGGAGTACCTGGCCTTTGAGAAGGACATGCACGTGCTGGTCATCCTGACCGACATCACCAACTACGCCGAGGCCCTGCGTGAGGTCTCCGCGGCCAAGAAGGAAGTCCCCGGCCGCCG
Organism: uncultured Oscillospiraceae bacterium; assembly: GCA_947626265.1. Classification (GTDB taxonomy): domain Bacteria; phylum Bacillota; class Clostridia; order Oscillospirales; family Oscillospiraceae; genus CAJOIG01. The sequence goes on from CANQRM010000010.1 coordinate 78,725, forward strand.
CGGCTATCCCGGCTACATGTATACCGACCTGGCGACGCTGTACGAGCGCGCCGGCCGGCGTGTGGGGAAGAAGGGCTCCATCACTATGATCCCCATCCTCACCATGCCCGAGGACGACAAGACCCACCCCATCCCCGACCTGACCGGCTACATCACCGAGGGCCAGATCATCCTCTCCCGTGAGCTGCACCGCAAGGGCATCGTGCCCCCTGTGGACGTGCTGCCCAGCCTCTCCCGTCTGAAGGACAAGGGCGTGGGCGAGGGCCGGACCCGCGAGGACCATGCCGGCACCATGAACCAGCTCTTCTCCGCCTATGCCGCCGGCAAGGAGGCCAAGGAGCTGATGACCATCCTGGGCGAGGCGGCCCTTTCCGAGACGGACAAGAAGTTCGCCAAATTCGCCGACGAGTTTGAGCAGCGCTACGTCAACCAGGGCAACCAGACCAACCGTTCCATCATCGAGACTCTGGACCTGGGCTGGGAGCTTCTGAGCCTGCTGCCCCGCAGCGAGCTGAAGCGCCTGAAGGTGGAGCAGATCGAGAAGTATATGCCCAAGAAGGCGGAGGAAGAATGACCGTTCACGCGGTCACTGTGAGGTGATTTTATGCCTAAAAGTGCCGTGACGCCGACCCGGATGGTCCTGAACCAGCTGAAGGGACGGCTCCGTACCGCCAGCCGCGGCCACAAGCTCTTAAAGGACAAGCGGGACGAGGAGATGCGCCAGTTCATGGACATCGTCCGCCGCAACAAGGTCCTGCGGGAGAAGGTGGACGAGGGACTGTCCGGCGCCTTTGCCGCCATGAGCATGGCCAGCGCCGTCATGAGCCCGGAGATGCTGGAGCAGAGCCTGCTCTACGCCCGGCAGCGGATGGAGCTGGACGTGTCCCACAAGAACATTATGAGCGTGAACGTGCCGGTGTACCACTTCGACCAGCAGTCCCCGGACGAGAGCGGCCAGCTGCCCTACGGCTTTGCCCAGACCAGCGGCGAGCTGGACGACGCGCTCCGGCAGCTCTACGACGTGTTCAACGACATGCTGGAGCTGGCGGAGGTGGAGAAGACCATGCAGCTGCTGGCGGAGGACATCGAGAAGACCCGCCGCCGGGTAAACGCCCTGGAATACGTGATGATCCCGGAGCTGCAGGAGAACATCCGCTACATCACCATGAAGCTGGCGGAGAACGAGTCTGCCACCAAGGTGCGCCTCATGAAGGTGAAGGAGATGGTTCTCCAGCAGGCCCACCACTACGAGCGGTAAAGCGAATATCGCGCAAAAGTCCCGCAGGCGTCGCCCGCGGGACTTTTTTATATCTTCCTATTGACAACAGGGAATGACAAGAGTATGATGCAAAATGACAAGGATATTTGTCAATCGGACAAAGAAAATTGTCACTGGAGGTACGCTATGATCCTGTGCAACCGGCTGAAGGAGCGACGGGCGGCCCTGAATGTGAACCAGCAGGAGATGGGGCGGCTGTGCGGCGTTTCCCGGCAGACCATCAGCCTCATCGAGCGGGGGGACTATTCCCCCTCGGTCACCCTGGCCCTGACCATCGCGAAGGTCTGCGGCGTGGCGGTGGAGGACGTTTTCTATCTGAAGGAGGAAGAGGAAAATGGAAAATAACGACGCGAAAAAGGCCAACCGGAAGGCTCTGCCCAAGTTTTTGCTGCTGCTGATCGCCAGCGCGGCGGCGGGCGGCGTGATAGGGCATTTCTCCGTCCGGTACGGCCTGGACGGCCTGGCGGCACCCATGAAGGCCGCCGGGGCAGTGTTCGCCGGCCATGTGGCCCCCTGGCTGCTGGTGGCCATGGCCGTGCTGGTGCCCGCGACGGCTATTCCGTTCTACCGGCAGGCAAAGAAGCTGCTGGCCGGCTGGGACGGGGAGGATGAGGATGTGTCCGACGCCGTGGACGAAAAGCTCTCCGCCGCCATATGGATCGTGAGCGCGGCGATCATCATCGGCTATTTTCTCCTCGCCGCGGCCTATTCCGGGGGCTTCGCCGCTTTCGAGAACGATAAGAGCGCGTACATGGTACTTCTCGGCATCGGGGGGTTCCTGGCGGTGCTCGTCGAGTGCATCCTCATCCAGCAGAAATGCGTGGACGCGGCAAAAAAGACGAACCCGGAGAAGACCGCGTCGGTCTATGACATGCGGTTCCAAAAGAAGTGGATGGACAGCTGCGACGAGGCGGAGAAGGCCATGGTCGGCAAGTGCGCCTTCAAAGCTTTCAGCGCCGCCAGCTCCGTATGCAACGCCCTGGCCTTGGTGTTCACCCTCTCGGCGCTCATCTTCAATACCGGATTCCTGCCCGTCCTGGCAGTGTGCCTCGTGTGGCTCGTCGGCCAGTGCGTCTACTGCCGCGAGGCTATGAAGTGCGGCAGGAGAGGGAACAGGGACATTTTGTGAACCCATGAGCGATGACGCCAAGGGACGGTATCCGTGTGCTTGACAGATCGACGGACACATCGTAAAATAAAGTTGTGAGTTGTGTGGAGGGATATCATTTGGTATTTGAGTGGGATGATGAAAAGGAACGGCAAAACATATTGAAACATGGGATCGATTTCCGCACAGCGTCCATGGTGTTTTTTGATGAAGCACGGATCGAAAACTATGATAAGGAGCATAGTATATCCGAAGATCGGTATATCGTCATAGGGAAAGTCCATGAGATCCTTTTTGTCGTTTATACGGAAAGAAAAGAAAACATCCGTCTGATCTCAGCCAGACTAGCTACAGCCCATGAGAGGAGGCTCTACTATGATAGTAACGTATTCCCCTTCCAAGGATGATAAACTCACGCCTGCTCAAATCGAAGCTATAGAGAGGGCCAAGAAACTCCCCCCTGTTTTTGACGAGGATAGCCCCGCTCTCACGCCAGCAATGGAAAAGGGCCTGCTTGTAAGTGCCGCGCAGAGAAACAGACTGATGAAAACGAAACAGGCATGATTCGTCATTTATTCATCAACTGGACCGTGAAACTTTCGTCAAAGTAACCGGGCCGTAGGCAATAAAAGCGTCGGAGCAAAGCGAGCTTTGCTCCGACGCTGGCACCCATGAGACGATTCGAACGTCCGACCTGCCGCTTAGGAGAACCACGGATTAAGCCAATTCGATTGTACCGTAGCGACCTGTGATGTCATTTTTTGCCCTATTTCCAAGCATTTGCGGACATTTCATGTATTTTGAAGGACCCTGCAATTTCTTCATCTTTCTTCTATCTCCGCGTCAAGCTGATGGAAAAATGATTAGACGGAGACCAGGCGGACACAGTTAGTTCACATCAGAAAGGTGAACCAACTGTCCCAAAACAAGTAAATACGGTTCGTAACCTTGCCGCTCATGTTTACATGAGCGGCTTTTTTATTAGGAGGATAAAACCATGAAAAAGGACCACAATGCCACCGAAAACAAACAAAAGACTGCCATGCCATCCACTGCTGACCTTATCAACATGATCTCAGGGGCCTACACATCCCCGCTTTGGGATGAACTTCGCTACTATGCGGGTTCTCTGGACACGCTCCGCAAACTCCAAACAGTCATCGTCGCTCTCCAGGAGTGCGGAAAAAGCGCAGAGGCATTCGACCTCATTATCGCTCTCCATGACCTCACCGACCTTGATGTGCCGGAGGCCGTTGCAGGTTTGGAGCCCTTTCCCGACGGCATAAAAATGTTTGTAGATGAGTTCATCGCAGACACGAAAGACATTATGTGTGACTTTGAGGCAGAAGAAGCTGTCAGCGAGGGAATTTGATATTGTTCAAAGCGAGGGCAGCGCGCCCTCTATTTGGAAGCCGCTCATGAAATGGGCGGCTATTTTTGTTCTACAAGGAGGAAAACCAGTGAAGAAGCTCAAACACCTGTTGCCCCTGCTCTTGGTCGCTGTGCTTCTGTTGAGCTTGACGCCCCTTGGGGTGTTTGCTCAGGAAGATACCAGTGCAGACCCGGCAGAGGCAACGCCTACCCCGGTAACGCCGGGTGACATTGTTTCTTCGGGCAGTGACCCGGAAACGACCACACCTCCGGCAGAAACCGCCGCTCCCACGGCCACGCCTGCCCCCGCACCCACAGCGGAGCCCACGCCCGTGCCCACGGCGGCTCCGACTGAAACGCCCGCCCCCACCGAGGCCCCGGAGATCGGGCCTCCCGGTATGGATGGCCCCGGCATTGAGGAGCCCTGGGGCGACGGCGTGTTCGTGGGCGACAACAATCCCTCTCTGGACGAGATATACTCCGCCGCCAGCGGCAGCGCTACGATCTCTGTACAGGGCTGCTATGATTCTTCCGGCAGCGTCATCAAGTATTACAGCTCTTTTTACTACTCCGGCCGCTATGTGGGCGGCAACGGCAGCGCCCGGCATATCCTCTATGCAAACGGCCAGCCGGCCTACTGCTTGGAGCCCGGCAAGTACCTGGTGGGCGGCTCTGTCGTTTCCACCAGCGCGGCTTCTCTCTGGAACAGCTATTCCACCGAAAAGCGGGACGCCATCAAGATGAGCCTGCTGTGCGGCGTGGAGGGCAACAGCAACAGCTTAAGCGGGTCCTATGGCTCCAAGTACACCGCCACGCAGATGGTCATGTGGGAGTTCATTGTAGGCTGCCGCAATACCTATCCGCCCTATGCCTGCACCAACACCAAGGTCATTGACTCCGTATGCGGCGGTGGCTGGAACAGTGAGGTCAAGACGGTCTATAACCAGATCGTCAGCACCATGCAGAACTATGGGACGCTGCCTAGCTTTGCCAATTCCACGAATGCACCGCCTGCATCCCACCAGATGACTCTCCGGAGTGGTGTGTATACCCTTACCTTGACGGACTCCAACAGTGTGCTGTCCAACTTCGTCTTTTCTAGTTCCAACAGCGCTCTTCGCTTCAATGTGGTGGGGAATCGGTTGGTTATCACATCCACTTCGGCCATAGACAACGCCACTGTGAATGTGTCCCGCAAGAACGCGGTATCTGCCAGTTCTACCATCACGGCTTACGGCGGAACCGATCTGCAAGAGACTATCATCGGCATCGAAGCTACGAGCAACACTTCCGGGTGGTTCACGGTCAATGCCGAGCCGGAGGCCCCGCCTCCTCCTTCTAAGCCCACATTGACAATCAAAAAAACTGCCGAAGATGGGAATGTAAGCAACATTGAATTTACCCTTGTTGGGATCGGAGGCGAGGCAAGTAATGCGTTTCATAGCGTCTACACTGACCAAAATGGTGTAATTACCAAGGAGCTTGCACCGGGCACCTATATGATAACCGAGCAGACGCCCAGCGGCTATGTCGCCACGCCCAAATCCCAGCAGGTCACGCTCCAGAGCGGTGACAATACTTCCGTCAGTTTCTATAATGCCCTTGAAAAAGGAACCGTAAAGATCGTCAAGACCTCGGATGATGGGGTCGTCAGCGGTATCAAATTCACCGTTTCCGGCCCCAGCGGGACGCAGACCGTGACCACTGGCTCTGGCGGGACTATCAGTGTGCCCAATCTCACCCCTGGCACCTACACCGTGACCGAAACTGTCCCCTCTGGATATACCGCTGACAAAGCCTCACAGACCGTCACGGTAAAAGCGGGCCAGGCGGCAGAGGTCGATTTTCACAACTCGCCTGCCAAGGGCAACTTAAAAATTGTCAAGACCTCGGATGATGGTGTTGTCAACGGAATCAAGTTCAATATCGTCGGAACCGCCTATAACCATACCTTTTCTACCGATGCCAAGGGCGTTCTCAATGTCGTTGGGCTCACGCCTGGCACCTACACCGTGACGGAGCAGGTCCCCAGCGGATATACCGCAGATAAAGCCTCGCAAACCGTTACCGTCGAAGTTGGCAAGAAGGCGGAAGTGCATTTTCACAACAGCTTGCAGAAAGGCGGTTTGAAGATAGCTAAAACCTCCAGCGACGGCAAAGTGGCCGGGATCACGTTCACGGTCACGGGAAATAGCGTCAGCAAGACCGTTACCACCGGCTCGGATGGCACCATTACCATCCCTGACCTTGCGCCCGGCAGTTACTCCGTGACCGAAACCGTCCCCAGCGGCTACACCGCAGACAAAGCCTCGCAGACTGTGACTGTCACGAATGGGAAAACCGCCACCGTTACGTTTAAGAACACCTTGAAAACTGGGGGCCTCAAGATCGTCAAGACCTCGGATGATGGTCATATCAGCGGCATCCAGTTTACCGTTAAGGGCGGCTCGGTGAATCAAACCGTCACCAGCGGTTCGGACGGCACCATCACCGTCCCGGACCTCACCCCCGGCCAGTACACGGTCACAGAGCAGGTCCCGGCGGCCTATTCCTGTGATAATCCGTCGCAGACCGTGACCGTGGAATATGACAAGACTGCCACCGTTACTTTCCGCAACACCCTCAAAACCGGGAACCTCAAGATCGTCAAGACCTCGGACGACGGGCACATCAGCGGTATCCAGTTCACTGTCAAGGGCGGTTCTGTCAATAAGACCGTCACCAGCGGCACGGACGGCACCATCACTGTCCCCGGCATGACCCCCGGCCAGTACACGGTCACGGAGCAGGTCCCGGCGGGGTATGCCTGTGATAATCCGTCGCAGATCGTGACCGTGGAATATGACAAGACCGCTACCGTCACTTTCCGCAACACCCTCAAAACCGGGAATATCAAGATCGTCAAGACCGCAGATGACGGACATATCAGCGGCATCCAGTTTACGGTCAAAGGTGGGAGCATCAATCAGACCGTCACCAGCGGAACGGACGGCACCATCACCGTCCCCGGCCTCGTTCCCGGCCAGTACACCGTGACAGAGAATGTCCCGGAGGGCTATGTATGTGAGGTCCCCTCGCAGACCGTCACTGTGGAATACGACAAGACAGCCGAGATCCGCTTTGCGAACGAGTTGAAGGTGTGGCGCGTGGCCGTCACGAAAGTGGACGCCGACGAAGGTGTGCGCCGGAGCAGCCGCGCCACACTGGAGGGCGCACAGTACGGCGTGTACCATGACGGCGCACTCCAGGACACCTACACCACGGACAGCGGCGGTCATTTTACCACCAACTATTACGCTTGTGGCACTGGCTGGACCTTACAAGAGATCAAGGCCCCTCCGGGCTATACGGTAGACTCAACTTCCTATTCCATCGGCCTTGCTCCGGGAAGCGCCCAGCTTGCCATCAACGAGACGGAGTTGACGGTGCCGGAGGAGATCATCAAGGGCAAACTGCTTATCACCAAACAGGACGCAGAAACGCATACGCCCCTGGCCGGTGCCGTGTTCACCGTCTATGATGAGAGCGGGGCCACCGTGACCGAGGCCACCACCGGGGAGGACGGCACTGCCACCGTGGAGGAGCTTCCTTATGGGAAGTATACGGCTAAGGAGACCACGGCCCCGGAGGGCTATCTGCTGGATGATTCCGTTTTCGACTTCTCTATCGAAACGGACGGCCAGGAGGTACAGCTCACGCGGGATAACTACCCGGCCATAGGCTCCATCACCGTCCACAAGGCCGATACCCAGGGCAACACCCTCGCCGGTGCGTCCTATCTTCTGGAATGGTCCCAGGACGGCGGACCCTGGCAGCCCGTCACCTTCCGCAACAGCACGACGGCCACCGCTGGCGGCTGTACCAGCCTGGCCCTGGAAAACGGTCAGCTTACCACCGGCGCGGATGGCGCAGTGAAGTTTGACGGCCTGCTGGCAGACAAGAAGGTGCAGTACCGGCTCACAGAGACAAAGGCCCCGGAGGGCCTGTCCCTGCTGAAGGACCCCGTGTTCCAGGGAACGCTCCCCTTTGACGCCACGACCGGACCTCTGTACGACATTGCCTATACCGTCACCAACAACCACATCACCACTCTGCCGCAGACAGGCTCTTCCGGCCTGCTGTTGCCCGTGACTGTCGGCACTGCCCTTCTGGGTATGGCCGGCTGCGCGGGCTTTTTTGTTGTCCGCAGCCGCAAGAAATCCAAATCCAACTAAAAAAGGAGCATGAACCATGAAAACTATGAAGAAAACCGTTTCCCTCATTCTGGCCGTCATCCTGGCCCTGTCCCTGTGCGCGTTCGGCTATGCTGCCCCTGGTCCCACCATCGACACCAGCAAGACGGCATCGCTGAACATCTACAAGTACGATCTGACCAGCGCCGAGGCCGCGGGGGCCTGGGACGCCGGTGCCCATGTGTCCTCCGGCGTCTACGACAGTTCTGTGAACGACGCCCTGGGAGGGGCGGTCAACTACGCCATCAAAGGCGTAAAGTTCACCTATCTGAAGGTGGCCGACATCGCCACCTATACCAGTTCGGACGGCAGCGGCCAGACGGCCACTACCGTATACTCCATGCCGGTGGGCGCTGCCACCACCTCTTTCCTCACCGCTCTGGGCCTTTCCGCTGAGAACGCCCACCATCAGACCGAGGATGTCTACTACTTCACGTCTGATACTTTGATTTCCGCGCTGGAAAAGGCCCTCGCGGACAATTCTACCGTCACGAAGAACGCCCTGGAGATCTACATCGGCTCCAACGGCGGCGTGACCATGCCGGAAACGGACGAATACGGCCACAGCTCTGCCAGCGGCCTGCCCCTGGGTCTCTACCTTCTCGTGGAGACCGCCGTGCCCGAAAATGTCACCAGCACCACCGACCCGTTCCTGGTGAGCCTCCCCATGACCTCCATTGACGGCGCTTCCTGGAACTACGATGTGACTGTGTACCCCAAGAACAACACCGGCGCACCCACCCTTGAAAAGACCGTCCGTGAGGCCAGCGCCTCCACCGGCAAGAATACCGGCGCGGCTGACAGCATCTCGGACGGCTATGCCCACACCGCCACCGGCTCGGACGGCGATGTGATGCAGTATCAGATCATTTCCACGCTGCCCACCATCACCAGCGCAGCCTCCCAGCTCACCACCTATACCTTCGTGGACAATCTGAGCCAGGGCCTCGCCTATAACCAGAATGACGTTGTGATCGAGTTCTTCAAGGACAAGAGCTGCACCGACAAGATCACCACCTGGGCCCAGAGCGAGGGCAAGTTCAGCGCCGACTACACCGCCGAGGACGGCGGGGCGGCCATGACCATCACCATGACCGGCACGGGCCTCTCGGAGATCAACACCAGCACCGAAGTATACGGCCCCACCGGGCAGCAGCAGGGGTACTCCGCCTGCACCATGCGTATCACTTACAGCGCCACCATCCATTCTGACGCCAGCGTGGTCTATGGCAATACCGGCAACCCCAACAACGTGACCCTCACCTGGCGCCGTACCAACGCCGAGTATTACGACACGCTCAAAGATGACTGCCATGTGTATGTCTACGGCCTCGACCTGACCAAGCAGTTCTCCGATGGCGCGGGCCACTTTGAGAACGTGAAGATGCTCCTCCACAACAACACGGACAACTACTATGTTCAGGCCACCCAGCAGGACGGCATCTACTTTGTGACCGGCCACACCACCGAGGAGGCCCAGGCCACCGTGTTCATCCCCACGGCGGAGGGGAAGATCATCGTCAAGGGCTTGGAGGACGACGCCTATTCCATCACCGAGACCACCACCGATGACGGATTCGTGTTACTCAAAGAGCCCGTTAAGGTCGTTATCACCACCGCAGACGGCACCGTTTGTGACGTGTGCAAAAAGCCCATGCTGACGGCCTCCGCCACGGTGAACGGCAACGCGGCGGAGATGGCGGATTCCAACGAATCTGCAAACGCTTTCGTCACCCTGACCGTGGTGAACACCAAGGGCTTCGACTTGCCTCAAACCGGTGGTAGAGGCACCCTTCTCTACACCGTCATCGGTATCGTCCTCATGGCAGGCGCTGCAACGGCTATCTTCATTTTCAGTCGGCGGCGCAGCCATAGATGAGCTGGCTCAAAATAGCCGTCTGTGCGCTGGTATTCCTGCTGGCGCTGGGTATCACGCTCTATCCATTCGTCAGCAACTACCTCGCGGAGAAATATCAATCCACCGCGATGGCCGCCTACTCTGACGCCATCTCCCGCATGGACGATACCACGCTCATGCGGGAGCGTGAGGCGGCGCAGCAGTTCAACCGCAGCATCGGGGTCATCTCTATGAGTGGCCCCGATGCCATTTCCCGCCTCAACGCCGCACGGGACGGCTATGATGACCTGTTGAACGTGAACAACAACGGCATCATGGGCTATATCCGCATCCCGGCCATTGATGTGGAGCTGCCCATATATCACGGCGTAGAAAACAGCACCTTGGAACAGGGCGTGGGGCATCTGCCCGGTTCGTCCCTGCCCGTGGGCGGCGAAAGCACCCACGCGGTCCTCGCGGCCCATTCCGGCCTTGCCTCCCAGCGTATGTTCACCGACCTGGAACAACTGCGGGAGGGCGACAGGTTCTATCTGAGCGTTCTGGGCGAGACACTGGCTTATGAGATCGACCAAATGCTTGTCGTGGAGCCGGATGACGCTGCCGCATTGGAGCTTCAGCCGGGAATGGACCTTGTGACACTCATTACTTGTACGCCGTATGGCGTAAACACCCACCGGCTTCTGGTCCGGGGAAAGCGTGTCCCATACGAGCTGGCGCAAGAGGAGGTCGTGGAGGCCGAAGCCGCGCCGGAGCCCTCCACCTGGCGGCGGCAGTATGTCAAGGGCCTTGCCCTGGGCGTTGGGATCATGGCGGGATGCAGCGCCGCGGCAGTCATTGGTTGGAGGCTTTATCTCGCAAAGCACACACGCAGGAGGTATGGCAAGCATGAGGCACGTTAAACCGCATCCGAGGCGCAGCGCAAAGACGCGGGCGCTTATCTCCCTGGCCTGCGCCATCTTCCTCGCGGGCTTTATTGTCTGTTTCTGGCCCCAGCTCGTGGGCGTCCATTTGGACCGGCAGGCTCATAAAGCTGTGAGCGACTTCTTTGATATGTCCGCTGCGGGAGAGGATGACGCCGACGTGACCTTTGAATATGTGGAGGGTCCCATGCCATCGCCCACCCCCAGGCCGTATTCGGAGCTATATGACGCCATGGAGCGGTACAATGCCCAGATCTACGCCAGCGGACAGACAGGGCTTTGCGACGCCTGGGCATACCAACAGCCCTCCTTTGACCTCACCGCCTACGGCGTGGAGAATGGTGCGATGGGCGTGATCTCCATACCCAAAATGGACGTAGAGCTTCCCATTTATCTTGGCGCGACCTATGACAACATGGCCGCTGGCGCGGTGCATTTATCCCAGACCAGCCTTCCCATCGGCGGCCCGGACACCAACTGTGTGATAGCGGCCCACCGGGGATGGTATGGCGCACCCTACTTCCGATATATCGACCTTCTGGAAGTGGGCGACCAGGTGTATATCACAAATCTATGGGAAACGCTGACCTATGAGGTCACGTCCATCAAGGTCATAGAGCCCAACGACATCAACGAGATACTGATCCAGCCGGGACGGGACATGCTGACGCTGCTCACCTGCCACCCCTACGCCTCCGGGGGCAAGTACAGATATGTGGTCTACTGTGACCGTGTGGCCGGATAACGAAGAAACGCCCGCAGGCTTTCACCTGCGGGCGTCAAGTGGTCACGCAAGACAGATGTGCATCATCGAATACTCGACCATACTGATTACTTCCCACTGTCGATTACATAGTCCTGTATTATCTCAAGTAATCCATTCGACATATTAGCTGGTTCCCCCTTCATTTGGTCAATAAACTCCCGTGCTTGTCCTTCCAAGGCTTCTGCCTCAGCACGGAGGCCAGCATCTTGAAGTTGCTTAATTACTGTTTTCACTGTTTTCAATACATTATTAATCTTTTTATTACGTTTGAGGACTTTTTCAATATTCATCACAATGCGTGGGGATCCATTAAAAATTACCACGTTAGGATTATACATCTCAGTTGCCACGTAGATAGGAGATGCAAGAATATAAACATATTTTGATATACTAGGTTCTCCAGAAGCTACTACTGGGAAATCTTTGATTGTAAGTTTATAATCAAGTCTATCTTCTTCCCCATGGTTTTTCAAAGTTGAAAGATGATCTTCCCGATACTGCTTATCAATTATTTCACTATGCAACACTGTTGCAAAAAATGTATGTTTTTGGCAAAACTGAACCTCTCGGCCAGGATTATCACCATATCTACATATATGTACCACTTTTTCAATCATCTCCCAAAGAGGACAAGAAGATTCGACATTTGGTTTCCTTGATGCTATTATTCCTTGTCGCAATTCCAATTCTTTATCATATCGTATAAAAGTGTCGATAAAGTCCGGCACACGAGAACGCGAAAAATCATAACCTCCTTGTTCATTTCCCAAAAGGTTATATCGAGACCCAAAGAGAACCACAATATAAGCAGCACCATTTTCAGCAAAAGTATCTGCCCATATTGCTACGTCATTTACAGTACAACACCTCGACACCTCTCCAACAATAAACTTGTTCGGGTTAAATATAGTTCCTGTTTCTTTATGTAATACTCTCTCAAGCATAGAAACCTTGTCGTATTGAGTCACCTCGTTTTTTGTGTGAATTACCCTCTCTCCCTTAATGGGTGTGACTCCCACTTCACATCTTGTCTCAGTTTCTTCAGAAACTTTGCTTGAATATTGTTCATAAAGCATATTAATTTTGCTGTCCGAGCGATAAACAAAATACTTATAGTCCACGTCGTCCCTCCTATTGCTCTAAGTAAACGGTACACCTATGTCCGATTGACATGCCTTTGTCGTCTCCATTGCATAAGCATGAGTTATTTCTATTATACACCATTTTGTTCTCCACGTCACTATATTAATAAAATAGTTTCGCCTGTCATAGACCGGCGAAACATAATATTAAGGAGGTATCAACTCGAATGGCAAAACCAAAAGTGATCGCCGTAGCGAACCAAAAGGGCGGCGTAGGGAAAAGCACTACCGTGTTCAATTTGGGCGCTGGCCTCGCGGCACAAGGAAAGCGTGTGCTTCTCCTGGACGTTGACCCCCAGGGCGACCTCACCAAAATGCTGGGACAGCGCAAGCCCCATGAAATCCCCATTACCCTGGCAACCGTTATGAACGACGTTGTGAAAGGCATCGCTCGTGACGGGCATCCCGAAATCATGCACCACAACGAGGGCTTTGATTACATTCCTGGCAACCGGGCACTGTCCTCTCTGGAAGTCAGCCTTGTCAATGAGATGAGCCGGGAGACCGTTCTGAAGCGTTATCTCGCCACCGTGAAAAAGGACTACGACTATGTGTTGCTGGACTGCCGCCCGTCCCTGGGTATGCTGGTCATCAACTGTCTGGCCGCCGCCGATTACGTTCTTATCCCGGTCCAGGCAGATTACCTGGCTGCCGAGGACATGGGCGAACTTGTGAACACAGTAGCAAATGTCAGGAGCCAGATCAATCCCCGATTGAAAGTCGGCGGCGTTTTCCTGACCATGGCCAATGGGACCAAGTTCCGGCAAGAAGTAGCTCATTCAGTTCACGCGAAATACGGCAGGTCCGTCCCCGTGTTGAATGTGTCCATACCCTCCACGGTCCGCCTGGCGGAAATAAGCACGGTAGACAAGAGCATCTTCCGCCACGAACCCCGCAGCAAAGCAGCCGAAGCGTATCTAAATCTTGTGAAGGAGGTGTCGAAACTTGGCGAAACCCAGCGTAGCCGATCTGTTGACGCCGCTCGATGACCTGTTTACCACCCAGGCCCAGCGCGACGAGGCAAAGAGAGAACACCTCATTGACATTCCATTGGACGAGATCAGCGACTTCCCCGACCATCCGTTCAAGGTGCGGATGGACGAGGACATGACCGACCTCGCGGACAGCATCAAGTCCCACGGCGTACTTGTCCCGGCGCTGGTCCGGCCCGTGGGGGACGGTTATCAGATGGTGGCGGGGCACCGCCGCAAAGCTGCCTCGGAGCTGGCTGGTGCAGAAACGCTGCCCTGCATCGTCCGGGATATGACCGACGATGAGGCCATCATCGTCATGGTGGACAGCAATCTTCAGCGGGAGAAGATACTCCCCAGCGAAAAGGCGTTTGCCTACAAGATGAAGCTGGATGCCATGAAACGGCAGCAAGGTGAAAGGACTGATTTAACTTGTGACCCAGTGGGGCACAAGTTGTCCGGGATGCGTTCTGTAGAGGTTTTAGCCAACAACACAAACGATAGCAAGACCCAAATTCAACGCTATATCCGCTTGACCTCGCTGACCCCGGAGCTGCTCTCCATGGTGGACGAGAACAAGATTGCCATGCGGCCTGCCGTGGAGCTGTCCTATCTGTCCCCGGACGAACAGGCAGCCCTGCGTGAAACGATGGAGAGCGAGGATTGCACCCCGTCCCACGCCCAGGCCATCAAAATGCGGAAGTTTTCTGAGGATGGCAAGTTGAGCCAGGACGTTATTCTCTCCATCATGGAGGAGGAAAAACCAAACCAGGTGGAGAAGTTCACGATACCCAGAAATAAGCTGAACCAGTATTTTGAGCCGGGAACGCCCTCACAGACGATAGAGGACACTATTTTGAAGGCGCTGGAAATGTACCGCCAGCGGCAACGGCAGCGGCAGCGCGATATAGAGCGTTGACAACCCGAAAGAAAAACAGCCAGCGGCAGGAGCCGCTTATTTTTTTTATTCCTAAATCTACTTTGAAAGGAGAGTTGAACCATGCAGCATGAACCCTATGAGAAGCGCCTGATCCGCATTTTTGAGGAGGCGGGCCATAAGCCCGCCGACATCCTCTCCATGCCCCCGGAGGAGCTGGTGGAGATACCCAAAATCACCGTGCCCAACATCCGCACCGTGCTGTTCCTCCAGCGCAAGGCCCCCATTCCCAAGCGGTGCAAGATCTGCCCTGACAGGGCGTTTGAGATTTTTTTAGAGGAGATGGGGCTGGGATGAGCACGAAAAAGGGTGCATTTGAATACGGGGGCTATCACTTCATACCCGAGCGCCAGTTCACGCCGGAGGAAAATGACTTTTTCAAAATTGCCAAACGCCAAAGGCGCGACCCCGACCTTGGAATTTGCGAGAAAGGCTATGGTCCCTCCCAACATGAGTATTCTTATGCTGGTTTTTATGATGCCTCGCCAGATAAGACCTGTGATCTGTTTCGCTGTGTTGAGAACGGGAAACTCTACATCCCTTGCGCGCATGACTTACAGGAATATATGGAGGACGGCCCCGCACAGGAGTCTGAGCCTGATTTGCCAGACGAGGATATGCCCCCGGAAAACGAAATCCGCAAAGCCGGAGACTATGAGGTCATCCAGGCCATCACTCTGGGTGACAAGGAAGTGGTGCTGGGCGAGAATCTTCAAGCCCCACCTGATGAGCGGTATATGTGCGCGTTCTGCCGCCATACCGATATGGCTTTGTTCTATGAGGAAGCCACGGCCTACAACAGCTATCTGGATGCCGCCAAGGATTTTGCGGACCGGCTGAAGGAACAGTGCATACGACTTGAAGTGGAGCGTCGGCAGCCCGCCACAGAGGGCATTGACGATAGCCCTATCACCGCAGACGGATGCACGGTCATCGACGGAGGCGATGACCTCCGAAACCAGTTCGTTGTCATCCGTCAGGATGTGCTGCGGCGGGAATACCGTGCCGCCACCTACCAGCTCAAATTTTGTACTGGTGGCTTTGGTGCCATGCCCCATGCCCGCGGCCGCGCCTGTTTCTGTGTTGACCTCTATACCGGTAAGGAGGCCCGCTTTGAACGCCAGGACATCCTTGGCACCATGACAAAAGCTCAACTGCCCGAATGGGCCAAACGCGGGTACGAGAAGTACCGGCAGGCAAGGAAACACGACAAAGGAAGGGAGGCAAGATAAATGGCAGAACGTATCAACGGCGGATATACCATCATCCAGTCCGTCAGCGTGGGCAATACCGAGTTCGTCCTCGGCGAAAACCCGAAAGCCCCTGACCCATATGTGACATGGGAATGTAGGAACGGGACGAATTACTACTGGGGCCATTACTTTAACAGCTATTACCGTGCGCGTACAGACCTCTTTGAGAGAGCCAGGGACCTGTCTCAGCGTGAAGAAGAACGGGAGGAGGCCAAGGCGCGCCGGGGAAAGGAGCGTGAGCGGTGATGGAAATGACGATCAGGCCCATGACGCTCCAGGAGCGGATGTATTCATACACCCAGAGCCAGCAGATCATGACGCAGACCGGCTGCATCGGTCATCTGCGCGGTGATTTGGACAGCGGCGGGAAGGGCTTTTTTACTTCATGGGATGACCACAGGGCGGACCTCAAAACAGATGCTTTCAAGGCGGAGCTGGACGATGTGGTGAACGCCCTGCGTTTTGACCCGCAGTACGGCGGCGTTCTCAAAGATCGCAAGTCGCTGGGTGCCTACTGTTATTACATCCCGGAGAGCGGCTTCGGCAACGACCGGGAATACGGCTTCCGCGCCGACACAGCACAGTACACCTATTTTCTACGGCTCAATCCCAACCGGGGAGAGTACAACTTCTATATCTACTGCTACCGCCGAGAGTGGCTCGACCACCATCTGAACCGGGCAAAAGGGGGCATTCGCTTCATCAACTCCCGCTATAAAGAGCTGTTTCGCATCCCGGACGGTGACAGCATCCGCATCAACCGCACAGATGGTACGCATACAGACAGGACCTGCCGCTATATTGATGATTCCCATGTGGAAGTGGGAAACGGTCTTTATCAAATCTGCGAGTTTACCGAGCTGATGGAACGGGCCGGAAACACTGTGGTCCCCCTCCGCTCCTCTCTGCCGGAGCAGTGCTATGTGTTCGTAGAGAGCGTCAATGAGATCGGTATCGTGAAAAAGGGCGAGAGAGGATACACCAGAAGCGATGGGACGACCACTGTGCAAAAGGTCAACCAGGACCTCGTAGAAAAGTGCAATCAAAGCAAGGGCGTGACCAAGGCACAGGCCGCAGCCATGTTTGCTGGCTCCATGTTCGGCTGGGCCACACCCGCTGCCGACCCTGCCAACTATGACGAGCAGGGCAAGCTCATAAAGCCCAGGCATATTGACCGGGGTGACGCGCGATAACCAAGCAAAGGAGTGAGCAAAAATGGACATGACGATACGCCCCATGACAAAGCCGGAGCGTATGTATTCCTACACCCAGAGCCAGCAAATCATGGGGCAGACCGGCTGCATCGGCCATCTGCGCGGCGATTTGGGCACCTACTGGGGTAGCCTTTTCTGTTTGTGGGAATGCCATAACGCGGAACTTGATACAAGCGCTTTCAATTTGGAGTTCAACAGCATGTCAGACGCCTTGCGCTTCGACCCGGAATACGGCGGCATCCTCAAAGACCAGCAATCAATGCAAGACTACTGCTGCCGCCACCCGGAGAGCAGCTTCGGCAATGACCGGGAATACGGCTTCCGCGCCGACACAGCGCAGTACGCCTATCTTCTGCGGCTAAACCCCAGCCAAGACGAGAACAACCTCTATATTTACTGCTACCGGCGCGACTGGCTTGACCGCCATCTGAAGCAAGCAGAACGGGGCATCCGCTTCATCAGCCCCAGCTACAAGGAACTGTTCCGCATCCCGGATGGCGACAGCATACGCATCATCCGAGCGGATGACACTCACACCGATAAGACCTGCCGCTACATCGACGATACCCATGTGGAGGTGGGCAGCGGCTGGGACAGAATATTCCACATCTGCGAGTTTGCCGAACAAATGGAGCGGTGCGGAAACACTGTGGTCCCCCTCCGCTCCTCTCTGCCGGAGCAGTGCTATGTCTATCTCCCCACCACACAGGAGATCGGCATCGTAAAGAAGGGTGAGACAGGTTATTACCGCAGCGACCTTTCTACTGTGTATGGCGAGAACGGTCAGGATTTCGTCGATGAATTGAACCACAGCGGCGGCGTGACCAAGGCGCAGGCGGCGGCGATGAGCGCCGGGTCCATGTTCGGCTGGGCCACCCCTGCCGCCGACCCTGCCAACTATGACGAGCAGGGCGAGCTCATGAAGCCCAAGCACATTGACCGGGGTGACGCCAGATGACAGAGAATAAGCACCTCATTTGGAGCAACTACGACCTGGACTATGAGGACTGGCGGGACTTTTTGGAGGAGGAATACCCGGATCTATCCGAGAATGAGCGCGTCGCCCGTATGTATGAACTCAACAATGACTATTTGGATGATGAGCGCGCCAATCTGGACATTCAACTGTCCCATCCCATCCTTGTGATAGGCGACCTGGGCCTCTGGCATGGACGGCGTATGGGCTACAAGGAGATCAACAGCGGCAACATCCGCGACTGCCTCTATACGGAGCGGGATATTGACTATGCCACCTGGTATGTGGACAGGCTGGGCGACCTGCGCTGTGACGCCATACACCACGACGGCACAAACCACTACACCTACCGCGTTTACAAGGACGCCGCCACCGAAACCCAGAAAGAGCTTCTGAAAGAAAAGCTCTACCGGGGCATCGCCACCCGCGGCGACATCACCCGCGTGACCCGCAGGCTGGGTGACGAGATAGCCAGGGTCTATGGCTGGACGCTGCCCCGCCTGAGACAACCAGTCGCCCAGATGAGGAGCGAAGTGAGATGAACTAACCGAAAAAGGAGGTAAACCACCCACATGGCGAGAAAAACGGAACTCTTGGCCGAGCTGTACCAGCGGACGCAGCGGGATGTCAC
>CANQRM010000011.1 GCA_947626265.1 uncultured Oscillospiraceae bacterium
GTACTTCGTCATGTACTCCAGCACATAGCTGGAGCAGGGCCCGCAGCAGGCCTGCAGCAGCAGGCTGGGCCGCCCCGTGAGGCCGCCCGTGACTGTGTCCAGTTCCTTTTGAAAGTTCCGCTTTTCCATGGACCCATCATAGCACAGATGTAATAAAAAAGTAACCACTTCATTGGGAAAAAACTCTATAATAACAGCGTCATCATAGGAGGGAGAACGGCCATGGAACGAAAGAGCAAGCTCAACTACTATCTGGACATCGCCGACGCGGCCCGGGAGCGGTCCACCTGCCTGCGGCGGACCTACGGGGCCATCATCGTGAAAAATGACGAGATCCTGGCCACCGGCTACAACGGCGCGCCCCGGGGCCGGTGCAACTGCGTGGACATGGGCGTGTGCCACCGGGAGGAGCTACAGATCCCCTCCGGCGAGCGGTATGAGCTGTGCCGCAGCGTCCACGCCGAGGCCAACGCCATCATCTCCGCCGCCCGGCGGGATATGATCGGCGCCACCATGTACTTGGTGGGCCGGGACGCCAAGACCGGCGAATACCTCACTGACACCACCTCCTGCTCCATGTGCCGCCGGCTCATCATCAACGCGGGCATCGTGAAGGTGGTGGCCCGCCTGGGGGAGGACAACATCCGGGAGACGGATGTGAACGAGTGGATATACCAGGATGACACAGTGGTAAGCTGAACCGAGCTTTTAGACAAGGAAAGACCGCATTCGGAAATTCCGAATGCGGTCTTATATCGTATTACTCGCAGATGGCCCCCACGGCGTGGGCGAAGAGCTCCGCCGCCGTCACCAGGTCGTCCACCTTTATCCGCTCGTTGGCCCCGTGCATGCGCACGTCCTCCCCGGGCATGACCACGCCGAAGGCCACGCCCCCGGGTACATCGTGGACATAGGTGCCGCCGCCCATGGCGTAGCAGCCGCCCTCCCGGCCGGAATAGGCCTCGTAGCAGGCGTTCAGGGTGCGGATGAAGGCCCCCTCGGCGGGGGTCCAGTGGGGCGGGACCATGGCCCCCTCCGTCTCATAGCCCAGGGCCCCCATGGTCCTGTCGGCCACCGCTTTGCAGTTTTCCTCGTTGGCGCACACCGGCACCCGGCAGTCGCAAAGGCCGCTGAGACCCGCAGCGGTAAAATCGATCTGGGTGAAGGAGCAGGTGAGCCTGCCCGTCACGTCGTCGGCCTGGGCGATGCCCAGAGCCCTGCCGTAATAGTCCCCGTGGGGCAGGACCTTGTCCAGCTCATGGATGGCCTTGGTGCTCTCGCACTCCGCCAAAGGCAGGCCGGCCAGCACCCGGATGAGGGCCGTATTGGCGTTATTGCCGGTCTCCGGCTCCGCCGCGTGGCAGCCCTTGGCCTCCACGGTGAGCTTCACGCCGCCGTCGGTATCCTCCACCTTCGCCGCGGCGCCTATTTCTGCCGCCAGAGGCACGGCCGCCGCCAGCAGGGCGTCTTTCTCCATCCCGGCGATGACGGCGTATGCCTGGCCGGGCACCACGTTCACACGGAACCCCCCGTGCAGCTCAGCGACCCGGGGCAGAGCCGTCTCGGCCGCCCAGGCCTTTTTGAACCGCAGGCGGTAAAAGCCCTTCTCCGCGTTGCACACGGGGAAGTTGGAGTCGGGGGTGAAGGTGTGGGGCGCGGGCTTTACCCGCTCATAATACCAGGCCACGTCGCTGGAGCCGTTCTCCTCGTCGGTGCCCAGAATAAGGCGGCACCGGCCCGAGAGGGGCAGGCCCAGCTCCTTCACGCACCGCATGGCGTACAGCGCGGCGACGGCGCCGCCCTTGTCGTCCGCCACGCCCCGGCCGTAGATGTAGCCGTCCGGCTTCTCCACGGGCTCGAAGGGGTCCGTGTCCCAGCCGTCCCCGGGGCCCACCACATCCAGATGGGCCAGCATATCCAGCTGGGGCGTCTCCGGCCCCATGTCCGCGGTCATGACCCGGTCGCCGTGGTCAGTCACGGCAAAACCATAGCTCCGGCACATGTCCATGGCGGCCTCCATGGCCTTTTTGGGGCCCTCTCCGTAGGGCGCGCCCTCCGCCGCCGGACCGGAATAGCTGGGGATGCGGCACAGGGTCTTCAGGTCCTCTATCATCTCGCCCCGGTGGCTCTCCATCCAGGCGGCGATCTTTTCGTTCTTGTCCATATCGGCTCCTTTCCACCCCATATGGGCGGGTCATATTCGCCCTCTATTGTAGCATCCCTTGCAAATAAAATCCAGCTTTGCTATACTTTTTCCATCGCAAGTTTCGAGGTGCTTAAAATGGTTAACATAACATTCGATACGTCCCGCTGCGTCAAGTGCGGCAAGTGCGTCAATCTCTGCCCGTCCCGGCATCTGGTGATGACGGACGCGGGCCCGGAGGCAAAGCCCGGCAGCTGCATGGGGTGCCTGCAGTGCGCCGCCGCCTGCCCGCAGGACGCGGTGCTGAATGACGGCGGCCGGGCCACGGCGCCCGAGCCCTTCGACACGGTGGAGGCGCTGGTCATGACCCGCCGGTCCCACCGGCGCTACCGGCCCGACGCCCCGGACCGGCGCACCCTCCAATGGGCACTGGACCGGGCGGCTTACGCCCCCAGCGGTGGCAACCGCCGCCCCACCCGCTGGGCGGTGGTGCTGGGCGCGGACAAGATGTCCGCGATAAAGGAAGCGGCCCTTTCCTGGTGCGCTGAGACAGGCTACGCCCCGGACCTTCTGAAGGCCGTGGAGAAAGGACGGGACCCCCTCACCTGCTCCGCCACGGCCCTCATCGCCGGTTTCGAGTCGGCCGACTCCCTCAACCACGGCACCGACACGGTCATCGCCCTGACCACGGCAGAACTGCTGCTGGCAAGCCGGGGCCTCGGCACCTGCTGGGGCGGGTACATGCGCCGCATCGCGGACCGGGCCCCAGTCCTGCGGGAAATGCTGGCCGTGCCGGAGAACTGGCACGTGTGCGGGTGCCTGCTGGTTGGCAGGCCCTCCATGGAGTACCCCAACATCCCCGCCCGGCCGGCGGCGGACATCCACTGGACATGATAAAAAACGCCCCGCGGGGAAAACCGCGGGGCATAATTATGTCAACTTTTATTCCGACGCGCCCTGAGGTTCCGCCGCACCCTGAGACTCCGGCGCGGCCGGGACCTCCGGCTGCGGCTCCACAGGCACAACGGGGTCCGGCTCCGGCTCGGTAACCGGCGGGTCCGTCACCGCCGGGGGATCGGTGACCGCAGGCGGGTCCGTCACCGCCGGGGGATCGGTGACCGCGGGCGGGTCGGTATCCACCGGCGCATCCGTGCCCCAGGGTGTCTCCGTGAACTGAGGCGGGTCGGTGGTCACCACAGGCGGGTCCGTCACCACCGGCTGCTCCGTCCAGTCGGGGGGCACGGGCGTCACGTCGGGCCCCGGGCTCTCCACCGGCGGCGTGGGCTCCGTGGGCGGGGCCGCCAGGGGGATGGTGTTGGAGTAGGTGCCGCCCTCGTATGTCACGCTGACCATGTAGCCGGTCAGGTTGCCGGACTCGTCATACTGCTCCACCCAGGTGGTGGGCAGGGCCACCATCTGGCCGTCCACCTCCACATAGGCCATGCCGCCCACCTCGCTGGGCCAGATGATGGCCAGATCGATCAGGCCCTCGTCGTCCTTGGGAGGCGCGGTGTATGTATCGCCGGGGAAGATATAGAACACATGCGCGTGGCCGCGCAGTTGTTTGAACATGTCCTCCACGGTATAGGAGATGCCCCGGTAGAAGTGGTTGCGGTAGGCCCAGTCCAGCTCCGTGTCATAGATATACTCGCTGCCAAACTCATCGTCTATCATGACCCAGGCGTGCAGGCTGTTGTCGGTGCCCACGCCGCCGCAGATGGGATAGGCCTGGAAGCCCAGCCGCCGGGCCAGCTGCAAAAACGCCCCGGCAAAGTAATAGCAGGTGCCCCGCTTGTCCTGGAACATGAGCTTGGCGCTGGTGATGGCCCAGTTGGTGCTGCCCCGGGGCCAGCCGCCGTCGTGGCGGCGGGCGTAGCTGTACCCGCCAAAGACGATGACGTTATAGGCCTCCCGGAGCTTGGCCTCGCTGAGAAGGTTCGCCGTTTGGCCCTGGATGATGGGGCTCATGATGGCGTTGACATAGCCGTCCAGCTCCTCGTCACCGGAGGTATACCGGCCGTTGCTGCCGAAGTGGAGGTAGCCCAGATCATAGTCGGTGACGAAGGGGCCGTCCGCTTTCTCCACGTAGAACATGGACCCGTCCAGCTCCTGCAGGCCCGGCTGGAACCGCTGGAAGAAGAAGCCGTCCTCCGGCGCGTAGTAGAGCCCGTCGGTGGGCAGGCCGTCGCTGACGGTGTGGAAGCCCTTCTGATAGGCGTCCAGAGACCCGGTCTGGGGATCGATGTGGCCCATCTTATCACCCAGGAACACCACGCCGGGCTGCAGGTCCGCCATCTCTCCCATCACGTAGGAGAGAAGTTCATTCCGGTAGGACGCGTCGATGATGTAGTAATAGGCCCAGTGGCTGCGGGGCACGTCCGTATAGGGGGAGTCCTGGCAGCACAGGTCGATGACGGAGTTGTTGGGGGCCCGGCCGCATATGCGGGCGATGAGGGCCACGGTCTCCGCCCGGGTGGCGGGATAGTCGGGATAGAACTGGCCGTCGCCCATGCCCTTGGCCCAGCCCTCGGTGACCGAGGCGGCGATGGTGCCCAGGGCCCAGTGGGTCTGGGCCACATCCGGGAAGGAGGTGGCGGCGATCTCGCTGACGCCGGTGAGGCGGCAGAGCAGCGTTATAAGCTCGCTGCGGCTTATCTCCTCGTCGGGGCGGAAGGTGCCGTCCCCGTAGCCGTAGACCACCTGCAGGGCGTAGAGCTTCTGCACGCTGTCATAGTAGGGGCTGCCGGCGGGCACGTCGGAGAACACGTTCTCCGACGCCGCCGGGAAGGTCTGGTCGGGGCTCAGGAGCACGCCCAGCATCTGGGCCGCCTGGCCCCGGGTCACATGGGCGTCGGGCTGGAACTGGTCTCCCTGGATGGTGAGGTACTGGATATGGCCGGTGCGAAGCGCGGCGCTGCCCCGGGCGTAGAAGGCCATATCTCTCGTCACGGCGATCGTGGCCGGGTCCACCACGGAGCCGGTCTCATTGCGCCAGCTCATGCCCTGGGGGATGTTCACGGCATGGCCGCCCTCGGTCACCTTCTCCTGGCTCAGGACCTGCTGGTCCTGGTAGAAGGTGACGGTGAACTCCCCCGGCTTGGGCGCGGAGGCCTCGGACCGGTCGCGGATGACGCAGGAGGCCAGCACGCACATGAATATGCTGACGAACGACAGTATGACCGCTGTTTTACGCTTCATGATCTCTATCCTCTGTAAAGGCAGACGCCCGAAGGCGGATATGTTGTAGCCGAACATGGTCCAGTATACCACATCCTGTCCGATAACGCCACAGGAAATTCGCATTTATGCGACAAACTGGCATATAAATACCTGTTTTTACTTTTCATACAGGAAAATTAGTGGTATAATAAACTGTTAGAAACATCATATCCCATTTTCCCTTCCCATATGTTAACGATTTTTTAGGATTCTATACCAGAAAGGCGAGGCACATGACCAGAATAGACATTTTTTCCGGCTTTCTCGGCGCCGGCAAGACCACCCTCATCAAAAAGCTTCTGAAGGACGGCTACGCCGGCCAGAAGGTGGTCCTCATCGAAAATGAGTTCGGCGAGATCGGCATCGACGGCGGCTTTCTGAAGGACGCGGGCATCGTGGTCAATGAGCTGGAGTCCGGCTGCATCTGCTGCAGCCTCACCGGCGACTTCCGCAAGGCCCTTCGGATGGTGGCGGAGCAGTACGCCCCCGACCGCATCCTCATCGAGCCCTCCGGCGTGGGAAAGCTCTCCGAGATCGTGGCGGCGGTCCAGGAGGCCGGGGACCAGTTCGTCCTGGGCGGGCTCACCACGGTGGTGGACGCCTCCAAGGCGAAGATGTACATGAAAAACTTCGGCGAGTTTTTCAATAACCAGGTCCAGTCCGCCAACTGCATCGTCCTCAGCCGCACCGGCGGCATGGCCCCGGAGAAGGTGGCCCAGGCGGAGGCCCTGCTGCGGGAGAAAAATCCCGAAGCGGTCATCGTCTCCACCGACTGGGACCAGCTCACCGGCCGGCAGATACTGGACGCCACGGAGAAGAAAAACTCCATCTCCGCGGAGCTGGCCGCCCTGCTGGAGGAGCACTATAAGGAAGAGGAAGAGGACGACGAGTGCGACGACCCCGAGTGCGAGTGCCACCATCACCATCATCATGACCACGATGACGATGAGCATGAGCACGAGCACCACCATCATCACCATCATGACGACGATGACGATGATCATGATGAGGATGAACACGAGCACCATCACCACGACCACGATGACGATGACGATGATGAGCACGAGCACCATCATCACCACCACCATCACCATCACCACGGCCACGACGCTGACGAGGTGTTCCAGAGCTGGGGCGCGGAGACGTCGAAGAAATATACTGCCGAGGACATCGGCGCCATCCTGGATAAGCTGGCGGACGAGGGCGCCTATGGCATGATCATCCGGGCCAAGGGCTATGTGCCCGCCCCGGACGGCACCTGGGTCCACTTCGACTACACCCCCGGCGAGAAGGACGTGCGCACCGGCCCGGCCAACGTGGCGGGCAGACTGTGCGTCATCGGGGCGAACCTGAATGAATCCGCTGTGAAGGAGCTGTTCGGGCTGTGAGGCAGATACCCGTCTATCTCTTCACCGGCTTTCTGGAGGCCGGCAAGACCAGGTTCATCCAGGAGACATTGGAGGACGCCCGGTTCAACCAGGGGGAGCGGACGCTGCTTCTTCTCTGCGAGGAGGGCGTGGAGGAATACGACCCCTCCCGCTTTTCCGGGGACAACGTGTTCATCCACCCCGTGGAGAACGAGGAGGACATCCAAGCCGCGCCTCTGGAGGCCGCGCTGAAGGCATGCAAGGCCGACCGGGTCATGATCGAGTACAACGGCATGTGGATGCTGGACAGTCTCTATCAGCGCATGCCCCAGAACTGGGTGGTGGCCCAGGAATTCCTCTTCGCCGACGCCAACACCTTCATCTCCTACAACGCCAACATGCGCCAGCTTGTGTACGACAAGCTGAAAAGCTGCGAGCTGGTGGTGCTGAACCGGTGCAAGCCCGCTGTGGACCGGATGGAGGTGCACAAGATCATCCGGGCCGCCAACCGCCGGTGCGACATCGCCTTCGAGATGCCGGACGGGAAAGTGGAGTACGACGACATCGAGGACCCCCTGCCCTTCGATTTGGAGGCGCCGGTGGTGGAGATAAAAGACGAGGACTACGCCCTTTTCTACGCGGACCTGTCCGAGGATTTCTCCAAGTACGACGGCAAGACCCTGCGCTACAAGGGTCTGGTGGCCAAGAGCCCCCGCCTCGCGGGAGACAACTTCGTCTTCGGCCGCCAGCTCATGACCTGCTGCGCCAACGACATCCAGTTCACCGGCCTCATCTGCCGCTGGGCGGACGCCGCCCGCCTCAATAAGGGCCAGTGGCTCACCGTCACCGCCACGGTGGAGGTGAAGTGGCACAAGGGCTACGGCAAGAAGGGCCCGGTGCTGAATGTGATAAACCTGGAGACCGCCGAGCCCCCCGCTCAGCCGGTGGCGACGTTCTATTAAAACCCCATAAGGACGCCCCCGCCGGAGAAATCCGACGGGGGCTCTTTTTATCTATATCGCATCTTTTATTCCAGCCTCGCCAGGGTCACGTCGCCGCTGACGCTGGAGAGGGTGTAATGGGGCCCGGGGCCCGCCTGGGCGGGAAAATCGGACATGTCCGTGTCCCCGCTGACGGAGCGCAGCGACGCCGTGAAAGCGCCCGACGGGATGCGGGCCTTAATGTCCCCGCTCTTGGAGGTTAAATCCATGGCCTGGGGCAGGGTCATGCTCTCCACGTCCACGTCCCCGCTCATGGTCCCGGCCTTCACCCGGGCCACAGAGCCGGACACATCTATGTCCCCGCTGGCGGTGGTTATATCCGCCTCGCCCAGGGGCCCTTCCAGCTCCACGTCGCCGCTGGCGGTCTCCGCCCGGAGGGACACGAAATTGCCCCGGGCCTCCACGTCGCCGCTGGCGGTCTTGAACTGAGCCTGGTCACAGCTGGCCACCCGGCAGTCTACGTCGCCGCTGGCGGTGCGGACGGAGAGCTCCCCTATCTCCAATCCGTCGCCCATGTCCACGTCGCCGCCGGCGGTATATATGCGGATGCGCTCCCACCGCCGGGCCGGGACCGTCACCGACACCTCCGCCCAGGACATGCCCCGCAGGGAGAGAAACTGACTGCTGGCGGTGGGCTTTTTCCGCACGGTCAGGGTCCCGGAGGGAGAGGTGAACACCTCCAGCTTTTCCATGTCCCCCTCTATCCGGACGGGGCTGTCACTCTGGGTGTCCACGTAGAGCTTCACGTCCCCGGGCACGTTCACGTCCAGGGCCGTGAGCCCATCCGAGGGCACGGTGGTGTCCTGCCAGGTCCCGCGCCCGGCCCTTTCGCTTCCATCATCCACGTTGATGGTGACGGTGGTCCCGTCCATGCCAGTCCCCGCGAAGGATTTGAACAGGTCGCCCACCTCCCGCAGGGCCTTTTTGCCCTCCACCGCGGCAGAGCGCACCGCGTCGCTTTTGAGGAACTGGCCCGCGATGTCCACGGCCCTCTTCCCCACCTCCACGCCGGCGGCGCCCAGGTCCCCGGCGGCCTTCACCAGCTCGTCCAGGCCGTCCAGGACCTCCGCCCCGGGCAGGGGCTCGTCCGGGCCCAGGCTGTTCAAATACGCCGTCAATTCCTCTGTGTCCCCCAGCTCCTCCATGGCCCGGGCGAAGGCCTCCCCTTCGCCCATACCGCCGGAGATCATGTCCGCGTACCGGTTGGCCAGATTTTCCGCCAGCTCCTCGATCATATCCGCTTTCGCGTTGCTCTCCGGGGCGCCGGAGAGGCGGGCCGCGATCTCATTGACAAATCGGCGCTTTACGTCCTCCATTACAGTTCCTCCTTCCATGATATGAGCGCGTCCATGACACGCTTCGTCTCGTTCCACTCCTGCCGGTCCTCGGCCAGTTTCGCCATACCCGCCTCCGTGACGGCGTAATACCGCCGCCGGGCGCCGGGGCCCTCCTCCCCCCAGTAGGAAGTGATGAGCCCGTTCTGCTCCAGGCGCTTGAACGCGGTGTAGAGGGTGGCCTCCTTGAAGCCATAGGCCCCGCCGGTGCGCTCCGTCACCGTTTTGTTGATCTGGTAGCCGTAGCTGTCCCCGGCCATGAGCTGGGCCAGGATGATGGCGTCCGTGTGTCCCCGCAGGATGTCCGCGGATAGGGCCATACGCCCCGCCTCCTTTCGTCTTATGATGTACTTCGCCTTGTGAGGTATCTTGTGGCATCATAATAACATGATATACCTCGCCTGTCAAGGTATTATTTTGAAAAATGCGTTTTTTCGTTGAATCCCCCGTCGTTTCCGTATATACTGGACACACCGACCCCGAAAGAGAGGATATATCCATGAACATCGCGGAAAAGATGAAGAAGGCTACCACCCTATCCTTTGAGGTGTTCCCGCCCAAGACGGAAGTGGGCATGGGAAAGCTGAAGGCGGTGCTGGAGGACCTGTATAAGTGGAGCCCGGACTGGATCAGCTGCACCTATGGCGCGGGCGGCTCCGACAAGGGCTACAACTTAGAGATCTGCAAGGCCATGGCCGACGCAGGGATGACCACCCCCGTCAGTCACTATACTTGTATCCACCACACAAAGGCGGACATCGACGGGGATATGGCGGCCTACCGGGCCATAGGCGTGGACCACTTTCTGGCCCTGCGGGGGGACTTTGTCCCCGGCGAGGACGCCACCCACGGGGATTTTGATCACGCCGACGGCCTCATCCGCTATATGCGTCAAACGCTGGGGGACGGCGCCACTATCGCCTGCTCCGGCATCCCCGAGGGGCATATTCTCTCCCCGGACCTGGCCACAGACACGGCGTTTTTGAAACAAAAGCAGGACGCGGGCGCGGACTTCATCGTGACCCAGCTCACCTTCGACATGGACCGTTTTGCCCGCTGGATGGAGGAGATACGGGCCGCGGGGGTCACCCTGCCGGTAGCGGTGGGCGTCATGCCGGTGCTGGACCGGGACAAGTGCATCCGCCACTGCCTTTCCATGAATGGGTGCGCCATCCCCCGGAAACTTGCCCGCCACATCTCCAAGTACTACGACGACCCGGAGGGCTTCCGGGACGCGGGGATGGATTATACGGCGGAGCAGCTCCACGAGTACCTTGAGCTCGGCGTGAACGACCTGCACATCTACGCCCTGAACCAGTCCGCCGCCGTGGACGAGATCCTCCGGCGCAGCGGCCTGTTTACGAAGAGCGAATAAGCGTCAAGGCAGCAAAAAAACCGCGTGACGGACATCCGCCACGCGGTTTTTACTTCCTGTCTGGCTTTACGCACCAAATACGGCCCGGGCCGCCTCCACGGACTGCCGGGCGTCCTTGGCGTAGTAGTCCGCGCCGATCTTTTTGGCATATTCCGGCGTGACCACCGCGCCGCCCACCACCACCGCCGGGGGCTCCGGCAGAGTATGGAGAAGGCGTATGGTCTCCTCCATGGCCGGGAGAGTGGTGGTCATGAGAGCGGACAGCCCCACCAGGCGGATGTGCTCCTTCCGCACCGTGTCGGCCACCACCTGGGGCGGCACGTCCCGGCCCAAGTCGATGGTCTCGTAGCCGTAATTTTCCAGCACGGTCTTCACGATGTTCTTGCCGATGTCGTGGATGTCCCCCTGGACGGTGGCCAGCACCAGCCGCCCCCGCTTCACGCTCTCGCCGCCCCTTTGGGCGATGGCGGTCTTGATGACCTCGAACACCCCCTGGGCCGCCCCGGCGGCGCTCAAAAGCTGGGGCAGAAACGCCGTCCCCCGCTCATAGTCCTCGCCGATCTTATCCAGCGCCGGGATGAGCCGCCCCTCCACCAGGGCCAGGGGCTCCTCCCCCGCCTCCAAAGCCTGCCCGGCCAGCCTCGCCGCGTCGGTCTTCAGGCCCCGGACGATGGCGTCCTCCAGTGTGAGGGAGCCGGCTGTGGCCGTCGGGGCTGCCGGCACGGACGCGTCCGCGAACCGGGCGATATAGGCCCGGCTCTCCCTGTCCTCCCCGGACAGCACCCGGAAGGCCGCCACCGCGTCCATCATCTCCCGCTGACCGGGATTCAGGATGGGCAGGGTCAGTCCCGCGGCCAATGCCTGGGTGAGGAAGCTCTGGGTGATGAGCCGCCGCTCCGGCAGGCCAAAGGAGATGTTGGACACCCCCAGCACCGCCTGCAGGCCCAGCTCCTCCCGCACGGTCCTCACGGCCCGGAGGGTCTCCGCGGCCTGCTCCTGCTGGGCCGACACCGTCAGCGTCAGGCAGTCTATCCACACATCCTCCCGGGGTATGCCATAGGAAAGCGCCCCGTCCAGGATGCGGCGGGCGATATCCACCCGCTCCTGGGCAGTTTGTGGGATGCCGCCTTTGTCCAGCGTGAGCCCCACCACGGCGGCGCCGTATTTTTTCACGATGGGCAGGATGCGCGCCATCACCGCCGCGTCGCCGTTGACGGAGTTCACCGCCGCCTTGCCGTTATAGACCCGCAGGCCCGCCTCCAGCGCGGCGGGGTCGGAGGAGTCCAGCTGCAGGGGAAGTCTCACGGCGCTCTGCAGCTTCTTCACCACCTCGGGCAGCAGGGCCGCCTCGTCCACCCCAGGGTAGCCCACGTTCACGTCCAGGATGTCCGCGCCCGCGTCCTCCTGCTGCACCGCCACGTCCAGGATGTAGTCAAGGTCATGCTCCAAAAGCGCCTGCTGGAACCGCTTTTTCCCGGTGGGGTTGATGCGCTCGCCGATGACCCGCACCCCGTCCAGGCGGCAGGGGGTCGTAGGCGTGCAGACGAAGCCCATCGCGTCGTACTTCCGGGCAGCGGGGCGCTTTCCCGCGAGAGCCTTTTGCAGCGCCTCGATGTACGCAGGCGACGTACCGCAGCAGCCGCCGAAGATGGTCACTCCCGCGTCCAGCGAGGGAGCCAGGGCCGCGGCGAAGGCCTCCGGGCCCATGTCGTACAGGCCCGTCACCGGGTCGGGCAGCCCCGCGTTGGGCTTCGCGATGACGGGCAGGCGGGTGTTCTCGCACAGCTCCTTCAAAAGCGGGGCCAGCAGGTCCGGCCCCAATGAGCAGTTCAGGCCGATGGCGTCCGCGCCCAGGCCCTCCAGCGTCCGGGCCATGGAGGCCACCGTGCAGCCGGTGAAGGTCCGCCCGCTCTCCTCAAAGGACATGGTGACGAACACGGGAAGAGCCGTGTTCTCCTTCACCGCCAGCAGCGCCGCCTTCGCCTCGTAGAGGTCGGTCATGGTCTCGATGACGGCCAGGTCCGCCCCCGCGGCGGCACCGGCTATGGCGATCTCGCGGAAATATTCATACGCCTTTTCAAAGGTCAGCGTGCCCATGGGCTCCAGAAGCTCCCCCAGAGGGCCTATATCCAGCGCCACGGCCGCGGACCTTCCGGCGGCCTCTTTGGCCACGGCGATGGCCGCCGGGACCACCTCCGCCACGGTGTGGCCGGAGCGGGCCAGCTTCGGCGCGCTGGCCCCGAAGGTGTTGGCGTATATGATCTGGCTGCCCGCGGCCACGTATTCCCGGTGGACGGAGAGCAGAAGCGCCGGGTCGGTCAGGGCCAGCAGCTCCGGCTTGCCCCCGGGGGGCAGGCCCTTTTGCTGCAGGACAGTGCCCATGGCCCCGTCCAGCAGGACGATATCCTCTTTCCAGCGTTCAGTCAGCACAGCTTTTTCCTCCCTTGCGGATGGTGCACGTCCCGGCGAGGGCGCAGTATGCGCAGCCCCGTATCCGGGCGGGCTGGGGCCTCTCCGCCAGGCCGAGAACGGCGGTGACGGATTTGGTGGGGTTCATCAAAAGGCTCTCTGTGACATGGATGCCCAGCCGCTTTTGGGCGTCCAGCGCCCCGCAGACAGCGCCCTGTATCCCCAGGGGCAGGTCCCCGTAGCCGGGGCTGAATCGGTCCGTGAGATGCTTTCCGGGACACCGGGATGCTATTTCCCGCTCCGCCAGGTCGCAGCCCGCCTCCACCAGGGCGCTGCCGCAGGCGTCCAGGATGACCGCCCGGGCCATGTCCCTCGCCTGGGCCGCCCGCAGCATGGTCTCGAACCCGGCCCCCAGGGTGCAGGCCAGCAGCGCTGCCTCCTGGCACTGCGCCAGCATCTGCCCGGCCATATCACCCGGCAGGGTGACGCCGCTGCCCGAAAGCACGACGCCCTCTGGCCCATACTCCAGGGGGAACAGGCGGTAGACATACCGGGGCCGGAGGTTGCGGAGGAGCTTATCCGCCTCTTCCGCCGCGGCTCGGGCCGCCGCGCCGTCCGGTTCATCTTTGACGCCCAAATAGCGCAGTACCTCGTTTATATCCAGTTTGATCTCGTTTTCGTCCATACTGCCGTTACGCGGCGGAGGCCCTGCGGGCGCTTTTCCTGCCCTCCAGCCGGGAGAAGCACAGCGGATAGACCACCATGAGCACCATGAGCTCCCCGAAGGTCAGCACGAAGCCGATCCATCCCCCGCTCACCGCCCCCGTCACGGCGGGCATGAACGTAAGCTCATAGACCAGCAGCACCAGCGCGCCCACGCCGCAGCGGGTGACCTTCGTCAGCACAGGCACATCGGTGGAAAAGCGGATATACCGCCGCTCCAGATACCACCCCAGGCTCACGCCCAGCAGCCGCCCGGCGTCCTTATAGCCGTCCTTCATCATCTTGGCCGGGTCCACCAGCAGCTTGCCCGCTTCGTCATAGTCCAGGGGATAGCTCTTGAGGGAGATATAGACGAGGAACAGCGCCGTCAGCGCTACGCCCGCGATGGGGATGATGCGCGCCCTGCCGGGCTTTTCGTCTATCCACGCCCAGGCGCGCATGCCGAGGTACACCACAGTCAGGCCCAGCGCCGCGCCCACCACCACATCCTGGGGCGTGTGGACGCCTATGTAGTTGCGGGAGAACATGGTCAAAAGCAGCATGACGATCATGAGCGCTCCCAGGCCCCGGTGCTTTTTCCCGTACCGGGCCAGCACCGTGCCGTAATTGGACGCGCTGGTGACGCTGTGGCCGCTGGGGAAGGAGTAACCGGAGGCCGTCTCCACGGGCACGATGTCCGCCGAGCGTATCCAGGGCCGGTACACGCAGAAGGTGAGCTTCAATAGCTGCATGATAAACCGGTTGACCGCGATATTGAGGAACAGGTACGAGCCCGTCTTTTTGTCCGCCGCCCAGTAGAGGATGCAGGCCAGCATCCAGATGAAGACGCCGTAGGAGAGGTCGCTGATCTGTAAGAAGAAGTCGTTCAGCACCCCGCCCGTGGCCTCGCGGAACTTTTGCAGCAGGAGCAGATATTGCAAATCCATCATTCCAGCCTCTGTTTCACTGATTCTTTCCCTGTAATTGTAACATCCTCCCGGGAGATTTCAACTCTTTTTCCCGAAAAAAGGCCCGGCCGCTCAAAAGGCGGCCGGGGTCCGTTTCATTGCAGCAGGCACAGTATGAGCCCGTACACCACGCTGGCGGTGAGGCCGAAGGTTATCACCGGGCCGGCGATGGTGAACATCTTCGCCGCCGTGCCAAGGATGAAGCCCTCGGTCTTGAATTCCAGCGCCGGGCTCACCACGGAGTTGGCAAAGCCCGTGATGGGCACCAGCGTCCCCGCCCCGGCGAACCGGGCCATCTGGTCGTAGACGTTGAGGCCCGTCAGCACCGCCGCGAGGAAGATGAGCGTCATGCTCACCGCCGTGGCGGCGTCCTCCTCGGCGAGGCCCGCGAACTGCCTGTAGGCCACGCTCAGGCCCTGGCCCAGGCAGCATATGAGCCCGCCCACGATGAACGCCTTGATGAGATCCTTCGCCACCGGGGAGCCGGGAGCCATGCCCTGGATATACTTATCGTACTCGCTGTTGGTCATATTCATATCGATCACCGGTCTTATTTTGCATGGACCGGGCTGGGTTTATGCAATCGTAAGCAAAGGTTTGCCAAAATCTGTATTTTGGCATATAATTCTAATATCACTGTCAAAGGAGGCCCGCGCTATGAAAAAGACCCTTCGCCGCACTATCGGGACATGGGCGGCCATCGTGCTGGGCAACGGCCTTCTGGCCTTCACGGTGGAGGCCTTCATCATCCCCCACGGCATCCTCATGGGCGGCACCACCGGCATCGCCATCGTCCTGGACAGGTTCCTGCCCCTGGACACCGCCGCCATCGTGTTTATCCTGAACGCCCTGCTGCTGGTGCTGGGCGGCCTGGTGCTGGGAAAGCGGCTGGTGGCCACCACCCTAGCAAGCTCCCTTTTATATCCCCTTTTATTAGAGGCGGTGCACCGCATCCCCGGCGTGACGGCCCTCACCGACAACGCCCTTCTGGCATCCCTGTTCGGCGGGGTGCTCATGGGCGCGGCCCTAGGCACGGTCATGCGGGTGGGCTCCTCCACCGGTGGCATGGACATCGCAGCGCTGGTGCTGCACAAGTGGACCCATGTGCCCGTGTCCTGGTGCGTGTACGCCCTGGACGCGGTGGTCATCGGCGGCCAGGCCCTGTTCTCCCCAGCGGAGAGCGTGCTGTACGGCCTGGTGGTGCTGGTGCTGGAATCCATCCTGCTGGACAAGGTGATGATCTTGGGTCAGGCTCAGATACAGATATTCGTCATCTCCCAGCGCTACGAGGCCATCCGCCGGGCCCTGCTCACAGCGCTGGAGGCGGGCGTCACCATGATGCAGGTGGAGACGGGCCACCTGGGCCAAAAGCAGATGGGGGTCCTCTGCGTCATCCCCCACCGGAAGCTGTACGCCGCCACGGAACTTATACAGTCCATTGACCCCGCCGCCTTTATCACCATTACCCAAGTGAAGGAGGTCCGGGGTCGGGGCTTCACGTTGGAGCGGGCCGTCCGGCCGCCCGCTGACGAACCGTAGAAAAACTGCCCGCCGCAAACATGCGGCGGGCGGATTCTATTATATCGTTTACATCATGTCGTCATCGTCGATGACATGGGCCTTCAAAAGGTTGGTGCTGGAGCTCTTGCCCAGGGGCACGCCGGCGGTGATGACCACCGTGTCGCCCTTGGTCACCAGCCCCTCCCGGACGGCCACCTGGCAGGCCATGGAGAGGATGCGGTCGGTGGAGGTGACCTCCCCGGTGAGCACCGGCGCCACGCCCCAGCACAGGGCCAGCTGCCGGCGGACCTTCTCGTGCATGGTCAGGGCCACGATGGGGCAGCCGGGGCGGAACCGGGCTATGTACCGGGCGGTGTTGCCGGAGGCGGTGGCGGTGAGGATGGCCGCGGCGTTCAGGTCCCGGGCGGTGAGGGTGCAGGTGTGGGTGATGGCGTCGTTGATGCTGGGGGCGGAGACCAGCTCGAACTGCTTGAACTTCCGCCAGTAGCCCGCGGCGGACTCCGCCTCGGTGACGATATCCACCATGGCGGTCAGGGCCTCGATGGGGTACTTGCCGCTGGCGGTCTCGCCGGAGAGCATGACGCAGCTGGTGCCGTCGAACACGGCGTTGGCCACGTCGGACACCTCCGCCCGGGTGGGCCGGGGGTTGCGGATCATGGAGTCCAGCATCTGGGTGGCGGTGATGACCGGCTTGCTCTCCAGAAGGCACTTGTCGATCATCTTCTTCTGGATGATGGGCACCCGGGCCGCGGGCACCTCCACGCCCAGGTCGCCCCGGGCCACCATCACGCCGTCGGCGGCGGCGATGATCTCGTCCAGATTGTCCACGCCCTCCTGGTTCTCGATCTTGGCGATGATCTTTACCATGTCGCCGCCGCAGTCATGCAGGACCTTTCGTATCTCCTGCACGTCGCTGGCCTTGCGGACGAAGGAGGCGGCGATGAAGTCGAAGTCGTGCTCCACGCCGAAGCGGATGTCGTCGATGTCCTTCTCGGTGATGGCGGGCAGATGGATACTGGCGCCGGGGATGTTGATGGACTTGTGGTTGGAAAGCTGTCCGCCGTTCTCCACGGTGCAGATGATGTTCTGGCCCTCGATCTTCTCCACCCGGATGGCAACCAGGCCGTCGTCGATGAGTATCTCCTGGCCGGGGGCGACCTCCTCATGGAGTTTGTCGTAGGTCACGGCCACCCGCTGCTGGGAGCCGGGCACGTCCTCAGTGGTGAGGATGAAGGTGTCCCCTGCGGACAGGGTGATGGGCCCGTCGGCAAAGGTGCGGATGCGTATCTCCGGGCCCTTGGTGTCCAGAATGGTGGCCACCGGGCGGCTGATGGAGTCCCGGACGGCGTTGAGCATGTTGAGCCGTTCCAGGTGCTCCTCATGGGTGCCGTGGGAGAAATTGAACCGGGCGCCGTCCATGCCGGCCCGGATCAGGCTGCGTATCATCTCCGGGCTGTCCACGGCGGGGCCCAGGGTGCAGATGATCTTCGTTCTTCTCATATATCCATCCCTCCTATGAAGCAGGTATTTTTTATGTCATGTCATTATACACCATACTGCCGCCATTTTCCATAGCGTGGGTGCATGACGGCGAAAAAAATCCCGGCGAAAACGCCGGGAAATATTATGTAAATAATTTTTTGTAAACTTATAGCGCCGCCAGCACTTCCTCCACCCGCTGGCAGTGGTTGGGGAACATCTTTAAAAGCGCCGGGTCGGCCCCGGCCATGATGTAGGCAGTCCCCGCGGCTTTTAAGAGCGGCACGTCGTTGAAGTTGTCCCCGAAGGCCAGTACTTCCTCCGGCTTTATCCCCACGGCGGCGCAGAGCTTATTAAGCCCCAGGCCCTTGTCCGCCAATGTGAAGTCCAGCCAGGGCGCCCCGGCCACCGCCATGGAGAACACCTTGCCCCACTTGGACAGCGGCCCGTCCACCTCCGCCGCCGCGCCCCGGCGGCAGAAGGCGGCGATCTTCACGATGTCCTCCGGCACGTCCCCGGGGTCCTTTACCAGCACCACGTCGTTGCCCACGAAGTCCCGGATGAGCACCACCATATCCTCCTGCTTGGGGCAGAGGTAGCTTGTGTTCTGCCCGGAGATGAGCACCTCGCAGTCCGGGTGAGCCACGATGGCCCGGCACAGGGCCACCGCCTCCGTGCGCTCCATGGCAGTCTTGGCAAGCACGGTTGCCGGGTCCCCGGGGCCAAATAGCACCGCGCCGTTCTCGCACATATAATAGAGCTTATCCGCCACGGGGGCAAAGAGTGCGCGCAGGCTCTTATACTGCCGGCCGCTGGCGGGGCAGAACATGACGCCCTTGTCCGCCAGGCGCTCGATCTGGCGAAACGCATCTTCGCTTATCCCCGTCTGCCCGTAGGGCATGAGGGTGCCGTCTATGTCGCTGGCGATGAGGCGTATCACAAGTCTCTCCCCTTCCGGCTCCCTTGTGGGCGCGGGGCACAGTATAGCAGAAATCCCTTTCCGCCGCAATGGGCGCCGGCCGCTTTTCGTCGACATGACGTATTGATTTTTGATAAAATCGGTATAAAATGTAGATATTGATCGCATGTGACAGAAAGAGGGCCCGTTATGTCCGCCGCCTACGCCAGCCAATACGATAAGATGACCCGCCAGCCCATCCCCTCCCTCATCCTGGAGCTGGGCATCCCCACCACCATCAGCATGATGATCACCAACCTCTACAACGTGGTGGACACCTGGTTCG
The DNA here is from genome assembly GCA_947626265.1 of uncultured Oscillospiraceae bacterium. Taxonomy (GTDB): domain Bacteria; phylum Bacillota; class Clostridia; order Oscillospirales; family Oscillospiraceae; genus CAJOIG01. The sequence continues at coordinate 18,763 of CANQRM010000011.1, forward strand.
TGGGGCGCATCGGCACCAGCGCCTCCGGGGCCACGGGGGTGGTCTTCGGCCTGATGGCCATATTGCAGGCGGTGGGCTTCATGTTCGGCCACGGGGCGGGCAGCAACATCTCCCGCCTGCTGGGAGCAAAGCACCTGCGCCGGGCCAGGCAATTCTCCTCCGCCGCTTTTTACGTGGCGCTTCTGGTGAGCGTGCTCATGGGCGCGGCAGGGCTGTGCCTCCTGGAGCCGCTCTGCCGCCTTCTGGGCTCCACGGACACCATCCTGCCCTACGCCCGCATCTACGCGGCCTATATCCTGCTGGCCGCCCCGGCCATGGTCACCGGGTGCGTGATGAACAACATCCTCCGCTACGAGGGCCGGGCGGCCTTCGCCATGGTGGGGCTGGTAAGCGGCGGGCTTTTGAACATCGCGGGGGACGCCCTGTTCATGCTGGGCCTTCACATGGGCATCGCGGGGGCGGGCCTCGCCACCATGCTGAGCCAGTACATAAGCGCGGCCATCCTCCTTTCCATGTTCCTGAGAAAACGCACCCAGACGGTGTTTTCCTTAAAATACCTCCCCTTCCGCCGGCCCCCGGAGGACGGCACCCCCAACAACGGCGACATGCCCGTCCCCGGCGGGAAGCTCTTTTGCTCCACCGTGGGCAGCATCCTGCTCGTGGGCCTTCCCAGCCTCATGCGCCAGGGCTTGAGCAGCGTGTCCACCATGGTCCTGAACGCCCAGGCCAAGGTCTTCGGCGACGCGGCCATCGCCGCCATGAGCATCGTGGCCCGGGTATGCAACCTCCTCTTCTGCGTGGGGCTGGGCATCGGCCAGGGCTTTCAGCCCGTGTCCGGCTTCAACTACGGCGCCAGGCGCTATTCCCGGGTCCGGGGCGGGTTCTTCTTCACCCTGGGCTTCGGCACGGGGCTCATAAGCCTCTTTGCCCTGGCGGGCTGGTTCGGAGCACCCACCGTGGCCGCCGTCATGCGGGACGACCCGGCGGTCATCGCCATCGCCGTCCCTGCCCTGCGGGCCCAGTGCCTGGCGCTGCTGTTCATGCCCCTTTCCGTGTGCGCCAACATGCAGTTTCAGTCCATCGGCTTCGCCGGCCGGGCCACCTTCATGGCGACCCTGCGCAGCGGCGCCTGCTTCATCCCGCTGGTGCTGATATTGTCCCGCACCTGGGGTCTGCCCGGCATCATGTACTCCCAGCCCCTGGCCGACGTGCTGGCCGGGCTCATCTCCGTGCCCTTTTTGGTGCAGTTTTTCCGTAAGCTGCCCAAGACAGATGAGGTGGAGACCTGACCCATTCGACGCCCTGCCCCGGACAGAGGTCCGGGGCTTTTTCATGCCTTTTTCAAATTCACATTTCCTTCAAAAAATGTTAAATCCTTTGTCAACATCTTTTGCGCGGCCGGGCCTACAATAGGCCTGCAAACAGGGGGACGGAGAAAGCCCCCTTACGAGAAAGGAAGCGTTCCCATCATGAAGAAGACCTTTACAGAACATAAGGCCGGCCGCCTTCTGGCCCTGGCCCTCACATTGGCCCTTTGCCTGGCCTTCGCCGCCATACCGGCCCTGGCCGCTCAGGAGGAGCCCGCCCGGGAGGAGATGTCCGCGGCGGACATCTACGAGCAGTCCGTGAACGCCGTGGTGGGCGTGACCACCCGGACCACCACCACCAACTTCTGGGGCTATGAGACCCCCGCGGCCGTGGCCGGCACCGGCTTTATCATCTCCGACGACGGCTACGTCCTCACCAACTATCACGTGGTGGAGAACCCCGAGTCTATCACCATCACCTGCTATAACGGCGACACCTACGACGCCGAGCTCATCGGCTACGACCAGTCCGACGACATGGCCGTGCTGAAGGTGGACGGCGATGGCCTGCCCTTCCTCACCCTGGACGGCTCCGGCGACCTGCGGGTGGGCGACGAGGTGGTGGCCATCGGCAACCCCCTGGGCGAGCTCACCTTCTCCCTGACCCACGGCATGGTCAGCGCCCTGGACCGGGAGGTCACCACTTCCACCGGCGTGCGCATGACCCTCATCCAGACCGACTGCGCCATCAATAACGGCAACTCCGGCGGCCCGCTCTTCAACATGTACGGCGAGGTAGTGGGCATCACCAACGGCAAGTTTACCGGCTCCGCCATCGATAACGTGGGCTTCGCCGTGCCCATCAGCGACATCGCCGGGAGCGTCGAGAGCATCATCGAAAAGGGCTATATCGCCAAGCCCTATATCGGCGTCACCATCTCCGACGTGAGCGCCGACGCCCTCTCCTACGGCCTGCCCCAGGGCGCGGCCGTGAAGGATATTGTGAAGGACGGCCCCGCCGACAAGGCCGGCATCCAGGTCAACGACATCGTCACCGCCGTGAACGGCGAGGCCATCACGAGCCGGCACGACCTGTCCCAGACCGTGGGCGCGGCCCAGGTGGGCGAAGAGCTGACCCTCACCGTCTACCGCCAGGGCGAGACGCTGGACGTCACCGTGACGGTGGAGGAAAAGACCGAGAGCGCCCTGCCCCAGGAGGACGCGGAGGATACCAATGATGCCGCCAATGAGAGTGAGGACCCCCTGGACCCCAACGGTGACCAGACGGACCGCCCCGATAACGGCAATGACCCGGACCAGGACATGTACGATCTTTTTGATGAGTTCATGCGCCGGTACGGCAGCGGCCGGGGCGCCTGAACGCCCCCTACACACAGCCCCGCGGGATATCCCGCGGGGCTCTTTTTTGCGGCCGGTCCGGGCGGCAGGTAAATAACTTACTATTGTTTAATAAGAAGAAACATGGTATGATTGTGTCGGACTTTGAAAGGGTGCGCCGGATGCGCGCGCCTTTTTCCGGGTATGGACCGCAGGAGGAAGCAGCATGGCAAAGAAGAAAAACAAGAGCACAGCCGGCACACTGAGCGTGAAACAGACGGGACGGCAGACGGCGGCCGCCGTGTTCACGGCCCTGGCCGGTTTTTTTGTCATGTGTCTGACGACCTCCAACACGCTGAAGGGCCTGGGCCTGGGGATGGCTCTGCTGACGCTGGGGGCTGTGTGCCTGGTGTTCGGAAAGCTGCGGGAGCGGATGGGCCTGCCCATGCTCCTGCTGGCGGCCCTGGTGCTGATGGAGGGTATCTCCACCCTGTACGCCGACGCGGGGAAATTCGCCCTGCGGGAGTATCTTTACACGCTGATCGCCTTCTGCACCACGCTGCTGCTGCTCTGTTTCGCCCCTGAGAAGGGCATGAAGCCGGAGCGGTGGCTCGGCGCGGTCCTCACGGGGATGTGCGGCCTGGTGAGCCTCGTCTCCATCGACCTCATCTCCACCCACCTCATCAGCGGCCCCATCCTGGGGCTTCTGGGGCTGATCACACCGGATTATACGGGTATCACCGGCGTGGAGACCGGCGTGCGTTTGAACGGTCTTTTCTCCAACGGCAACATATTCGCCGGTATCACGGGCCTGGGCGTACTGGTGGGGCTGGGGCTCGCCTGCTCCGCCGAGGGCCCCCGGGAGCGGACAGTGCACACCGTCATCCTGTACATAAACGCCCTGGGCTTCCTGCTGGCCTTCAGCATGGGCGCCACGGCCACCATCGCGGTGGCCTTCCTGGTCCTGCTGGCGCTGGAAAGGCGGGAACGGCGCATGTCCCTTCTGGCCCTGATGCTCCAGACGCTGCTTTTGGGCGTGCTGGCGGCGGCTGTCGTATCCATGACCGCCCTCAAGCCCCGGACCGGCTTCCAGCCCATACCGATGCTGTGCGTCATCCTGGGCGCGGCAGGACTTTGCCTTTCAGACCGCTATGTGGGTCAGCCCCTGGCGGAAAAGCTGGCGGAACGGGGAAAGCTCATCCCCATCATCATCGCCGGGGTGCTGGCCGCGCTGGCGGCGCTGGCCCTGGCCGCCTATAACATCACCGGCGGCGTGTCCCTGGACGCTGGCGAGGGCCTGCGCCGGGCCGCCTATCCCGACCCGGGCGAATACACCCTTGCCGTGGAGGCAGACGGCGATCTCACCGTCACCATCGCGAGCCAGGACAGGCAGCAGACCATGATGCACACCGAAACGACCCTCTATACCGGCCCGGCGGCGGACGCCGCCTTCACCGTGCCGGAGGGCAGCCTTGTGGTCTACTTTGACTTCTACGCCCCGGCGGATGTACATGTGGAGGCCGTGACCTTCTCGGGCGAGGCCGGAGAGGGGTCCATCCCTCTTGGGTACAAGCTGCTGCCCGGCTTCATGGCCAACCGCCTGCAGGGCCTGTGGGCCAACGAGAACGCCATCCAGCGGCTGGTGTTCTTCTCCGACGGGCTCAAAATGTTCCGCATGAGCCCCATCATTGGCCTGGGCAAGGGGGCCTTCGAGGCCTATATCCGCAGCGTACAGTCGTTCCTGTACGACACAAAATACGCCCATGACCACTATATCCAGGTGCTGGTGGAGACCGGCCTTGTGGGCTTCGTCCTGTTTGTGGGGCTGCTCCTGGGCTCCGCCCTCTGCCTCTGGCACGCCCGGAAGAAAGGCCTCCATCCCATGGTCCCGGCCCTGGGGGCGGCGCTTATCTTCATGGCGGGGCACGCCGCGGTGGAGGTGGTATTCTCCTTCCGCAGCTATCTCCCCGTCGCCTTCGGCGTCTTCGCCCTCATCTCCCTGTGCTGCTCCGACGCGGCGCCCCGGTTCCAGCCGGGAAAGAAGCTCCGGACCGCGGCCCTCGCCGTGATGAGCGTCTGGGTGGGGATATATGCCGTGCTCACCTTCGGCAACATCTATGCCGCGGTCATCACCTCCCGCCCCCAGCCCACCTTCGACGATGTGGAACAGGCCATCACCATCGACAGGTTCGAGTGGGCCGACTATGCCCTCAGCTATCTGGACGGCGCGGCGGACCTGGAGGACTCGCCCGCCATCCGGGAAAAGGCGGACGCCTACGCCCGCCGGATGGACGCCAGGATGTCCAACACGGCCCATTACTATCTGGCGGATTACTATTTCAGGACCGGCCGGCCGGAGATGGCCATCGACGCGCTGGAGACCTTTGTGGGCTATGTATCCGCCGATGAGAACGCCTGGAACATGGCCTTCGACCTGCTGGAGGCCTATTCTCAGGACGAGCCGCTCTACCGGGACGGCGTCCGGCGCCTGGCGGAGAAGATGACGGCCTGGAACGAGGAGAACATGGCCGACAACGGCGTGGACCAGGCCACCGCCGACTACATCAACAGAATGATCCAGGGGTGAAGGCAGGCCGCTCATGATAAGAGAGAATCAGAAGATACTCAATCAGCTGCATGTGCTCAGCGACGGCGCGGTGCTGTTTTTGTCCTTCCCCGCGGCGTTCTGGATACGGTTTTATGTGTTTCACGGCGAGATAGGCGTGCCCCTGTCCAACTATCTTGTTCTGGGCGCCGTCTATACGGCGGCGCAGCTGTTCACCTACGGGGCCTTCGGGCTGTACCAGAGCTTCCGCGCCAAGCGGCTGCGGATCGAGCTTGTGCGCCTGTGGGAGACCACGCTGCTGGACACGGTGGCGCTGCAGAGCTTGCTGTTCATGAGCTGGGGCATGCACTACTCCCGGGGCCTGCTGCTCATCGCCTTTGCCCTGAGCGTGACCGTCCTCAGCGCCAAGCGGGTCGTCCTGCGTCTGGCGCTGCGCCGCTGGCGGGAGACGGGTCACAACCTGAAGCATGTGCTGGTCCTGGGCGCCGGGTCCCTGGCCCGGAAGTATCTGGGCGAGATATCCTCCGACCGGACGCTGGGCTATGATGCCATCGGGTATGTATCCGAAAACGGCGGGCTGGAAGCCCTTCGCTGGCTGGGCGGGTTTGAAAAGCTGCCGGAGCTTCTGGAGAAGACCCGGCCCGACGAGGTGGTGGCGGCGCTGGAGCCGGAGGACGTCGCCCGTACGCCCCAGATCATCGCCGCCTGCGAGGACGCCGGGGTGCGCCTCTCCATCATCCCCTTCTTCGCCGGCTATACCCGCTCCACGCCGCAGCTGGACGACCTGAACGGCATCCCCCTGATGAACATCCGCCACATCCCTCTGGATAACTGGACCAACGCCTTTTTAAAGCGGGCCCTGGATATCGCGGGCTCGGCGGCTGCGCTCATCCTGCTGAGCCCGGTGATGGTCCTGTGCGCCGCGGGCGTGAAGCTGTCCTCCCCCGGCCCTGTCATCTTCCGCCAGCAGCGGGTGGGCCGGGACAAGAAGCTGTTCTGGATGTACAAGTTCCGCTCCATGCGGGTGAACGACAAGGAATCCACCGCCTGGAGCGAGTCGAAGGACAGCCGCCGCACCCGGTTCGGCGCCTTCATGCGCAAGTGCTCTCTGGACGAGCTGCCCCAGCTGTGGAACGTGCTGAAGGGGGACATGAGCCTGGTGGGCCCCCGGCCGGAGCTGCCCTATTTCGTGGAACAGTTCCGGGACCAGGTGCCCCTGTACATGGTCAAGCACCAGGTCCGCCCGGGCATGACCGGCTGGGCCCAGGTCCACGACCTGCGGGGAGACACCTCCATCCGGGAGCGCATCGAGTATGACATCTATTACATCGAGCACTGGAGCCTCTGGTTCGACTTGCAGATCCTGCTGACCACGGTATTCGGCGGGAAGTTCATCAATAAGGAAGACGTCAAAAGGGAGAAGGTGGGACAGTGAAGCAGGCTCACAGCGTGCTCTTCACGGCCTCCACCTTTTCCCATATCCGCCGGTTCCACCTGCCCTATCTGCGCTGGTTCCGGGAGCAGGGCTGGCAGGTGGACGTGGCCTGCGGCGGCGCGCCGGAGCCCATCCCGGAGGCGGACAGGGTCATAGCCCTGCCCCTGGAAAAGCGGATGGCCGCCCCCGGTAACTTCCGGGCCGCCGCCCTCCTGCGCCGGGAGATAAAGGAAAACCGCTACGACCTCATCTCCGCCCACACCTCCCTGGCGGCCTTCTTCACCCGCCTCGCCGTCATGGGCCTGAAAGACAGGCCCAAGCTCATAAACACCGTCCACGGGTACCTCTTCGACGATAACACCCCCGCCATGAAGCGGGCGGTGCTGCTGGGGGCAGAGAAGCTCACGGCAGGAAAGACCGATCTCGTGCTCACCATGAACCGGTGGGACTACGACCTGGCCCGGGCGAAGCATCTGGGCGCCAGGGCGGCCCTCATCCCCGGCATGGGAGTGGACTTCTCCCTTCTGGACAGCGCCGTCCCCGGCGCGGGCCGGGAGAAGCGGGCTGCATACGGCATTGCGCCGGACGCCTTTTTGATGGTCTATCCGGCGGAGTTCTCCCCCCGGAAGAGCCAGGAGGTGCTCATCCGGGCCATGGCCGGCCTGCCGGAGCGGGCGGTGCTGGTCCTGCCCGGCAGCGGGGAGCTTTTGGACGAATGCAAGGCCCTGGCCGCCCGGCTGGGACTGGAAAAACGGGTGCTGTTCCCCGGCGAGGCGGGGGATATGGCCGCCTGGTACGCCGCGGCGGACGCCGCCGTGCCCGCCAGCCGCAGCGAGGGCCTGCCCTTCAACGTGATGGAGGCCATGCATATGGGCCTGCCCATCGTTGCCAGCGCCGTGAAGGGCCACACGGACCTCATAGCCGACGGCCGCACCGGCCTTCTCTATCCCTACGGCGACGAAGCGGCCTTCGCCGCCGCCGCGGGAAGGCTCATGGACGACCGGGCCCTGTGCACGTCCCTGGGCCGGGCCGCAAAGGAGGCCGCCGCCCCCTATGCCCTGGACCGGGTGATGCCCCATGTGACCGCCCAGCTTCAGACGCTGATGGAGGGATAAGCGGGGCTTGCGCGCCGCCTCCCGCGATGTTATAATTCGATATACCCAACGGAAAGGACGATGTAACTATGCACAAAAAACTGATCTCTCTCTTGATGACATTGGCGGTGCTGCTGACCCTGGCGGGCACAGCCTTCGCGGCGGAGGGACAGAGCACCTCCCCTGACGACGCCACCGGCTTCGTCTCTCTGGCCGAGGCGGCGCCGGACGTGATACTGGAGATACGCTACTACTCCACCTACAACTTCGTGGGTGAGCGGGTGGACGGCTACGAGGAGCCCTGCGCCCTCATGACAAAGGAGGCCGCCGAGGCCCTCAATAATGCCGCCGCGGAGGCGGAGGAGCAGGGCTACCGGCTGAAGGTCTACGACGCCTACCGGCCCCAGATGGCCGTGGACCACTTCGTCCGCTGGGCGGAGGACGTGGACGACACCGCCATGAAGGCCTACTTCTACCCGGAGCTGGACAAGTCCGTGCTCTTTGACCAGGGCTATATCGACGCCAAGTCCGGCCACAGCCGGGGCAGCACCATCGACCTGACCCTCTTCGACATGGACACCGGCAAGGAAGTGGATATGGGCGGCACCTTCGACTACTTTGGGGAGCTGTCCCACCCGGACTACGTGGGGGACCTGACCCAGGAGCAGATCGATAACCGCAACACCCTGCGGGACATCATGGTGGACAACGGCTTCAAGCCCCTGGACACCGAGTGGTGGCACTTCACCCTGGTGGATGAGCCCTACCCCGACACCTACTTCACCTTCCCCGTCACCGAGGATTCCCTCGCCGGCTGAAAAAAGGGCATAATAAACCGCACATCTTCAAACGAAGATGTGCGGTTTTTCTGTGGTTTCTGTGTCTCAGCCGCCGGTCCACTGGCCCGCCGCGGGATCGAAGTCGCCCAGCTTCTCGGACCAGGTGCACTTGCCGGCTTCGCCGTTCTTTTTGCTGAAGTAACACTCGCCGTACTCGCCGCCGACCCACTGCCAGCCGGTGAGCATCTTGCCGATCTCACCTCGGTCATTGGTCTGCTGCAGGAAGTACCAGCCCTTGCCGCCGTGCAGGTCGTCCAGGTACTGCATGCCGGTGAGCATCCTGCCGTCCGCGCCCACATAGTACCAGTTATTATCCCACTGGCTGGCGCCGTCGACCTTGCCGACCCAGTAGTTGGAGACGAGCTTGCCCTTCTTGTAGAAGTACCAATCGCCGGTAGCGTAGTCATAGCTCCAGCCCGTGCCGGACTCAGGGGCGGGCGCGGCCTTGGGGGCCTTCACGGTGAAGGATATCTTCTCCGCCGCCGGGTCCAGGTTCAGCAGGATATAGTACTCGCCCTCCTCCACGCTGAGAACGCCCTCTCCGGGAATGATATAGTCCGCCTCGCGCAGCGAGCCGGAATGGCTCTGAACGAACAAATAGTCGTATACGATCATCTGTACGGGATAGGTCTCGGGCTCAAAGGCCACCTCCTGCCGGGGGGAATATCCCTCCAGATACAGGTCCCAGCCGCCGGGATTGTCCACGGTCACCTCCGCCCAATGGGCCTGCGTGTCAGAGCGCTCTGTCGTGACGTTCAACTCGCCGTTTTTGAGCGGGTAGATGTACCACCAGACATATATCTCGCTGCCGGGCTCGCCGTAGGACGCGTCCGTCCAGACAAGGTCATAGCTGCTGTTGTGGTAACCGAACGACACGTCGCTCCTGGCGAGGATCCATCCGCCCTCAGGGGGGATGACGTCGCCGTCGGTCAGGATGGGGCCTCTGTCGCTGTCGTAGGGATCGGCTGCCAGCAGCGCGTCCGGGTCGTCCACCGAGAGCGTGACCGAGGTTATCTTATCCACCCGGAACGTTACACTGTCCGCGCCATTTTTCGCCGCCGCGTCCGCGCTGATATGGTAGTGGAGGGAGTACTCCCCGTCCACCTCGTTGAAATAGCCCACGGTCACGGCCGCGTTTTCGTCAGCCGGCACTACGGTGTAGCCTATCTGCGTGTACAGATCGACGTAGTACTCATCCCCGTTGATCGATACATAGGCAGGGCCGTTAAGGAGCGCATCCGTCTCGCCGGTATAGTTTATCCGGATGCCGCCCATGTCCAGTTCCATCACGCCGTCCTGCCCGTGGAGGGTATACATGCCGCCGCCCATATCCTCCGCCGTGCCGGTCGTCATCAGGGGCTTCACGCCCGGCGCCTCGGTCAGATCCAGGGCAAAGCCGCCGGCGTCCTCCAGAGCATAGAATGTCCACCCGCTGTTGACATGTTCACCGTGGTACCAGTCGGCTGAGCAATCGTGCATCTCCCAATAGAAATTGCCGTGGGTATGGATGGTGACCTTCGTCCACATGGGCGGGTCCGGATTGGGGACCACGGTCACGGTGACCTCCGTCAGGGCAGGGTCAGTCACCTCAAAGGCATACACATGATAGATGGGCGTATCCGGCGCGGAATCCCAGTCATACAGGTAGATCCCCTCGACCTCCACGCCGGCGGCGGGGAACTTCGCCGCATACTCCGCCGGCATCATGATGTAGCCCATGCCGTCGCTGATCGGGCTACCGTCCGTAAGGGGGGCCATTATCTCATCGCCCTCATCCCAGGGGTAGGCGGACAAAAGTACGTCCTCCCCCTCCACCTTCAGCACAGGCGCATCCGTTTCGCCGACAGAGTACACCGGGGACGCCTCCGCCGCGATCTCCGCAATCTCATTTCCGGGCGCAGCCGTCTCCTCCGGCTCCGCCGCGGCAAAGGCGCCGCCGCCAAGCACCGAGAACGCCATCACCGCCGCCAGCAGCATGGCCATCATACGTTTTTTCATGTCTCTTTCTCCCCCTTATCCCCGCGGGGCTCCCTCGCCGGATATCACTTATTTGCTTTTTTGATAAGGTCGATGCAGTCTCTGCAAAGGAGCCTGCTCTTGCCCTGCTTCTCATACTGATAGAGCATGACCGGTTTCTTATACCCGCACCCCGCGCAGATGCCCGTCACGTACACTCCGCCGGACACGGCGTCCAGGGCCTCGTCGGCCAGCGCCTCAAAGCTCTTCGTATTCTCCATGGCTATTCTCCTTTCAGGGCCTGTCGCCTGCCGCCCGTACCGTCACTTGATGCACGGGAGCACCGCTTTGCCGACGATCTGCCAATTATTCCTGCACACGGGGCATTCCACTCTGTTGACGCCCTGAGGCACAGTTATGACCGCGCCGCAGCTGCAGTTCACATACACGACGCCGTTCTCCTCCGTGACGCAGGCACCGCCCGCGACCGCGTCCAGGGCCTCGTCGGCCAGCTCTTCCGGGGCTTTTTTGTTCTCGTTACCGTTCATGGGGATACCTCCATCCCTGTATGTGCCCGTCCCGGGCCGTTAAAAGAACCCTTTGGCTTTCTCCGGGTCTTCATAATAATGACGGAAAACACTGCCTCCCGCCACGTCCTCCACCTCTTCGTCGGCCAGGGGCTCTTCCCCGTCCATGGGCTTTTTCTCTTTCAGTTCTTCTTGCTTCGTTTTCTTATTTTCGTTCATGGTCATATCCTCCTTTATGCCGTCATACCGCATGCGTCACTTTTAAGGAGCTACCCAGCCGCTCACGCCCATCCGCAGAACCCATTGCAGCCCGCACTGGGGGCAGCGCACTCTGCGGGCGCTGCCAACGTTTATGGCCGTGCCGCAGGTGCAGGTGAGCACCCCATCGACCGCAGCGGCGGCGCCGGACAAACCGCCGGCCACGGCGTCCAGCGCCTCGTCAGGCAGCGCCTTTTCTTCCTTCTTGGTCTTATCTTCACTCATGTTCTTTCCTCCTTTATGCCGTCATGCCGCCCGCGCGTCACTTTTAAAGAGATTGCCAGCCGGACGAACCCAAAACGCATTTCCACTGAATCCCGCACCCGGGGCAATACGCGTCCTTGGCGCTGCCCACTATGATGGTCATGCCGCAGGTGCAGGTGAGCACCCCATCGGACGAATACCGGAAGAAGTTGGTGTAACCATCCAGCCCGCCGGCCACGGCGTCCAGGAAATCGTCATCCAGCTCCTCCGGGGCTTTTTTATTCTCTCTGCGGTTCACGGGAAATACCTCCAGGCCGTCGTTCTGTTTCTTTATACGTTTCATCCGGGCAAAAGGGCTAAAGGAAAATACTATTTTTTCACGCGCTCTCCCCGGCGCTGTCCGTGTCCAGCCGCTGGCGGGACACCAGCTCCGCGAAGAAGCCGTCCGCGGCGATGAGCTCGTCGTAGGTGCCGTCCTCCACGATGCGGCCGCCGTCCAGGACGATGATGCGGTCACAGTGGCGGATGGTGCTCAGGCGGTGGGCGATGACGATACGGGTGCATTTGAGCTTATCCAGGGACTCGGACACGATGCGCTGGGTGATGTTGTCCAGGGCGGAGGTGGCCTCGTCGAACATGAGGATGCGGGGCTTGGGGGCGATGGCCCGGGCGATCAGCAGCCGCTGGCGCTGGCCGCCGGAGATGCCGCCGCTGCCCTCGGATATCATGGTGTTCATGCCCATGGGCATGCGCCGGATGTCCTCGGCGATGCCCGCCATCTCCGCCGCCTCCCAGGCGTCGTCCAGGGTCAGCCAGGGGGCGGATATGGTGATGTTGGAATAGATGTCCCCCTGGAACAGCTTTCCGTCCTGCATCACCACGCCCATGCGCCGGCGCAGGCTCTTAAGGTCCAGGCCGGACATGTCCCGGCCGTCGTAGTAGATGGCGCCCTTCTGGGGCGTCTCAAAGCCCAGAAGCAGACGCATCAGTGTACTCTTGCCGCAGCCGGTCTTGCCCACGATGGCCACGTACTGGCCCGGGCGGATCTTGAGGCTCATGTCGTCCACCACGTTGGGCGTATCCTCCCCGTAGCGGAAGGAAACGTTGTTGAGCTCGATGCCGCCGGAGAGCCTCTCCACCACCTGCTTGTCGGTGCCGATCTCCGGCTCCGTCTCCAATATGGGTTTCGCCATATTGAGGATGGGGATGATCTGGCCCACCATGGCGGCGATGCCGGCCAGGGAGGTGAAGGCCGCGGTGATCATGGCGTAGGCGGAGTTGAAGGCGTAGTATTCCGCCGCGGACACGCCGCTCTTCACCGCGATGGCGTACATCACCAGCGTCCCGGTCAGGGAGATGGCCAGGCTGATGACGCTGTTGATCTTCAAAAACATGGGCGGGTCGTAGGCCAGCTTCGCCCCGGCGGCAAACTGCTCGCTCCACTTGGCGAAGGCCCGCTTCTCCGCGCCGGAGAGCTTGATCTTCTGCACGCCGCTGATGAGGGCGTAGGACAGGCCGCTCTCCCGGGCGCTCTGCTCCATGAGCTGCTGGGTGACGGACATCTGCCGGAAGGCGGTGAGCACGGAAAAGACCGTGGTCACCAGCACGATGATCATCGCCGGCGCCACCAACGAGGGCGCAAAGGCGAAGATCTGGCTGATCTGCAGCAGGGAGAACAGGCTCGTAAGGCCCACCGACGCCACCGAGGAGACTAAGAGGCTCGACAGCGTCTTGATGTTCATGACGCGGCTCGCCATCTCGCCGGTGCTGTATTTCTTAAAGAAATTCGCCGGCAGGGCAAACAGGCGCATCATGCTGGCGGCCTCCACGGACACCGACACCTTCGTATTCATCCGGCTGGTCAGCATCTGCTTGGCCACCTCCAAAAGCTTGGAGGCGACGCTCACCAGCAGCATGAAGGATACCAGCGCCGCCAGCACCCGCACGCTGCCGCTGGCCGTCACGGAGGAGAAGAGAATGTTGTTCAGCCTCGGCAGCAGCAGGCCCACCAGGCTCACCGCCAGCGCGGACAGGGCGAAGAATATCCGGTCCGCCCAGGAGGTGCAGCCGCCTATATACCGCATCAGGCCGGGAATGCCGATCTTCCCCTGGGGGAAGGGCCGGTAGAAGGCGATGGCCTCGGGCTTGAAGAGCTTTTCCGCCTCGCCGTTCACCCGCCGGCGCTTGCCGGTGGCGGGGTCAAAGAAGGTATAGCCGGAAAGGCCCGTGGGGATGAGAGCCGTGGGGGCGCCGTCCTCCCGCCGGAAGGCCAGCATGGCGCCGATGGCGTCCTTGTGCCACCCCTCCTCCAGGTTCACCGTCCGGCGCATGATACCGTACGGACGCAGGAGGAATTCCAGCTGCTCGTTGAAGTCCTTCACCGAGTCCGGCACCCGCCGGCTCTTGGCGTGATAGTACTTCAGTATCTCCTCCACGGCGCTTTGGGCCTGCCGGGCACTGTCGGCGGAGGCCACAGGCCGGCCCAGCACCGCCCCGGCGATGGAGGCAAAGCCCTCCTCGAAGGCCTGCTGGTCCTGGCGCTTGCGTTCGCGTATTTGTTCGTCAAACCAACCCATAGCGCCCTCCTTCAGTCATTGGACACCAGACGGGTGTAGTACCCGCCCTTGGCGTACAGCTCGTCGTGGGTGCCCCGCTCCACCACCTTGCCCTGGTCCAGGACGATGATCTCGTCGCAGTCCCGGATGGTGGAGAGCCGGTGGGCCACCACGATGCAGGTGATGCCCCGGTTCTTGATGGAATTGACCACCTCGAACTCCGTCTTGGCGTCCAGGGCGGAGGTGGCCTCGTCCAGGATGATGATGGTGGGGTCCTGGGCCAGGACACGGGCGATCTCCATGCGCTGGCGCTGGCCGCCGGAGAAGTCCCGGCCGCCCTCGGTCAGCATGTGCTCGTAGCCGCCCTCCCGCTGGACGATGTCGCTGTGTATCCCCGCGTCCCGGGCGGCCAGGATCATCTCAAAGTCCTCGATGGACTTATCCCACATCTTTATATTGTTGCCGATGGTGTCCTCAAAGAGGATGATGTCCTGGTCCACCACGGCGAGAGACCCGGTGAACACGTTCCGGTCTATCTCCTTGATGGGCTTGCCGTCGAAGAGGATCTCCCCGCTCCAGGGCTGATAGAGCCCGGATATGAGCTTGGAGAGCGTGCTCTTGCCGCAGCCGGAGCCGCCCACGAAGGCCACCCGGCTGCCCGGTTTCAAGGTCAGGTTGAAGTCCTCGATGAGGGGGTCAGCAAGCTTTGAGTAGCCGAAGGTGACGTGCTTCATCTCAAGCGCGCCGGAGAGCTTGTCGTAGCTTTCTATCTCCGGGGCGTCGGTCATGTTCACGTCGGCGGGGTACTCCATCACGTCCTCCACCCGCTCCATCTCCGAGCGCATCTCCTGGATGGTCTGCCCGGCGCTGATGAGGGTGGTGGCGGGGGCGGTGAAGCTCATGAGGAAGCCCTGGAAGGCCATGACCATACCGATGGTGAACTGGCCCTGCATGACGAACAGCACGCCCAGGAAGAGGATGACCATGTCGGTGATGACGCTGACCACCGTGGGGATGAGCCCCAGATAGGCGTCCATCTTCTCAAAGCGGGTCTGCTGGGTGTTGACGCTGGCCTGATAGCCCGCCCAGCGCTCGAAGTAGCCGTTCTCCGCGCCGGCGGCCTTGATGGTCTCGATCATCTCGATGGCGGCCATGGTACTGGCGGCCAGCTTGCCGGAGTCGCGCATCTGCACGCGCATGACGTTCACGCGCTTTTTGGAGATGAACCGGCTCACGCCGAGATTGATGATCACCGAGGCCAGACCCACCAGAGTCAGTATCCAGGAGTAGCGGAGCATGACCACCAGGTAGAACACCATCATGATGGCGTTCAGCACCAGGGGGCCCAGGGTGTTCACCAGCTCCTGGGCAATGGAGGCGTTGGTGGTCTGGCGCTGCTGGATGTCGCCGGCCATGCGCTGGGAGAAGAATTCCATGGGCATGTGCAGCACCTTCCACAGGAACGTGGCCGCGCCCACCGAGGCCAGCTTTCCCGTGATGCGCAGGGACCACGCCGCCTGTATCCAGGCCACGATGAGCTGCAATATGCTCACCCCCGCCAGGGCCAGCAAAAACGGCCACAGCCACTCCGGGTTCTGCCCCGTCAGCAGACGGTCCATGAATATCCGGGAGAAGGCCGGGCTGATGACGCCGAACAGGGAGCTTATGAGGGTGGTGACCGCCACGAACACCAGCGCCGTGCCCGCGCCCTCCAGGCGCTTTTTGGCGTAGCGGGCCATGCTCTTGGGGCTGCCGCCGGGCTCAAACCCCTCCCCCGGCTCGAACTGCAGGCATATGCCGGTGAAGGAGCTGTCGAAGGTCTCCATGCTCACGGGCACCGTGCCCCGGGCCGGGTCGTTCAGTATGGCCTTGCCGCCCTTGAACCCGTCCAGCACCACAAAGTGGTTGAAGTTCCAGTGGATGATGCAGGGGAAGCTGCCGTTTTCCTTCAGGTCCTCCGGCTCAAAGCGGTAGGCCCGGGCTATGAGGCCATAGCTCCGGGCTGCTTTCAGCACGTTCTTGGCGTTGGAGCCGTCCCGGCTCACGCCGCAGTCGGCGCGCACCTGCTCCAGGGGCACCCACTTTCCGTAATAGGCCAGCACCATGGTAAGGGATGCGGCGCCGCACTCCAGCGCCTCCATCTGCATGACCACGGGCACCTTGGCCACGCCCTTCGTGACGGGCGATTTTATTTCCTGCTTCTTCATAGGCTCAGTTCAGGAGGAAGGATATGGGGGAGACGCTGTCCACCACGATCTTCGCCTCGTACACGCCCTCGTCCAGGTCCGCGTCCACCGCCACGGGGTAGACCCACTGGCCCTCACTGAGGCCGCTTATGTGCATCACATAGGCGTCGAAGCTCTCATCCACGGCCACGGGGCGCGCCTCCGGCGTGCCCAGGACATAGTCCTGGCCGTCGATGTGCACCGCGGCGCCCTCCGGGACGGCGTCCATCTCCGCCTCGGGTATGTACAGCACCGTGCCCTCCGGCCCGGCCACCGCCGCCGCGGCCACGGTGGTCTCCAGCCGGCCCGCCACGGACCATATGAGAAGCCCCGCCAGCAGCGCGATGACGGCCGCCAGCACCAGCCACACCCCGGGACTGGTCACCCGGATGTAGTCGTTCATCTGCTCCGGGCTGGACACCTTGTCCAGGCTCTTTTGACGAAACAGCCCGCTATCCATATCAGTTTCCCCCTGCAAAGATCATTGATGTGCCCCTTGGGGCGGTCAGAATGTCACGTTGTCCACGTCGATGCGGTCCAGAAGCGCCGCGATCTGCTTCCGGCAGTTTTCGATGACGGCCTGGCCCTTTTCGGTGTCCCGCTCCCGGCGGAGGGTCCGGCGCAGCAGCCGGGCATAGCCGATGAGGCGGGCCTTGTCGGCGAAGGCGTCCAGGACGGCCTGATCGTCCGTGCCGAAATAGAGCCGGAGGGTCTTATCCCATATGGCCGCGCCCGTCTCGAAGGGGATGCCCAGGAACCGCTGTATCTCCCCGTGGTCCACCTCGCTGAAGCCCTGGTAGGCCAGGTAGATGGACGCGAATTCGAACACCGGGTGGCCCATGCACAGGGTGTCCATGTCGATGAGCAGGGCCTCGCCGTTTTGCATCATGACGTTTTTGATGTGGTAGTCGCCGTGGAGCATGTGATTGTCCTCCGGCACGGCCTGGATGAACCGGATGAGCTTGTCGCTCTGGTCCGCCGGCAGCCAGTCCTTCAGCCACTGGGCCCAGCCCAGGGCCACGGCCTTCATGTCCGGTATCTCCCCGGGCTTCAGCTCGGTGCCGTGGATGGTCTTGAGAAGGTCCACGGAGATCTTGACGTACTCATCCAGCTTCTCCGGCTCCGCGGCGATGAGCTTGGCCAGGCTCTTGGCGTTCAGAAGCTCGAACACGGAGCCGTAGCCCTCCCCCACCCGCACCACGTCGTAGGGGATGGCGGTGGGCACGCCCAGCACAAAGGCCCGGCGGGCCAGCTCCCGCTCCCGCTGGATGTCCGGCAGGCTGTCGGGATTCAAATACACCTTGATGATGGTGTCCGGGTCCAGGCGGTATACCTCGCCGTTGGCGCCCCGGCCGATGACCTCGCAGCCCTCCACGCTCAGGCGGCGGTAGGCCTTCTCCACCGGGAGCATCTCGGTGAAGCCGGTCATGTCCAGCACCTCGTATACCTCCGAAGACACGTTCACGATCTTCAGCTCCGGCCGCTCCTTCCGCAGCCGCAGGATGACCCGCAGGCCCGCGCTGGATATGTACTGGAGCTTATCAAAGTCCAGCACCACGGCCGCCTCCGGGTGTTCGGCCCGCAGGGCGTTCAGCTCCTGCTCCGCCTGGGCGGCGTTGCCGGAGTCCACCTTACCCACCAGAGAAAGGCGCAGTATCCCCTCGTCCAGTTTGCTCTCTGCAATAGACATGCTCAGTCCTTACGCCTCGATGGTCAGGATATCCGCGAAGCCGGTGACGTCGAAGATCTCCATGATGGTCTCGTTGACGTTCTTGATGACCATGGTGCCCTGCTTGTTCATCACCTTCTGGGCGCTCAAAAGCACGCGCAGGCCGGCGGAGGACAGGTACTCCAGCTTCCCGAAGTCCAGCGCCAGCTCCGTGACGCCGTCCACGCTCTGCTTCAGCTCCGCCTCCAGCTGGGGGGCGGTGGTGGTGTCCAGACGGCCCTCCAGGGCCAGGTCAAGATGGGTCCCGTTCTGATTCTTCGTGATAGTCATGATATGTTCCTCCCGATTTATTGTTTTCGTATTTTTTATGTTTCTCCGGCCTGTCTCCGGGCCGGTTTTTCACATTGTCACCATGTCGGCGTAGCCCGTCTGGGAAAGGATGTCCCGGACCGTCTCGTTGACCCCGGACAGGGCCACATGGCCGGGCTGCACCGCTTTTATCATCATCAGCAGCACCCGCAGACCCGCCGAGGAGATGTAGGCCAGCTCCGACATGTCCACATGCACATCTGTCAGGTCCATGGCCCCCACGGCCTTTTCATAGGCGGCCAGGAACTCCGGCGCGGTGATGGAGTCCACCCGGCCTTTCAACACCACGTCCATGGCCCCGCCCCGGGCGCTGATGGACACGCCAAAGGTATCCCCGCCCGCGTCCGCCAGGGGCACCGCGTCCCCGTCCGGGGTGATGGTCCAGAGGCTGATGTGCTCCATGGCCTGCCGGGCAAGCTCCGTCCGCTCGGGATTCAGGCTCCCCAGTACCGGCATCCGCTCCGCCACGGGCGTGAGCTTTGCCTTGAGGCCGTGGGCCCGGAGGGTATCCATCGCCGCGGCCAGCTGCCCCGGCGCGCCCTTTACGAGCATGACGTTTCCGAACTTCACGTCCGCCGCGCCGCTGAAGGTCTTGCTGGAGGCGTTCAGGGTGGACTGGGCCCTGTCCCCCGCCATGGCCTTGAGGACCGCGCCCATGTCGGCGCTGCCGTCCAGGGCCTTTACCGTCGCCTTCGCCTTGTCGATGTCGTTCATGACCACGATGGTCATGGACATGTACACGCGGCTGACCTCCGGGTCCTGGGTGATCCACACCCCGCCGAACTCCTCCAGGATGCGCCGGATGTTGTCAAGCAGCGCGGCCAGCTCCGGGTCGGTGAAGTACATCAGAAGCCCCTCGGTGGTGATGCACAGCGGCCCCTGGGCCCCCTCCAGCGCCGCCCGGAGGGAGGCATAGTTGGTGGCGTCCACGCTGTGGTAGGCCACGTCCCGCTTCTGGCCCCGCTCCGTCAGGATACTGTCCACCAGCGGGCCCATCTCCTCCGCCACCGCCGGCAGGTCGCAGGCGATGTAATGCTTATCCGCGATAAAGTCCTCCAACGCCCGTGGCGTATAGCCGCAGGGCAGGTCCACGATGGTCTTGGCGCCTGTGGCCTGGATGAAGGCGTTCATAGACCGGTAGCGCAGCTCCAGCGTGGCCACGTTGGACTGGCCCATGGCCTTTTTCTGCTCGTCGCTGTAGGTCATGCCGGCTAAATCCAGGCCCAGCTTCTCCGCCATCAGGGCGGCGTCGGCGTGGCCCGCCTGAGCCAGCTGCAGCAGCGTGGCCTTGGCTGTATTGAATACGGGATTGGTCCTCTCCCGCAGCTCCTGTTCGTTCTCCATAGGTATCTCTCCCCCTTCACAGCGCGCCGCCGTCTGCACAGCGCCGTCTTTATCATATCATATACTGATTTAAAATGCCAGACAAAAGCCAAAAAATGGCGGGCGAAGCGCGACGAAATTTTGCCCTGCCGATCGTCCATAGTTATGCTATTGTACTACATTATAGCGGCCTGGCAGGACCTTCTCAACGGGGCGGAGGTGACTTTTTCGCGGTCAGAGCTGATTTTTACGAAATCCCCCCCGGGATGCAGCAAAGGCGCCCGCCGTGCGGCGGACGCCTCGTTCCATGTCAGTTGGTGATGAGCGCCTTTTTCCGCCAGGCGCCCCGGCGGTAGGCGATGTAAGTAAGCAGCGCGCCCACGGCCCAGGAGATGAACAGCGAGCCGAACAGCGCCTGGGGCTGGCCCTTGGGGAAGGCCTCCGTGCGGGTGATATAGGCCATGCCGTAGGCGATGGGCACCCGCAGGACGATGGTGCTGATCATGGTGATCCACATGGGCGTGGCGGTGTCCCCCGCGCCCCGCATCACGCCGCCCAGCACCTGGGTCACGGCCACGCAGATATAGCCCACGGCGAGAATGCGCATCATGCGCACCGCCATGTCCATGAGCTCCGGGGTGTCGGTGAAGAGGGCGAACATATACCGCCCGGCGAAGAGCAGGATCGCCGTGATGGTGGCGGAGGTGACCAGGGCCATGAGGCCGCCCTGCTTCGTCCCCTGCTCCACCCGGTCCAGCCTGCCCGCGCCCACGTTCTGCCCGGCGTAGACGCTCATGGCCTGGCCGAAGCTCATATTGGGCATCATGGCGAAGCCGTCCACCCGCATGATGATCACGTTGCAGGCCATCACCATCTCCCCCATGCTGTTGGTCAGCGACTGGACCACCAGCATGGCCACGGACATGATGCCCTGGGTGATGCCGGAGGGCACGCCCAGCTTTATGATCCGCCAGGCGGTGTCCTTTCTCATGCGCAGGGTGTGCCAGTTGAGGTCAAATACCTCCCGCATGTGCATCAGCTTCACGAAGCACAGCACCGCGGAGATGGCCTGGGCAATGATGGTGGCGAGGGCCACGCCGGGCACGCCGAGACCGAAGCTGGCCACGAACCACACGTCCAGAAAGATGTTGAGGATGGTCGCCAGCAGCAGAAAGCCCAGGGCGGAGAAGGAGTCCCCCAGGCCCCGGAGGATGCCGGAGAGGATGTTGTAGTAGGTGAACCCCGCCGCCCCCAGGAAGAATATTTTAAGGTACTGGGCGCACCAGTCGAACACGGACGCCGGCGTGCTCAAAAGCCGAAGCAGCGGCTCGGTGATGAGAACGCCCACGATCATGGTGGCAACAGAGGTGATGGCGGCGAGGGTCACGCAGTTGCCGATGGCCCGGGAAAGGCCCTCCCGGTCGTCCGCGCCGAAGCGCTGGCTTATGACGATGCCCGCGCCGGTGGACACGCCCACGAATATGGCCAGCAGCAGATTGAAGATGGGCATGCAGGTGCCCACCGCCGCCAGGGCGTTGTCCCCCACGTATTTGCCCACCACGATGGAGTCCACCGTGTTATAAAGCTGCTGGGCCAGGTTGCCGATGAGCATGGGCACGGCAAATTCCATGATCCGTTTCCAGGGCGCGCCCTCGGTCATGTCCCTGGCGGTAAAAAGCTCCCGGAGCTTCATTTTATCCTTCCTTCCGTCAAAATCATCATGTCCGCCAAGTATAACACACAATAATTTTGCGCGCAACAGGGCGCGGGCCCTATTTTCCCGTAAAATGACCGATTTAATAGGAATTGCCGGTCCGGGAGACCGCGAAAACGTCAGGTTTGACAGCAAAAACGTCATTGTGCCCTATTGAAACCGCCCGCCGCGGTGTGGTAAAGTATAATGAATAGCTGTAATTCTTTAAAGTCCTGTACTATATCAAACATTTTCAGGAGGGGAACAAGATGAAGTACGAAATTTTGGGCGAGACCCTGCCGGTGCTGGTATGCACCCTGGCGGACGGCGAGAGCATGATCAACGAGGGCGGCTCCATGAGCTGGATGAGCCCCAACATGCACATGGAGACCACCTCCAACGGCGGCGTGGGCAAGGCTCTGGGCCGGATGTTCTCCGGCGAGAAGATATTCCAGAACATCTACACCGCCCAGGGCGGCCAGGGCATGATCGCCTTCGCCTCCAGCTTCCCCGGCTCCATCAAGCCCTTTGAGGTCGCCCCGGGCCGGGAGATCATCTTCCAGAAGAGCGCGTTCCTCGCCGGCGAGGCCACCGTGCAGCTGTCCGTCCACTTCAACAAGCGCCTGGGCGCGGGCCTCTTCGGCGGCGAGGGCTTCATCCTGCAGAAGGTCTCCGGCAGCGGCATCGCCTTCGCGGAGTTCGACGGCCATGTGGTGGAGTATGACCTGCAGCCCGGCCAGCACATCCTGGTGGACACCGGCCACCTGGCGGCCATGGACGCCAGCTGCTCCATGGACATCCAGACCGTGAAGGGCGTGAAGAACGTCCTCTTCGGCGGCGAGGGCCTGTTCCTCACCGACATCACCGGCCCGGGCCGGGTGTGGCTGCAGACCATGCCGCTGTCCAACGTGGCCGGCGCCCTGCGCCGCTATCTGCCCACGGGCAACAGCTGAACATGACCGGGGCGGGAAATCATCCCGCCCCTTTGGCCCTTTTGCCCCGCCGGAACGTATAAAGGGACAGAGACTAAAAAGGAGAACGCCATGGAAAATATAGAAGAAAGATATGAGCTGGCTGGTCCCGGCATCGACGACGCCGGGGAGGCCTCCTATAACTTCCTCACGGCGGAAAAGGTGGAGCGGAAGGACGCCCTCCGGGTCCGTCTGGCCCTGGAGGAGGCGCTGCTGCGCTACCGGGACGAGGGGACGGCGGAGGGGTTCACCCTGCGCTGCCGCCGGCGTTTCCGTGCCCCGCGGGTGGAGCTTACCGTGCCCGGCCCGTCTCTGGACCCCCTGGCGGAGGAGGACCAGCTTGACAGCGGCGCTCTGACGGGCATGATGGCCCAGATGGGTCTCGCGCCCCTGTGGCAGTACAAGGACGGGGCGAACCGCGTCCTCTTTACCCCCAAGCGAAAGAAACGTTCCCTCATGGGCTCTCTGGTCGTCGCCCTGGTGCTGGCGGTGGTGCTGGGGCATCTGTGCCGTTTCCTGCCGGAGGCGGTCCGGCTGGGACTTTTGGATAAGGTGGTCACGCCGGTGTTCGACACCTTTATGGGCCTTCTCACCGCCATATCCGGTCCCATGATATTCCTCTCCGTGACATGGGGCATCTGCTGCATCGGCGACGTGGCCTCCTTCGGCCGCATCGGCAAGCGGATGATCACTATGTTCATCCTGCTCACCGTCATACTGTCGGTCGTCGGTGGGGCAGCCGTGCTGCCCTTCTTCCCCGTGACCGCGGGGGGCGGCCAGGCCTTTGACCCATCGGAGCTGCTGGACATGGTGCTGGACATCGTACCGTCCAACTTCTTCACCCCCTTCACGGAGGGCAACCCCCTGCAGATCATCTTCGTGGCGGTGCTCATCGGCATAGCGCTGCTACTGTTGGGAGAGAAGGTCTCCGTGGCGTCCACGTTCGTGGAGCAGTCCAACTATGTGGTCCAGCTCATCATGGAGGCGGTCAGCTCCCTGGTCCCCTTGTTCGTGTTCGGCAGCGTCTTCAGGATGTTTTTGGGCAACGAGTTCCGGCTCCTTGCCCGGTCCTATAAGATCATCCCCGTCGTAGTCCTGGCCACAGCGGTGGTGATGGTATGCAGCCTGGCGATCGTGTGTGTCCGGCGGAAGGTCGGGCCCATGATCCTTCTCAAGAAGACCATGCCCACCTTCCTCATCGGCCTGAGTACGGCATCCTCTGTGGCGGCCTTTCCCACCAACCAGGAGTGCTGCGAGAGAAAACTGGGCATAGACGAGAAGATCACCCGCTTCGGCATCCCGTTGGGGCAGGTCATATACATGCCCGGCGCGTCGGTGCTGTTTCTGGTGGCGGGCTTTTGTATGGCGGAGACATACGGCGTGGCCATCACCCCTGCGTGGCTGCTGACGGCGCTTTTCATCTGCGTGATGCTGGCCATCGCGGCCCCGCCGGTGCCGGGGTCTACGCTCACGTGCTACACGCTGCTGTTCACCCAGCTGGGCATGCCCATGGAGGCCGTGGCCATCATGACGGCCCTGAACGTGATATTGGAGTTCCTCGCCACGGCGTCGGACCTTTTCTGCCTGCAGATGGCGCTGACGGACCTGGGCGGCTCGCTGGATATGCTGGATACCGAGACTTTGCGGAATTAGACATAGTAAAGAGAACGGACATGAAAAGAGGGCGGGGCCGCGCAGGTCCCGCCCTCTCCCTGTGCACCCGGGCGGCTGGATGGCGTAAACGGCAGGTTTGACTGCGAAAACGTCAGATTTGACTGCGAAAACGTCAACCGCCATGCGTTGAAGGTGCTTTCGCGGCGTGATAAAGTTAAAAAGATCATTTAAGGGGAGGGCTGCCCGATGGAGAGCGTGGAAGAGAGATATGATCTGACCGGACCCGGCATCGACGACGCCGGGGAGGCCGCATATAACTTCCTCACAGCGGAAAAAGTGGAGCGGAAGGACGCCCTGCGGGTCTGCCTGGCCATGGAGGAGGCGCTGCTGCGCTATCGGGACGGGGGAACGGCGGAGAGCTTCGCCCTCCGCTGCCGCCGGCGCTTCCGTGCCCCGCGGGTGGAGCTTACCGTGCCCGGCCCGTCCCTGGACCCTCTGGCGGAGGAGGACCGGCCCGACAGCGACGCCCTGACGGGCATGATGGCCCACATGGGTCTGGCGCCCCTGTGGCAGTACAAGGACGGGGTGAACCGTGTTCTCTTTACCCCCAAGCGGAAGAAACGTTCCCTCATGGCCTCCCTGGTCTTCGCCCTGGTGCTGGCTGTGGTATTGGGTCATCTGTGCCGTTTCCTGCCGGAGACGGTCCGGCTGGGGCTTTCGGATAAGCTGGTCACACCGGTGTTCGACACCTTTATGGGCCTTCTCACCGCCATATCCGGCCCCATGATATTTCTC
The DNA here is from genome assembly GCA_947626265.1 of uncultured Oscillospiraceae bacterium. Taxonomy (GTDB): domain Bacteria; phylum Bacillota; class Clostridia; order Oscillospirales; family Oscillospiraceae; genus CAJOIG01. The sequence goes on from CANQRM010000011.1 coordinate 43,501, forward strand.
TCGGTCACCTGGGGCATCTGCTGCATCGGCGACGTGGCCTCCTTTGGCCGCATCGGCAAGCGGATGATCACTATGTTCATCCTGCTCACCGTCATACTGTCGGCCGTCGGTGGGGCGGCCATGCTGCCCTTCTTCCCCGTGGCCGCGGGGGACGGCCATACCTTCGACCCGTCGGAGCTGTTGGACATGGTGCTGGACATCGTGCCGAACAATTTCTTCACGCCCTTCACGGAGGGCAACCCCCTGCAGATCATCTTCGTGGCGGTGCTCGTCGGCTTGACGCTGCTGCTCCTGGGGGAGAAGGCCTCCGTAGCGGCCGCGTTCGTGGAGCAGTCCAACTACATGGTCCAGCTCATCATGGAGGCGGTCAGCTCCCTGATCCCCGTGTTCGTGTTCGGCAGCGTCTTCAGGATGTTCCTGGGGGACGAGTTCCGGCTCCTGGCTCAGTCCTATGAGATCGTCCCCGTCATGGTCCTGGGGTTGGCGGTGGTCATGGTATGCAGCTTGGGCCTGGTGTGCCTGCGGTGGAAGGTCAGGCCCGTGACGGTGCTGAAAAAGACCATGCCCACCTTCCTCATCGGCCTGAGCACCGCGTCCTCTGTGGCGGCCTATCCCACCAACCAGGAGTGCTGCGAAAAGCAGCTGGGCATAGACGATAAGATCACCCGCTTCGGCATCCCCCTGGGGCAGGTCATATACATGCCCGGCGCGTCGGTGCAGCTTCTGGTGTCAGGTTTATGCATGGCGGAGATATACGGTGTGGCCATCACGCCCGCGTGGCTGCTGACGGCGCTTTTCATCTGCGTGATGCTGGCCATCGCGGCGCCGCCGGTGCCGGGGGCGCCGCTGACATGCTACACGCTGCTGTTCACCCAGCTGGGCATACCCATGGAGGCCGTGGCCATCATGACGGCCCTGAATGTGATATTGGAATTCCTCTCCACGGCGGCGAACCTGTTCTGCCTGCAGATGGCGCTGACGGACCTGGGCGGCTCGCTGGAGATGCTGGATATGGAGACTTTGAGAAGCTGACATCGAAAAGAGATCGGCAAGAAAAAACAGGCGCGGCGCGCCTGTTTTTTTCTTGCCCTTGCCGGGGATGGACGGGACGGGCGGAATGTGATATAGTTGTGCGCGGATGAATTTTCGCAGGAGGCGTTCCTATGCTCTTAAAGCGCGACATGCTCTTCACACCCGCGGGGAAAAACCGCCCGCTGCACATCTGGCTGCCGGAGGGGTACGAGAGCTCCGGCGAGCGCTATCCGGTCATGTATTTCTTCGACGGGCACAACCTCTTCTCCGACGCGGACGCTACCTTCGGCAAGAGCTGGGGCCTGGCCGATTTTCTCCAGCGCTGGGAAAAGCCAATCATCATAGTGGGCATTGAGTGCGGCCACGAAGGGAACGAGCGGCTCTACGAATACTGCCCCTACCACTTCACGGGCAAGTTCTGGGGCGACATCCAGGGCACCGGGGCGGCGACCATGGACTTCATGGCCTACGAGCTGAAGCCCATGATCGATAGGGAGTATCGCACCTATCCCTTCCGGGAGGCAACGGCCATCGGCGGGTCCTCCATGGGCGGGCTCATGAGCCTCTACGCCGCCGTGAAATATAACGGCGTCTACTCCAAGGCCGCCTGTGTGTCCAGCTCCATCTCCCCCTGCATGCCCGCTCTGCGGGCGGATATCCGGGCGGCGGACATGGACCCGGACACCCGGGTCTATCTCTCCTGGGGCACGAAGGAGGCCAACAGCCGCCGCAGCCACATGGGGGACTACGAGACCCCCACGGCGAAGAACAACCTCGCCGTGGCCCGGCTGCTGGAGGAGAAGGGCGCCCTCACCCGGGTCGTCTGCCAGCAGGGCGGCAATCACAACGAGGCCAGCTGGGAACAGCTGGTGCCGGGATTCATGGACTTTTTGTGGCTGGACAGATAAAGAAGGCGATCTTACATGGTCAAGGCAAAACGGCGATACACGCTCTTCACGGCGCGGCAGCTCCTCTGGCTGGTGCTGCCCATCGTGATCGAGCAGATATTTTCCACCTCCCTGGGCTTTTTCGACTCCCTGATGGTGTCCAACATCCGCGCCGCCCAGGCGGTGCGGAGCAACGCCAGCAACGCCATCGGCAACGTGGACTACATCAACAACCTCATCATCCAGCTCTTCTCCGCCTTCGCCACCGGCGGCGCCATCGTCACCTCCCAGGCCCTGGGGGCGGGCGACAGGCCCCGGGCCAACAAGGTGGCAAAGCAGCTGCTGGCCCTGGTGGTGTGCATCTCTCTGGCCGTGGGCGGGGCCTGCCTCATCCTCAGCAAGCCCATCCTGGCGCTATTTTACGGCAATGTGGACAGCTCCACCTTCGCCTACCAGCGGACATACTTTTACGTCACTGCCGCCTCCTTCCCGTTCATCGGCCTGTTCAACGCCTGCGCGGCGCTGCTGCGGGCGCAGAGAAAGAGCTTCTCCTCCATGGCCAGCGCGGCCATCAGCTGCGTGCTGAATGTGGGGCTGAACGCCCTGTTTTTGTTCGTGTTCAATATGGGCGTCCTCGGCGCGGGGCTGGCCACTCTCTTCTGCCGGGCCATCCCGGCGCTCTTCATGCTGGGGCTGCTGGCCCGGAAGGACAACCCCGTGCGGGTGCGGATATGGGAGCGGTTCCGCTTCGACGGGGCGATGATCAAGAGCATCCTGGCTCTGGCCGTCCCCAGCGGCGTGGAGTCGGCCCTCTTCCAGCTGGGCAAGCTCATGACCAACACCTTCGTGAACGCGGCCGTGTACGCCACCGGCGCCAAGAGCCTCACTGGCCTGGACGAGGCGGGAAGGGTCATCCATATCAATATCCAGGCCAACGGCAACACCATCGCCAACCAGATCAACAACTTCGCCTCGGTGGTGGGCGGCGGCGTGGGCACCTCCTGCCTCACGGTCATCGGCCAGGCGGTGGGCGCCGGCGACCCGGACCAGGTCAAGTACTACATGAAACGGATGCTGGTCATATCCTATGCGGCAAACGCCCTCTGCGTGGGCACGTTCCTGGCGCTGACGACCTTCCTCACCGGGCTCTACGGCTACGTGGCCGAGGCGAAGGCCATCGGCCGGCAGTGCCTTTTATTCTGCCTGACGCTGCAATCTATCACCTACCCCCTCTCCTTCACCGCCCCGGGGATATTGAAGGCCACCAGCGACGTGAAGTACGTGATGTACAGCGCGGTCGCGTCCATGTTCCTCATGCGGGTGACGCTGGCCTTCCTGCTCACCACGGACCGCATCCCCGGCATGCCCCAGCTGGGCGCCATGGGCTACTGGATCGGCATGGGCTCCGACTGGGCGCTGCGCTCCGTCCTCTTCTCCGCGCGGCTCCTCTCGGGCCGGTGGAAAAAGGCGTCGGGGCTCATACGGGAGAATGGGACATCTTGATTTCCATAGGTCATTGGTAGTATAATGCCTGTACCACATTTTTTTGGAAAAGAGGGTATTTTCATGCTGGATAAAAAGATCGCCAAACTGCTGAACGAGCAGGTCAACAAGGAGCTCTATTCGGCCTATCTCTACCTTGACTTCGCCAACTACTACGCCGACGAGGGGCTGGACGGCTTCGCCCACTGGTATGAGGTCCAGGCCCAGGAGGAGCGGGACCATGCCTTCATGATCCGCCGGTACCTCATCAACAGCGGCGTGAAGGTGGAATTCCTGCCCATCGCCAAGCCCGACAAGGAGTTCAAAAACCACTTAGCCCCCCTGGAGGCGGGCTATGAGCACGAGCAGTACGTGACCTCCCTCATCACCGCCATCTACCACGAGGCCTTTGAGCAGAAGGACTACAAGACCATGCAGTTCCTCGACTGGTTCATCAAGGAGCAGGGCGAGGAGGAGACCAACGCCGACGACATGGTGAAGAAGATGAAGCTCTTCGGCACCGACGCCAAGGGCCTGTACGCCCTGAACCAGGAGCTGGCCGCCCGGGTCTATACCCCCTCCGCCACCGGCCCCGCCATGTGAAAAGCTCTATACGGTGTAAAAAAGCACAGGTACGCACAATGCGTACCTGTGCTTTTTTATAGACGAGTGGTGTCAGCTTACTTTGCAGCCCGTTCCGGGATGCTGGGCGGGCGGTTATTGGGCCTTCTTCAACTCTGAGACTTCCTGCATCAGAGACTTGACGACGGACTTGAGGAAAACGACGTCATCCTCCAGGTTGTCGACCCGGCTTTTGGGGGCCAGGGTCTCCAAAAGCGTCTGGTGGCCCTCTGCCAGCAGCTGGAAGTTGGGCATAACGGCGGTTTCAATGTAGGCCATGATGCGGTTCTCCGAGGCATCGATCTTCGCCGTCATGCGTTCCTCGGTGGCGTCTATCTTCGCTGTCATGCGTTCCTCAGAGGCTGTGACAGCGGCGTCGATCTTCGCCGTCATGCGTTCCTCGGAAGCGGCGATAGAGGTGTCTATCAATTCTTTGATCGCTTGTAGGTCTTGCTTGTCTAACATGGCATACCTCCAGAAGTGACCACCTGCTCCCTGACAAGAGCGGCGATCATTTCGCAAAATCAAGTTAGGCTGGCCGGAACCGGCAGCGCTTTTTGCGCTTATAGTATAATCTCCGTATCTGAAATCGTCAAGTCCTTCCGCCTTACGGCAGCAGGGCCACCGCCGCCCGGACCGCCGGGCGCAGGGGCTCCGCGCGCCAGTAGATCACGTCGTCGAAGTAGAGATCGTCCACCGGGATGAGCCGGACATTGGGGTCGGAGACGATGCGGTTGTTTTCCGAGATGACGGATATGCCGATGCCTGCCTCCACGTAGAGAAGCAGCGTCTCGATGGAGGCGGCCTCCCGGATGATGCGGGGCTCGAACCCCGCCCGGCGGCAGACTTCCTGCAGCGTGCGAAAGCCCTGGGGCGTCTCCTCCTGGGAAAGAGCGATGAAGCTCTCGTCCCGGAGCATGGGCAGGGTCACCGTGTCGTGCTGGGCCATGGGGTCCCGGGCGTTGATGGCGATGACGCCCCGGCAGGTGCTCATGATGCGCCGGACCATGGACGCGGGGAGGGGCGGGGTGATGCCGCTGACCTCGCTGGTGACGATCATGTCCAGGCGCCCGGCGCCGAACTCCTGCCACAGCTTATGCATGCTGCACCGCTCCAGGCGCAGGAGGATATCCGGGTGCTCCTCCTGGAAACTCCTCAGCTGCTGGGGCACCATGGAGGACACGTTCACCCCCTCCAATACCCCCAGGGACAGGACGTTGTCCCGCTCCTGCTGCAGGGCCTGGGCCGCCAGCAGGGACTGGTCTATCTTGTCCAGCGCCTCGGACCACTCCTGGCTCAGGAGCCTTCCCGCCTCCGTGAGGCGCACCTGCTTGCCCACCCGGTGGAAAAGCCGCACCCCCGTGGTGTGCTCCAACTCGGCGATGCGCTTGCTCAAATTGGGCTGGGCCGTGTACAGCTCGTTGGCCGCCCGGGAGAAGTTCTCATACCGGGCCGCCGTGATGAAATACCGGATGGCGTTCAGGGAAATGTTCATACCATACACATCCTCTCGGGAAAAGTATAGCATATTTATTCCCTTTTGTATATATAAAAACGGAAAACAGATATTTCTTATTTGTTTAATGAACAATTATAATAGGAGAATACAAGGCGTTTTTATGCAATTCTGATACTTCATACAGCGTTTCCCGTCGAAAGGAGGAGGCTATGGGCGCGTTCAAGGATTTTAAGAGGAAAAAGGACTTTCTGGTGTGCGTGGACTCGGACGGCTGCGCCATGGACACCATGGACTGCAAGCACATCCACTGCTTCGGTCCGAAGATCATCGACGAGTGGGGCCTGGAGGCCTGGAAGGACGACATCCTGACCCGCTGGAACGAGATAAACCTCTACTCCATGACCCGGGGCATCAACCGGTTCAAGGGCCTTAATATGATGCTCACGGAGATCAACGAAAAATACACGCCCATCGAGGGCTTATCCGACCTGACCGCGTGGGTGAACTCCGGCGCGGCCCCCAGCAACGACGCCCTGCAGAAGGCCATCGACGAGACGGGAAGCCCCATCCTCAAAAAGGCCCTGAACTGGTCCAAGGCCGTGAACGAGGCCATCAACGCCCTGCCCGACAGCATGAAGCTGCCCTATCCCGGGGTGCAGGAGGCGCTGGCCCTGGCCCATGAGAAGGCGGACGTGGCCATCGTGTCCAGCGCCAACCCCGGCGCGGTGCTGGAGGAGTGGGAAAAGTACGGCCTGCTGCCCCACACCGACGTGGTCTGCGCCCAGGACGTGGGGAGCAAGGCGTTCTGCATCGCGGAGCTCTTGAAGCAGGGGTACGCCCCCGACCATGTGCTCATGTGCGGCGACGCGCCCGGCGACATGGACGCGGCCGCGAAAAACGGCGTGCTCTACTACCCCATCCAGGTCCGGCAGGAGAAGGAGTGCTGGGCCGAGTTCGTGTCCGAGGGCTTTGAGCACCTGTTGAACGGGACATACGCCGGGGAATACCAGCAGGCGAAGATAGACGCGTTTTTGAAAAATCTGGGGGGCTGAGGCCCTGTCAAAAGCATTATAAAAGGAGGAGAAAGCCATGGTAGACATGAAAGCGAAGCCCTTTTTCCTGACGGATGAGGACTGCAAGTGGGTGGAGGACACCATCGCGGGCATGAGCCTGGACGAGAAGATAGGCCAGCTCTTCTTCAACATGGGCGACAGCCGGGACGAGGAATACCTGAAGATGACGGTAAACAAGTACCACATCGGCGGCATCCGCTATAACCCGGGCAAGGCCGACGAGATCTACGAGCAGAACCGCATCCTCCAGGAGAACAGCAAGATCCCCCTCATCATCGCCTGCAACACCGAAAACGGCGGCAACGGCGCCTGCGTGGACGGCACGCCCATCGGCTGCCAGACGAAGATCGGCGCCACCCGGGACCCCAAGTACGCCCATGACCTGGGCTACATGTCCAACAAGGAGGCCGCGGCCATCGGCTGCAACCTCTCTTTCGCCCCGGTCAGCGACATCTTCCTGAACTGGGAAAACCCGGTCATCGGCCTGCGGACCTACGGCAACGACACCGACCAGGTGGCGGCCATGGCGAAGGCCTATCTGGAGGGCGCCCATGAGAATCCCGGCTTTGCCTGCGCCGCCAAGCACTTCCCCGGCGACGGTCTGGACTTCCGGGACCAGCACGTGGCAAACTCTGTGAACAGCTATTCCTGCGAGGAGTGGGACGCCACCTTCGGCAAGGTCTATGAGACCCTCATCGACGCGGGACTGGAGGCCATCATGGCCGGGCACATCATGCAGCCGGCCTATACGCGCCACTTCAACCCCACCATCGCCGACGACGACATCATGCCCGCCACCCTGTCCCCGGAGCTGATCACTGGCCTTCTGCGGGGGAAGCTGGGCTTCAACGGCATGGTCCTCACCGACGCCAGCCACATGGTGGGCCTCACCTGCCGGATGCAGCGTAAGGACCTGATGCCCGCCGCCATCGCCGCGGGCGTGGACATGTTCCTGTTCTTCAACGACATGGAGGAGGACTTCAACGCCATGAAAGCGGGCTATCTGGACGGGCGCATCACGGAAGAGCGCCTCAGCGACGCCCTGCACCGCATCCTGGCCCTCAAGGCCCACATGGGCCTGCACAAGAAGGCCAAGGCCGAGATCATGCCCCCCAGGGCGCAGGTCCATGAGATCGTGGGCTGCGCGGAGCACAAGGCCGCCCAGAAGGAGATCGCCGACAAGGCCATCACCCTGGTGAAGTACAAGGACGCCGACGTGCTGCCCATGATCCCGGAGCGGTACAAGCGCATCATGATCGTGTACGTGAAGGGCCTGGAGGCCCCCGGCCTCGGCGCGCTCTTCAACCAGAACGCCGTCTCCCCCGCCGACAAGCTGCGGGATAGGCTCAATGCAAAGGGCTTCGACGCCTTCGTATACGAGAGCCCCATCCAGAAGCTGATGCAGCAGATCCAGCGGGGCGAGAAGGCCGACCTGAACCTCTACTTCGCCGGCAAGTCCGCCATCAAGGACTTTGTGGCCGGCCAGGACCTGATCATCACCATGGTGGACATCGCCGGCGGCTTCCAGCCGGTGGCCCGGCCCGCCTTCGGCATGACCAAGGGCGGCGGCGAGATACCTTGGTACGTCCACGAGCTGCCCGTCATCGTGGTGGGCACCCAGCAGCCCTTCGTCCTGGCGGACATCCCCCAGGCCCGGACTTATATCAATACCTACGACAGCCTGGACACCACCCTGGACGCCCTGGTTGAAAAGCTCATGACCGGCCCCGAGGCTTTCGTGGGCCAGGACCCGGTGGACGCGTTCTGCGGCGTGTGGGACACCCATCTGTAAGGAGGACTTGCCATGGTCGATTTAAAAGCCAACCCCTATTTCCTCTCCGATGAAGACATCGCCTGGGTGGAAAAGACCATCGCGGCCATGACCGACGAGGAGAAGGTGGGCCAGCTCTTCTTCCAGCTCACCTCCAGCCAGGAGGAGGGCTACCTCAGGGAGCTCATGGAGAAGTACCACCTGGGCGGCTGCCGGTATAACGGCATGCCCGGGGCGAAGGTGCTGGAGCAGAACCGCATTTTGCAAAAGTACGCCAAGGTGCCCCTCATCATCGCCTGCAACACCGAGGCCGGCGGCGACGGCGCCTGCTCCGACGGCGTGAACATCGGCTCCGGCATCAAGGTCGGCGCCACCGGGAACGCCCAATACGCCCACGACCTGGGCCGCATGGCGAACGCCCAGGCCGCGGCCATCGGCTGCAACATGGCCTTCGCGCCGGTGTGCGACATCCACTACAACTGGCAGAACGAGGAGATCATCTCCCGGGGTTTCGGCAACGATCCGGCGCGGGTCGCCGCCATGAGCCGGGCCTATCTGGACGGGGCCCACACCATCCCCGGCTTCGCCTGCGCCGCCAAGCACTTCCCCGGCAACGGCCAGGACTACCGGGACGCCCACATGGCCAACAACATCAACGAATTTGACCGGGACCAGTGGATGGCCACCTATGGCATGGTCTACAAGACCCTCATCGACGGCGGCCTGGACGCCATCATGGGCGGGCACATCATGCTGCCGAAATACATGCGTGAGGTGCGCCCCGGCATCACCGACGACGAGATGCTGCCCGCCACCCTGTGCCCCGAGATCATGACCGGGCTATTGCGTGACGAGCTGGGCTTCAACGGCATGGTGGTCACCGACGCCAGCCACATGGTGGGCATGACGGACCGGATGAAGCGCCGGGACATGCTGCCCGCCGCCATCAACGCCGGGTGCGACATATTCCTGTTCTTCAACGACCCGGACGAGGACTTCGCCACCATGCTGGACGCCTACAAGACCGGCATTATAAGCGAGGCCCGCATGACCGAGGCGCTGACGCGCATTCTGGGCCTGAAGGCCCACATGGGGCTCAACAAGAAGGCCAAGGAGGAGCTCGTCCCCTCCCCCGAGGCCCTGCCCGGTGTGCTTTCAGACCCCAGCTACAAAAAGACCGCCGAGGTCATCAGCCGGGAGGCTCTGACCCTTGTCAAGTACAAGGACGAGGGCGTGCTGCCCCTGGACCCCAAGAAGACAAAGCGGGTCATGATCGTGTACGTCAAGGGCGCGGACGGGCCCATGGCGGCGCTGGCGGCCATGGCCATGGGCGCCGGCGGGAAACGCAAGAACCCCGCCGAGGACCTGCGGGACCGGCTCATTGAAAAGGGCTTCGACGCCTTTATCTATGAAAGCCCCCTGGAGAAGATCAAAAAGCAGATCGCCGCGGGCCAGACCCCCAGCCTGAACCTGTACTTCGCCGGGAAGAACGCCATCGCGGACTTCGTCTCCCAGATGGACCTGGTGATAACCCTGTGCGACGTGGCCAGCGGCCACCCCGCCTTCGGCATGAGCAAGGGCGGCGGCGAGATCCCCTGGTACGTGTTCGAAGTGCCCGTGGTGGCCATCAGCGTGAACCTGCCCACCATGCTGGCGGACATCCCCGCCGTGCGGACCTACATCAACGCCTACGACGCCAAGCCCTACACCATGGACGCGCTGGTGGAGGCGCTGGTGACCGGGCCGGAGGCCTTCCACGGGAAGGACCCCATCGACAGCTTCTGCGGTCTGTGGGATACCCGCATCTAAAGAAAAGGAGGAGAACATGCGTCAAGTCATCAACATCGACAAGGGCTGGAAGTTCATAAAATCTGACGCGGGCCTGCCCGACGCCCTGCCCGCGGACTGGGAGAGCGTGGACCTGCCCCACACCTGGAACGCGGTGGACGGCTGCGACGGCAACGGCAGCTACTATCGGGGCAAGTGCTGGTACGCCCGCACCTTTGAAACGCCGAAGCAGCCCCTGGCCGGGGGCCGGGTATTCGTGGAGGTGCTGGCCGCGGGCCAGCAGGCCACGGTGTACGTCAACGGCCAGGAAGTCACCTATCATGAGGGCGGCTACTCCACCTTCCGGGCGGATGTGACCGGCCTGTGCAAGGAAAATGAGGAGAACCTCCTCGTCATCGCCTGCTCCAACGAGGAGAAGAGCAGCGTCTATCCTCAGTCCGCCGACTTCACCTTCTACGGCGGCCTGTACCGGGGCGTGAACATCATCAGCGTGCCCGACGCCCACTTCGACCTGGAGTACTTCGGCGGCCCGGGCCTCGCCGTCACGCCAAAGCCCCAGCCCTGCGGCGGCGCCACCTTCGAGCTGAACGCCTGGGTGAAGAACGCCGACGAGAACTTCACGGTCCTCTGGTCCGTGGAGGATGAGGAGGGCAACGAGGTGGCCGCGGCCTGCCGGCCGGCGGAGAGCCCCGCCGTCACGGTGTCCGTGCCCGACACCAACCTTTGGAGCGTCGACGAGCCCTATCTCTACACCGTCACCGCCACCCTGCAGCGGCGGAACGAGGCCTATGACGAGATCGCCTGCCGGGCGGGCGTGCGGAGCTTCTCCGTCACCCCCGACGAAGGGTTCATCCTCAACGGCGTCCAGACCCCCCTTCGGGGCGTCAGCCGCCATCAGGACCGGCTCTACAAGGGCAATGCTCTCACCGCCGACGAGCACTATGAGGACGCCTGGCTCATCAAGGAGCTGGGGGCCAACACCATCCGTCTGGCCCATTATCAGCACTCCCAGGACTTCTACGACGCCTGCGACGAGCTGGGCTTCATCATCTGGGCGGAGATACCCTTCATCAGCGTGTTCAACAAAGACCCCGCCGCCCATGAAAACTGCGTCTCCCAGATGACGGAGCTCATCATCCAGAACTACAACCACCCCTCCATCTGCTTCTGGGGCGTGTCCAACGAGATACTGATCGGCGGCATCAGCGAGAAGCTGGTGGAAAACCACAAGGAGCTGAACGAGCTCTGTCACAAGCTGGACCCGACGCGCCTGACCACCATCGCCCACGTGTCCATGACCCCGGTGGAGAGCCCCATGCACCACATCACCGACGTGGAGAGCTACAACCACTACTTCGGCTGGTACGGCGGCAAGATGGAGGACAACGGGCCGTGGCTGGATAACTTCCATAAGGTCCACCCGGACATCTGCCTCGGCATGAGCGAGTACGGCTGCGAGGGCATCATCACCTACCACGGCCCCAACCCCGCCTGCAAGGACTACTCCGAGGAATACCAGGCCCTGTACCACGAGCACCTGGCGAAGGTGTTCGACGAGCGGCCCTGGATATGGTCCACCCACGTGTGGAACATGTTCGACTTCGGATGCGCGGCCCGGAACGAGGGCGGCGTGGCCGGCCGGAACAACAAGGGCCTCATGACCATGGACCGGAAGACCAAGAAGGACAGCTACTACATCTACCAGGCCTATTGGACGAAGGAGCCCATGGTCCACATCTGCGGCAAGCGGTACGCTCAGCGGGCCGGGGAGACCACTCTCGTGAAGGTCTATTCCAACCAGCCCACGGTGGAGCTCTTCCTCAACGGCGAGAAGATCGCCGAGCAGAGCGCCGAAAAGGTCTTTGAGTTCACCGTCGCCCTGCATGAGGGCTTCAACACCCTCCTGGCCATAGCGGGAACCGTGAAGGACACCGCCACCATCGAGAAGGTGGAAAAGGAGCCGGCCATTTACGTGCTGCCCGAGGTCAACGAGCGGGCCGAGGGCGTGGCCAACTGGTTCAAGATGGTGGGCAACCTGGACCTTTCTGCCCCCATGGAGTTCCCGGAAGGCTTCTACAGCGTGAAGGACACCATGGAGGAGCTCTTTAAAAACGAAGAGGCCGGCGCCGTCGTCCGCAAAGCCGTGAAGATGGCCACCAACTTCGACGTGGCCCCCGGCGAGGGCATGTGGGGCATGATGAAGGGCATGACCCCCGAGGCCATGATGTCGCTTGGCGGCGGCATGCTGCCCGAGGGCTTCCTGGAGAGCCTCAACGCCCAGCTCATCAAGATCAAGAAGGCATAAAACATGTATTTTTGCTCCCGGGGGGAGCTGAAATAAACAAGAAAAGGAGTAAAAGCAATGGCAAACGAAAACCCCACCCTGCGCCCCTTCGGCATAAGGGATAAGCTGGGCTACATGTTCGGTGACTTCGGCAACGACTTCACCTTCATCCTGTCCTCTTCCCTGCTGATGAAGTTCTACACGGACGTTATGGGCGTCAGCGCCGGCCTCGTCGGCATCATGATGATGCTGGCCCGTTTCGTGGACGCGTTCACCGACGTGACCATGGGCCAGATCGTGGACCGCTCCAAGCCCACCAAGGACGGCAAGTTCAAGCCCTGGCTGCGCCGGATGTGCGGCCCCGTGGCGGTGGCCTCCTTCCTGCTGTATGCCACCTGGTTCAAGGACATGGCCATGGGCTTCAAGATCTTCTGGATGTTCTTCACCTACCTCCTCTGGGGCAGCGTGTTCTACACCTCCATCAACATCCCCTACGGCTCCATGGCGTCCGCCATCTCCGCTGAGCCCAAGGACCGCGCAGAGCTGTCCACCTTCCGCACCATCGGCGCCACCCTCGCCGGCACCTGCATCGGCGTGATCATGCCCCTCATCATCTACTACACCAACGAAGCCGGCCAGCAGGTCATGGCCCCCAACAAGGTCATCATCTTCTCCCTGATCTGCTCCATCGGCGCGGTGGTGTGCTATCTGCTCTGCTTCCACATGACCACCGAGCGCGTGAAGGTGGAGCAGAAGACCGAGAAGTTCAATCTCGGCAAGCTCCTCAAGGGTCTGGTCACCAACAAGGCCCTGATCGGCATCGTGGTGGCCTCCATCTGCCAGCTGCTTGTCCAGCTGACCAGCCAGGGCATGATGGCCTATGTGTACCCCAACTACTTCGGCAACATCCAGGCCCAGTCCATGGCCGGTCTCGTGGGCACCGCCATCACCCTGATCTGCTCCGTGTTCGTGGTGAAGCTGTCCACCAAGTTCGGCCGCAAGGAGCTGGGCATCTACGCCTCCATCCTGGGCACCGTGGTGTTCGTCATCGCCTTCATCATGCACACCCATAACGCTTGGGTGTTCCTGGGCCTGTACTCCGTCAGCTACATAGGCCTGGCCATCTTCTCCCTGATCTGCTGGGCCATGATCACCGACGTCATCGACGACACCGAGGTGCGCACCGGCTCCCGCTCCGACGGCGAGATATACTCCGTGTACTCCTTCGCCCGGAAGCTGGGCCAGGCGGCCTCCTCCGGCGTCACCGGCCTGCTGCTGACCATGATCGGCTACACCGCCGAGACCCAGTTCGAAGAGAGCGTCACCAACGGCATCTACAACATCACCTGCCTGGTGCCCGCCATCGGCTACGCCCTGCTGGCAGTGGTGCTGATCTTCCTCTACCCGCTGAACAAGAAGCGCGTGGAGTCCAACGTGGCCACCCTCGCGGAGCGCCGCAAGTAAGTTCTGTGCCCGCCGGCGGGTCCCCCGGACCCGCCGGCGTGCAGAAGATACTCTCCCAACGAAAAAGCTCCGGTTTCGACCGGAGCTTTTTTGTATGTAATTTTAGGTCGGCATTTATCCCCGCATGGCGAACACGGCCAGGACCGCGAAGGCCGCCAGGGTCAACAGCGTGCTCAGGGACATGGTGGCCGACACATAGTCCCGCTGGCCCTCGAACTTTCCCGTCACCGGGATGACGAAGGACGCCGGCAGGGAGAAGGCCAGCATCAGCGCGAAGAGCATGGACCTGGGGATGGCCCCGAAGAGGGAGATAATGGCTATGCTCACGCCGCAGAAGGCCCACATCACCAGAAGCCGACCTATGGCGGTCATGGCGACCGGCTTCATGAGGGACTTATCCAGCGCCGCGTCATGGCCCAGGGTCAGCAGCACCAGCACGCCGGTGGGCGCGGTGATGTAGTTGATGACGGCGGCGTAGATATCATAGCCGGCGTTGGATTCCAGCCACTCGTCCACCCCCAGCAGGCCAAGGGCGATGCCGATGAGCATGGCGTCGAAGGCGGGGGACGTGAGCGCCTGCCGGGCCACATCCTTTATTTTGGGGCTCTCCCCCTCTGTGATCTTCAAAATGGGCACCACCAGCAGGAACAGGAACACCGTGTGGCCCACGTCGATGATGGCCATGTCGCTGGTCCCCTGCTGACCGAAGAGCATGGCGATCAGGGGGTAGCCGATGGAGCCGCACTCCATGGTGGCGAACAGAAACGGCATGGCGCCGCCCCGGCCGGGGAAGAACTTCCGCAGGGCAAAGCCCAGGGCGAACTCCGCCGTCACGGCCACGAACACCACGATGATGACGCTCAGGGACTGGACGGTGTAGTCCGCGAACAAAAACGCGTTCAAGAGCACCGCCGGGAGCATGATGTAGCTGACCAGGTTTTTTAAGGTCTGGCACCCGGAGGCGTCCAGGATATGCAGCCGCCGGCAGACCATGCCGCAGACGAAGGCGGTCATGATGGGCAGCAAGATACGGATGACGGAAGCGACCATAGGCCGGTCCCCCTTTTCTCAGAAGATAAAGACCGGACGCCCGGGGCGCCCGGTCTTATGCGCGTATGAGGAAGGCTTACGCCTTTATGGCGTCGTGATAGAACTCCAGGGCCTCCTTGTCGGTGGCGCCCTTGTGCACGATCATGGCCACCGCCTGGGCCATGGCCTCGGGGTGCTCGCTCTGGAAGATGTTCCGGCCCATGTCCACGCCGTGGGCGCCCTTCTGCATGACGCCATAGGCCATCTTCAGCGCGTCCGGCTCGGCCAGCTTCTTGCCTCCGGCCACCACGATGGGCACCGGGCAGGCCGCCACCACTTCCTCGAAGTTCTCGCAGTCATATGTCTTGACCACCTGCACGCCCATCTCGGCGATGATGCGGGTGGCAAGCTTGAAAAACCGGTCGGTGCGGGCCATATCCTTCCCCACGGCGCAGACGCCCATGGTGGGGATGGAATAGCGCATGCCGGCGTTGATGACTTGGTTCAGGTTGTCCAGGCTGGAGAGCTGCCCGTCCGCGCCGATGAAGGTCTGCACGGCCATGCAGTCGGCGCCCATGCGGATGGCATCCTCGATGTCCACCGCCACCACCTCATGGCTCAGGTCGTCCTGGAGCATAGAGGAGCCGGAGGTGACCCGCAGGGCCAGGCTCTTCACCGTCTCCGGGGCCACGCAGGTGCGAAGCGCCCCGCGGGTGCCCATGAAGCAGTCCACGTAGGGGGTCAGCCGGGGCAGCAGCAGGTCCAGCCGCTCCAGACCCGCGGTGGAGCCCATGAAATAGCCGTGGTCAAAGGCGAACATGACGGTGTTGCCGCTCTCGGGGTTGAAAATATTGGCCATGTGGCGTTTCATGCCCCAGTCCAGGCTGTTGATGCCCTTGAGATAAAATCCCTTCTGGTTGGCAAAGGGTACGTCCACATGATAGTCCTTTGAGACCTTCAGGCCCTCCAGATCAGCCATAATACACTCTCCTTTAGTCGAAAGTTTGCAGTTTTCGCGTTTGTTTTACAGGGTCTCCCCCGCCGCGAACGGCGGGGGAGATGGTTCGCTTAGGGAAGAAACTCAGAAGTCGTAGTTGTCCATGTTCTCGGCGTTGAACACAGCGCGCTCAGGCAGCAGCACAACACCGTTGTTGACGTCGGCAGTCTCGTCGTCGGGGTTCAGGCAGTCGTTGGCCATGACCTCCACGTCGCCGATGCCGGGGACGCTGATGGTATCGCCCACGGTGACCTCATTGCCGGCGGCCAGGTAAGCGGCCACATAGCAGCCCAGAGCGCCCTGGATCTTGCAGTCCCACAGGCCCCAGTTGAACAGGGTGCCGTTGGTGCAGTAGCCCTTGATGGCGTTGGGGGTGGCGAAACCGGTGATGGTCACGTCGTCCTTGGTCAGGCCCTTGTTCTCGGCAGCCTGCAGCTGGCCGGGCAGAGCGGTGGAGTCGTTGCAGATGATGAGGTCGATGTCGGGATGCGCGTCCAGAACGGCCTCGCCCACGGTGATGGACTTCTCAGCATCCTGCTCAGAGTAGTAGTTGTCGGGCTCCACGTTGGTCCAGTTGGGATAGTTCTCGGCGATGATCTTCTCGCCCTCGACCTGCCAGGAGTTCTGGTCGGTCACGGTCGCCTGAGAGTAGTGCCAGCAGTAGTTGACCTCGTCGGCGGCGGGGTCGACGCCGCGGTCCTCAAGACCGGCGACAGCCAGGTCCACCAGCATCTGGCCCAGGACCTCAGGAGTGCCCTGAGAGACCATCAGGTCACGGTCGGCGACCAGGGCGTCGGAGTCCCAGGTGGTCACGACCACGCCAGCGGCGCGGGCTTCCTGCAGCGCGTCGGACACGCCGGCGGCGTCAACGGTGGAGATGCAGATGGCATCCACGCCGGAGGCGACAGCCTGGTTGATGACGGCGACCTGCGCGGCAGCGGAGGCGGTGGCGTCGCCCATGTACTCCACGGTGATGCCCCAGTCCTCAGCGAACTCCTGGGCACCCTGGTTGGCGACCTCGAAGAACGCGTTGCCGGTCACCTTGGGGATGAAGGCGACGGTCATGCCCTCGACGGAAGCGGGCTCAGCGGCAAAGGCGACAGCGCCCAGGCTGAGGACCATGACCAGCGCGAGGATGATGGATACGGTTTTCTTCATGTTGATATCCTCCTAAATTATTTATATCCCGGGGCCCATGACTCCCCTGAATACCGATGTTACGAGCCGGCCTTTTCCTTTTTGGGCCGGAGCTTTCCCAGCTTCGCCTGGACGGAGGGCATGTTCACCAATGCGCGGCCCACCACCACGACCACCAGCAGCACGCCGATGGGGATGTCCAGATACTGGGTGTTGATCTTGAAGCACAGCGGCATGCCGAACCTAAGAAGGCCAATGGCGATGGACGCCAGGGCGGTGCCCAAAATGGAGCCCTTGCCGCCGGTGGAGAGAGTACCGCCCAGCACGCAGGCGGTGATGATGTTCATGGTGAGGTTGCCGCCGATATCGCTCTTGGAGGTGCCCAGATACGCGGTCATGACCACGCCCGCGACGGCGGCGGACACGGCCGCCAGGATGTAGGTGCTCATGATGATGAGGCGGCTGTTGATGCCGGAATACTCCGCGGCGGTCTGGTTCACGCCCACCAGGTATATCTTCCGGCCGTACTTGGTCCGGTGCAGCAGAAACCACGCGAACACCGCGAGCAGCAGGAAAATGATGATCTGCATGGGGACCACGCCGAAGACCTTCGTCTTGCTGATGGCCTTGAAGGCGTCAGGGAAGCCGCTGATGCCCTTATAGGCCTCCGTGCTGGAGAGAGAGGACACCAGCAGCGCCAGGCCCGAATACAGGAAGCTGCCGCCCAGCGTCACCACCATGGCCTGCACGCCGCAGTACGCCACGAAAAACCCGCTCAGCGCCCCGCACAATGCCGCGCAGAACACTGCCAGCGCCACTGCCGCCCAGATGTTCAGACCGAAGTCCTGCCAGGCCACGCCGATGATGATGGACGTAAGGCCCACGATGGACGACACCTGGATGTCGATGCCGCCGGTGATCATCACCATGGTGACGAAGATGGAGATGATGCAGATGGAGATGAAGTCGTTGGAGGCCGTCATCAGAAGGGGGATGCGCAGGAACTTGGGGTTGGCGGAGCCGAACACCACGAACTCCAGCACCAGCAGCAGCACCAGAAAGCTGTTCCAGCCCGCGTTGGGCCCCTTAAAGAGCTTCTTCATTCCGCCGCCTCCTTCGTCACTTTCTCTGTGCGGGCGGCCAGCCGGGCCCGGCGGTTCTTCACCGCGGCCCGCTTCTGCAGCAGCGCGTCGGCCACCACGATAGTCATCAGTATCACGCCGGTGATGGCGTTATCGTAGTTGGAGGAGAAGCCCATGAACACCAGCAGGTAGCTGATGGAGGCCATGATCACCGCGCCGATGGCGGCGCCGATCACCGTGCCCACGCCGCCGGAGAGGCTTATGCCGCCCAGCACGCAGGCGGCCACCGCCTTCATCTCATAGCCGTTGCCGCTAAGGGAAGTCACGATGCCGATGCGGCTGGCGAAGATGATGCCGCCCAGAGCGGCCATGACGCCGCATATCACGTAGGCCCATATCTTCGTGGCCGTGGCGGGGATGCCCACCAGGTCCGCGCCGCCGGCGTTGTCGCCCACGGCGATGAAGTACCGGCCCTTCCTCGTGCGGGTCAGCAGGATATGTATCACGATGGTCAGCAGCACCGCGCAGCAGTAGTAGATGGAGAAGTTGCCGATGAGGGTCATGGACGAGATGTCCTTAAAGCTCTTGGGCAGCTGGTTGACCTGCTGCACGCCCACGGTCAGGTACATGAGCCCCCGCAGGATGCCGTTGGTGCCCAGGGTGAAGATCAGCGACGGCACCTTCATCACCGCCACGCCCCAGCCGTTGATGAGGCCCACGATCACGCCGATGACCAGCCCTACGCCGAAGGCCAGAAACCAGTTCTGGCCGTTCTGGATCATGGTGCCCACCACCGCGGCCACGAACCCCAGGTTGGAGCCCACGGACACGTCTATCTCGCCGGTAAAGATGGCGAAGGCCATGCCCACGGCGATGAGGGTGTACACCACCGAGGTGTTGAAGCAGGCCGTGACGTTCTCCGCCTTCAGGAAGCTGGGGTTGATCACGCCCACGATGAGGAACAGCGCCACCAGGAAGCAGAAACTGGATACCTCCCGGGCCTTGAGGACTTTTTTGATCACGCTCACGCTCCGATCTCCTCCTCCCCGGCGATACCGAAGGCGGCCGCCATCAGGTTGTCCTGATTGATATCGCCCTTTTTGAATTCCGCGTTGATGCGGCCCTGATACATGGTCACCGCCCTATCGGCCAGCTCCACGATCTCCTCCATGTCGCTGGAGATGAGCAGCACGCTCACGCCCTGCTCCCGGAGCTGGTGGATGATGCTGTACACGTCGCCGCGGGCGGCGGCGTCGATGCCGCGGGTGGGTTCGTCCAGGATGACGATCTTGGGCTCCGGCGCCAGGGAGCGGCCTATGACCACCTTCTGCTGGTTGCCGCCGGAGAGGCTGCCCAAGAGCTGGTCCTGGCCGGTGATCTTGGTGCGGAAGCTCTTCACGTATTTGTCGGTGATCTCCCGCTCCGCCTTCCGGCTTAAGAACACCTTCCCCAGCGCGCCCTTATAGAGCGTGGCGCTGGTGGTGTTGGCCGCCACGTCGCATATCTTGAACAGGCCGTTCAAATGCCGGTCCTCCGGCACGTAGTTGAGGCCCGCCTCGATGACCTGCTTCGTCTTCTTTCCGGTGATGTCCCGGCCGTTCAGGAGCACCCTGCCCCCCAGGACCTTGTCCATGCCGAAGATGGTGGTGGCCATCTCCGTGCGCCCGGCGCCCACCACGCCGGCCACGCCCAGCACCTCGCCGGGCCATACCTTTAAAGACACATTTGTAAAGCCGTAGCCGCTGAAGCCCTCCAGCTCCAGCACCGGCGCGGCGGAATAGTCCACCGGGGCGGCGGCCTCCGCGGCCCCATGGGCCTCCGTCTCCGCGTCCGGGGGCAGCAGGCCCTTCACCAGGTCCTCCCGGGTGAACTGGCCCACGGGCCCGTGGATGGTGATGATGCCGTCGCGCATGATGGCCACGTCGGTGGCGATATCGAACACCTCCGCCAGACGGTGGGTTATGTAGATGATGCCGATGCCCTTCTCCTGCAGTTCCCGGACCACCTTGAAGAGGCTCTTCACCTCGTCAAAGGTCAGGGCCGAGGTGGGTTCGTCCAGTATCAAAAGCTGGGCGTGGCGGAGGATGCCCCGGAGGATCTCCACCATCTGCTGCTCGGCGATGGACAGGCCCCCGGCCTTCCGGTTCAGGTCCAGGTCCCAGCCCACGTCCTCCATGACGGCCACCAGTTCCTTGTGCAGCTCCGCCTTCGGCTGCTTGAAGCCGATGAGCACGTTCTCCTCCACGTTCATGTTGGGGAACAGCAGCGGCTCCTGGGGGACCATGTAGATGCCCCGGGCCAGGGCAGCGGCGGTGTTGGTCACCGACACCGGCTCCCCGTGGAGCAGCAGCTCCCCCTTGTCATGGGTATAAAGGCCCATGATGATCTTCATCAGGGTGGACTTTCCCGCGCCGTTGCCGCCGATGAGGGCCAGCACCTCCCCGGGCACCACGTCCAGATCGATGCCCTTCAGCACCTGGTTCAGGCCAAAGGATTTGTATATCCCCCGGACCGACAGCAGGGCGGGCGCTTTTTCCTTCGCTTCGCTCATAGCCACAAACTATCCCTCATTTCTCACAGGGTCAGACAAATGTTACTTGCGCAAACTTTTCACTACTACCTTACAAGTATAGAGGATTTTTTCGGTTTGTCAACTGATTTAAAGCGTTCCAGGGCCCATTTTTTGAAAATTTTCCGTCTAAACGCCCTGTTTCTTTCCCAAACGAAAGAATCAAATTGTGCGTTAACCATAAAAATAGGACTGATTCTCACCTCGTCAAATTTGCCAGTATGTTTTTTGGCAAATCATTGCCTTTTCTATTTGACAGGAGCATATACTGGTGTTATACTGTCATCGAAAACGACATTTGACAGAAAATCAAACTTTTGTTTGAATCGCGAGGGGCATATGGATCACTTTCCTGAGCGGATGGACAGGGCGGAGTATGACCGGGCGCTGATGGTCAAGGCCGCCTGGTACTACTATGTGGAGGACTATACCCAGCAGAAGATATCCGACCTGCTGGGGGTGAGCCGGTCAAAGGTGGTCTCCCTGCTGGAGACCGCCCGGCAGACGGGCGTCATCCAATTCAGCATCTGCCAGAGTGACGGCGGCCGGATGCAGACGGAGCGGGCGCTGATGAGCCGTTTCGGGCTCCACGACGCCTTCGTCATCCCCGGCGTGTCCACCCTGCCCTCCCCCAACGAGAGCATCGCCCAGGCCGCCGCTATGTACATCCTGCGCCGGGCGGAGCCCAATACCTTTATCAATATGGGCTACGGCGACACCACCAGCCGCATCCTGAACCACCTGGCCACCGGCGCCCAGGCGCCCTTGAACCTGGTGAGCCTGTCCGGCGGCGTGAACTACTACCTGCCCGACATCCACCTGGGCGGCTATAACGCCCGGCTGCATCTGGTGCCGGCGCCGCTGCTGGTGTCCAGCAAGTCCGTGCGGGAGGCGCTGCTGCAGGAGCCGGACCTGGTGGAGATATCCCGGATGATACCGCTGTCCAGCATGACGGTGGTGGGCATCGGCGCCATGGACGACGACGCCACCATCCTCACCAACGGCATCCTCACCAAGAACGACTTCACGCTTTTGAAGATGCAGGGCGCGGTGGGCGACCTTCTGAGCCACTTCATGGACAAAAACGGCCGGCTTATAGACGTGGACCTGGAGGACCGGCTTCTGAGCCTGAGCCTGGACGAGCTGCGCCAGCTTGACAACGTCATCGGCGTGGCCGGCGGCCTGGGCAAGACGGACGCCATCCTGGCCGCCCTGCGGGGCCGGTATCTGGACGTGCTCATCACGGACGAGGACACCGCCCTGCGCCTTTTGAAGGAATCCGCCGAGGGCTGAATTTACAGGGGTCCGCCCCGTACAGAATATATGATGCAGGAGGTCATTGCAATGGCAAAATATCTCATGGCGATAGACGCCGGCACCGGCAGCGTCCGGGCGGTGGTCTTCTCCCTGGACGGGACCCAGGTGGGCTGCGTCCAGGAGGAGTGGACCCACAAGGAGGACCCCCGCTGGCCCGGCAGCATGGATTTTGACTGGACCCACAACTGGGACCTGGCCCGGGGCTGTGTCCGCCGGGTGCTCGCCGAGACCGGCATCGCCCCCGGGGAGATCGCCGCCGTGTCCACCACGTGCATGCGGGAGGGCATCCTGCTCTACGACAAGGACGGCAACGAGCTGTGGGCCTGCGCCAACGTGGACGCCCGCAGCGACGACCAGGTGGGCCAGCTCATCCGCCTGGACCCGGACCTGGAGAAGAAGATATACGCCCGCTCCGGCCAGACCTACGCCCTGGGCGCCCTGCCCCGCATCCTGTGGGTCCGGGACAATATGCCCGAGGTGTACGAGAAGACCGCCGCGGTGGGCATGTTCAACGACTGGCTCATCTATAAGCTCACGGGAAAGCTGGCCGTGGAGCCCTCCAACGGCAGCACCACCGGCATCATGGACCTGCAGAGCCGCCAGTGGCTGCCGGAGATCGCCGCCCAGTGCGGCCTGCGCTCGGACATCTTCCCGCCGGTGGCGGAGTGCGGCACCCTCATCGCCAATGTCAGCGCCAGGGGCGCGGCGGACACGGGCCTTGCCAAGGGCACGCCCGTGGTGGTGGGCGGCGGCGACTGCCAGCTGGGCACCATCGGCGTGGGCGCCTGCAAGGAAGGGCAGGCGGCCGTGTTCGGCGGCAGCTTCTGGCAGTATGAGTTCAACACCGCCTCCGGCAAGACCGACCCGGGCTGCCGGGTGCGGGTAAACTGCCACGCGGTGCCGGACCTGTGGCAGTACGAGGCCCTGGCCTTCAAGCCCGGCCTCGTCATGCGCTGGTTCCGGGACGGCTTCTGCCAGGAGGAGGCGGCCCTGGCCGCCAAGACGGGCCGGGACACCTACGACCTGATGAACGAGAAGGCAAAGGACATCCCCGCCGGCAGCTACGGCATGCAGTGCTGCTTCAGCGACACCATGAACTTCATCAACTGGAAGCACGCCAGCCCCACCTTCACCAACTTCCTCCTGGAGCCGGAGAAGTTCAACAAATACACCTTCTATCGGGCCATTCTGGAGAACACCGCCCTCATCCTGCGCAGCCACATCGAGCTGGTACGCGAGGCCACGGGCAACGAGCCGGAGGAGCTGATCTTCGCCGGCGGCGCGGCCAAGAGCGCCCTGTGGAGCCAGATCGTGGCGGACGTGACCGGCAAGAGAGTGAAGGTGCCCGTGGTGAAGGAGGCCACCGCCCTGGGCGCGGCCATCCTGGCCGGCGTGGGCGCGGGGCTATATGATTCCATTGAGGACGCGGTGGAAAAGACGGTCAAATGGGACCACACCTATACGCCCAACGGGGCCAACAAGACGGTCTATGACGAGCTGTACGCCGCTTGGCGGAAGATCTACCCCGCGCAGCTGGCTCTGTGCGACCAGGGACTGACCCGCAACATGTGGATCGCCCCCGGCCTGTGATCGATAAAGAAGGAGGATATGCATATGTTTATTATCAGCGAGAACGAGCGGGAATACCGCTTTGGCGAGAGCGGGCCCAAGTACCTGATGAAGGGCCCCCGGATGAACTTCGCCCTGGTGCGCTTCCTGCCCGGGGAGGACTTTCAGGCCCACTATCACAACGTGATGGAGGAGAACTTCTTCATCCTGGAGGGCAAGGTGGACATCGTGGTGGACGGCGTGAAGCACACCCTCACCCCCGGCCAGCTCATCCACATCGAGCCCGGCGAGGTCCACTATGTGAAGAATTCCTACGATCAGCCCATCAAGATGGTCTCCACCCTGGCCCCCTACCAGGACTCCGACAAGGTGAACGTGGAAAACCCCGTCTGCGACTGAGCTGTATGCTACCAACAAAGAGAGCGGCGCAAAATGCGCCGCTCTCTTGTTATTGTAGACCGAAAACCACGGGCATTGCCCGTGGTTTTCGGTCTACAATAAGCCCCGGGTCCAACATGGTCCCGGGCCGTGATGACCTGCCGGTTGAAGGTCGTGTTGAAAGGCCGCGCCTTTGCCGCCTTTATGAGGGCCGCCGGGGCGCTTTTCTCTATCGCCGCCGGTGACGAGGTTCCCCGTCTTTGCGCTATTTACAAACATACAGGCGCATAAAGAACTGGGCCGGGCAAAAAAACAGCCAGACCTGGGAGGACCGGGTCCGGCTGTATGTATTGAGGCTTATTGACGGACGGGGATGGCCTTTGCTTCTCAGTACCTTCTCCGATCCAGACGCTGACCGGAGCGGTCGCAGTAGGCCATGAACTCCCGCTCCAGCGTTACATGACAAATTATCATTTCTCTTCTCTCACCAAACAGCATTTTGCAGGATATAGCCAACTGCATCAGCCAGTGTCATCCCATCGTCCAGCTTCACCGTCCGGCAGCCGGCAGCCTTGCCGGCCATGACGTCGGAATCCGAATCTCCGACCATCCAGCTCTCCGCCAGGTCGATATTGTACTTCTGTGCCGCCTGCAGCAGCAGCCCCGGCTTCGGCTTGCGGCAGCCGCAGTCTATCTTGTACTCCGGCCGCTCACCCGCGAAGCCTTTGTCAGGATGATGAGGGCAGATAAAAATGTCGTCCACATAGGCGCCCTTTTGGCCCAAGAGCGTCTCCAGCTTCCGGTGTATCTCGTCCAGTTCCTCCCATGTGACCTCTCCCCGGGCGATAACAGGCTGGTTGGTCACCACGATGGCAAGATACCCGCTTTGGTTGATCGCCCATATAGCCTCCGCAGTGCCGGGCAGCAATTCCATCTCATTGATATCCCGCAGAAAGCCTACATATTTATTGATTGTTCCGTCCCGGTCCAGGAATACGGCTCGCTGCCGCTCCCGGAGGTTCTTCCGCTGTACCAGCCCGCTCTGGATGTCCTGCTCCACCGCCGAGATCCGCTCCGGCGTGCCCATGTCCTTCACGTACTCCGGCGAGCGGTAAGCATATATCTCCCCGGTGGGGATAAGAGGGCGGATAAGCTCCCGGTCCAGGTCGGTCTTTTGCGGCGCTTCCAGCTTTTGCAGCAGCCGGGGCGACAACACATGCAAGCCTGCGTTAACGCAGTTTTTGTACCAGGTCCGCTCGTCCTCCTTCGTGAGCCAGCCCCGGACGCAGCCGTCCCCATCTGCTATGACAAGGCCGCTGTCATAAGGGTGGTCATTGGGATGGACCAGCAGCGTCACCAAGGCGTCATGCACCTTGTGAAAGGCCATGAGCCGGGCAAAGTCCACGTCAAATATGAGGTCCCCGTTGAGCAGAAGGAAGTCCTCCGTCAGCCGGTCCCTGAGGTAGTACAGCGCGCCGGCAGTACCCAGCGGCTCCTCCTCATTTATGTATTCTATATGGACCCCGAACTCCCGGCCGTCTCCAAAACGCGCCACGATTTTGTCGCCCAGATGGCCTACCACCAGAATGATGTCGGTAATGCCCTGCCGGTGCAGACATTCGATCTCATACAGCAGCACCGGTTTTCCGGCCACGGGCAGCAGCGGCTTCGGTATCTGACTGTTGACGGAGGCCACCCGAGTCCCCTTGCCCCCGGCCATGATGACCGCTGTCATTGTCATGAATTTCCAGCCCTTTCTTCCTTGGGAACGTATATCTCCGGGCTGTAATACAACACCTTAGCCCCGCCCGTCTCGAAGTGGAAAGGTATCTCCAGAAGCCCGGACAGTGCCTGCCTCACCGCCAGTTGCTTTTCCTTGGGCACATACAGCAGCAGGAATCCCCCGCCGCCGGCGCCCAGCAGTTTCCCGCCCAGCGCTCCGGCCTCCATTGCCAAGTCATAGTACCCGTCGATGACAGGGCTGGACACCTTGCCGTTGATCTCCCGCTTCAGCTTCCATTCCACATCCAGCAGCCGGCCAAAGTCATCCACCCGGCCCTGTACCAGCGCCATCTCCGCCTCGTCCACCAGATCCTTCATCCGCAGAAGCTGCCGGTTCTTGATCTCCAGGTTCCTCTCCTGCTCCTTCTGGATGGTAAAGGAGTACCGGGATATGCCGGTAAAAAACAGCATCAGGTTATCATCCAAGGCAGCTTTGTTTTTATCGCTCACCACCACCGGCTGCACCTCATAGCCGCCGGAGCTGAACACGATCTTATTGAGCCCACCATAGGACGCCGCGATCTGGTCCTGGACGCCGCCTGTCTCGTTGCACAGTATCCGCTCCAGATAAATCGCCTCGTCCGCCAGGCGCTTTTTGTCCGCGTACTTACCTTTTAGGGAATAGAACGCAAGCAGCAACCCAACGGCAAAGGAGCTGCTTGTCCCCAATCCACTGCGGGCCGGCAGATCGGCGTTATAGGAGATATACAGCTCGTGCATATCCAGGTACTTCATCGCCTCCCGCACCGCCGGATGTTCGATCTCATCCACATGACTGGTGTGCTCCATCTGGGAGTAAACGACGATATTTGAGTAGTCAAAAAACGGCGGAAGATGCCTCACCGTGATATAACAGTACTTGTCCATACTGGTGGACAGCACCTGCCCGCCGTACTTTTCATAAAAGCCGGGAAAATCCGTGCCGCCGCCGAAAAAGGAGATGCGAAACGGCGTCTGAGTGATGATCATGTCTTATCCTCTCTGTCTCTTTCTGATGAAGCGTCACCGGGCCAAGAACTTCTCACCCCGCCGCACGCGGTCACGCCAGTAATCCAAAAGGTCGCGCATCGTCTTCTCATAGGGGATCTCCGGCTCCCAGCCGGAGTGTGCCTTGAATTTCCGGCAGTCCGGCACCTGCAGGTCCGCATCGATGGGCCGCAGCCGCTCCGGGTCCACCTCCACCCGGATGATGTCCTTCTTCGGAGAGAAGGACAAAAGGGTGTTGAGGGTATCCCCCACCGTACAGGTATAGCTGCCGCCGATGTTGTAGTACTCCCCCGGGATGGGGTTTACTGTCACCAGCATGTAATAGGCCCGCACCGCGTCCCGCACGTCGGCATAGGTGCGCAGGCTCTTCAGGTTCCCCACCTTTACCACCGGTTCGATCATCCCCTCTTCGACCATAGCGATCTGCTTGGCAAAGGTAGACTCATGGAACACATCCCCCCGCCGGGGACCGGTATGGGTGAACATGCGGGTGGTCATCACCTTCATGCCATAGGCCTCGGCGTAGTACCGGCCCAGCAGGTCCGTTCCCACCTTGGAAATGGCGTAGGGCGACGCCGGGTGGAAGGGGCACTCCTCGTGGATGCCCGTCTCCGGCTTCTTCTCCGGGGGTATCTTTCCGAACACCTCCGAGGAGGCGCACACATGGATGACCGGGTCAAGCCCGGCAATACGCACCGCCTCCAGAAGACGGCTCGTTCCCAGAATATTCGTCCCCAGGGTATCGATGGGCGAGTCGAAGCTGGTCTGGGGATAGCTCTGGGCCGCCAGATGGAAGATATAGTCCGGCCGGACCTTCTCCATGAGCTTCACAAGGGACACGGTGTCGTTCAGGTCTGCGTACTCAAAAAACACCCGGTCTTTCCTGTTGGCACGGTCCAGCAGATGGGACACGTTGTCCAGCGGGCTCCGCCACCGGCAGGCGCCGTACACATCCCAATCCGTATTTTCCAGCAGAAAGTCCGCCAAGTGGGACCCCACCATCCCGGTGATACCTGTGATCAATGCGCGCATAGTCGTTCCTCCATTTCAGTCAGTTTTCTTCGACAGGATATATATCTTTCCCGCCGTCCGGCATTTCCACACCCACGTCATACAGCCCCACCAAGACCGTATTTTCAAGGTAATTGAATGTATGGCCCACATACGGACCTATCTCAAAAAAGTCCCCCGTGGAGAAGACATTCTTCTCCTCAGCTCCATCCTTAATAAAACACACCTCGCAGGAGCCGCTCACCACATAAAACGCCTCCCGGTTGAGCTTATGGTAGTGCCCGCCGCGGACCATGCCGCCCTTGGACATTATGACGTTCACCTGTTTGTACCCCTCATGAATGAGCTGTACCAAACTTCCCCGCTCATCCACATGACTGAAATCTGTTTTCAATAACTCGTACAGCATTGTCTCTTACTCAAATTTCTCCGCCAGTTCAAAGGCGTCCTGCATGCACATATCCATATTCTTGTAATTCCAGGTGGAGAACCGGCCCAGCAGATGGAAACCGTCCAGCGCTCCGAAATAGTTGAAAACCGTCTGTGTATTCTTCCTGTAGTCCCGGTCGTGTATCACGTAGGCGTACTTGGAAAACTCCCAGTCCAGCACCTCGGACAACTCCAGCGCCCCTGGCGCGACGCCGGGCTTGTGGATGATATCCCTGTCCACCGCGAACGGCTCACCGATGATCTCAAATGCGCCGCTTCCCGTCCCGGCGGGGGCTGCCGCCGGCGTGAGCGCGCTCTGATACCCGATACGGTGGGTCCTGTACTGTTTCTCCGGCATATAGAGCCAGCTGATATCCGTCTCGGGGCACTTGCACAGCACCGTCGTCACGCTGTTGTATTTCAGCCCCGCGATGGCGCTCTGCACAGAGGGCGGCAGCTCCATCATCCCCGGCAGCTCCGGCAGAGGGATCGTGGATATCACCGCATCATAGGCAGCCTCTCCGTTGATGACCCATCGGCCGTCCATCTTTTGGATGGATGTGATCGGTTCCCCCAGATGCAAATCGAGGCCGTCCGCGATCCGGTCCACCATCGTCTGGATGCCGCCATAGGTAGGATAGTAGAACGTGGAGTGAGGCATCTTCCTCTCGCTGGGGTCCTTCAGCAGGAAGGAGCGGAGTATCTCCTCCTTCGTGGGCAGCGGCATTTTCCCCGCCATCCAGCTCGTCTCCATATCCTCCAGCGGGTAGGCCCATATCTTCCGGTTGTACGGCAGCATATACCGCTCCGCGATACCCTTGCCAAAATTCCAGACGAGCCAGTCCCGGTAGTTGTCCGGCTCCGGCCCCTGCTGAGCCATGATGAAGTCACGGGCGCAGTCCACCGCGTCGTCCACGTCCAGCTCACACAGAGACAGCTCAAAGGGGTAAGATACATACTTGTCTCCAAACAGTATCTTTGCGTTGCGCACACGGAACTGCCAATTCTCCTTCGGCAGCAGCGAGAACACCCATTCCACGATCTTCGGATTTTTGGAATTGAAGATGTGTCCTCCGTGGGGATCGTAGACATATCCGTCCACGACCCGGCTGCGTGCCAGTCCGCCGGCTTTTTTCTCCTTTTCGTAGACCGTTACCTCATAGCCCTTCTCCTGCAGCTTCCTTGCTACAGTCAGGCCCGAGACTCCGGCCCCCAAAACAGCAATTCCCATGTTCCTTCTACGGCGCAGACGATGCTGCCGTACCTCCTTTTAATGTCTGTAATTATCGTGATTCTTCAAATAATCCGCATATACCCTTTTCAGCCCATCCTCCATGCTGATCTTTGGCCTCCAGCCCAGATCAAACAGCCGCGATGAATCCAACAGCTTTCGGGGCGTCCCGTCCGGCATAGTGGTGTCATATACGATATCCCCTTCATACCCCACGATCCGCTTTACCATCTGTGCCAGGTCTGCGATGGACATATCCGTTCCGCAGCCCACGTTCACCCACTTGTTCTCATTGTAGTTCTCCATCAGAAACACACAGGCGTCTGCCACGTCGTCCACATGCAGAAACTCTCTCATGGCCTTGCCGGTGCCCCAAATCGTCACATAGGGCGCGCCGCTCTCCTTTGCCTCGTGGAATTTCCGGATGAACGCCGGGACCACATGGGATGTATCCAAGTTATAGTTATCTCCCTCCCCGTACAAATTACACGGCATGGTGGAGATATAATTGGTCCCGTACTGCTTGTTGTAGTACTCGCAGAGCTTCAGCCCTGATATCTTCGCCAACGCATACGCCTCATTGGTTTTTTCCAATTCGCCGGTCAGAAGATAATCCTCCTTGATCGGCTGAGGCGGTGTGCGGGGATAGATGCAGCCGCTTCCCATAAACGCCAGCTTTTTGACGCCGTTTTTGTATGCCGCCTGGATCACATTGCACTCGATCATCAGGTTGATATAGATAAATTCCGCCGGATGCAGATTATTGACATTGATCCCGCCCACCTTCGCCGCACAGAGATATACGTATTCAGGCCGCTCCTGTGCGAAAAAGGCCTCCACGTCCGCCTGCCTCGTCAGATCCAGCTCGCCGGATCTTCTGCCAATGATGTTGGTGTAGCCGCTCCGCTGAAGAGACCGGACGACCGCCGAGCCCACCAGGCCGCCGTGGCCCGCCACATAAATCTTCGCTGATTTGTCCATTTTGCACCTCCGCATTTCAGATAATCATCTTTATCTGCTGCGGAGACACACGCCTATGCCTGTCCCGGTGCGGTCGTCGGTTCCTTCTTTTCCGCTCTCAGGTCGATCCGGACCTCATCCAATCCCAACACGCGTTTCATCAGCGTGTTGTCCATGAGTGTGCTGGACGCCCGTTTCACGGTAAAAATATCCGAATCGTCCCGGATCGACACCGGCCGTATCAGCTCCCGGGGCGCGCCCACGATATCCGCCAGTTCCAGGCCGATCTCGTATTTTGACAGCGCTTCATCTCCGCAGATATTCATGATCTGCGGGACCTCTGCAGCAGGTTTTTCCATTGTGTCTATCAACAGCTTCGCTGCCGTGTCAAAATCCAGAGCCGACCGGTAGGAATCGCAGAACATATCGATGGTCCTGCCATCCATGATCGTCTTGACGATCGTGTCATAGAAATGATTTCTGCCGGGAACCAGGCTGGGGCCGATGAGGAACGGGAACCGCACGACGTTATATCCGTAGGCTGTCACCAGCCGCTCGGCGCAGCTTTTGTGGACGCCATAGCGATTGACCGGCGCAAGCCTGTCGCTTTCTTTGAACAGATAGCCGTCTATGCTCTCACCGTACACGCTGTCCGAAGACGGATAAAAGAGCCTGTCCACGTTTTCCGCCAGGTTCAGGAAGCGGGAGAGTGCCGTCACGTTTATGTCCCATGCGATCCGTGGGTTCTTTTCGACCAGGTCGGGATGATGATACGCAGCTAAATAAACTAGCTTATACCCCCCCCCACCTGATTTTTTCGTAGTTCCCGTCAGATACCTTTCGCAGAATGCCTCCGTACTGACGGGATCGGCCATGTCGCAGGCCGCCCACGCAACACGTCCACTGCCTGCCGCCTCAGGCAGCGGATGGCGCGCCACGGCCAGCACATCCTCATCCGTGTGCTCCAGGATATTCTTGATGAGATATGTACCCAGATATCCGCTTGCGCCTATGATCACATACATATAACCACCTCAAAACAAAATGTATCCAACACCGTCATATGCCAAATTTACTTTTGAGCTTTTTGGGTATCTTTTCCTCAAAAACAAAGCAAAACAGGGTTCCGATTAAAATATGAACAATAATATAAGACAACATAAAAGTGGGTGTAGAACAGCTGATATTCCAGCCAAATCTTTCGTCCAGCAGTACAAATGCTAACTCGATTGGATAATTGCATAGATAGATCGAAAACGATATCCTTCCAAGGAACGTCAGCGGCCGCAGGGACATAGCCCGGTAAAGAAACTTTACATTCAGTACGATATATATCAAGAGCGGAAAAATGACCGCACCGAACAGTATCGTATAATTACCGACCCCAATCCCCAGCACCCGCAGCAAAACCAGCAGTCCCAACGCGCCAAGCGAGAGCGCCACATTGCGATTTACGTTTTCTTTCTTCTGCAACAGATTCAGATAGTATAGTAGACAGCCACTGAAGAACGCGATATAGCCTCTGGAAGCAGACATGTTCAGAAGTGCATATTCTTTCATCAATCCGTTGTACTGTATTCCTATTCCTATCAAAACCAGGACAAGGCAACCCGTCATACGTTTGAACCGCCTGTCCTTCGTATCCTTCCTGGTGGCATAAATCAACAGGAAGTAAATGATCCAGCAGATAAAGAATACACTCAACGACCATGACGGATAATTCCAACATTGAGCTCCTGGATAGAATTGTTGCAGACCGAGGACAGAAAACACCAATGTCGTCAGTGAATCCCCAGCGCCGCCGCCCCACCAAAATGTTTTTTCATGGGTAAGAAACCATATCACCGCCTCAATCACCGAGAGAATCAGTGTCACGATCATAAGCGGATATATCCTGATCGCGCGTTTGGCAGCATACCGTTTAAAATCCATACCGCTGTCAATCCGATCCGTATAGACAGCGCACGTAACAAATCCCGATATAACAAGGAAAAATTCGACAAAGAGAGCGCCATTCCGATATATCCAGTTGATTGGATAAATGCTATTCAGCGGCAGTCCCGCCGGGTAATAAAATGGGATCGTACCAAGATGAAAAACGCATGCGATCGCCAGTGCTGCTAACCCACGCAGAGAATCAAGCGGCGCCAGCCGCCCGGCTCTCTCTCTCTCTCTCTCTCTCTCTCTCTCTCTCTCTCATTTCATCCTTCATCATCATTCTTCTTAATCTCACCCACTTTCATAAACCGTACATGCCATGCCGTCTTAAAATACTTGAAATTCGCAAAGAACGAATTTTGCGACACCCCTTCCGTCCTTGCCTCCCACTGGGCCGGGACCTCTATGAACTTCACGCCCAGACGGATCGGCTTGAGCGCCGTCTCCAGAAAGAACGGATGCTTCACTTCTTCCCAGGCGATGCTTTTCACCAGCTTCGCCGGCAGACACCGGTAGCCGTAGGTCAGGTCAGACAGTTTTACGCCGAAAAACAGCGCAATCGTCTTTTCAAAGATGATGTTGCAGATCAGCTTGACCTTGTTGTAGCCCTTGAATCCGCCGCCCTTGAGCCAGCGGGACGCCGTGATCACTTTTTCCGGGTTTTCCTTTGCCAGCGCGATATACTTCCGGACCAGCTGCGGCGGCGTCTCCAGGTCGGACGCCATCATGATCACATGACTTCCCACAGCCAGGTCAAAGCCATCCTGCACGGCACCTCCGGCGAAAGGCTTCACCTGGTCGTGGATATAGATGCGGGTCTTATCCAGATACTTCTGCACGAGCTTCTCCGCTGTTTCCCGGCACTCCTTTGAGGTCCTGTCGCACAGGATGATGATAAACTCCGCGATATCCTCCGGTGCACATGTATCCCAGATGGTATCCACTGTCTGTTCCAGGGAGTACGTCTCGTCCATGGCCGGGATGAGGATAGATACGTTTCTGAAATTTTCAAACAAACTCTCGTTCACTTCAACACCCTACTTTTTATAATAATTTCCTGCTAAACTCAATCAAAGTACCGCCGCCCGGGCCAAACATCGCCATGATCATATAGAACAGCAGCATCGCAGGATATAACAGCCGTCCCCATTTGTCAGTCGCCCTGTTCCATACTTCGCGCGCCGCTCCTCCGGCTCTCTCCGGGTCTATGCTCCACAGGGTAATGAAGGTGAAAAAGAATCCAGTCGCATAGACAGCGCAAAACCGGTTGTAATCCGACCCTGTATAGCAAGATGCGAATAGGCCGGCCACTGTGCAAAAGAGCAGCAAGGGTATATACCTTCCCAGCTTGTCATGGCTTTTTTTGCACATCGTCAGTATCCAGGCGGAGGTCAGCAGTATGAGAGGCAAAAAGAAAAGGATCATCATCCCCAGCATGGGAATGCCATTGGCGAACAATATCTCACTGTGAGCGTTCCCGACCTGACCTGAACTGCTTGTATAGTGATTAACGCTTAGCAGCCAATCAAATATCACTGCGGGGTCATTGTGCTCCTGGATATAGGCCCACGCCTCATCATAGGGAACTGCCGGTTTGGCGATAAAACCCACGTAGACAGCCACTGCCACGGAAGATATGGACGTGATGATCAGATTGACAAGGTATTTCTTGTTTTTTGTCACATACCATTTATATAAAAGCAGGCAAAATACAAACGGTATGAGCAGTGTCAAATACATCTCATGGGTCAGGATCGCCATCAGGGAGAGCACTGGAATAAGAAACGTACCTTTCTCTTTAATGAGCGTGATACAGATGAGAAGGAACGCGATGAGCAGAAACTGATCCAGTCTTCCGAAAGCGTTTGCCGTAAATAAATACATCACGCCAAACGGCATGCAGAGGTATAGCGGCCAGCACTTCTCCATCTCTGCGCGACGCCCTAAATTCCGCTTGTCATACAGGATCACCAGCTCCAGCGCCAGCATCACAACGATACAGGCCAGGCAGAACAGCGGCCAGTTCTGCGGCGTGAGATGGAAGCGGAGAAGCTCCATGATGGTCCCTGCAAACGATCTTCTGACAAAGCCCAGATTCTGCCACGTAAATTCATATTGGCCCACGATATGCAGATTGTCGGCATATCCGGCAAAGGGCCAATACTGGATGACCCCCACGGCAAAGAGCAGCATGGTCAGGAACGCAGCGGGATAGCGTTTGACCAGACTCTGTACCGGCGCCAGGACGAACAGGACAAAAAGTACCACGAAGGCGATCAGCGCAGCCAATGCGGCAGATGTGAGATCATATGTCTCATAAGTCAGCGGAAATCTTCCATTTTCGATCAATGCGCCGTCTTTAAAGAGCTGACACTCCGGATTCTTTTGAAGTGTGTTTGTCGTGATCAGCGCCTGTGCAAAATTCTCTGCATCAACACCTACCGACTCCAGCACCAGTTCAGCCTCGCCGACATACCAAAAATTATGTGTATATATCCTGGCATTGGCCCACTCGTTGTTCACAAAGTCGGTGATTGGAAGAAACCCTTCTTCTGTCTTATCCCCCATCGTCAGGGTATATTTGAATCCCACACCTGTTGGTTCAGCAGAGTAATTCACTCCCAATGCTACGGTGATGTGTGGCGTATGTTCAAGTATAAGTTCTTGGCGAAACGTCTGACCATCGAAAAAACCGTCAATGTATTCATTCCCATCACGAATAGCACATACATAGCAGTTCTTAAAGAGTGAAATGATCCCAATGATAATAGATATTACAAGTAAAAATATTATTCTCCCTGTAATACCCTTTAGAGTTTTTTGGGCACGCTGCTTTTCTTCAGCGATATCCGCATTGTGTACAACATCTTTTATATCTGTGTCCTTGTTCACACCTTTCTTACTTTTGGCGCTTTTTTGCTTTATATTTGGATTCATTATAGACCTCTCCTATCCAAGGATATACCTCTTCTATATCGTGATGGCTGGCATAGTATCTTGCCCATACATTGCAGTAGCAGGTCTTATACCAGACATCAAAAGCTGAGGTCCTGGATAGGCTCAGGCAACAAGTCGCTCAGGCGTCTTAGTCGTAATACACTCTTCCGGCTAATGCCATCTGCAGATCCGTCGATGGTATCTCGGCATCACCAACGAAAAGCGCCATCGCGTCCGCGTCACTGCGGCCGCCCAGCGTAGCCAATGAGAACGCGTTTGCCGTCTCGCTTTCACAATTCCTTGTGAATTGAATAGTGTACTCTCCCGGCTGCACTTTTATCCTGGGTATGTCAAGTTCTCTGAACTGGCCGTCCGCAATGCCCTGCAGATCCTGCAAAGTCCAGGAGCCAAGCACACTTTCGCTTCCATCGGCGCTGCGCAGGACAGCAGTCAACGTATCATCTGGTTCATAAGACAGATTCCAATGTACAGGCCGTATGATCAGCTTTCGCAGCTCCACCTCCCTATCCAGGATGATCCTCTGGGACACCGCTTGATCCCTGATCTCCTGTACTGTCGAAGTTGCGGCATTGATCACGTCAGACCCATACACATATCGCTCGGTGCTCGGCAAATAGCTGATGACCGCGGGGATCTGGAAAGACAATATGCCAGCCAGCAGGACAGCCAGCATCTGCGGTCTTGACAGAGAGAACGGCAATATGCTCCTCTTTTCTTCGCTGTATACCCCCCCCCCCGTTTCCAATTTTTCCCGGTCATTGCAGGCGCTCCACTCCGACTACTCGCGGCCAGTCCAATGAATATGAGGCCGCCGAAAAAGACGGACTGCGCAATAGCCTGGAGATTGCTTATATTAAAAACGTTCTTGAACGGCCAATCATAAATAATGCCCGCGTCCTTGATGAGATCGAAGCCATGAAGCCCCAGGATCCCATCGGTGAGAAAATAATACATACCCCCGCTGCTGCTCCCATATTTCAGCCAAACGCATATCATAAGTCCCACCTGGACAAAGCAGCCGGCAACAGCGTATTTTCCGTCTCCACACAGCAGGGCCAGAACGAGAAACGGCGTCAGGAGCATGAGATGCTGCGGGTGATAGCCGTTCATCCCATAGAACAGCATGCCCACCCAGTAGCATGACAACAGCGCCCGCCGCTCCCATCCGGGGGCAGAAGCATCCATCCTGATATACGCATAGCTGTACAGCACGACCATCGCGACGATAAACACGTTCGTCAGTCCAAATGTGCTGCAAAACGTGGATGGAAGAAATGTGGTCGGGAACTTCATGACCATGTTCACGTATGCCGCCGAATGGATATAGGGCAGCGTGCACAGGATATAGGGCACTGCGAAAACGGCACACATCCCCAGCACCCGAAGGATCTTCTTCTCTTTTATCAGCAGAAGAGCGATAAAGAAGAACGCCCCAAAAGGCTTGCAGCATAGACTGACACCAAAGGCCAGGCAGAAAAACAGCCTGTTCTTTGCATTGCCCCAGTCCGAGAAGAAAAAGTACAGTCCAAGGGTCGTGAAAAAGGCATAGGAAGTATCGTACATGCCCATTATGAATGTGATAAAGAAGGGCAGCGGAGAATAGTACCAAAGTTTTCTGGTCGCAGCATTATCTTCCAGGCCGCTCTTCAGGGCGATCCTTTCCACCAGCATTCCCGTGGCAAAGAAGAACGCGATAGGTATGAGCTTATTCCAAAGCATCGCCCAATAAGGGATCGTCAGCATATCAAAATTCAGCAGTCCCAGGAGCTTCAAGGGTGCATTCCAGACTGCGTATACCAGCGGCAGGAAGATCGGATAGATACCGATCGTTCCCATCACATTCCGTATCTCTTCATACATGTCTGCGATGTGCCCATCCAAAATCAGTTTTCCGCAATATATCATCCCCGCCTGATCCCAGTAGAAATCGAATAAGACCGTCGAACAAAGTGCAAAGACGATCCATATCACTTTATAGACGATTGCTCTGTTGTCACTTCTTAAAGACATATCCATTTTGTCCTCCCTATCGTTGCCTCTTAAAGGCATATTTATTGTATTTCCTTTATCGATTCACGCCGCGCTGAACAGCGCCTGTACGATCGTCTTTATATTTGCCGAGATCAGCAGTACATTCTCTCCCACGCCCATCGTTATAAACATATAAATGAGTGGCAGGCCCGGGTACATCAGCTTTCCGAAGCGCCGGAAGAATGGAATGTATACCTCCCGCGCCGACTCCCGCACGCCCTCCCTGTCCATGCTCCAAAGCGTAAGGAAGGAGAAAAACACGCCAATGCCAAACATAGCTTCCCATCTGCCATAATCAGATGCAGTAAACATAACCAGAGGAAGTGACACCGCGACGCAGGGAAACAGCAGTACGATCAGCTTCCCAAGCAGATCCTTCTGCCGCTTGTAATAGGCTCGAATCCATAGGCATGCCATGACAATCAGCGGCATGAGTATCAGCGCCGTCAGCACCGCGCTGGGGATGCCATTGAATCTCAAGATATCGCTCTGGGCGTTCGCTATATTGGACATTCTGCTCGTGTAAAAGTCAGCTCCCAACAACCAATCCCAGATCATATCGGGATTGCCATGGGTCTGCATATAATTCCACGCCTCTTCATAAGTGACGGACGGATGAGAAAAGGCACCCACATATAGTGAAAGAAAAATCGACACAGAAGATGAGACTGCCAAAGAAATGTAATATTTCTTCTCCCGGGTCAGATACCACTTATAGAGCAGTAGGCAGAATATAAATGGAACAAAAAGTACGAGGTATACCTCATGCGTCAAAACCGCTATTGCGGAGAAAATCGGTATCAACCACATCCCCCGCTCTTTGATGACCGCGATACAGCTGAGCAAAAACGCGATGATCAGAAGCTGGTCCAGCCGGGCAAAGTAGTTCTGCTCAAAAAACGCCATGACCGCAAAGGGCAGGCACAGGAACAGGAAGAAACACTTCTCCATACTCCGCCGTTCCGTGATGTGCCGCTTGTCGTACAGGATGCACAGCTCCAGCCCCAGCATCAGCGCGATACAGACGATGCCATAGAGGATATAGGACCGCTGGGTGAAGCTGAATCCAAATAGTTCCATGACCGTTCCCGCAAGGGACCGCCGCACAAAGCCCAAGTTCTGCCAGCTGAAATAGTATTGTGCCGTAACGTGCTTGAAGCCCGTATAGGCCTGAAAATTCGGGTATTTCAGGAGCAGGCCCAGCAGGAACAGGATCGCTGTCATATAGGCCAGCGGGTATTCCCGGATGCTCTTTCTCGCTTTCTGCACAAAGGCGGCAAGGATAAAGGCGGCGAGAAAAGCCATGAGCATCACCCGCGGAAGTTGGTCAAAGCGCAGCATCAGGCGGGATATCGACAAGCTGCCGTTTTCGATGGGCTTCCCGTTTTTATATAGTTTGCACTCCGGGTGCGGCTGGAGCGTGTTGGTGGTGATCAGGAACGTGGCATAATTGCCGTCCCCAAGGCCCACCGCCTTCAGGACCAGCTCCGCCTCGCCCACATAGTTGATGCCGCCGGTCATGATCCGGATATGCCCCCACTCGTTATTCACATTTGCTGTCACCGGCGAAAAGCCGGTGACCTCCCTATCGCCCATCGTGAGCGTATATTGGATGCCCATATCCTGGGCCTCGTCGGTATATGACGGTAAAACACCTATGGAGATGACCGGTGTATGCTCCAGTACCAACTCCTGCCGGTATATCTCTCCACCCATCAGCGCCTCGGTGTATTCCTCGCCGTTGCGCACGGTGGTCTGATACATATCCGTCGTCATGCTGATGAACCCAACGAGCAACGCAAATATCGCAGCTATGACTATGCTCCTTGTGACGATCGAATTTTTCATATTCTTCCTGCCTTTACACATTTTTTATACACGTCCGTGCCGCGCGGAGGACCTCATCCTCCCCCACCGCCAGCACACACGGCGCCGCGCCCTGTTTCACGCAGTCCGGGCGGCTCACCCCGCAGGGGATACATGCCAGCGCGTCCTTCTGCGCTGTCACCGCCCGGCAGTTTTCCGGCAGGTCCGGGTCCGGGAAAAAACGGCCGTATTCCCAGCATCCGCACACGATCACCGTCGGCGCACCGCAGGCCATGGCCATGTGGGCGCTGCCGGAGTCGTTGGCCAGGACAAGGCCGCAGCCAAAGAGCAGCTCCGCGAGCCGCCGCAGGTCCGTCCTGCCGCACAGGTCATCCGCCGGGACGGAGAGCTTTGCGCACAGTACCTCGCCCAGGGCCCGCTCTCCCTCCGTGCCGCAGACCAGCACCTCTCTGCCAGTCTCCCTGCTAAGGGCGCCGGCCACAGCGGCGAATCGCTCCACAGGCCACTGCTTGGCCGGACCGCCTCCCGCGCCGGGGAACACCATGATCGGCCCGGAGTGCCTGTCCTCCCTTTCGGCCCGGTCCAGCGAGAACGGCGCCAGCGGGCCGTCATACAGCCCCGCGCCCCGCAGGTACTGTGCATTTCGTTCCCGCTCGCGGCGGGCGTCCACCGGCACCAGTTCATCCGCCAGCGCGTCCGTCCGGCGCTTCAGCTTCGGCAGGGAGCAGCCCTGCATGGTGTCCGGCAGGATACGCCGATTGGCAGTGATGGCCAGCGCATAGAGATCAGACAGGATATGCCGCTCCGCCGGCATGACCAGCACCGTACCGGCGTGCACGCTTTTGAGCCGCCGGATATTTCCGGGCCGGGCCAGAAAACCGTGGGGCAGGGCGATGACCTCTTCAAACAGGCCCGTGAGCGCGGCGAACTGCTCCATCCCGGCTCCCTGCCGGCAGACCAGCTTTACCCGCAGGCCCCGCCGGACCAGCGCCCGCACGGCGGAGCACGCCTCAACAAGGTCGCCCAGAGACGCAAGACACACGATAGCGACGGTGCCCTGCTCCCCGGCCGCTCTCCCGGCCGGCAGGCCGCGCATGAGCAGGCCGTATACTGCGCCGCCGGCCCAGTTTTTCAAACGGCGCATGCCGCGCGGTCACTGCCCTTCCACCAAATGATCTGTCCGTCCGCCGCGGCCAGCCGGGCGCACTCCTTCTCCGCATAACCGCTCATTTCAGCGGCAATGCCGCTCCTGTCACACACGACGGTATCGAACGCCCCGTCCGCCTTCGCTATGTTCAGCGCGTCTCCGTACTCCACACGCACGTCCCGCTGTTTCAGAGCCGTCCGCAGGGTAACGGTGTCGGCCTCCATCTCCGGCGGGATGTAGAGCCAGACCCGGTCACCTTCCCGCGTCAGCGCCAGCGCCGCCTCCGAAACGCGCTCCGTCAGCGGACCGATGAAGCAGATGCGGCTGACCTTTCCGTCCTTGAGCTCGCCGGTGAGCGCTTTCCAATCGTCCACAGTCTTCTCCTGCCGCGGGGCGGCGACGCCGTTCAGGTCCAGCTTGTCCACCCTCTCCAGGATCATCTCCGCCGTGATGCTCTGCATGCACGCCGGTGCCTGCATCCCCCGGGGGCAAACGCGGCTCCAGTTCCCTGTCACCGACATGCAGTCGCTGCAGGCCGGGGCGACGATGTTCTCATTGCGCTCATAGCCGTAGTAGTGGACAGGCGTCGGCCCGAAGGACACGACGCAGGGGGTGGACATCTGCGACGCCATATGTACGAGCCCGCCCTCGCTGTCCACGTGGCAGGCGGAGTTTTTCAGGATCACGGCGGTCTCCTCCAGCCGGCAGTCGAAGGCGTACCGGTCCGCGCCCTTCAGCGGCAGGCTGTCCCTGACGCCGGTCTGCACCACCAGCCAGTCGGGGTACCGGCTCTTGAACAGCGCAATGAACGCCTCTATCGTCTGCGGCGGCAGCACCTTCGTCTGGGCTGTGCCGCCCATTTTTTTATCGGCGCCGATATTGACGGTGATATATTTTCTGCCCTCCAGGTCGTAGCGCTTCAGCACGGGAAAATACGCCGGGTCCAGGAGCAGGTTGGAATAGGCCTCTGCCATGTCCACCGCCCCGCCGCAGCCCAGCAGAGACCATTTCGTATTGCCATAGAATTTCGCCCGGCGCAGGATGACCGACTCCCGCTCATGCTGATTGCCGATATCGATCCGTGTCGCCTTGGCGTGCTCCACGATGCGGCAGGCTGTCTCATAAAACAGCGGCGCCTTTTCCCGTATCGCTCCCAAATTGCAGTGCCGGACCGTCAGGCCGTGGTCCAGGTGCAGCGCCATATCGTAGTAGGTGCAAGAGTTGTGGAACAGGCAGTTTTCTGCGTCGTGCACGACGGTCACGTTCTCCCGGCGACCGTAAACGAATCGGGCGAACTCCATCCGGTCCAGAAACAGGTCGACGGAGCACTCGCAGATGGTGCTCACCTCATCCACAAAGCGAAGATAGACGATATAATCCCCCATCGTGCCGCCCAGATAGATGGCCAGCCGCAGGGTATTCTCCGGCTCCAGCATGCCCTCCAGCCGGGCGCGCTGCTGGTAACGCTCGTTGAAATAGCAGCTGTGGCAGAGGTTGTCGTATTCGCCGTTGATCTCCTTGTTGACGATGTTCTGCATGATCTCCGCCTTTTTGAATACATAAAGGCTGGAGCGGACCTTGCTGCACAGCTTACGCACAATGCCCATTTTCTCTCTCCTGTTTGTTCTTTATGATGACGGCCGTCCCCGTATTATCAGGTAAAACACTGTAGAAAAAACCCTGCTCATCAGCGAATCTCCTAAGTGCCAGTTTCACGCCTCTGAAAAACTTCGACCGATAATCATGCACAAAGATACATCCGCCCTCGACCAATCGAGGGTAAAAATAACGCAGGCCGGAATAAATTGGTTTATAAAGATCACAGTCAATGCTCACAAAGCAGAATACTTCCTCCAAGCCCTCGGCCGTGTCCGGAAAATATCCCTTTCTGACGATGCAGTTCTGCGGATAACGCATCCTTTTCAGGACCTGATCAACGTTTATATCCGCATACCAATGCTTCTGCGGATCAGAATAGTCATACATACGCTCAAAATCCGCATCTGCCTGGGGAAAACCCTCAAATGTATCAAACAGATATAGTTTCTTCTCAGGAAAATGCGCATTGATGACTTCCGCAAACGCCCCTTGCGCTACGCCAAGCTCTGCCACGGAACCCTCAAGTTTTCTTTCCCGTATCTCTTCTGCAATCAACGCAAAAGCGCTTGTTCTGGTCACGTCCGCTGTTTGATATACACTGTCATCCAATCGCTCATCAACAGATGTAAGGTGCATCGACAGAGCCATTCCATGCCCTTTAAAATACTGGTTCAGCGGGATAAATCTATGGTCAAACTCTTCGTCACCGGCAACGTTGACAATCGAGAGCAGACTGCATTCCTGCATTTCTTTCTTCAGCTCATCTATCCGGGCAAACAGCTCTGTACGGTCTGCTTCCAGCGTAGACATACGGCTGTCGTCCTCTTGGCGGGACTCCGTCTCCGCAAGCCGCTCTCGCAGCTCCTCCAGCTGCTTCCAGCTCTCATCCAGCCGGGCAAACAGCTCCGTCCGGTCTGTTTCCAGAACGCCGATCCTCTCGTTCAGGACGGCTTCCATTTTGTCCATGCGCCCGGACAAGTCCTGCAGCGCCTTTTCGGCCGCCTCACAGCGGAGCGCATACTCGTGCCTTTTCTCCTCCAGGTCCGCCAGCCTTGTGTGCAGGCTGTCCAGAAGCCCCGCCAATTCCCCGCGGTGCGTCAGCTTTTCAAGCAGATCTTCGGTCCATGACAAAAGTATCGCCCCTCTCCAAAGTCAGCTGTCTCCCGCCCCCTCCCATATCGCCGACATGAGCTCAGCCTTCAGCTGCATGTTGATCTCTCTGCATTCCGCCAGCGCTTGGGGATAGGTCCGGGCCCGGCCGATGTCCGCCTCCAGATCGCCTGAATACCTGGTCGGCGGATATCGGAAATGATCAAATCTATTAGAGAACGGCCGGTAGAGGATCACCTTTTTCCCCATCAGCGTCGCCCAATAGGTGCCGTGATAGGTATTCGTGATGATCACCTCGGAGCTTCCGATAAACTCCAGTATCACATCCAGCGGCTGCTCATTGTCACAGATATCGCAGGAAAACTCCCCGATCCGTATCTCATGGTGGGAGAGCACCCCGATCTTTCTTTTAATGGGGTATGTCCTTTCCAGACCGGGCATCATGCAGGAGACACACGGGCAGAATCGATCGCTGCCGTATTTCCAGTCCCTGCTGGTGAAAAGGAAGAACCTGTCGTATCTTATCGGCACGATAGGGTCCCAGCGGTCCTTGGCGCCCTCCCGATGGCTGTTATGGCCCGCCCCCCAGCTCACCACATGGTCGCTCAGTTCCAGCAGGCGGTTTATGGTCGTCTGATACTGTTCGCTGCAGTCCAGCAGTCCGCCGCCGCCAAGGATGACCCAGTCTGTTCTCTCTATCATGTCAAATGCGACATTTTTTATACTGTGATAAAAGCAGGCCGCCCCCCTGGTGAGGTCCTTAAAATACAGGTCCGGCCCGCAGTTCATATCGCCTGTATTGTATATATCAAGACAGCGCACGAAATGTATGCGAGGCCGTCTGTCTCCCTGCCGGGGCATACTATTCCATACGTCAGAGACCGAGCGCAGCAATGTGCTTCGCTGGACAACCGACTCCTCTCTGTACCGTGCCTCGTCTGCCTGCAGTCTCTGATCCAGGCTGTCCACCCGCGCAAAGAGTTCCGTGCGGTCCGCCTCCACGACCGTCATGCGGCTGTCGTCCTCCCGGCGGGACTCCGTCTCCGCAAGCCGCTCACGCAGTTCCCCCAGCTGCTTCCAGTTCTCATCCAGCCGGGCAAACAATTCCGTACGGTCCGCCTCCAGCGCCGCCACGCGGCTTTCGCCATGCAGACGGGCCTCCATCTCCTCCAGCCGCTCCCGCAGCTCATCCAGCTGCTTCCGGTTCTCATCCAGCCGGGCAAACAATTCCGCACGGTCCGCCTCCAGAACGGCCATACGGTCTTCATTCTCTGTCCATTTCAGCATCTCGCCCAGCTGCCTGCCGCTCTCATCAAGGCGGGTAAAGAGCTCCGTTCGGCCCGCCTCCAGGGCACTGAGCCTATCCAAAGCCTTTTCCAGGCTGTCCATCCGCTGTGAGGATACTTTGCATGCCTCTTCCAGGGCGCCCACGCGCTCCGTGTCGTCAGCAAGCCTTGCTTCTTCCGCCGCAAGACCCTCCGCAACGCGGTCGATCAGCGCCGCCAGCTCATCCCGATGGGTGATCCTTTCGATCAGACGTTCGGACCAGGACCGCGGGCCCGTCTCTCTCTCTCTCTCTCTCTCTCTCTCTCTCTCATTCTGGCCCCTCCCTTCGTTACGTCATCCTGCCAGGCTGCCCGGACTCACCA
Organism: uncultured Oscillospiraceae bacterium; assembly: GCA_947626265.1. Lineage (GTDB taxonomy): Bacteria > Bacillota > Clostridia > Oscillospirales > Oscillospiraceae > CAJOIG01. The sequence continues at coordinate 88,099 of CANQRM010000011.1, forward strand.
GACCGCGAAGTCCTTCTCCAGATAGTTTTGAACATATTCCCGGGCGCCGTCCTCCAGGGAGTAAAACGGCTTTGTATACCCCGCTTCCCGGAGCTTGTCCATGGACGCCTCCGTGAAGTACTGATACTTCGACCGGAGGCTCTCCGGCATCTCTATATATTCGATGTGCTCCGGCAGTCCCAGCGCCGCGAAGATAGACCGGCCCAGGTCGGCAAAGGAGCGCGCCTTTCCCGTCCCCAGGTTGAAAAGCCCACTGACGGCCGGATGCTCCATCATGAACAGCACCGCGCTGCAGATGTCCTTCACATAGACGAAATCCCGCAGCTGGCCGCCGTCGGCATACTCCGGGCGATAGGACTTGAACAGCCGTATCACGCCCTCCGCCTTGACGGTGCGGTAGCCGTGCAGGATCACGCTGGCCATGCTGCCCTTGCAGTACTCGTTGGGCCCGTATACGTTGAAGAACTTGAAGCCCACATGCTGGGCAGGGCTTACCGTCTGCTTCTCCGCCCACAGGTCGAATATCTGTTTGGAATACCCGTACCCGTTCAGCGGCATGAGCCCTTTAATGTCCATCCTGTCGGAAAAGCCCAGCGCTCCGTCGCCGTAGGTAGCCGCGCTGCTGGCGTAGATGAAGCTGATGCCCTGCTCCGCACAAAACGTCCACAGCGCCTTGGTAAAGGCGAAGTTGTTCTGATAGAGATAGTCAAAATCGTTTTCTGTGGTGGAACTGCACGCCCCCATGTGGATCACATGGGTGACCTTCCCGGCGAAGCGGGGCAGCTGCGCCAGAAAATCCTTTTTATGGATATATTCCGTGTACCGCTTGTTTCGCAGGTTCTTCCATTTCTCCGTGCAGGCGATATCGTCAACGATGACGATGTCCTCTATCCCGGCGTCATTCAGCGCCCGGACGATGCAGCTGCCGATGAATCCGGCGCCGCCGGTCACGATAACTCCCATTTACTCTTCCTCCCCGGCCTGTAATATGAGTTCCGCGGCCTGCCGGATGTCGGCGGCGATCATGCCGTATCCCCCGTCCAGCTCCTGGTCCATGCCGTGGCCTGTGCGGACAAGGACGGCGTTTTTCATCCCGCAGTTTTTTCCAAATTCCACATCTGCCGACTTATCGCCTATCATGCAGCTGCGGCCCAGGTCGATGTCCAGCTCCGCCGCCGCCCGCAGGCCCATGCCCGGCGCCGGCTTCCGGCAGTCACACTGTATGCTGTACCGCGGCACCGTCCCCTTCGGGTAGTGGGGACAGTAATAATCGCCGTCCAGATGCGCCCCGGCCTGTTCCAGCAGGCTGTACACCCGCCTGTTGACGGCGCGCACCTCCCGCTCGGTGAACATGCCCCGCGCCACGCCGGACTGGTTGGATACCATGACGATCAGATACCCGGCCGCCGAAAGACGGCGGACTGCCTCCGCCGCTCCGTCGATCAGCTGCACGCCGTCGGGGTCGGACAGGTAGTCCATGTCCACGATGAGCGTTCCGTCTCTGTCCAAAAAAACTGCCTTTTTGCCCATAGCCATTTATACGCCCGCGCGTATCTTCTCGACGAGGGCCGTCGTGGACAGTCCCTGTTCCAGGTCCGCGAACATGACCGTTCCTCCATACGCCTGGATGAACCCGGCGCCGGCCACGGTCTTGCCCTCCCAGTCTTTTCCCTTTACAAGCACATCCGGCCGGACCGTCTCGATCAGCTTCTGGGGCGTGTCCTCTGAAAACGGGACGATATAATCGACCATCTCCAGGGCCTCCAGCAGCTTCATCCGGTCCCGGAGCCCCACGATGGGCCGGGACGGGCCCTTCAGCCGCCGGATGGACTCGTCGCTGTTCACGCCCACCACCAGCACGTCCCCGAAGGAACGGGCCTGGCGGAAGGAGGCGATATGTCCCGCGTGCACCAGGTCAAAGCAGCCGTTTGTAAAGACGATCCGCCTGCCCTCCGCATGCAGATGCCGCGCCACGGAGGCGATCTGCTCCCAGGAGCATATCTTCTGCCCGGGAACGCTCTGGCGGTCGTCCAGGAGCGCGGCGTTGATCTCCTCCACGCTGGCGGTCTCCGCGCCGAATTTTGATACCACCACCGAGGCCGCCGCATTCGCCAGCCGGCAGCACACGTCCAGCGGCTCTCCCGCCGTCATGCACACCGCGATCACGGATATGACCGTGTCGCCGGCGCCCGTCACGTCGCTCACCTCTTTGGCCGCGGCGGGAAAATCCTGCTTGCCGTCAATACCGCGGCTGATAAGAGACATCCCCTTTTCAGACCGGGTGACCAGCAGGTGGTCCAGCTGTACCCTCTCGCAGATCGCCCGGGCCGCCCAGGAGATATCCTCCTCCCCGGCCAGCCTTGTCATGCCGCTGGCCTCTGTCAGTTCCTTCAGGTTCGGCGTGCAGACCGTGGCACCCCGGTATTTGCTCCAGTCCGCGCCCTTTGGGTCGATGAATACGGGCAGCCCCCGTTTCCGGGACTCATCAATGAGAAGCTGCGCCGTCTCATGCGTCAGAACGCCCTTTCCGTAGTCGGAGAGCACGACGCCCCGGACGCCGGCAAATATCTCCTCCGTGTACTGCCGCAGATAGGACAGAAAGCTCTCCTCCTGCCCCATTGCCGCCTCCGGCTCTTCCTCGTCGTAGCGGAGGAGCTGCTGGTTCTGCGCCACGATACGGGTCTTCAGACTGGTCGTCCACACCGGCGACCGGTGCACATGGGTGACGTCTATGCCCGCCGCCTTCAGTCCGGCGAGCAGATCGTCCCCTGCCGCGTCCGTACCTACGCATGTCAGCGCCTTCACGCCGCTTCCCAGGGCGATCACGTTCAGCGCCACGTTCCCGGCCCCGCCCACTCTGTGTTCAACGCTCCTGACCTTCGCGACAGGCACCGGCGCCTCCGGCGATACCCGGGACACATCGCAGTACAGGTAACGGTCCATCATGTAGTCGCCCGCGATCAGCAGCTCCAGCTCAGGATGCCTTTTCATATGTATGTCGGCCATGGCAGCTTCTCTTTTCCGTCAGTTCTTTCTCTCCTCGAACAGTTCCGCTTCAAGGATCGCGCACAGCGCGTGATATACAGGCAGATGCAGTTCCTGTATCTTGAACGTCTCCTTTTCCGGAACACATATCACGGTGTCCGCTACCGCCCCGCATCTGCCGCCGTCCCCGCCGGTGAGCAGGATCGTCTCCATCTCCCTGGCTCGGGCCATCATCAGCGCCAAATAGATATTGTGGGAATTTCCGGAAGTCGAGATGCCAAAAAACACGTCGCCTTTTCGCCCCAGGCCGTTCACCAGCTGGGCCAGACTCGCGGCGGAGCCCACGTCGTTGGTGAACGCGGTATTGGCCGACGTCATAGACGTTAGGGATATCGCCGGAAGCGCGCCCTCGATCAGGCAGGACAGTTCCTCGCCCTCATTCCCATAGAGCTCCGACAGCCGGTCTGCCGCCGCGCGCTCCGGCGCCCGCCGGAACAGAAACGACTTCATCAGCTCTCCCGATATATGCTCGCAGTCCGCCGCGCTCCCGCCGTTTCCCGCCAGCAGCACCTTCCCGCCCCGCTCATAGCAGGTGCGAAGCCGCTCCAGCGCGGCATCTATGTCCCGCATGCAGGCGGTCAGCTGCGGATATCTTTGAAAAAGCTCCTCCCGGAGCATTTCTGCGTTTTTTTCTCTCTGCTTCATTTCCCGTCTCGTTCTCTCTTCAGGATGACGTATAGCGGCGGCATATCTCACTCGCTCCGCCGATGTCAACGACCCGCCCATGGTCCAGCCACAGGACACGGTCGCACATTTCCTCTATCTGCTCTATGCTGTGGGACACAAAAAGGACGGTGGTCCCGCCGCCCATGAGCTCCCGCATGCGTTCGCGGCTCTTCACCTGAAAGTCCGCGTCTCCCACGGCCAGTATCTCGTCCACGATCAGCACATCCGGCACCACCACCGCCGCTACGGAAAACGCCAGCCGCATCATCATCCCCGAGGAGTACGTGCGTATCGGGGAATAGATGAACTCACCCAGTTCGGAGAAATCCACGATCTTCTGGTAGTTCTCCTCCAAAAACTCCTTGGAGTACCCCAGGATCGCGCCGTTGAGGAAGATGTTCTCATATCCGGTCAGGTCCTGGTCGAATCCGCTGCCCAGCTCAAGCATCGGCGCGACGATGCCCTGGACCGAGACGGTCCCCCCCGTCGGCTTGAGAATGCCCGATATCACCTTTAAGAGCGTGCTCTTGCCCGCGCCGTTTTTCCCGATGATCCCAAACACCTCTCCCTTTTTCACGGAGAAGGAGACGTCGTCAAGCGCCAAAAATGTATCCCGCTGCAGTGTCTTTTTGAAACGTGAAATAGCATATTCCTTCAGGCTCTTGATCCTGTTGTGGTCGATCGAATACTGCATGCACACATGCCCGGCCACGATCTGGTCCTGAACATCCATTTTCTCACCACCCCGCCTCAGATATGGAGCACGAACCGGTCCTCCGTCTTTCGGAAGACGCAATAGCCGACAGCCAGCGGTACAGCCGCCATCGCAAAGCAGAGCAGATAGGCCTTGGGCTCCGGCGATATGCCATCCAGCAATACGATGCGGAAGAATCGGATGATATGGTACAGGGGGTTGAGCTTGAGGATATAGCTCTGCCAGCCGGTAACGATGTTCTCCGGGTAAAAGATCGGCGTAAGATACATCCACACCATATTCAACACGTTCCACAGAAACTGCGTATCCCGGAAAAACACCATCGCCGACGAGAGGACCATGCCCACGCCCATCGACAGCGCCAAAAGACATGCTACCGCAAAAGGAAGCAGCAGCACGGCCGGCGTTATCTTCGTCCTGGTCACCAGCATCACGATCAGCAGCGGCAGAAGTGACAGCAGGAAATTGATCATGCTCGACAGCGCCCGGCTCACCGGATATATGACCTTCGGGATATATACCTTCGTGATAAGCGAGGCGTTCCCGACGATCGCCGTGACCGAAAGGCTGGTCACTTCACTGAAAAAGTTGTAGCAGACGATGCCCGTCAGAAGATAAACAGCAAAGTTCTCTATATCCGAACGGAAGATCGTTGAGAACACGATGTACTGTACGGTCATCACCAGCATGGGATTCAAAAAGCTCCACAGAACGCCCAGCGCGCTCCGCTTGTATTTCGTTTTGAAATCCCGCGATACGAGCTGTTCTATCAGAAACCGGTATTTCTTCATCGACCGCAGCATTTTCAGGAACGGCTGGCCGCTTCCCCTTTTCGCGCCGCGGAGCGTATACATGGAAAAGCCCGCCAGCAGGAGCGCCGCCGCAGCCGCGATCGCCCAATAGAAGGACCCCAGCCATATCTCCCGCCGGCCGGTCACCTGGAAACAGAGCCTCCCATCCTGGAGGACGCCGTCCACAGAGACCTTCTCCTCGTCCTGCAGTCTGATCTGCGCCTCGCCGCGCGCCAATGAGATGGAACTGCCGTAATACAGCGTGGGAACGCTCCCCTGGCTGCCGTCTATCACCGTGATCCGCAGCTTGGGCAGGCTGTCGGACCCAACCTCCAGCAAAGGATCGAAGTTTATCACCAGCTCCCCTTCGCCGGACAGCAGCGCCATGTCCATCGTCTCGTCATAGAGCGCGGCGCCATCCTCGTCGAGGATGCTCACCTCCATGATCCCGCCTACCGGGTAGTCATAGTCATAGCCGTAGCCATAGAGTTTCAGCTGCTGCAGTTCGTTCCCATCCAGCCGGAACGCCTGCTCTATCACCTTCCCGGTCGTCAGTTCGCCCACATCATTCGTGGCCCGGACGACCTCGCCCGTGTTGGTGAACGCATATTGGAGCTGCTCGCCGCCAACAAGGTAAAGGATCACCACTGACAGGAAAAAAAGGACCCATATGATGGCCAATGCCTTTTTTACATATCGAATCTCTGTCAAACGGCGACCTCTCTATGCTTTCACCCATGCTCAGCTATGGGTGTCGTACTTTCTCTTTTTCAGGCTCCGCAGGAACCATCCGGGAAGGAGTCCTGTCGCTATTGGCTTGACCACATACGGCAGCGCCTGCGGCATACGCCCCAATTCCCGGAACCTCTTATACCGTGTTCTGGCCTCATTGAACCGGTGTTTCATCCGGCGGTTTCCCTTTGGAGACGACGGCACTGTATAATCAAGCAATACTTCCTGCAGATTGGCGCCCTGCATCCCCCTGGCGTACATGCGAAGCAGCAGATCGTAGTCCTCGCACAGCAGGCAGCCCCGGCTCTCCGAGTAACCCCCCACCGCCCGCAAGGCCGCGGCACGGAACAAAAGCGACGGATGTATGTACGGCTGGGTAACGTAGAAATCTTCCACCCTTGGCCGCTGGGGCAGTTTCCGCTCCCCTGTATCCTCTCCATCCCGGACAAGTTCCACATTGCAGCCTACAAATGAAATATCGTTATGCTCTTCCAGGAATCGTATTTGCTTCTCCAGCCGGTTCGGATAAGAGAAGTCATCGTCATCCATCCGGGCGATATACTCACCTGCAGCCTCGCTCAGACACCGATTCAGCTTCACCGCCAGGTCCAGACACTCTCCGTCCCGTATGAGTTTCACTCGCCTGTCTTCTCCGGCAAGCTGTTCCAGAAGGACTCTTGCCGCCGCGGTGGAGCCATCGTCACAGACGAGCAGCTCCAGGTTGGAGTAGGTCTGGTACAAGACAGACCGCACCGCACGTTCCAAAAGTGCAGTATCCGCGCGCGTGTACCGCACGCCCATGATGACTGAGACCAGCGGGCGTTCACTCATTCATCTCTCCCACCCGTGCTCCCGCTGCTCTTTGTCCAGTTTCTCCTGCATGAGCCGATTCACGGTCTCGGCCATCAGCTCGGCCCGGGTGGTCTTGTACAGGTTCTGCAGCGCCCGTGCGCTTGTCGCGCCGTCATCAATACCTGCGGCCCGGCTCACATCCCTGATCTGTTCCCGGACCGTTATCACGCTCGTGGGCACACCGGTCTTGTTTACAAATATCGCTCCGCTGGAGACGCCATTGCGCCGGGCGTAGGCCAAAAGCTCCTCCCGCAGGCTGTCCGGCAGACGGATGGTCCTATCCTCCGTCCGGATCTCGCCGGTCTTGACCTCCTCCACCGTCAGTGCCAGAAGCTCCTGCTGCTGGAAGCCCGTGCTGACGAAGGCCCGCATAGCGAGATATGCCAGCACCTTGCGCATTTTCCGTGCCGTCTTCAGCAGTTCAAGGTACTGGTCCCGGGTCAGTTCTTTCGCCGCCGGTTCCGGGGCGAATGCGACCTCCCTGGGAGTCTGTTTGACCGGGCGCCGCCGTATCCGGTTTTGACTGCGTGGTATCTCCTGCATTCTTAAACCTCCCAGCCCGCTATAAGCTGCTCCTGCTCCGCCTGCCGGTCCATTGCCTGCTCTACCAAGACCGCAAAGTTCGCCTCAACTGCCGCCTTTGTAGTCTTATACAGCCGCCGCAGGCACTGAGGATTGCACTTCTCGCTGGACACTCCCGCCTCGTCGCTCAGTCTTGTGATAGACTTCACAACGTTGGTACGGCACATAGCTTTGTCCCGGTTAGATACAAAGATGGGCCCCGCGCCGATGCTCTGCCGCTCCGCATACGCTAAAAGCTCCCGGCACAGACCGGCGGGCAGATGCAGCACACTGCGTTTGCCGCTGGATTCGACTGTCATACCACCGGCCTTTGCCGCCTCCACAGTCACCTTGCCCAGCTGCTGCACCGGCAGGTCGCATGAGGCAAATAACTTCACCATCAGGTACTCCCGCTCCCTGTCCAGCCGCTTCGCCGCCTGCAGCAGCTGCAGGTACTCACTCCGGGTCAGCTCCGGTTGAGGATTCTTCTCCTGCTTTGGCAGGTCCGAAAGCTGATACTCCCGATGGCCGATATAGTCCAGAAACCCATTCGCCACGATGGCGAAACTGTTGATCGTGTTGGGTGCATAGCCTTTTTCCTGCAACAATTCGACCCATCGGGCCAGGGTCCCCCTGCGGATGCATTTGTCCTCCGGCAGGTCATTGTAGAGCTGCCTCAGGATGCTTCCGTACTGACGGGTAGCCGCTGTGCGCCCTTTGGCGCGCAGGATGATCATGTACCCCTCAATATCCTCATGAGTCATCTGGATGCCAGAATCATCGGGTGCAGACCATGGAACACCGCTCTCTTCCGTCATTACTTCCATTCCGGCAGTTTTTTGCGCTGGAAGTGGTTTCTCATGAAGCTTTGGCAAAACCGGGAGGCGCTCGGCATCCGCCTGTTGGTTCATAATCTGTTCCGCCATATCGGCAGCCCGGGCATCTACCTCAGACTTTGTAGCCCGATAAAGTTTCCTCAGCGCGCTTGGACGGCACTTTTCTTCCTCCAGTCCCGCCGAGCGGCACAGGTCATACAGGAATCTGGATACCTGTGTCGAGTTGTAAGGCTTCCCGCTGCTAGAGGAGAACACCGGCCCTGTTTGGATATTCTTCCACTCCGCATAGGCCGTGAGCTCATCCCGCAGGCCGGCTGCCAGCGGCACGACGTCATGTTCCACCTTCAACTCTCCCGCCCGGACAGCTTCCACTGTCAGCCTCGGCAGGCCCATTACCGACACGCCGGTAGTGGCCATCACCTTCACCAGCAGGTACGCCTGTTCCCGGTCCAGCAGTTTCGCTGTGTCCAGAAGATGCAGATACTCTTCCCGGGTGATATCCGCGCCCACAGTCCACATCTTCTCGGATCTCCTTTCTCCGCTGGCGGATGGATAGGTCAAAATTGAACT
>CANQRM010000012.1 GCA_947626265.1 uncultured Oscillospiraceae bacterium
GAACGCCCTGTTGTGATCTGGGCGTGCCGGCAGATATCCACTACCTCTTCCGGGATGACGTACCATTCCGGGAGCTTAGGGATCAGCTTCTCCTCCAACGTGGAAAAAGCACGCTTACGGAAGGCATACTGACCAACGAAGTCCTTGTGCTCAATGAAGGTGTTCGCCTTCTTGATCACAGAAGGCGCCGTTTTCGCAAAGATCCGGAACTCACCCGCCAGAACAGATGTCGGCGTGAATGCCCCGGAATCCAACTGCGCTTCAGAGACGCGGAGAAGATTGCCGGACTTATCCACTGCCACCTTGACGTGGGCCGCGCAGGCATCATCCTTTATCCGCCGGTAGGCGTTATCGCAAAGATAGGCCATGCTCTCGGTCGCCTTTTTGAAATCAGGAAACCCTTTGATATATTCGTCGTAGTAGTCCTCGTACTTCTCCTTGAACTCATCGTCCAGCATCAAGAACGGCATCAAGGCGAGAAAGACCGCCGCGCCGTCCATCTTCGACGGCAGGAGCGTGTAGCTCTCAATCACCTCGGTACAGGCGTCATATATACTCGCCATAACAGAACCGGTATTGCTGTCATAGACGACCAGATGATAGGCATCCGGGCCCACGGAGGATTTGTACTCGGCCACGGAACGGTCGTCGATCGTGCCCACTGCGCCCAGGCCGGAGCCGTTCTGCATCGCGCACACGGCATTCACTGCCTTGATCACCGTCGCGCAGAGCGTAGAGTCAGTCCCGCTCCCATACTTGGACGATACCTTCACCCTCTTGTTGGTCAGCGTATCGAATGGTGAAGGAAGACTCCGGGCATAATTGAAAAGGTTGTTCATGGAAGTGCTCATATCTGCTCCTCTTTATTTCATAAGATGTATCCTTATCCCTGACGGTGTTGTCTCCACGTCGCGAAGCCCTTCGCGCTTCAGCTGCTCGCAGATATCCTCCCAGCTCTCTTTCCTGGGAAGCTCCTCTGCGGTGAGCATGACATCAGCGACACCGTGGCCGATCGCGTCGTTGCACCGTCTGTTGCAGTCGATGATGTTTGACTCCACCCACTCAAAGGCAAGCAGGCTGTAATCCTCCTGGATCGGTTCATCCTCAGGCTGAATCGGCTCACTCTCTTCCGCAAAATGCGTTTGAGTGGTATGGGCATGCTCTTCTCTGGCCGGTTCTTCTGTTTCATATTTGAGCGACACGGCGCACATATCCCGGATCTGGACCTCAGCCTTCCGAAATCCTCCGGCATGGTCCAAAAGGATATACACGTTCTCCCCTGCCCCTATGTGTTCTTTGGCCCGGGGCGATTCCCAGACCCACCTGGCGCCTGGATAGTCATGCCGAACGAGCCCAGCGACCTGCTGGATAATGGCCGCATAACGCTGATCTGGACCGTTCTGTTCAGCTTTCCTTCTCTGCTCTCGTGGGCACGACTCCGTCTCATCCTCCCGGCAAGGCAGAAATGCAAGACGAAGCGCTGCCACGAAGACACCGAGGATGACCAGCAGCAGTATGGGCCACAGTCTGTTGATGAATACCAGCAGCACCAGCGCCACCAGGATCTCCAGGGCATCACAAACGTGCGACTGCTTTCTCTGTTTTGTGTTCACTATGAAACGCTTCCTTTCTATCCCGAGGGATATAAATGAAGATGAACCGTCGTTCACTGTCCATACACTTGGCGATCATGCTGATCGCCTTGTTCTCGCTGTCCGCAGCAACCAGCTGATCCTCCAGTCCCCCTCTTTTCACCGCCTCGCTGCCAACAAGAAAATAGGCTTTATAGCTGGCATTCGCGGCGATGCTGTCGAGCATATCTCTGGAGTTATGATATACGAGGATGCTGTACTGCTTATATAACCGAGTGTGCCGGATGATGGCGTCCAGTTCTTCCTCCCGGAGTAAGCAACCGGTCCTGGCGCAAAGCACCGTCCGCAGCTTTTCTCTCTTCTCCTGAACCGACATGTCTTTAAATACCTTGTTTTTCATGGATTCACCTCCTTAATACGCGCAAAAAAGGCGCACATGCAGACCTTTCGGCCACATGTGCGCCTTCGTTGCGCCCGTTTTCATTGTGGATACCGTCAGACGTCGAAGAATGAGCCTCCGTCATAGGGCTGGAAGCCGGTAAAGTTGCCGCTGGCTTCAGGGGCCTGGGCTTCCGGAGACGCCCCGCCCGCCTGGGCAGAAGCATCCTCCTTCTTCTGGTCCTTCTTCCCGCCGCCGGCATATTCCACGTCGTCCAGAACGATGACCATCGCCTTCTTCACCTCTCCGGTGTCAGTGTCGGTCCAGACATCCTCGTCCAGCCGGCCGGTGAAGTTGATGTACGAGCCCTCATTGAGCTTCATCTTCTTGATGCGCTCACAGATGGCGCCGAAGGCCTTGACGGAAATGTTCATCCAACGAGCATTGTCCTTCGCCTTCGGGTCGTACAGCTTCTTGCCGATCCGGAACCGAACAGAGTCTCCCTTCTCTCCGAACTTCAGTGCCGGGCTGTTGTCGTACCCTTTCGATACGACGGCGTTGGTTGCTACTACCTTGATCATGGTGATTCTCCTTTCTGCAGGATCTGCCTGCAACAGTATTTATTTCTACCCGCCGTGCGAGCGGGAGGAAACCGGAAAACAAAAAAAGTGCCAACCAGCACGAATGTGCTAATTGACACTTTGTAACTCGGTTACTATTGATCCAGCTTGGATACCCGGAAACTTACATTTGGATTATACCACAGGGCTCCAGCAGAAGTCAACGAGAACTCATAAGACCCATACTTACTCGCAACTGTCGCTGATCGCGCAGATTACCGGCTTACGATCCCGGCTTTGATGGGAAACTGAGGATCAGCCTTTGTCATAGCCAGAAGGCGGCAGGCTGCACCCTCCGGGTGATTGCGTCCGGCCTCCCAGGCCTCCACAGTTTTTACACTGACACCCATATACTGAGCAAAGACTGCCTGTGAGAATCCGGTATTGTCCCGAATGGACTTTATCTCCGCTGGATCATAATGGGCAACAGGTTCCACCGACAGTTTGCGGACGTCCGCCTTCAGAGTGCCTCGCTCAAAGGCTATGGCCTCTTCCAGACCAGATTTGATTTGTTCAAAAACGCTCAAGATCATAACCCCCCGTTCAGTTCAGCTTCAAGGATCTCCACCAGCTTCTTCAGCTCGTTTCGCTCCGCCTTTGTCAGATTGTCCTTCTCACTTTTAGAATATGCGGTCAAAAGATATAACTTTTCATGTATCACAAAGTCCACATAAATGACACGCACACTCCCGCTCTTCCCTCGATCCTCAAGGGCGAAGCGCATTTTGCGTACTCCTCCCGTCCCTTGCATCACTTTTCCAACCAGTGGGTCCGCAAGCAGTTCCTCCTGTAGCCTGCGCAGATCCTTATCCGTCAAGTCAAGCTCTTTCCAAGCCTTCTGAAATGAAGGCAGCTCAACAAATGCTCGCGTCAATCTTCTCACCACCTATTATCATAATACCCTATTTAATAGGGTATGTCAAACTATGTTTACTCTATGGTAACGGTGTCCCTTGTGACAGGGCTGCAACCGCACCGGCTATTGGACGCCTCTGATGACCTCAACAGCATAGGAAGCACAAAGATAATCGATCCCACCCTTTTTATAGATGGGCGTCCTATCCGATACATAGACGACCACCGTATCACCTTCTCGTATCGTGCATCGTCGCTGGTGCAGCTGTATCCGGACGGGAGAACTGCCAACGATGATCACGACCGCCGTCGGTCTCCTCCTCAGGCCTGCCGATTCCACCTCTCTACAGACCCCTACAATGGTCGTGATCTTCCCGGATATACAGTTGATGACCAGCAGTGTGCTACTTCCTATCAGATAGGCCGCTATCAGGAACCAAGGCAAGCCGATGTACGGTCCCGCACTGAAAAGCAGAACGATCCCTACTACACTCATAACGACACCAAGGCCGAAGCGTATCCATATCTGCTCCTCCAACGCCCCGGGCACCTTCGCCATTTTCTTCACCAGTCGGTCCTTCTTCATGGCAAATTCGTCTCCTTTCCCATATCCGTTTACAGGAAATACATGATGCTCACGCAGGCGCCAACAACAAACAGCACGCCGGCGACAAGGGCAGACACCTTCTTCACCAAGTTCACGTCCACCCCCTGGCGGGTCCCCCCATTGTCCACAGGAATAACGTCTTCGTAGTATCCGTCATAGCCATCGAAGTACCTGTTTCGACGGGGACTGGATGCACTTTTCTGTGTAAGCTGTGAAGCATTTACACGCTTCTTACCTGTTTTCCGCTTTGACGCCTTGACCTTGGAAGTAGACTTGCCAGGGACCTTCTTCTGTTCGATGTTGCCTTCATCATAATCACATCCAAGATGTTTCGCGCGGTCCTTCCCGCGGGCCGGCTCCCGGGCCACCTTACACCTGGCACATTTTCGGTTCGGCCGCTCCGGGATCTCGCCGGCCTTATATGGACAACGCTTTTCGCTGCACTCTGTTTTCTTCATAAGAACATCCTCCTAATCAATATAAAAAGTGGGCCCCGGAAAGGACCCACTAATGCATGGTATAACTGTAACATGTTTGACTTTACATGTCATCGGCAAAACTGTGCCATTTTTGTGCCATTTCGTTTTCACCCCCGTGTTTCGACTAAAACCACTGTTCTTCGTGATCCGAAGGGGGCAATTGCTCAATCCTTTGCGGCTGCTTGGGTTCTGAAGCCTTCTTCGTCGGGCGTTCAGACATACCCTGCGCATACCACGCTCCCAGCCAGGCATTAAAATGTGCCTGTGTGAGGAGCAGCAGTTCACTGAACGCTTCAAATGACATGCTTACAGCTACATGATTTTCCGGGTTTTTCCCGAACTTGGGAGTGATCAGGCCTGTGGCACTCTCCTCTCCCGGGCCGCTTTCTGCGACCAGAAGAAAGTCAGAACGGTCGCCACAGAGCAACTTCATCGTTCTGGAAAGGCTCTTTCCGTCGGCCCTCTCCCGGCCGATTTTCTTGAGCTTATCAGCGCTGGTACCACCCAGCTGCTGGAACAGGGGCTTCGGATCCTTGCTCTCCTTTCGGCTCTTCAGCATATACCGCAGTTCCCCGCAGTTCAGCTTTCGGCAAAGCTCCAGAAACTCATCCACAGATATGTAGATGTGGACGTTGTTCGTCTGCCGCTTGCCCGCCGGCCGGGATGTGTCGTAGCTGGAAAAAGCCATATGGATTTTCCCGATCGCAAAGGAGTCATTCAGGCTCTCCACAAAACACCCGCGGGCGTCTTTTCGTATGATCTGATTCGCGTTATACTCTTCACGCATCACTGTCACCTCCTCGTTATGCTGCCTGCGGCCAAAGGCCGGAGGTCAGAACGACGTTGTTGTACCACCTCTCAATGAAGTCTCTTACCTCGGGATCCGGGGCACGGTTGAACCGGGCTTTGACCTGACCGAGAGCGCCGTTCCCCAGTATCTCGATTGTGACGAGAGAGCGGTCAGGCTCATCGGTCCGCCTGCAAAACAGAACCATGCACTCGCCGTTGATGATCTTACTGACATAAGTAGCCAAGCAGTTCGACTGCTGCTGGGCCTCATCGACCACATCTGCCGCCGTTTTGGGGCAAATGATAGAATATTTTCTGCCCTTATACTCCAGCAGTTCCATGCACTTGACCATCTCAGCCCACCTTTTTTCATCTATCTTCTGCTTGATCTGCGAGAACTTATAGGAGAGCTTTTTTTCACACGATGCCAGGTTATCCGGGTATTTTTCTCTGATCTTTCCGTAAATCGTTTCCTGCATCCCAAGGCTATCAGACCACGACTGTACGAAATTATTGATATCGTCGGCATATCCCTGATAAACCGACTGGTACCATAGATAGTGTTTGAAGTCACGAAGGTTGAATTTACGCTTTTCATCGTTGGCCGTCTGCAGAGTTTCTATACATAGGTATCCATACCTATCAATTCTACCGCCCGCATGAAACAACGCGAATAGCGGGACATACGCCGGGAACGATGACACTCCTACCTGAAAATACTCACGAATGATCTCTTCAAGGCCAGAAAGCCCATAAGCATCTACCAGCAGGTCCGCACTGCATCCGGTTTGACGTTCTTGCCCATACCTTGGGGTATTTCCGAACGTATACGTTTTCAAAAGGCTGTTAAAAAGGCTGCCAATTTTATCACTCAAACACCATCCATAGAGAGCCAGATTTGTATATGCCTCTTTGACCGTCTCCTCAGGCTCATACTCCATACAGACGGAGATCACCTTTTTTACGACAGGTTCGCTCGCTTTGATGTTTTTCTTGACCGAATTCCCTCCATGATCGGATAAGCGCTTTGTAAGCAGCCAGTTTCGGGTGGCCGCCAGACGCGCCTCCTCATCGCGGTCAAATCGTTTGATCATTTCTTCCAGCCGTTCTCCAAATGCCTTACCTCTGGGCAGAGACCTCAGCCAGTTACAGGAGCTACCGTTTTCGTCGGTCAGCATGATGCATTCCGGGGCATCTGACATAAAGCGGGCATACTCGCCGGGCGAAAACCGCTTGACCTCTTCGGTCTTCTCGTCCTTGAAGTAATACTGCGACTGGCTCACCAGGAACACCAGGACCTTGCTCGCTACCTTTGTTTTCCGTCGCACTGCGAAATCAGGTCCTGACGCAAAAACGATGGAATACTCCGTGGATGGTACTTTCTTTGGGATTTCTGTTGCGCTCTCTTCAGCCGACAGATCGGGCAAAATATAATCTTTAATATTCTCCACCTCAATTATCCTCCTTATTATTTGCGGGCAGTGTCTGCCGAATTTTACCGATGGCATGCATGAGGCCTTCTTTGTTTTTCATAAACTGAGGAATAAATTGCTGATCCATGTCATAAGAAACGTAGGCGCAGACGAACACGGTATTCCAAACCAACTGCATCGTCTTCTCCGACACTTTCTTCTCAGCTTCTCTAGCAAAGACACTTACAGAACAAAGAAGCGACTGCCACTCAAAGAAGAACGGGTCATCTACGGGGAGCCCAAACATCTCAAGATACTGCCTCACTGTGAAGGTCTCAGAATCGTCCCCGCAGGTTATCGGCTGCAGGATATACTGAATTCCATTCTCTTTAAGGTTTTCAATATCAAGTTGGCCCGACTCAGCCTTAATGGCTCTGCCTATAGGGAACATGGCACACACAGTTGGCTTTGCCTTATGTATCGAACACTTCCTGTCCTTCAAAAACGGGCAGCGCCGGATGGTCCTGCGAGGAAGGATCCGCACGATCGGAAAACGGGAATCATGGCCGATGTACACCTCACAGTATTCCCGGATCATGTCGATCGGCGTCATCTGCAGTTCCTTAGCCATGTTGTATACGTCGCGAGGGGTCAGCATAATATCCTCCCGCTGCGTGCAACACTTCCCGCATTCTGTGCAGTGGAATTTAAACGTATCATCCAGGCCAATTTTCATTTTGTCAAAGTTTTCCGCTATCTCTTGCAACCTTTTATCCATTTTATTTCCCTCCAAAATAGAATGAGGGCGCTGAACTGATCAGCGCCCTTCTTTTGAGCATGTTGCTCGCCGTTAAATTTACTTCTTGGATGTACTCGAATCTTTGCAGACGCAGTACCCTCTGTCTCTCAATATGTTGCAGAGTTCTTCATCTGTCAGAGCATACACTGCATATTGTTCATGATTCATTGATTCAAACTTTGATCCGGTCCACACGTAGTAGCCATCATAGTCTCCGTAGTACTCGACAAGGCTGCCCGTCTGCAGGCTGATGCCATTTTTAGCAAGCAGTTCCTGGAGTTCCTCCGACTCATTGAGGCAAAAGTCCGGAGTATCCTCAAAAGTGATAGTCTGACCCTCAATATGTACGCCGGGGCAGTTATCAAAGAACTCGCGGATCTTCTCGCAGAGCTCCTTGGGAATCGGCTTATCAACCGTCAGAGTACCGTTATTCCATACAGTCATCGCAGCAACCCCCCTTCTTGCATTCGTGCGCAAACCTCACTCTTTTGAACCCGATCATGTCGCAGAAGTAGAACACTCCTTCGTCAACGAACTCGACCACGTCGGACATGGAAAGGCTTCGGCCGGTATATCCTGCCGGATGATTTGTGTTGAACATAACGAAAACCTGTTCCGGACAACTGACTTCCAGTTCACCATCAAACACCATCGTGTAAATCTCTGACGGGATCCGTTCTCCATACTGTTTTTCAAAGGCTGCGAAGCAGCGAAACATCATGTGGTGCGGATCTGCTGCGTAGTCGACCTGGTAGATCTTCACCCGCATGTACATCCGCCTCCCTTCTTCCAAAGGTCGTCCGTTTTGAGCCTCTGCAAAGTATATGGCTCCATACAGTCAGGATACTCTGGAAACCGGTTGTATTTGTCGGGTATGATGACCCGCAGGACCTTTCGCTCGCACTCCTCATACTCATCCAAACGAACGCTGCAGTCGTCATAGATACCAGTGACCATGTCCCCGGCAGAGAACCGTTCTCCATCGCGCATACGGGCGCCCAGGGTATTGAGGATACGACCGATCTCCTTCGTGGGACAACGGAGCACCATCTGGAAGTCCATATGGCCATACCGGCTCATGCCGTGGGTGTGGGCATTGCAGGCATAAGGCAAAAAGGAATCCTCCACTTTTCCACACTCTTCACAGGAAGCACCGTTGCAGACCAGATGAATGACCCAATCAGGCTTCTGACTCATTTCTTTCCCTCGCTTTCAAATAGTTCATAAAACTGTCCATTACTTCTTCCAGTTCCCGGCTCGCTCGTTTCCAGTCAGAAATGAAGTAACCCATCTCCTCTGCTGAGATCAGTCTGACACCGTCCTGCTCAAAGAGTTCGTATTCTTCCCCGTCTATCACGTCATAGGGCAAACAGAGAACGCCTTCCTGGACCAGCACGAAATAAACGCCGTTGTATTCACCGTCTGTGATCGGATATGACCAGTAGAGTTGATTACCATACTGCTTTACATATCTGTCACACACTTCGCTCAGATTTGCTTCAGAGCCGCCTGCATCAAATAGCTGTTCGACAAGTTCATCCTTCGGCAGCAGCACGTCCATGCTGATGATTTGCCCGTCTATCGTGATCGTTCCAGCATAGTTGAGATGCTCAGGTTCGATCCCGATGAGCCAAAGCCCATCCTCCTTGATGAGCTCCTGCTCCCAGGATGTGTTCAGTTTCTTTCTCCAGCAGCGCTTGGGACAATCCCATGTCCAGAGCCACGGTCGTATTCGAGTCGCCGTGAAAGGTAATCTCGCGAATCTCTCTACTGGCCTCTACATAGTCAAGGAGTATATCCAGTTCATCATGACTGAACCTCCCAGCCGTATCAGATACCGTCCAGTAGTTGTAGTCGTCTAACGCGGCGCGGCAGGTGACATCCTGTTTCAGAACGACAGTGATCACCGAACCTATGAGTGTGCCGACTTCGTCCCAGCTCAGCTTGAGCGTCTGCAATACATTGCTCATTTCTCCATCCTTTCTGCCGCCATATACTGCATATAGTATGTTGTGTCATCCTGGTCGCTTCGATAGGCACCGATGCAAAGCTGACCTTCCGGGCCTCTTTCCGGATTGAACTCCGCAAAGCATACGAGCTCGCCTGTCTCACTTGACGCCGCGATCCATTCAATTCTAATCGACGGATAGTCTGTATCCTGATAGGCCGTCGCCCGAAGTGTTGTGCCATCTGGCAGTTGCATACTGATCTGTGGCTGTGGCGCGATCTCGGTGGACTCAGACGTATCCGACAGGGAAAAGCGTTTCTTTCCACCCTTCCCAGATCCAGAAAAGCGCTCTTTCGCCGCGCCCAGTTCATCCTGGAGCGCGGCGAAGATCTTTTCCGACTGAGCAGCATCGTATGCATATGTCTGCGGGTTGGCGCAGTTGCCCAGAAGCCGGACCATTCTGATGATTTTGTTGACGCGGGCCTCCGCCACACGCCGGAACCGTTCCGCTTTAGACTCTCTCATACTGAATGCCTCCTTTGAAGTGCATACAGTAGTTCGTGTTGAGGGTCTCGAAGCTGGCTTGTGCGGCCGTGACATTATCCACTTGAACGACCCTGCTTGTCTTCAGAATACCGTCCTCTTCCTTGATATAGGCTGGCATTCCGATCACGAGCGGATAGAGAAGCCGCCCCGTCACCTCAGCCTTTTTCTTTGTTGCATTCATCTTTATCTTCTGTTCCTTTCATTTTGTAATTGCTGAATCGCCCACAGTACGGACAGCGAACCTTGCCCGTTACATTCTGGATCTGGGCAAGCGTGGTAATGAACTCTTTTCCGCAGCAGTCCGCAACCACCGGCACGAGGCCGACGGAAGCGAGTCTGGCCGGCCGGTATTTTCGATTGAACGGGACGAAGTCCACCCACTCTTCTTTGTCAAAGATCCTTGATGCGTGCAGCTCCAGAGCATAGTTCTCACGCTCTTTCTCGGTTTTGAGCCAAAGCGTCCGCTCCCCTGTCCATTCCAGGAGTTGCTGAAAGAGCTCTTCCTCTCCTGCTTCCCGGATCAGTTCCCGGACCATGCTTTGCCACTGTGACCGCTCGACATTTCCCTGGCGGGTATGCACATAGCTGATGAACCTGGTGACTTTCCGCCCGTTTTCCATCTGTGTTCTACTTTCCAGATGATCATATTGCTGGGCAAGGTCATCAAAGGTCAGTTTCTCGTTCATGCCGACGCCTCCGCTTCTGCCTTATGGTTCCTCTTACATGGTCAACAGCCGGACCGCCGCATAGGCGGTGATCCAGCGTGACCACTCTTCCATGGTCAATGCTTCTCCGTGAACGGTGACGGGCTCATGCTCATGCGCCATTACCGCCAAGGTCAGCAGCGCACATATCTGTCCATACCGTTTTACGGTCTTCTGGGGCATCACGGCCGCTCTCTCACCATACCGCTCAATCTGTCTATCTGCCTTGTTAGCTATCCTTACGTCCGTAGCTACCTTTTCGATTCGGCTCCTCGCCATTAGATTCACATCCTTTGTTAGAATATCTATATCTACGAGGGGCCGTCTGGCTCCCCGGTCATAAGGTTGGGGGAGCCGCAAAGCTCCATCTATATAAAAACGCCCAGAGAACACATTCTCTGAGCATCTTGTTCCGCACTGCGGCGTCGTGTTGCACGGAGAAGTCTTCCCCGGGGGCATTCGATTCATGTGCCTCTATGTCAGAGGCAGAAGACAAAAAGTGCCTGGGAGCATGAACTCTCAGGCACTTTGGAAACACAGTTAACTCTATTTGCTCGATGCAAATACTGATACTAACCTTATTGATTATACCAGAAATCCTTTTGCAGTGCAATAGGCAGAAATTGTAGAAAAACTTTACAACATGAGGGTAAGACGCCGCCCTTCGCATTGGTCCCACTGGCGGAACCAATCAGATATACCCAGGCAGGAGAAGCCTCAACACAAGCAAATCAAAAATTCTTCGATTTCATGTATCGATATCAAAATCCTTTTTCTATCTACGGAATCACCACCTATGCATAATAGCAGCCTGCAATTATTGTACGGCCTCTATTCCCTAAGGTTATCCTTTCCCCATCGGGCCCTTACGGAGCAAACCTGATATGGATCGGCTTCTTCCCGCCAATCACCATCGTTGATATGCGTCGGGATCACAATATTATGTCAATACCATCCATAATGGTCGTCAACAGGGCTGTTGGGTAAGCACCGTTCCTAATCATCCTTTATCAAGATCCTTTCCGGCAGATATATTTTCCCTTCCTCAAGCCTTATGCAATGCAGCTGGACAAGCTCATCCACTGTCTTTGAGGAAATCCCCAGACTATCCAACAATTCGTCTTCGTCAATCCCCTGGTCATACGCACTCTGCTTGTGGCACGCCGCCAGCAACTTGGCCTGATCCTCATTGAGCTTCACAGTACTTACTTCGAGGAGTTTGCAAAGTATATATAGCCCCTTTAGAATCGTCTGGGTCGGGCCATCTGACGGACCCACAGTCACACCGATCTCTACAGATGTCAACAAGAGATCCTTCAAACGGAAGAACACGTTATAAGGCTTCGTTGAATAGACCTCATCCCGGTCCTTCCACACAAGTGTCCCCGCCCCGGGCTTACCCACGACATCGATCTGCACGACTATGTCCCATAGTCCTATCAACTTATCCGGGTCAACACCCCATTGCACAGCCAACTCTCGCATTTCTTCGGACATCTGATTATAGCATCGATTCGCTTCTTCATACCCGTTTCCATTCATGGTCGTATTCGCTCCTTCCCCTATGATCTGTACCAGTTTCCCGTTTTTCAGCTTATAGAACAGTTCCTCTCTGAACCTGTCAGAGATGTCCCAAAAGCTGTTCAATACATCGTTTCCCAGTTTGGTATCAAACGTGTATTTCTCCGCTTCGCTTACCTTTATCATGCGATTAATCCGATCTTCAAAATGAGGATGGCCACCATCTGCTTTTTCTCCAAAGAGCCAATAGCTCATGTAAGCGAGATCTCCATAAAACAGGAATGTCACCATTGGTGCCGTATACAGATAATCGTGGAAAGCAGCTCTGAATGGGGATTGGATGTCAGGGTATTTCCCCTCAATGAGGTTAAGTATAATACCATACCCTATAGCATCCGCCTGGTATTCCAGCTCCCATGGATCACTGCTTCCTATTCCTCTCTCCCGAATGTATATGTGTGCGATCTCATGACCGATGGCAAAAGCCAACACATTCCAATAAACATCCTCGATAAACTGAACTGCTACATCGTCACAGTACTCCCGCATAAGCTTCATAAGTTCTGATTTGCCTTCATCGCTGTTCAAATTCCCCTTACGGCAGCAGTGATCCAACGCGTACAGAGCCAACTTGAAACACTTTCCTTCAACATCGCTGCCATATCTGCTCCATATGTAATAAACCGCAATGTACTCAAAAAATACTGAAACCATCAACTCATCAAGATAGACAACCGTAGGCAGAGAATAAACCCGAGGCTCTCGGTTATGCTCCACGGAAGACTGGAACCCTTCAGCCGCAATGAATCCTTCCTCAAACGAAATATCCAGCGGGGAGCTATATTCACTTTCAAAGGCCGCCTTTACAACACAAAAGAGATCTTCCACAGAATAACCGTGTTCCCCATAGTCGAGTCCCAAATCCTTGAGCATTGCTATCCAAAGCTTATGAGTCTCGCTGTTTTCAAGGCGATGAATCAGGCCACTACGCAGCAACGCACGTTCATCTGACCGCAAAACAGCATCTTTATGAGTAATTAACCCGTGCAACATACCTATTCCCTTGCATTAACTGTTACATTGAAACTCTATCACTGAAAGTAATTCTAAGCCCCAATGGCTAACAAGTCAAGCGGATCCATCCGCCTAGAGATTGGTTTCTAAATAGCTGTTGTGGGCATAAATTGTTTTATGTAAACTATCGCATGCATGCTTAAAACAAAAGAAGTGTTGAAATGAGGAACTACGAGGTGTATAATAAAAATGACAGATAATTCGGGATTATCTACCTTTTATCTTAGGCGCAAGTTATCACCATAATGACTTATTCTTTTTTGCTATAATAACCAAGTGGTTCTGCGTATTGCCAGAAATAATTTGAATATGGATTTGGAGGACTGTTCCATGGCTTTATCTGTGATGAGAAGTGTAAGATTTTCGGCGCAGATATAGAAAAAGAAAACATGCTCAAAAAAGGTTCTTCTAACTGGTTATCCTGCCGATCCCATAAGTGATGCCATTGCACATTCCATCGCCCATTTAAATATAATATCCGCTTTCTGCATACCATGTTCAGTACATCCTGATCCGGGCAGATCAATTTTTCATGACGATTAAGATATGCCAAGCATGTGTCTTTTAGATGCTCTGCGCGCCAGACAGCTGTGTTAATAAGCAGGACACCTGAGTTGATATATTCCTCTGCTTGCAGATGTAGTTGTTTAGCAATGCGACAGACTACGGCAGGCGTTGCAAAATCAATGACGCCACCAACAGCAGCACCGCCCAGGTTTGTTTGATATAGCGCGGATAAATCACAAGTTGCAACTATATCGCAATCCAAATACAGCACCTTATCATATTCTGGAAACAATTCACCGATCCACCATCGAAAGTACATTTCTTTCGTAAAATATGCGCGGGTATACAATTTGGCAAAACACGGCGTGATCCAGGCAGATATATCTCGAAAAGAAATCATAACATCCTGTTGAGACATATCTTCGATTGCGCGTCTGGCAAGTTCGCTTACTCCTGTGCACAAAATGTAAATATGGTATATGGAATCGTGTTTCTTTGTATCTATCAAAGAACGTATTGCCACAGCTGCACAGGGAAGATACCCCTCATCGGATGCCATAACGATTGGTACAACATATCTCATGAGCCCATCTCTCCCACCCCTAGTTTCCGGAAACGAACACCATCCAATTCTGGGCCTGCAATGTCCCAGGCATCACATAGATCGAATACGCTTTTTCCCCGCATCAACATAGCGATTTGGTCGTGTGGGAACGCTTTTATTTCTGGCCATGACACCAAAAGCAACAGAATATTTGCGTTTTCGAGTGTGTCTTCCGGGCGGGAAAAGCAAGTATGAGAGATCGTCTCCAGGAGAGCTAATTGCTGCGAATGTACGGTCGGGTCATAGATGTTGAAATGATAATTGCCATACTCGGATAGTAGTTTTATGAGAGCTATTGACGGCGAATTTCGAAGATCAGCGGTATTGGATTTAAAAGTCAACCCCCAAACAGATATTGTACCCTGACAGGGTACAGCCTCGGAAACTGACCTAGCGATCCATCGTTGATGTTCGAGATTAGATCTATCGGCCTGTTCCAGAATGCTTAGCGGTACGCCGACTTCCCTGGAAAAAGCCGTCATGGCCCTTACATCCTTCGGCAAGCAGGACCCGCCATATCCTGGCCCGGCAGCCAGAAAGTCAAGCCCTATACGCGGATCTGATCCTATGCCGCGAGACACCGTTCTGATATCGCCTCCAATGGTTCCGCACAGTCGTGCAAGATCATTTACGAAGGCCACTTTTAATGCCAGAAATGAATTTGACGCATATTTGATGAGTTCTGCATTTACCGGAGACGTGATTATAATTGAGGTATCCGCAGTATGGCACATCTTATACAGGCTTGCCACCCGTTCAGCGGCGTGGGTGTTATCGCATCCAATAACGATTCGAGTTGGGTTTAAAAAATCATCAACCGCGCTGCCTTCACGCAAAAACTCCGGACTGTATACGACATCAACTTTTAATTCCGGTCGCAGGGCGGCAGAGAATATCCATCCGGCAACCTTTCTTGTTCCTCCGGGTGGAATGGTCGATTTGATAATGATAGTAGCGCTTTTGCGCAGATATTTTCCAATCATCTCCGACGCATTTTTCAATTGGCTCAAATCAGCGGATCCGTCCTCTGTCTCAGGAGTACCAACGGCGATCACAATGTAATCAGGATCTGTGACAGCCTCCTGCGCTTGCGTTGTAAATTCGATCGCACCCTTTGCAAGGCATTGGAGCAGGAGCTGATCCAGCTTTGGTTCCTGCAGTGGGCAGATGCCCGACTGAAGCCGACGAGCAAGCGAATCGTTGGCCTCCAAGCAGGTGACAACGGCAGATCCGGAGGCCGCAAAGCATAAGGACGTGGTAAGCCCAACATACCCTCCACCTATCGTTGTAATCTTCATAACGATCTCCTAAAGTAGTCCAGGCCGAAAACCTGTATGTATGAATGAGAAAGAGAGTACTTTTATGCCCCCGGAAAATCAATATCAATTAAAAAAGAAGGCAAATCCCAAGAGTGCTGGAAAGAGTTTTGCAATGCAGCATTGGGAAGAGTTTGAGACTCTCTCAATACACATTATAAAGAATATTTACGAAGGCATTCCGGAGCCGGTTTGCAAACTGACATCATCGCGAAGCGACGGCGGATACGACGGATTTATCTGCTTTCCGATTTCACCGCATGACGCCTCAGCACTGTATAAAATCCTGCTGGAGGCGAAGCTTCGCTCCACCAGTAAACACGATCTGCCTCTCAGCGATTTTTCAAAAACCATCATTGTCGCCGTCAACACGATCGCAGACAAGGTTTATATTGTCACGAACGCTTATTTCTCTGCGGAAACCAAGAGGAGACTTACTATATATTCTCAAAGGACCGGGCTTGAAATCCAAACAATCGATATCAACTATATCTCCGGCTGGATAAAGGATCATCGTGTTGAAGCGGAAGAGATTTGTTCATCAACATTTCTGGATGCGTTGGCCAGTATGGAACTTCATATCAGCGAAAGTCCTGGACAACCGGTTCAGCAGTTGGTTACTCAACTATTTGAACCCACAGAGAAAACAGAACTGATCGGCCAATCCAGGAAAGAACTTTTGCGTGCATTGACCGAAACTTTGTCCCACAATAATGGTGTGCTGGGTATCACAGCGATTCCAGGTGCGGGAAAAACGGTATTTACAGAGAAGTTGATATTGGAGTTACAGCCAAACTATAAAAAAATAGCATGGATCGATTTGAACTGTTTCTCTGGTATTCGTGAAGTGTTCCTCCATATGCTTTCAATTGCTTGGGGTGTCGAACCAAGCGAAATATATGGAATGAGCGACGAGGATCTTCGGGAAGTCACTGAGTATCTGGGCGACCATCAATTCCCTTCAAAATCCAGAAAGGCCCTCATTCATATGATCCATCAGTCCGGCGAGCAATTTGATCAAAACCAAACGATCCACACGGAGTTGTTGCTTGATTATTTGCGGACAATCATTCCACCGACGCTTCGGCGCGTACGATGCCTGGTGGTTATTTCAAATCTTGATCGTGCGACAAGCAAAGCATTGGATTTCCTTTGCAGTGTAATTCGCATACTCTCTGGCAGTCCAATCAGTTTTCTGCTTAAAATTGATGACAGAGTGGACACCACAAGACAAGCTAAGGTAACTCGCTTTCTTTCTGACGTCAAGCGAGAACGCTCATATTTGGACACGGTGTTGTTGCCGGAGTGGGGCGTGACGGAGGCACGTCAATTTCTGGATATCAACGCCCAGTGGCTGACAGGCGAAGATAAAGTCAAGTTGATCCGCTATTTCGGCGCACATCCCCTCGCCCTGTCGGCGGGTTCTGAAGCGATCCGGAATTCAGAGCTGGGACGCGTAATAGAGCATAGTAGCATTGGGCTTCCAAGTCTTTCAGCGCGGTTTAAGTTATCACTCGGATGTATTGATCATATCGTTACAGAGTTTGCTGCAATCGGTGGGACCTCCGTTCAATGCGGCCTAGTTGCCCTCGGATTGTTTGACGGGCACGCCGCCACCTCCTTGATAGATGAGGTTGCTGTTGCTTTTGGCCAGTCGTCACCTGTACCGGCACTAAATGTTTGCCCATTCTTACGCAAAGATGGCGGACAGTTCCATGTTCGGCACGATGTATATCTCAATAGCATCCAAAAGTATGAGTTTGTTACCCGTTCTTTTTTCAATCAAATCCTCGCGGAAATCGAGCCTATTCTGGAAAAGCATTTCTCGGATCCAGAGTACATTATGCACAAACGATTTACCATTTTGCACAGGACAAAGGATTATGGGAAGCTCCATAGCATATGGCTTCCACTTGCAATCAGTCATCTGTCTCATGGGGAATATGAACGGGTATATGATGTGCTTAAGGCAGTCTACGAGTTATGGATGGAAAATATCGACATATATCACCTCAATCTGTACGAGCAGCATTGGCTTCTGTACCATCTGATTGAGGCAGTTCTAAAACTCAAGGGCTCCGAGGCTCCAGAGCTTCAATACTACATAGATCAGTTGGATGCAGTGATGCAACTCGCATCTGCCAGTGAATGGCCAACTGACGGGCTTTCGTTTAAACATGCCATGGCGAAAGCTACGAGCATAAAATGCCAAGTTGCCCTTGGGCAAGCGGATTACCGGAACATGCTGGTGTATGCCGACCGTGGGATTGCCCTGATGGGAGGGACATTAGACTCCCGGGAACTTGAATGTCTGGCAGAATTGTGGAACAACAAAGCTCTTGCGATAAAACACCTTGACAATCTACAGGCAAGTGTCGCTTTTTTGGAAACAGGAAAAGATCGCCTGGGAAACGCACGGCATTTCAAACATGCTTTTTATTCTAATACTGCCAGTCTCCATACTATGAGCGATCCTGAGACCGCGCTTGACTATTTCAAAAAAGCCAAGGAAGAGTGCGGCGATTCCTTGGCCGACACATTACATGCGGATCACAATATAGCGACGATGTACTTCTTGCTGGGACAGTATGATAAAGCTGAGGAACTGTGCGGCCGGGTTTGGACAATCTCGTATGAAAATAATATTGCTATCGAAGAAGGACGATCCGACCATCTGCTCGGCAGCATTGCATGGGTTCGCGGAAATTTAGAAGCGGCCAGCGAACATTTTTTGGCGGCCTATAAACTATTCCAGATACATGTTCACCGTACGCATATTTGGCCCCCGCTCATTAATCTTTCTTCATTATGTATGGAGCTGGGACGCGAGCCAGAGGCTCTTGTATATACGAAAGAGGCAGTAGATTTCCTCTTGCGGTACCATCTTGATAACATTAACAACATGGATATGTCGTCAGATTCTCTGCCTAAAATCTATGTCGGTGTGTTGATTATACTGGATCATTGCGAGCGGTTAGGTGTTGACAAATCCCTGAAGGAACGTCTTCTGGAGGAAATAACCCTTCCTGAGCTGCGGCTGGCGTACTCTGCATACATTATTCCGGATCGGCTTGATGAACTATTAAAAGGAACTAAGTATCTATGCGAGGGAAAACGGATTCTTAAGATATAGCGATTTTGTTGCGTATGCCAAGTTCGGATAGTGCATGGGAGAGTATCTTTTTCCAACGAGGCTCCGCCACTGCGCCGTTCCACTCTGCCCGGAGTACATTTTTCCAAGCCATACCCGCGAGCCATAGTAACTGTCTGGTGTCACTCCCCTGATCCAGAATACCGCCGATCCTCTCGCCGCTCCAAAGTGCAGCGCTTATAAAGTCGGGACCTAATTCACCCCAGTACCAGTTTGCAGTGGGCAGCAATAATAAATGTGTATCATGCAAAAATACATGATGCTTGAGTGTCTTTCCATAGTTCAAGCCGTAGCGCGCACTTGATCCAGATGCGCGAATCAAGTCCTCCATGTCGGGAAAATAACGTAGCATTTGCCGACTGATGCCTTCTCCCAATTCTTTGGAAG
Organism: uncultured Oscillospiraceae bacterium; assembly: GCA_947626265.1. Classification (GTDB taxonomy): domain Bacteria; phylum Bacillota; class Clostridia; order Oscillospirales; family Oscillospiraceae; genus CAJOIG01. Next base: position 19,291 of record CANQRM010000012.1, read on the forward strand.
AACGTGTAAGCGAGTTGAATACGGATTCCAGTGTCTCTGCATGAGAGCAATTCCCCCGGTAGCGCTTTGCAATGGAGCGTAGATTCTCAGAGTCTTCACTCAAGCTAAAATCTTTTAATAGCGCATAGAGAGAACTGTAATCTGGATTTGCCGGGAATAATTCAGGAAGCACATAGTAATTTCCGTGACCTGACATGGCAGTTATCGGGACAACGCCCGCAAAATACTGTGATAACGCAGAAATCTGGAGTTGATCTGCGCCAATAAAGATGTTTCTTGTCTCTCTTGGATCCCATATCACATCTTTATTCAGACGATTATAAAACTGCTTGACCCTATACTGCTCCTTTTTGCAATTGAATTCGAAATGACGTGCATGAGGTTTTGACGGTATGACGGAATGGAACTCCTCAATTTGAGAAGAGAAGACAACCGATAATTCCTTCATCCATTCCTCTTTGCTGAAACATATATCACAATAGGGAAAACAGTCCACTTTTTCCAGTAACTCGGGGGCAATTTGAGGGCAAAAAATCTTCTGATTGCCGACCGGTTTTTTACTCCCCGTTAAATAGCTTTGATAGATCTCACGATGTATGCCGGTATAATTCCATCTGCGTTCGATCTGTTCAAATGTCTGTTTTGCGGCATTTCCCATGGTATAAGTCAGATAGGGCTGGCGAATGAAGTATTCCATGCATCGAGATAATCGTTTTGTGTCCCCATATTCGGCTATGAACCCATTGACGCGATTCTGAATATAGTCAGCAGCAAAACCGTTCGGCGTTGCGATCACAGGTTTTCCCTGGCACATTGCTTCCAGAACGACTCGTCCTCCTGCCTCAAATTGAGAATGTGTGACCAATACAAGTGTTTTCAAAAAGAGGGCACTTATAGATGCCTGATCCAGATAACCCCACCATACGATCTCCTGCTGCGCTTCGTACTCCGGTAAGCATTTTACACGTGTTAATATTTGTTCACGTAGATTTGCAATTTGAGTTGGCGTTCCGCCTATCAGCCAAAGAGGCGGTGTTGCGGCCCCATAGCGATCTCTCAGTAATACCCACGCCTGAATAATTTGAAGCGGACCCTTTATGGCGACCATTCTGCCTAAGAAAGTGTATGCACCTGCGCTCCACCATCGTGTATCTATCTCCTTGTCGGCCGGGGCGTATGGCTGTTGGACTCCCCTCGGGCAGCCGTTTATATTCCGGGCAGGCGTATGAAAAACACCATCAACGCTTCTCCCTGTGACGATAATGCTTGCGCGTTTGATTCGATACTGAGATACAAGAATATTTGCCTCCTGTTCTGTAATGGCCAACACCAAATCGGCTGTTTGAAGAAAGGCTTGTTCGCACTCAATTTGGAACGGACAGTTCGCTTCGCGGCCAACGGCTGTTTTGTTGTAGGACAGAGATATGGGAGTGTGGATATATGGGATTTGATATCGTTCATGGATAAGTCTGGCTAAATGACCAGAAAACCAGTAAAAACTATGTATGAGCGCCACATCTGCTATACCGTCCCCGACGATATGAAGAATATCTTCCAAAATTCGATTCTGTCCCATGCGCAGTGTTTCTTGGTCCTCGTGTTCGGTCTGCGTAACAGAAACGCGTCGTATTTCAATATAGTCTGACACACGTGTAAAATCATCGTTACAATAGCGCGAGGTATCAGTAATAACACTAATTGGCAGGTGTGACGGCACCAGAGAGATAAGGAACTCTCTTAATGTCTGATTGAACCCACCTGTATGAAGAACCCCAGCCGGCAAAGTAGGATCTCCGAACAACGCAAGAATTAAAATCCGCTTCATTCCCATCATGTGATCCATCTTTCTATTGCTGAAAATGCACCTTGTAAATCTACAAATATAATACTGCAATGCTGTATGCACTTGAATCAACAGATAATCCCGAATTATCTTCATAAATGCCAACGGCCACCGACTTGACTCGGTGGCCGTTGGATTAATTTCCCTTATTACAATGAAAAGCTCATTTTCCCGCGGGGATGCTTCTCCGCGAGCAGCAACGTCTGCTGGTGAGCCGCGACGTGCGTGTAGATCTGCGTAGTAGATATGGAACTGTGCCCTAGCAACGACTGTATATACCTAATGTCCATGCCGGCCTCAAGCAGGGAGGTGGCGAAGGTATGCCGGAACATGTGCGGGGTAATATCGGTCTTTGTTCCGAGTTTGGCAAGGTACTTTCTAATAATGCGCCTGACAGACTGCGGTGAGAGCGGAGCACCTCGATCGTTTATTAGAATGGTGTTTGTACGCTGAATGTCGGCCTCATACTCTTTGCAATATCTTTCCCCAAGCTGGAGCAGTTCCGGAGTAGTGATGTGAATGATACGTTCTTTACGTCCCTTGCCATAGATTAGCATCCTCATATCGTTGGCGTCGACAGAAAAGGTGTTATTGGAAAGAGAGCACAACTCGGATACCCTGGCGCCGCTGCTGAACAACAGTTCCAATACAAATATATCCCGCAGGACCTTTCGACGCCCTGGGACATAAGCCCCATAAGCACATCGCAAAAGATCCTGAACCGTTCGCTCGGGGATCGTCCGCGGGAGTTGTTTAGACATGTGTATTTTTATGTGTAGTTTATCGAAAGGGTTAATCTCCTCCTCGCCGTTCTGCTCTAACGCATGATAAAAAGCGCATACGCTTGCTAGTTTCCGCTTCACCGATCTCGGGGCAAAGTGAGTATTCAAATGCTTGACGTATTCGCTCAACGTATCCTTGTTCGCCCAGCTACCGTTTGTAAATTGGGAAAACTGCTCAAGATCGATACGATACGCTTTTACCGTGTGAGGAGACAGCTCCTTCTCATGTTCGCAGGCTTCCAAATACGTCTTAATGGCCTCGTTGATCTGTTTCATAGCACCCTCCATAGTAAGGTATTTCTTCGACATTATGGAGGCAGCTTTGCTCTTTGTCCAGCAGGATCCAGAATAATGCCAAGCATCATCAGTGATGCACTGATCAGCATCCAGCAGCCGCACCACAACCCATCGCCTCCTCGGCAAGGGGCTGTTAGACATACACTGACCGGATGCGGTCAAGGCATCCAGGAGTGTATCATCAACCTGGAGGATACCCCACGTTGTATTTATGAGACGCAGGCGGAAAAGCTGGTACCCAGCCCCCTCTGACGAATGATTATAATGCCCATACTCACAGCTTTTCTGAAAACAAGTAGGTATGGATATTCATCCTATAGACTTGACTGGCAGTCAAGAATGTGACTCCCAGTTTATTGCATTGGAGAAGGCCCTGTGGTACAATTGGCAAAAAGAACGCGGGGGGCTATCATGAGCACATTTGAAGAGCAAATGATTAAAGAATCACTGAAACTAAACGACACATACCCGAAGGCCATGGCCGACTTCTTTTTCCGGGAGATTATCGAAGACGCCCATGTGAAGTACAATATATCTCAGGAAGATATGCACAACATGTGCAAACGCGTAGTAGACCGTGCAGCCTTGTTTCTCAAAATCATAGATAAGCCAGATTTGTATCGGGCTTTTGCCATATATGCCCTGTGGGGGAAGGATTTTGACGATGCCGAGGATACACCGGAGATAGAGAACATATACGACATGCTTAAAAGTCTGACATGATAACGCTACTCTCTGCAATGCACAGAGGGTAGCGTTTTTCACTGTTTCTTGTTCCGCAATGCGGTATTGACATGGCCAGGGGCAATTCTCCCGGATAGTCGTCCATGTACTTCTACATTAGAGGAAGAATACAAAACAAGTGCCTGGGAACACTGCATTGCCCCATAAAAAGTAGACAGTAGACAAAATGCCCCCTGTTGTAGGAGAATGACTACGACAGGGGGTATTGTTATGGGAAAGCGGAAGTATACACACGTAAAAGAACTTGAGCCTGTAATTCTGCAAATGCGGAAAGAAGGAAAAACACGGCGAGAGATTGCAGAACATCTGGGCTTGACAAAGAGGCAGGTCGAGACATGGGTCACCCGCTATAACCGAAGGCAGGCAAAGATAGCCGCAGGGATACCGCCCAAGCCAAAAGGACGGCCCAGAAAACGTCCGTTGAGCAGCAAAGAGGAATACGAAAAAGAAATCGCCAGGCTGCAGATGGAGAACCAGCTGCTGCGGGATTTTCTGCAATTCACAGAAAGGAAGTGAGGCCAAAAGCGAAATACCATGTGATCTATGCCCACCGGGACCAGTACCCGGTACAGGTGATGTGCCAGTTCTTTGGAGTATCCCGCAGCGGCTATTATTCTTTTGTCAAGCGACTGGGAAAACCAGAGGCAGATGCAAACCTTGCAAAAGCTATCCAAAAATGTCAAGATAGCTGCGACAAGACATACGGTTACCGCCGCGTGTGGCGCTGGCTGGAGGTGCAAGGTATCCACAAGAACAGGAAAACCGTTCTCAGAGTCATGAAGAAGTATGGATTGTTATCTGAGATCCGCCGCCACAGGAAGTGGGTACAGATGGGCCAGCAGGTCCACAAGTATGCGAACCTTCTGAACAGACAGTTTCATGCGGACAGGCCCAACAGCAAGTGGGTGACAGACATCTCATATATCCATACAGGCCAAGGCGTGTTGTTCCTGTCCATGATCCGGGATCTCTATGACAATAGCATAGTGGCCTACAAAACAGCGACACAACAGACCGTGAACCTTGTCCTGGATACGATACGGCTGGCAATGAAGAAGGAGAAAAAGAAGGTCGCCGCGGAGTTGCACCTCCACAGCGACCAAGGATTTCAGTACACCACACAAGCATACTTTAACCTGACACAAGAATACGGCATAACGCCGTCTATGTCAAGGCGCGGGAACTGCTATGACAATGCTATGGCTGAAAACTTCTTCTCCATCCTCAAGACAGAGTGCATTTACAGGCACAAGCCGAAAACCTTCCGGGAGGCCAATGAACGCATTGACAACTTCATCCACTTCTACAACCATGAGCGCATCCAGTTAAAGACTGGAGTGGCGCCGCTCTCGCTGCGCCACTCCGCTTAATTCCTATTCCTACGCAGGGACCTCTTCTTTTCCCTGTCTACTTTCCCTGGGGCAGTTCACTTTAAAAACAAAGATAACTTTCAACTAGACATGGCAATCGTTGACCTAAATGGAATAATTATAGTATGGCAAATCAAAAAAGCAATTGTTGCAGAGTTGCCTTCAGAAGAAACAAATCAACATCTAATTGCACATCATATGGATGCTTTGTCAAAACTATCTAAACACCACCAATACGACTATCAGCAATAGTAATATCCAGCGAACTGAGTTTCATGGATCTGTTTGAATCCTTAATTCAATTTTCGTCGCATCCCGAGAATAATTAATCACATCATTTCTATAGGTCGAAATAATGCTATAAAAAGCATCTGAGGCAAATAATTGTTTATTAGCAAATAAGTCGAACATTTCATATATCATATCCTTTTTCTCCTGATTTTTCATATCTAATGTACGAATGCGCTTATAGCAACCATTTAGATAGCAGAGAAGCTTTCCTGAAATATAATCCGGAAAATAGGGAATACGCAACGAGCGATCAGAGCCGTCTTCATCAAAGCCAGGAAAGTCCGCTTCTATATGTCCAGGTATTCTCCAATTATTAATAAATCGAATTATCGCCTTAGTTAAATCAGGTAATGCCTTATCAGCTTCAATGGGAAGAAGATCCTGAGCGAGTAAGACAAGGCTTATACGGGTAATCAGATTTGCGTAATCTGAGCACATTTTCCCATTCTCATTACCATCCCTTTCAATTAAAGAATTGAAATAATCATTGAAAAGCCTTATGTATTCATCCGAATTTAACCCTAACAAACTCATCATACTTATATCAGCATAACACTCTGAGTAAAGGGAAATAATTGCATCAATATTGTCCCATATATCATTGTTATTTGACCACCTCAGAAGTTCGGCCCTTCTAGTTAAAAACCTATCATATAATATGATAGCCTGCTCATAGTTTTGGGAGCTTGAACTAATATAGTCTTGAACTATTAATTCAAGAGCAGCCTTGTCTTGAAGTGCACCCATAATCCCATCATACAGTTCATATTTTATCTTTTCAAGGCTCTTCAAGTCAACTGTTCCGCTATTTGTTGCATTTTTCTCAATCAAAGACCTCAATCGAGCTGAATATAAGTTGAGAGTAGCAATATCCCACTGCAACCCAAGAAGTGAAACAAGCAAGAACACCGCAGTATCAAGAAGCGATGAGCGCCTTGAGGCGCGGTTTCTGGTTGTGCTACCACTGTGGTGAGAGACCTCATGAATGAGATCACAAGCAACATCAAATGGACTATATATTAAAGATAGTGGAATCTCTACATATAGAAGCCGGCTATTATCCATTTCACCGTTTGTGTTGAACCAATCGTGGATTGTAATATTGGTACATAAACACGGATTTAGGAGAAACGAGTAGGTCTGAAGATCGCAGTCCTCTTCCCCAACCTCACGCTGCTTCAAGTATTCTGCACAACTGGTCACTAGCGCTAAATCATACTCCAATATACCAGATGGGATATCAACGATGCGGGGCCATATCTCCGGCGACTGAACAAGCGAATTTTCGAGTCTCGATGTATATTCAATAATATTGACAAATCCCGCAAGGAACTGATTAATGTCCTCTTCACACCACTCCCATTTATCTATCGGCAACAAAAGCCTTTCAATCACTTGGTGCAGGGGGACAGCCAAGATATAACAAAGCTGACGCAAAATACTATTCTTACCAATAGAAATCAACGCATTGAGCACCTCATTCAGCGGCTGTAACCAAGACACTTCAAGTGGGTTAATATTAATCTTTGACAATTGTATCTTAAGCCGCTTGTAGAAGACGCTTATGACATCTTCAGCAACAGAACTGCCCTCTTCTTGTGTTTCAATGATTTCTGGCGGTTGAATGTCCCTATTATCAATACCAATTCTTGATATGATATCATCTATTGCATACCTCAAGGATCTCCTTGTCGAACCAAGAAGGAAATGATATAGTTGGCACATATCATATGTGGTAATCCCACTGAAAACAACATTGATGTCCTCTGGCCCAGTAACAATTACAGGCGGCGGAAAAGAGTGCGAAGTGTTAAGATTTTCCCAAAAATTTTGAAGCTCTTGTAGCATCTTATCGCAGGCAGACGAACTTTTCACGGACAACCGCATAGATAAGAACTGAATATCATCGTTTTTTAGGGTAGTGGGAGTCGAAATAATTGTGCCGTATTCAATACAACATACACTGTATGTATCACCAATCTGATCATTTTTATACAGCTTTCCCATCGCCTGAAGCAATGGAGTTATCGTCTGCGCACGAAGTATAACCACCACATCCGTCAAATCAATTGTTCGGTATTGCTCATATATATACCCGGTAGATAGATTGTTCCAACGCTCTTCCTGAGATAAAGATGTAAACGAGCTACCAAGAGATGACGATATACTTTCTTCCAAAGAAAGCTGTTGAGGGGTATTCCCATTCACTCTGGTAACAATCATAAACGCTGCGGGCGTAGACCAAAACTCATCCACTGCGACAATATGATCCACCGGGTACTCACGCATAAGATATGTATGCTGATAAAAGGAATCATTCTTTTGATCATCACAGGTCATTTGATTGGTATTTCCTCGAAGCTTATCCAAGGGGACAGCACGCCCACCATCATCATTATCAATACGGGCTACATAAAGCCAGTTAAACGGTCCAAGAGTAAACCAAACCCGACCGCCGCTAATGTCTGGCCTATCATTTAGCCCTCGTTCCATGTTCAACTCACGAACGTCTACTAAAAAGCTATTGTTGTCTACCATCATTCAATACTCCATGTATATCTTAATCAAACTATAAACATGTTCAATCGCTTCATTCACTTCTGTAGCGGCTGGTAAATTAGGTCGATCCCAAAAAATATCTACAACACATTTGACTTCTTTTAACCATTCATATATTTCTCTTTGACAATATGATATGAATGGGGATATGATTAAATTATCTCTTAAGAGCATATCGCTGTATCGTTTCATATATTGAAATAAATTGCTTAAACTGTGATGCCCAGAGTTTTGAAAATAAAAACAGAGAGCGGACGACCAAACAAAGAAAACAAAACTATTAATGTTTATAATATCACTTTCGTCTTCAAGAGTGGTATTGCTTACAGCACCGTTCCTGTCTTTTTTGCGTTTAAGGTAGAGTTGGTTCGCGTGTATAATAGCATTATAAATTTCGTCCATGCAGTTGTGGAACGCTAAATTATTGACAACCTCAAAACTTTCCGACAACTTCTTCTCTTTAATCACGTTGTCGTACTCACTTGTCACCCAAGCCGAAATAAAGCAGATAAGCATTCTATTTCTTTCACAATAGCATATACCCGGTAAGTTCCCATCTGTAGCATCGTGCATTGAAAACCGAGATAAAATGCTCCCCCACAGCGATTTAAGTGAAAACGAGTCACTCAAATCAAATGAAATAGTTGCTCGCCCTGGGGAAGAGGAAACTGTACCATCGATTAAGTAATAGGGAAAAATAAAGCTCCCCAGAGTACTGTTTTTCTGCATTACATTCGGAAGTGTGCAAATAATCCTGTTGACTAAGCGATATGTCTCTCTAACCTTTACTCTGAGCTGAGGAGATGTTCTTCTACCATCTTGGCTTACATATCGCTGAGTCCACCGATTCAACATCCAACCTGCAGGGCAATTGAAATACCACGCTGAAGAATATGCAAGATCATTAATTAGACATTCTAATTCAATAGTGTCCCACTTCGGCTGGTGTGACTGCGACCAAGCATCCTTAATACAATTCTCCAAATGTCTATACGTATTCATTTTTCTGACGGTCTGCCGCAGTAAGAAGTCATACGTCATAGACAAAACGTAAATAATCTCGAAAAATAACCCAAGAAAATTGGCAATCATAATGCTTAATATCCACTTACTGTCAATCGGGGCATCACTTGAACAGAATGAACATATCCCGGCTGAGATAGCCATAAAGATAATATTGGCAAAATAATGAGGATATTTACTCCTATAAACAACTCCTATTTCTATTCCACATTCAGTATCATGTGCAGTATTAAGAAGCCAAGCAAGTAATGTCACGAGTAAGCCACTGTAAGTAAAGACAGTAGCCAAAGCTCGCAAATGTTCCCTTACTGAACTAGCAACAACGGAGGTATCCTTTATCATCTGGTCTGCATTGAATAAAAGCACAATAAGATATATGGCAAACACTACAATCCCTAAGCAACGAACAACCCAAAAAAAACTTCCAGATCGGTTGATTCTCTTAAGAATTGATTTGAGCAATAGTTCATATCTTGACGGCATAACGTTCTCTCTATACACATAATCAAAGCCCGGCAAGCCGGGCTTCAAAAAATAGACGTAAACACCCCTTTGAAAATGGGATACAACTTAATAGGAGCAGACGTGTTCAGCCTCCACCCTCGTGATCTGATAGTTGTTGATAAACCTCATCTAAAGAAAGATTTATACAATTGTTCAAGCGATTTCGCGCATGAAAATCATCACGAGGTATGAATTGCCCTGGAGTTCTCCTAACAGTCTGCATATCATTTCTCTGAGCGTAATTCACGAATGCCTTTGGAGCAAAGGCTTTACCAATCAAGCTTGCGCTTGGTAGCATACTCATTTTACCACCTAAAGACAACGAACCACTCCCAAACTCCCCCCATAGAGTCAAGAGCCCCTTGCCCACTCCTTTCCGTTTATTGGTTGTGCGGCTTACGGTACTCGCTAACGAAAAAACCGCTGATTTATTGTACCACATCTTTTACACATTGTAAAGAAAAATTTTAGGAAACAAAAGCTTTTGTTGCAAAGTTCACAAAAATCCCGTAGGCAAGATGCGCAGTCGCCCTTCCCTCGTTGCACTCAAGACACCATATGGAGCACAATAGAGCCCCAGGACAATATAGTCCTTTTTCTTATATTTTGACAACAGCCTGATACCCATACGTACTTTCCAGTTTATGCCAGCAGATACTGCCCATACTCAGTCATTTTGATTTCCTCCCCATGCTACGGAGTTGTGCGGCATCAATGAACCCACGCCTCCAAGCAATCTCCTCAATGCAGGACACATAGAACACTTTTCGCTCCTGGATGGTCTCCACAAGTTCCGCAGCCTTCAGTAACCCCACTAGTGTGCCCGTATCCAGCCAGGTCATTCTCTGCCCAAACGTAATCACATGCAGTTCACCCATGTCCAGATGTGCCTGATTCACTGCCGCAATCTCTATTTATCCCCGTGCAGATGGTTCTTCCCGCCGCCGGATGATATTCAACGTTTTGGCCCGGAACCAGGAATGACCACACGAAGAACATCTCGTTCCTGATGGACAGAAACGGCAGTTGGAGCCTGTCCCCGGCATATGATGTCACCTACGCATATAATCCGGACGGTATGTGGACCGGACACCATCAAATGACCATAGACGGGAAGGTGGATGGCATCACCAAAGAGGACTTGCTGGCCTCTGCAAAGCACATGGGGCTGCGAAAAGCAGCTGCGGAAAAAGCAATAGCCGCAGTTATGGACAGCATCTCAAAATGGCCGGAATATGCTGAAAAAGCAAAGTTAAGCGACCAAGCTCAGTATAGGCTAAAGCAGGGTTTCGCTTCAATTTGAGCCCGCATCAGCAGTATCCAAGCGACATGGTCATTCAAATAGCCCCTATCCATGAGTTGCCAGTTCATTGATGAGTACTTCTATGTATGGATTTGGATGACCTCTGTCACCCGGCCGACTATGACGCCTTTGCCACGAGGCCGGTTCATATGCCACCAGAGGAAACGTTTACCACTCAATGTAACAGGTAGTGTAAGAACGCCAAACTTTTCTCTTTCACAATTTAACCCATTGACAAACGTATTTCCGTGTGATAACGTCATATCAAACTTGGGGCGATATGGAGGTTTAACATGAAGTCAACTGGGATCGTCCGAGAGGTGGATGAGCTCGGGCGTATTGTGTTGCCCATTGAGCTGCGCCGCACCATGGACATTGCGGTACGCGATCCCCTGGAGGTTTACATGGCCGAGAATACGGTCATATTGAAAAAGCATCAGCCTGCGTGCGTATTCTGCAACAGTTATAAAGACCTCACCAGCTATAAAGGAAAGAATGTCTGCTCCTCATGCGTTGCCGTTCCGCTCAAAATGGCATAGCTGGCTACATCAGACTACACTTATTCCCTTGGTTTCTTCATAGCGTCCGCCTTCTGGCGGGCGCTCTTTTCTATTCATTCGGTGTCTTTCTGAAATATATAGGCGTCACAGATTGAAGCGCACACTGCTTATCATTATGCCAGCGCCGGAGGCAGGCCACTGACGATCAGTAGTACATCAGCCCGGGCATCTTTGCCAGGTCGCGGCCGTCGCAGGGCATCTTCAAATCGCCCATGAGCACTGCATAGGTGAGCGCTTTTTTCCGTATCTTTCCCGCACAGCCTCCACGGCATCCTACAGTCGTTCCCTGCGCTCTATGCACTGCGTGTCCACAAACAATGATAACTGGTCCGGCGTCTCTTGCAGCACCAAATTGGTGGTACGCACGGTGACAGCCCGGACCTTTGTTGTCCATGGGTACCGTTCGCAGAACAGCTTATATGCGCCGGAAACTATCTCGCTGGGCAGCTGCGTCATAAACGGCAGATGCCCCCTGTACTGGGTGCCCATGAGGTCATTGCCGCGGACCCAAAGCTCCACGCCTCGCGCTGTCAGGCCGTGGACACGTAGCCGGTGCCCAATGTCCTGGGACAGCTCCAGAATCACCTTCCATACCTCCTCCCTGTTCAGCAGATCCGCCACACAGGTGATACCGTGCCCGATGGATTTGAACGGCGACTCATAGTCCTTATGCATGACCCGAGAGGTATCCGTCCCGCTGGCATATCGCCAAAGCGCTAGGCCGTTGACGCCCACCCATGAGCCGCTGGAATAATTACGGGTCCGCGCCTACTATATCCCCTATGCTGGGTTTATTGAAATTATACACGCACGTCTCGGCTAATTAATTGAAAACAATGCTCAGCAACTCTCTCAGATCATGAATTATATAGTTTATCTTTATATCGCTATCAAACACTTGCATGTTCGGGCTATACCAACATGTATCAATTCCCGCATTTATGCCACCTTGAATGTCAGATGTAAGAGAATCACCGACAATTAAAATATGATCATCCTGTGTGCAACCAATAATTTTAAATGCTTCAGCGAAAAACCGAGGATCAGGTTTCGCATATCCTACTTCCTCAGAAATAACCAAAAAAGACATATACTTTCCAATCTCAGAATTCTGAATTCTAGCAATTTGTGTGGGTCCTACGCCGTTAGTCACTATGGATAAATTGGTGCTAGCATATAAGATTTTGCATACTTCGCCAGCATATGGCATAAGCCAACATTGATTTTGAAGACTAAGTTGATATATGCGCTCCGCATCCATTCCATCAATAACATATCCCAAAGAATCAAACAGTATTTTGAAACGTTGCGACTGTACACTTTCTTTTGAAAGAACACCTTTCTCAAATTGATGCCATAGAGCATGATTTATAATCAGATACTTCTCATAAATTGTCTCGGTGAAATCAATCCCGTAATGATGCAACACATTTGAAAAACTATGGAATTGTGCCGCATCAAAATCCAACAATGTATTATCTGCATCAAATAAAATATAATTATACATAGCAACACCAACTTTAATTAATACAGTATTTCAAACCCTTTATTTCTCTGCTTTTTAGAATACTCTAATAAATATGAATATCTCTTCTGTCTTATTTTTTGCTCAATAATGCCAACTGAATTTTCAATTGATCGAATAGTGTCAAACAACACCTTGTCTTTCCCGCAATAATAGTCAAGGCAAAGTACCTGAATATAGTCCAGTTTTTGCGCCTCTGAAAAAATGCCAACTTGATACAATTGGTTTAAAAGGGCATCTTTTGCTTTTTCTAAAGTTTCTATTAGTAGTAAATACAATGACAAGGCACGATTCAACTTTTTTATTGCAGTTTCTATATCTCTACTCACATGCTTGCTTTCGACATCCTGGACTAAATAAATGAATGCATTAACCTGCTCAATAAAGTTTTGCCAATCTGAATCTTGACTTAATGCATATATTTCATTCCACTCCATGTCGCAAATTGCGTTATACAGAGATTTATAAGATTTTGAAAGGAGACTGATTAACCACTGCCCGGTTAACTGATTTAGTATTAAAGAAATAGGAACTGCGTTACTCGTATTTGCGTTTGCAACAGCAAATGCTCTGTCCAAAATTGTGGATACAATTAATCGTTCCTGTTGGCTAGGGTTAAATTCTTCAATTACTTTGTCCTCGACAACAGCCCGTTGGAACAGGTTGTTACGGTCTAGAGAACAAGCTTGAATTCGGTTTGCAATACCAGTAAAAATAATTCGTCTATTTGGTTCTAAAGCTCTGCATATATCATCATAATGCAATTCTATAGAGCGGCTCACTTCCTCTCTAAAAAGAGTATCTGTGTCGTGCTGCTTTCCAATATAAATATCTGAACCATTAATTGAAAGGTATTCTGGAATGTATATGCCAAAAAAGTTTTCTGGTCTCCCACTTTCGTATGCTTGGTGTTCAAAGTGTCCCAATAATTGCTCTTCAGACATCCCTTTCGAAAGGACTTTCTTTCGATTGTTAAAATAATTAACAGGGTTCCCCTTATGTTTCTCATCTAACTGTAGCTGGATTATTCCACACTTCCAAAAGTCATCTAGCTTCTTCAGCAGAGTTGTCGTATTGGACACTTTGATGCACGCTGGCACAGACATGCATAATTTATCCCGAGCAAAAATCAGCAAATCGAAACGGAGGCGTAGAGCGAGTAAATCAAAACTTTGATGCCCACTTGTAACTTGGTCTAGATAGTCAATATAAAACAACATTGTATTCACTCTTTCCTGTCAAAAATAACCTACACGTGCAACATGGCAAGCCAATCTTTCAAATTCAAGACTTCAATGCCTTATATACGAATTCTTCGAGTGAATAGATTCGGTCTCCGAAGCAACTATTCTTGCACACAAGGTATATCACGCCATATCGTTTCAGTTCCAAATTGACCTACAGTACGCAATAGCAATGGTTTGAAGCAACACATCTCTGCCCATCGTTGCGAGTTCATCCGTAACACGATGCATGTCCTCTATCGTAGGGAACGAATCAGGTGGGTCAAGGATTTGCTCTCCTTCTCCCAATACCTCTTTTTATAATGTTCATAATACACTTCCATCAACAAGCAAGGCACCCCCATAGGATGTATGATCCCTTATTTATGTTTTCTCCTCACACTCTCTGGCAAAAATAATATCTTAATAGGGCAAAAATGGTTGGCCAATATTGCTTCTGGGTAACTATTTAATCGCGAACCGTTTTACCCGGCCCCAGAGGCCGTCTGAGTATATCTCGGGTCCACTTGGGCCGGCTTTTTGTCTTTCCGCGGCGGGCCCCACATCATGCCGATGTTCTCTAAGTATTTGATCTGTTCTCTATCCAGTTTTCCGGCCCAATACGCCTTGCGTATGTATTTCACCCACCAGCCAAGGTGCAGGCCATCGCCGGTCATATAGTCATAGGGAACATTCAAATCGCCGTTTTCCTGATAGTAATCCAGCGCCGCCTGATAGTTTCGCTCCCGCCTGTCTGACGCTCCATCCCAAACCATCCCTATGGATTCCAAACATTTGATTTGTTCGGTGGTCAGTTTATTCGCCCTGTACCATTTGCGTATCCTCTGTATCCATGATCCCAGGCGGATTCCATCCGTGGAGACATATCTCGATGCAACCTTAAGTTCTCCGTTTTCCTGATAAAACTGTCGCGCAGCCTCGTAATATTTCTCCCATTGATTCTCCTGCATATCCCATGTGACACCAATGTTCTCCAGCCGCTCGATGCGTTCTTTTTCCAAAACGCCCTTTTTGTAGTCGCGGCGCATCCGCTGGAGCCATTTTCCCAGCTTGACATCCTCCTTCGTCACATAAGCGTAAGGTATATCCAGATTCCCATGCTCATGATAATATAGCACTGCCAACTGGTACTGCTGTTCCCAGCGCGTCTGCTCCACATTCCAGACCATGCCGAGCGCCTCCAGGCGCTGGATCTTGTCCGCATCCAGCCTACCAGCTTTATAGTCCCGTCGCACACATTGAATCCAGCACCCAAGGCGTGTTCCATCTGAAGAAGAATACTGTTTGGGCACTTCAAGGTCACCGTATTCCGCATAGTATTCCCTCGCAGCCTGAAATTTCCGCTCCCATTGGAATTCATCCACGTCCCAAACCATGCCGAGCTCATCTAGCAGGGCAATGCGCTCCTTGGTCAAATACCGCCCTTTGCCGTTCCGCTTACGCTGTCCCTTCAATGAGCTGAGCCATTCCCCCAGCTTCACGCCGTCCGGTGACACGTAGAGTGCAGGAACGCAGAGATGCCCAAATTCCTGTAAATAAGCTTTTGCCGCCCCATAATACTCCGTCCATCGGTCCTGTTCCCGGACGGTCCACAGCATCCCGATACTGTCCAGCAGCGCGATCCTCTCCTCATTGAGTATGCCGCGCTGCAGCCCCTTTCGGACGGCACGCTGGGTGTAGATCCAAGTGCCCAGAGAATACCCGTCCTCCGTCTTATATGCAAAGGGAACATTCAAATCGCCCTTTGTCTCATAGTACGCCTTCGCACAGCGGTACATATCCTCCCAGGAAGCGGTCAGGACATTGTTCAGCCGCTCAAAGAGCTGGCGGCAATCCCGCACCTCGTCGATAATCTGAAAACGCCGGCGCAGTTCCTCCTGCTCCTGTTTGCTGCCGCCAGTCCGCAGGACGGCCTCCTCAAACTCCTGCTCCAACGCGCCAATGCTGCTCAGATTTTCGATATTGTTTACCACGTCGAAAATCACGGGCGTCTTTTCACTCCCTGCCGAGAGAGTCCGACCGATCTGCTGCTTATAGATTATGGGAGAGACTGTCGGTCGGAACAGGATCACGCCGTCCACATCTGCTACGTGGATACCCTCATTGAGCATATCAATGGTGAAAAGCAGCTTCAGATGGTCACTCTCATCCTCCCTGAACCGTGCAAACGCCTCTCTGGTGGCCGGGTCCGGGGAGTAGGCACGATAGATATGGGGCTGGGTGTCGAACTGTGAAAACCACTCCGGCACACAGGCGATCATGCGGTTCATATGCGCCACGTTGGAACAGAACGCGATATATTTCCCGTGGCGGTCTGGCATATGGCGGGCGAACACTACATCCAGCCCGTCTGCGTCCTCCAGGCTCCGGCGGAGCGTCTTCAACATCTCCATTGCCCGGTCACGGCGCACAGGGTCGCGCAGCTTATCCACACGGGCCTCATATTTTTCAAGGTCCTGCTGGAAGGAGTAGACGGAGAGCACGTACTTCGGGGGCTTCAGGATATTCCGTGCGATGGCCTCGCCCAAGGTGATCTCAGACGCGATGCAACCGTCGAACAACTCCTTCGCCATATCCCGCTGATTGTCCAGAAACCGAATGTTTGTCGCAGAAAGGCCCAGAATGGGTACAAGGGGATAGGCATTGAGGAGCGCTTGGATGCCTACGCCCCATTGCTCCGCGCCGCAACGATGGAACTCGTCCAGGATGATAAGATCGGGCTTGATGGCAGCGATCTCGTCCTCCTCCATCGTCATGAGCCGGGCGTATGTAATAAATGTGATGTTCTCCGGCACAGACCCGCTGTCCGCTGCCAAATTCTCCAGCTGGGTCTTGAATATGTACTCGGAAGGGGAGAGCCAGCAGATGTTTTTTTCAGGGAAGTCCTCGCAGAACTTGAAACCAATAAAGGATTTTCCCGTCCCGGTGGGGTGGATCACGGCAGCTTTTCCAGTTTCCTTGAGCATGGCGAGGGCAGCGTGATACGCACGGTCGTTATGTTCAAACAATGTGATGCTCATATGCTGCCCTCCTTTCGGGTCAATAGTTATCTGATCCTTTGGCTTTCTAAGCCTTAGCCATAGAAGATAGAATTAGATGCCGATTTGAAATCTTGGAATTAGTTATACAGTTTCTTAAACTGTTCAAATAAATCTGCTGCTGCTTCCTTTGGAATAGCATGACCACTTACGCCAATATACGGAGCACAGTCATTTACAAAGTTATCAATTTCAGGGTACCCATGGTTCAGTCCTGTCTCTTCCCTAAGGAGGGTCATC
Organism: uncultured Oscillospiraceae bacterium; assembly: GCA_947626265.1. Classification (GTDB taxonomy): domain Bacteria; phylum Bacillota; class Clostridia; order Oscillospirales; family Oscillospiraceae; genus CAJOIG01. The sequence continues at coordinate 36,614 of CANQRM010000012.1, forward strand.
ATAACCTCCACAAAACTGCCATGCTCAATCGCATCTGCATCATATATCTTTCCAAACGGACGCATTATATCTCCATAATGCCTTAATGCGATGCCCTCTAACGGGATTGCAATGTCACCATGAAAATTCCAGCCATCTCTTAGCATTTTTATCTCTCCTTATACTTATAAAATTGACTGCCTTTCGGTTAGCCTTTTTCATAGGCGGCCAGTGCCTGTTTGCTGACGCCTTTGGTGATGGGATAGAGTCGGATGCCGCATCCGCCGGCCAGGATAATGCCTTTCATATGGGTTCTCACTTTCTCCACTTGTCCACTAACGTTTATCAGTCCTCAGGCGTATGCAACACCGCTCTGGCCTTTTCCACGGCGTCAAAAAAGCCTCTGTATTCCTCCGGTGCCCAGCGCTCCCGTATGCGCTGCTGCACGCCGCCGGGGCCAATGACCGACGGCACCGAAAGAGCCACGTTCCGCACGCCGTGCTCTCCCATCAGCGGCGAGCTTACGCACGCGATCGTGGGGCGCTGGTTGAGGATGGCGGCGGCAAGCTGGCAGACGCAGGTGGCGATGCCATAGTGGCTCCTGCCCTTGACGCAGATGATCTCTGTGCCCATAGTCCTGGTCTTTTCCGCAAGCGCAGCACGGACAGCCTCATTCCATGGGACTGCCGCCTCTTTGCAGTAATCCCCGATAGGGATGCCGTGACGGATATCCCAGGCCTCGCCCTCCGCCTTGCTCCTGCTGCGGTCTCTTAACACGATCTCCCTGGCTATATCCCGCAGGGACAGCGCATAGGCAACCGTAGCGCTCACATAGCCCGCTCCGATGACAGCCACTTTTCGATTGCCCAGCGTATAAGCCCTGGTCAATGCCGGTTCCTCCCAATGCTCCGTCCCCGATATTCATTCACCCTATCGACACTGTCCGGGTCAGGCGGCTCACTAGGTCGTACCCGTCCCAGATAAGGTCGAAATCCATCGTCTTTCCGATGGGCACGATACGGTCTATGCCCCGGACGCCGGACGCCAGCAGGGGCCAGAACATGTCCTTGCCCCCCAGATAGGAGATAGTCTGGCACCGGCGATCATCACACAGCGGCTTGAGCTCCAGGATATCGCCGCAGTCATACTCAAAGAAGTACCCAGAGTTGTCCTTCAGGTCCATGATGCCGCCGTCAAGGATCGGGACATGTACCCGCACCAGCAGGTTGTCCTCATGGGGTGCCACCCGGACGCCCTCACGGCTCACGGCGGCGAGATACCCGCTGGTCAGCTTATTGACACCCTGAATGGACTGGAACGTGTACTTTTTGCGGACCAGGTCATGGAGCCGCCGCCAGAATTCCGCCTTGGCCTCCTCCCGTCGTTCGCCCGTCCATATGACCATCCGGGGGCTGGTGCAGGCGTTCTGGTCGGTGAGATAGGTATCGTTATAGAAATCCTGCGCGATGTGGTCCTTATCCTCCCGGGAAAGGTACTTGTCGGCGTCGATCACCGCCAGGGAGAACCGGTCGGCAAAGGTGACTTCGCTGCCTCTGGGCGGCAGGGGCGACTTGCGCACCTCCGCGATGGTGGCGTCGCCGCCCCAGATGACGCGGGTGTCGGCCATGGCGGATAGGGCGTCGTTCACCGCCTTGTCCCGGCCATAGCGCACCAGGCAGACCCGCTTTTTCATCTCGGCATACTCCGGCATAGCCAGCACGGCGGCGATGGCCCGGTCGATGATATCCACCTGTGGAAAGTCCTTGCTGGGCACACGCACGATATTGACGTTGCCGGTCAGGAGCCCCGCCGCCAGGGAGTAGGCGTAATTCACCGGCACATTGGAGGGCGCGATATGAAAGGTCACGCCCCGGCCCAGCTGGAATGCTCCGTCCTCCCGGCTAAACCGCTCCATCAGCTTTTTCGTGGAGGCGCTGCGTATCCAGAAAGCGAAGGTGACCACGTCGGGATAGGCCTTGGCCTCCCCATCCGCCAAGAGCGCCTTCGCCACGGCGTTCAGGAAGTCAAGAATGCGCCCGTCAAAGGGCGGCAGTGCCGGCACGGCCGGCATAGCGGAGGCGATATCCGCGCTACCCACCAGGTATGTGACGCCGGTCAGTTCATGCAAATTTTGCCGCATAGGTATCGCTGCACCCCCGTATCTCCGCGTTTTTCAGCCGCCCGTTGATCTTGAAGTATTTTCCCTTCCGGCCGCAGGGACAGTCGTCCTCTCCCAGCAGTATGCCCTCGTCCTCAGTGAGCAGCGAGTGGCCCGGATAGGACTCAGGGATGGCGGACACCACCTGGATGATTCCCGGCTCCCCCACAGCGCACACGCCGAAATCCAGGGGCCGGCGCATGATGACGTCCGAGAAGACGCTGGCGTGGAGATGGCCGCACTCGCACTGCATGTAGATGCAGCCGGTCTGCTCCACCATGCCGTAGTAGTCGTGTACACGGTCGATGCCGCATACGTCCCGGAGGCGGTCATGAAACTCCTGGGGGCTCACGGCCTCATTGGCCAGTTTCTTCCACCCGCCGCCGTGGATAAGGATGCCCCGGCTGAGGTCGAAAGTGACCCCCTGTTCCTTCAGCCGCACCAACTCTTTATAAAAGTGCTGCCACACCATGAAGGTGAAACCGAAAAACAGGATGTCCTGGCCCCGGAACTTCTCCAGAAACGCCGCCAGCGCCTCCGTGTCCAGGCGCATATCGTCGTCCAGGGCGTATATCTTCCGGGCGCCGAAAATAGAAAAGCCCAGGATACCGGCACCTCGTGCGGAAAACATGTTTCTATCCTTCACCACCGAGGGGCAGTCCAGCACGATCATGGGCAGCCGGGAGGCGCCCAGAAAGTCCGACACGATCTTCACCATGGCCTTCTGCTGGTTGGCGGAGGTGGTCCTGTCCAGGTATATCCGGGACACGGCCTGGCCTGTGGTGCCGGAGGAGGTCATGGTCTTCACCACGTCCTCCTGGGGAACGCTCTTGAGGCTCAGCTCCTTGAAAAGCCGTACCGGCAGAAAGGGCAAGTCCTCATAGCCTGTCACGCTCCCGGCGTCATAGCCCACGCTGTCCAGCAACCGGCGGTACTCCGGGCACCGGTCCCGGTGATGCTCCGTCAACTCCAGGAGCCGCTGTGTCAACAGCGCGTGTTTCTCCTCATGCCCCAGTGAATAGGGCGGTATCTGCAAAAGCTCCTCAAACGTCATAGTTCCTCAACCTCTCGTTGACCACGTCCGCGACCTCCCGCTCATGCTCCCGCAGGAAGAAATGGCCGCCGTCATATTCCAGAATGTCGCATCTGCCGGTAAAGACCTGCCTCCACTTTTCCATGTCCCCCCGGGGTATGTCCGCCGGCGAGAAAAGCACTGTGGCCGGTATGTCCGTCACAAAGCCCAGCCGGCCGAAATCATAATCCATGATCAGCTCATAGTCCGCACGGTAAATGGGCATATAGACGCGCCAGAAGGTCGGGCTGTTGACCAGCTTCTCGGGCAAGCCGCCGAAGCGGACGGTCCACTGCCTGACCGTCTCGTCCGTGTCTGGTCCGTCAGCGCCGGTCCGCTCCTCCAGGACACAGGGGCCATGGGAGGCCAGGAACACATGGGCGGGCGGCGGCAGTTCTCCCCTGGCCTGGATCATCTTCGTCACCTCTGCGGCCGCCAGGGCGCCCATGCTGTAGCCGAACAGCCCGTAGTGTGCCTCTCCGGCCTGGGTCTTGACCTGGCTGTACATATCCGCCGTGAGCTCGTCAAAGTCCCCGTAGAAGGGCTCATGCCGCCGCTCCATATGGCCGGAATACTCCAGCTTCACGACCTCTATGTCCGGGCTTAGATATGAAGCAAGTCCGTTGAAGAAGGACCCGCTGCCGCCCACAAAAGTAAAGAAGAAAAGCCGCATAGCCCCTCCCGTTCATTGGTAATACTTCGCCAGGTCCTTATAGAGCGTCTTGCCGGCGTCGTTCTTCGGTATCTCATCGATGACGATCACCTGGAACGCCGCGTGATTGAGCCCGGTCTTGGCCACGATGAAGCCCTTCACCTCATCAGCCAGGGCGGCATCCGTCACAAACAGATACATGTGGTCGTCCACGCCGGCGCTGGCGCAGTCGATGCCGCCGAACTGGCCCTTGATGAGCCTGTCCACCTCGTCCAGGTTGACGCGATTGCCGTAGATCTTCAGAAACCGCTTCTTCCGGCCCACGATGTAGTAATACCCGTCCTCGTCGAACTGGGCCATGTCCCCGGTCTCCAGCATGCCGTGGCGCTCGTCGCCCTTGATAAGGTCTTCGCCCCGCTCGGCATAGCCCAAGGTCACGTTGGGCCCCTCGTAGACCAGCTCCCCGGTCACATAGGGCTCGGTGATGGTCTCACCGCCGGCGCCCACCAGGCGGAACGTGCCGCCGGGGATGGCGACACCCATGGAGCCGCAGCGCTCCACCGCCTTGTCCGCGGGAAGATAGCCCATGCGGGCGGTGGCCTCGCACTGGCCGTACATGACCACGAACTTTTTGCCCTTCTCGGCGGCGTACTCGGCGAATTTCTTGTGCAGCTCCGGTGTAAGCTTGCCCCCGGCCTGGGTCATGGTACGCAGGCTGGGCAGGTCCATGCGGAAGAACCGCAGCCGCTCCAGCATCTCATAGGTATAGGGCACACCGCCGAAGGATGTGGCACCCTGGGCCTTGAAAAACTGCCAGAACTCCCGCTGCATGAGGCCCTTGTCCGTGACCAGCAGCGTGGCCCCCACCAGCAGATGGCTGTTGATGATGGAAAGACCGTAGGTATAGTTCATGGGCAGGGTGGTGATGGGCCTCTCGGTCTCGTCCAGCTCCAGATACTGCACGATGGACCGGGCGTTGGCCAGGATGTTGGCGTAGCTCTGGCGCACGAATTTCGGGCTGCCGGTGGAGCCGGAGGTGGTGAGCAGAAGGCCCAGCTCCGGGAACAGCGGATATTCGGTGGGATAGCCGGTCTTCAACAGGCTGTAGCCATAGGCACTGTACACGCTCTTCATGCCGCCGAAGTCCCCCGCCTGTTCCGCCGGGACCCAGAGGTACTTGGGCTCATAGGCCGCCAGCAACTCGTCCAGCAGCGCCCGCTCCAAATGGGCGTTCAGCAGCACGGGCACGATACCGGCGTTCATGAAGGACACATACCCCGCTATGGAGCCTACGGTGTTTGTACACAGGCAGAACACCAAGCAACGGCCGCCAGCCGCGGCGGAGATGCACTCTCCCTCTGCGGCCAGCTCGCCATAGGTGACCGCCGTGCCGAACTCGTCCACCATGGCGGTGCAATCATGATATTTTTCCAGCTCCCACATCATTTTTATTTCTCCTTTGCCCATAGAGTTTTCCCGATTGGACAGACTAAAATATTAAGATCGCTGAGGCGCCAGCATTGAATCATCCAGTACCAGTGTGAATGCTGCCTTGCAGATTAGAATGCCTTCTGCCGAGCATATCACACCTTCATATTTTGCGATCCCATGTCTATAAGATTTTAATGTTGCCCATGTGGATATCGTATCGCCGGGTCTGACGGTGCCAAATAACTCACACGAATCGCAACCATGAAATATCATTAGTTTCTTCGTAACTTCCGGCATTGTTGTGACGGCAAAGACACCAGTTTGCATCAATGCTTCCAGAAGTATGCACTCCGGCACATATGGGTTGCCCGGACAGCGCATTTTAAAAAACCAATCCAGTGACGAGGCAGTTTTCTCGCCCAAGGAGCACTTCCCGCGATCCACTCTGGCTTTGTCAATAAACCTATATTCGATAGGGTCAGCCAAGTAATCATCCATATTCTTGTAATCGATATATAACTCGGGCTCCACCCCTTTCCATTCAACTTTTCTGTCTGCTTTTGCAGCCTTCTCCGGCAACACGAGCGTAAAATCCATGGCACAGATCAGTGTCTCATGCCCATCGTCACACCGTTTTATTTCTCCATGAAATACAGCGGTCCCCAGCTTGAACGATTGAAGCGATGCATAGGTATGAAGAATATCTCCCGGACGCACAGGTTTATATATGCGCAGGGACTTGCATCCCTGAAACATCATGACTTTATCACTGATCTCCGGCATAGTCGTGACGACCAGCACCCCTGTCTGTTGTATGGCTTCCATCAAAAAGACGCCCGGCATGACTGGATCTCCCGGAAAATGTATTTTGAAATACCAGTCCTGCGATGACGCGGCTTTGGTTCCCCTTGCTTCCTTTCCCGGTATTACCTCACACTTATCGATAAAACGGTACTCAAGCGGTATAGCAGAATAGCGGGACAGATTTTTCCAATCGACTATGATCGGAACATTCTCTTCGCCCATAGCCTGTTTCCTCCAGATTCAAATATCAAACTGGACTTAGCATGACCATGGGCGGTTCCTCAAGCGGTCATTGTCTAAGTCTGTAATTTATCGGCACCCTCAGGCTGCCCGTTCAGGCCGGTTTCTTTTCCGGAGCTGGAAATATAATCTTCTTTCTTGAATAACCCCCCCCCACTTACTAAATCGAACATAGAGGTACTGCGGCCCAGATATTTCTCCCGGAATTTCCGGTTCTGCGCCGCCAGACATACAGGGGTCGTCTCCCCAAAATATTTGATGCTGAATCCGTAATCAACGATCTCTTTCAAAGACTGCTCCTTCACATTTCCGATACTGATATCTATGAACGGGCAGGGCTGGACGTCGCCCAGCGGCGTGACGAACAGCCTGTTCACCGACCAGCACCCGGAGATGCGCTCTCGGTTCGGGTCATAGAGATCCCACGTATCAAAGGTCGTATTCTTATACTTCTTGCGCAGCTCGCTGAATATCTTCATATCCTCTGCGTCCATATAGTTATCCTTCCATACGCCATAGGGCATCGCCAGGATAAAGTAGACGCCGAAATCGTTCTCCTGTAGATAGTCCAAAAACTCATACAGCTCAGGTGAATGGGAATTGTGGTGACCAAAAATGGGCTGCGCCCAGGAGTCCATCCCGGCAGCCTTGACATTTTTCAGCGCCTCCAGCGCCCGCTTATGCGAACCCTTTACATGGCGTGACTGGTCATGCTCGGCCTCATTGAGGCTGGATATACTAACGCCCACGCTGTCCAGACCCGCCGCGGCCAGGCGCTCCGCCACCTCCGGCGTCATGAACCACCCGTTGGTGATCAGCACCATGTGGAACCGCTCCGGCCCAAAGGCGTTCATGACCTCGATGAATGAGTCCACATTCACGAGAAGCTCCCCGCCCTGGAACACTATCTCCCAGATGCCGAGCGCGTCCGCCTCGTCCGCAAGTTTCTTGATCTCCTCCGTGGACAGATGCTCCTTGTTGTATTTCACCTCGTTCTGCTCATAGCAGAAATCGCACCTGAAGTTACAGATATTGTGATGGACAAAAGTCAGGCTCCTGGGGATATTCCCGATCTGATACCCATTCCTCCGCAGCTTGCGGTAAAAGCTGTTCGCCTTTCCGACCACGATCGGCTTATTCATCACGCCCATATGTTTTTTCCTCCTTCATTCTTGCAGAGCATCCCAGATTCTCTCTGTCGCAGCGTCCACCGTCAGGCCGCACTGCTCCAGAAGATATGAGTAACTGCCGTTTTTCAGATAGGCGTCCGGCATTCCAAGGCTTATGGCCCTTGGACGGACACCCTCTCCGGCGATCACCTGAGCCACAGCCGAGCCCAGACCGCCGATAACACTGTGTTCTTCCATCGTCACGATGAGCCCTGACCTTTTTGCGGCCCGGCGGACCGCCTCCGTATCCAAGGGCTTAATCGTATGCATATCCAGCACCGCGCAACCGGCCCCGCGCTCTCTCAGCCTGTCACTGACCTCTGCGGCCATGTGCGCCATACTGCCGGCTGCAATGATCGTTACGTCCTCCCCTTCCCGGAGAGATATGGCTTTGCCGATCTTGAGATCGATGTCGCCGTTGTGTATGTTTGGAAACCCCGCTTCACCGGTGAGACGGATGTACACCGGCCCTTCATAAGCCGCCGCAGCCTCTACCGCTTTGACGACCTCCACACAGTCGGCCGGTGACAGAACGACCATCCCAGGGATCGCACGCATAAGGGCCACATCGTCTGCCCCGAAATGGGAATTGCCCAGGCCGCCCACGGATACGCCGCTGCTCAGGCCCACTGCTTTGATATTCAGGTGCATGTAGCCCATGTTCATGCGGACCTGGTCCGCGCACCGCATCGTGATGAACGGCGCGAAGGACGACGCGAAGGGGATGAGCCCCTCTTTGGCAAGCCCGGCGGAGACACCTATCAAGTCCTGCTCCGCAATGCCCACATTCAGATACCGCTCGGGAGCATCTGCCATCAGGCGGCCAAGCCCGGAAGATGTCCCCAGGTCTGCAGACAGGGCGTATACCCTCTCGTCCCGACCTATCAGCTCATACAAAGCCAGTCCATAGACCGCCCGCGGTCCCAGGCGGTTCCACTGGCGGATGTTTCTCGCTGTGATCTCCATCATGCTCCCGCCTCCAATTCCCGGCAGGCCTGCTCATACAGCTTGTCCGTCAGGCGATTGTGGTGCCACTCCCCGTTGTTCTCCATAAAGGATATCCCATGGCCCTTGACTGTGTGGCCGATGATCACCCGGGGATGACCGCTCCGCGGGGCCGTGTTATAGGCTCCAAGTATCTCAGCAACGTCATGCCCGTTTATCTCCAGCGCATCCCAGCCAAAGCTCTCCCATATGTCTTTCAGCCGCATATGGACGATCTGTCCGCTGCCGCCGTCGCTCTGCATGTCGTTATCGTCGATGATCGCTGTCAGGTTGTCCAGGCCCCACTGAGAGGCCAGCATAGCCGCCTCCCATACAGCGCCCTCGTTGCACTCTCCGTTCCCCAGAAGTACGTATATGCGATGCTTCTGTCCTTTGAGTCTTGCGGCTTTCGCCATGCCGACCGCCATGCCGATCCCCTGGCCCAGGGAACCGTTGGAGCTCTCAATGCCAAGTTCCAGCGCCATGGTCGGATGTGCGCCCAAAACTGTGCCGTCCTGCTGAAAAGTGCTCAGAAGCTGGTCGGAAATGAAGCCGCACTCCGCCAGCACGGCATAGAAAGCCAGCACACAGTGCCCCTTGCTCAAAATGAAACGGTCACGCTCCGGCCACTGCGGATTTGACGGGTCATAACGAATCACGCTCTTATATAGAACGGTCAGCAGCTCCGCCATGGACAGCGAGCCGCCCAGATGGGTCCTCCCGCCGCAGGCATTCGCCATGGTGAGCATACGCTTTTTCACGTTAAGAACAGCACTTCTCAGCTCGTCCTCTCCCATTGGGCTTACCTCCTTCCCTTAATACATAAAGATTCACCGCATGCCCCCGTCGATCCGCAGGACCTGGCCGGTCACATAGGATGAGCGATCAGACAAGAGGTACGTCACCATATCCGCTACCTCCGACACTGTGCCTTTTCTCTTCAGTGCGGTCGCAGCAAGGACCTCTTCCGCCATCGCCGAGGCGATCTGTCCGCCCATGTCCGTATCTATGATCCCCGGCGCGACAGCATTGACCCGGATACCGAACGAGGCCAGTTCGCTGGCCAGTTTTCGCGTAGCGCCGATCACCGCCGCTTTGCTGGATACATAAGAAAGCTGTGCCGGCTCGCCGCCCAGCGCCGCTACAGACGCGATGTTGACGATACTGCCTGACCGGTTCCGCATGAGGTTTTTCAAAAGCCTCTGCGTGAAAAAGAGGGGCCCAAAAAAGTTGACCTCGAATGTCTCCCGTATCTCCTGTATGCCGGTCATGGGGAAGGATCGGACGGGTCCAACGACGCCCGCGTTGTTGACGATGCCGCTGATGGGCCGCTTTTCCGACAGGATAAGCGAGGCAGCGTTTTTGATGCTCTCCTCGTCGGAGACGTCCAGCGTCACAGGCACCGCCGGAACACCATTCTCTTCTCCAAGTGTTCGGAGCCATGCCTCTGCAGCGCTGTCCACTGTCCGCATACACGCCCATACACCGGCGCCGCTGCAGGCGCATGCTTCCGCGATCGCCCTGCCTATGCCACGGTTGGCGCCTGTCACCACAATGTTCTTTCCTGAAAGCAGCATCGTCACGTCCCCTTGTTTACATTTGGGATATCGTCCAGGACCGCCAATACGAACTCCGCCTCGCAACACACCGTATCGCCTACACTGATCTTCCCACCGATCGTCGCGATGCCGCGTTTGAACCTGTTTATCTCCGTGTCCACGCGGATCGTATCGCCTGGCCGGATGTGCCCGGTGAATTTAGCCTCCGTCACCTTCACCACATTGGTGGTCTTGTCCTTGTATCCATCCAGCAGCTTGATGGCCAAAGCGCTCGTCTGGAACATCGTCTCCAGTTGGAGGACGCCCGGCATCATGGGATCGCCGGGAAAATGGCAATCAAAAAACCATGCGTCCTCCGGTATCGTTCTCTCCATGCGGCTGCTCTTCCCCGGCTCGACCAAGACCTCATCAACGAAAAGAAGGGGTTCTCTGTTTTTCAGGTATGTATATATACCCTCGATATCCAGTTTTACCAACTTTCTCTCCGTCACAGTTCCACGTGATACTTTCTCAGTATCTCCATGCCCTTCTTATAGCTAGAGAAATCGATGATATCATCGGTTTCCATCTCGATATCGAACGCATCCTCCAACTCCGCGACAAGGCTCATATGCCCAACGCTGTCCCACTCCTTGATGTCCTGGTAGTTCAGGTCATCAAGGATATTCTCGTCAGCATTAAGTGCAGTAATAAAGGCCTGTCTGTACTTTTCAAGATTTGTCATTTTAATTTCCTCCTAAAGAATCTGGTTATTCATTATGAAATGCGCAAAACGATAAATACTAAAACCAACCGTTTTCAAGGTGAAGATATTATTCTCAAAATCACCCCCTACACCTTACATTTGTAAGCAATCGTCAGCTATATGGAAACGCCGCAAGAACATCTCTCCACTTACTCCATCTGCCCCAAGAGATCGCCGACAGTCTTGCAGCTTTTCAGTTCACCGGCGCCGATCTGTTTGTCGAACTCATCGTCCAGCATCACGATGAAGTTGACCGAGGCCAGCGAGTCCCATTTTACAATATCGTCCAGAGCCATATCTTCCGACAGCTCCGAAACCTCTACGCCCATCACGTCCGCTAGCATTTCAAGTTTCTTTTCATTCGTCATTGTTTTTACCTCCAAAATAGTATTATTTGATTTTGCTTGTATATCACGGTGCCGTCACTGTGCAGTCATTATCATCATCATAGTAGTTCCTTGTAAAAAACATATCGGCGAGCATATCCTTGGCCAGAAATATATCCGCTACGCCCCAGGATAGGCCCACACCGAGTCCAGAGGCCAAAACATGAACATCGCTCCCATGCTCCCGGTTCAATATATCTGTCGCTATCACGATCGGGATAGACGCCGCACTGGTATTCCCAAACTTTGTGAGTGTCAACGGCACCTTCTCCGGGGGCAGCTTACACCATTTGATGATCCGGCCAATGACCTTTTCATTGGCTTGATAAAACGCATAGAGATCAATGTCGTCCCTCTGGATATCAAAGCGTTCCATAAACTCTATGATCGATTTTGGGACCTCTCGGATAGAAAAGGCAAATACATCTACACTGGAAGTCTTTACGTGGTTATTCTCTCCATGTGGATGCCGCTCGCCACCGTCCCTGGCAAAAATACTCTTGAACTTATTTCCGTCTGTCAGCAGGAGATAATGGATCGGATAAGCAGCCCTTTCATCTTTTTCCAGTGCTGTAGCCGTCCCAGCATCACCATATAACAATCCTGATGTACTTTGGGGATCGACCGCCTTACTGGAATTCTCTCCGCACAGAAGCAGCGCCCTCTTCACATCACTCGTTTGCATAAGAGAGCCGATCGTTGCCAGACCATATACATAGGCGGAGCAGCCCATATTGATATCCTCTGCGATACACTCAACAGATAACCCGAGGCGATGCTGAAGGACACATGCCGTCGCGGGAGCCAAATAATCAAAAGATGAAGAAATATAAATGAGTGCTCCTATGCTCTCCCGCTCCCAGCCCAGTTTATTCAGCAGCGCCTCCGCCGCCTCATAGCAAAGGTCTGAGGCAAGCTGTTTCTCCAGTGTCCGGCAGGTAGACGTGACGCCTGTCCCCTCCTCAAAACGCTTCAGCTCTTCCGCGTCGAACAGATCTGTTCTCTCCCTGGTAAATACTCTGTTGTCCGGGAGCGCACAGGTGATCCCTCTCAGCGAAACATTGTGGATCGTTCCAAATGGCATATGAGTTTTCCTCCTCTCTCTTATTTCGGGCAGGCGTTCAGAACTGCTGATATATGAACGCCGCCGCGTTGTAGCCGGGGCCATATATGCCAAAAATCAGAACGGCAAATATCCCGGCAAAATACACTGTCCACCGCACAAAGATATTGCACCGGGCAATACGGTCGCGGATAACGCACCGCTCCTGCACGATATCCACCGCCAGAAGAAAAACGACCAAAATAACAGAAAGCACACAGTTGGCCCGATCTAATCCATATGTATAGAGCGTGCCATCCAGTAGCAGCCAAGGCCTGATGCTTGTCAGCATACTCTTGCATACTGTAAACATATTACCCATGCTTTTTGTCAGAACGGTAATATTGCAGACGGCGACAAGGGCAAACGTCCTCACGCTCTGAAAACAACGAAACCCAAAGCTGTCCGTATGGATATGCAGACGCTCCGATAGTGCCGGTATCTTGTTCTCAAACAGGGAGGACAGCGTAAACAGCACCGTCCAGTACAGTCCATGGATGACATACATTATCCCCACGTTATGCCAAAGTCCGATAATGAGGAAAACGCAGGCGGTGGGTATGATGGCCATGAGCTTTTTCGCCATCTCAGCACTGCAATGCTTCCTGAGTTTCTTTCGTACCTTGCCCAAGCCATGCGATGTGAGAAGCGGCATATAGATATAATCCTTCAGCCAGTTGAAAAGGCTCATATGCCAGCGGCGCCAAAACTCAGGTATTGTTCTGGACAGGAATGGCCGGTCAAAGTTCTTGTCCAGCTTCACGCCCAAGACATCCGAGATCCCGGTGATAATGTCCATGCAGCCGCTGAAATCCGCATAAAACTGGAATTCCGCAAATATGAGCCCTATGACGAATACGCTCCCCCCAACGGCGTTCACATCCGCAAACACGGCATTTACGAATATCCCCAGCCGGTCGGCGACCACCATCTTCTTGAACAGGCCCCACAGCGCAAGCTGTGCGCCCTTGCAGAACCGGTCGTAGTCCGGGAACGTGAGCTTATCGAACTGCGGCAGCAACCGTTCGTATCTGGGGATAGGCCCCTCCACCACTTGGGGAAAGTAGATCATGCACAGCAGCAGCTTTGCATAGTTTTTCTCCGCCTCCACCGCCCGCCAATGGATATCCACCAGATAGCCTACCGATGAAAACGTATAGTACGAAATGCCCAACGGCACAATGATCTTCAATGCGAGGCTGTTTCCTGTCAGGCTGTTGAACAGCCCCACCGCCTTTATGCCGACCTTGCACCAGCAGAGGATGCCTACGCTCACCAGCAGGGCCAGCACCAGGACGCGCTTGCTTTTCGCCGTGTATTGCTGCTTGACCTGTTTCTTTTCCTCGGGCGTGTACTTTCGATTCTTGGCAAGCTTGTCATATTCCCGCCAGATGTTCTGCATCCTGCGGGACGCCGCATACACCACCACAGATGTGCTGAGAACGAACGCCATCTTATCCAGGCCGTTGCTGGCATAGAAAATCAGGCTGAACACCAGCAGGACGACCCATTTATACTTGTTGGGCGTCAGCACGTACACTGCCAGCAGGCATACGAGGAACACCAAAAACACCAATGATATATAACTCATCTTATATCTCCAATTATTCCTTTCGTCAGCGGTCATTTTAGGCGGTACGCCTATACGCCTATCCCGTTTTCAGCATCCAGGCGCATGAGGTACTCCTCATATTCCCGCAGGTCCGTGTAAACAGTCCGCTCCGCCCGCTGATTACCCGCATATGTATCAAAGGAGACCCTATCCAGTACCAGACCGGACACGTTGTCGTATACCACGATGTTGATGCCTCTACTATTCTGTGAGTAGTTACTACCATTAATTATGATTTTCGATTCTGAACCCAGCCGCCAGCCACAGCTGGTGACGGTGTAAGGAATGCCGTTCCGCATCTGTCCGTTATACACCAATCGCTGGTTGGAGGACGCCTCATAGACCACCTGCCCGTTTTCCTTTATCGCCAGAAAGGAGTCGTTGTACGAAAGAGTATCAAAGTCTGTCTGGAGGCCAAAATCATTCAGGGCCTGACGGCTCTCCGGCGACAGGTTCAGCATCATATCATCCGATGCTGAAAAGAAGACCGTCACATCCTCCCAGCCGCTTAGCTCCTCCAAATAGGGGATCAGATCCAACGTCGTGCTCAGGTCCTCCAGCCGGCACACTGCGTCAAAGATCGGCAAGTCTTCGTCATAGTCCTCACAGTAGGCCGGTGAACAAGACAGAATGTTTTGCAGATAGGTTGTAAAGAATGACGTTATTCTTATGCTCCCTAAATAGTTCAGATGAGTTCCGCCGTCATTGGTATCTGTTCCAAAGTCTATTGCGCAGTCGAAATCATATAAAAGATCCAAATATCGAATGCCACATTCCTCAGCAATCGCTTTTACCCTATCTGAGCACAGTCTGGGCCAGGAACTGTCATATTGCGGGTAATTGATCTGCGGTATCTTCATCAGGATCAGCTCTGCGCCGTTTTCCTCGCAAAGTGTCTTCATTTCCAGGAGCGTATCAATATTGCGCTCTGGCACATCGGTGTTGAGTAACCTCTTCCCATTCGCCCCCGGGCTCTCACCAATAACAGTCTGAAGTGTTCCTTTGATATACTCGTTTTTCCAGAGCGTGTTATTGTAGTTGGCATCCGCTATTTCGTTCATCAAGTCCACTGTAACGGTTGCCGCTTCCACCTTTATACCGCTGTAATTTCCCTTTCTGTACAGGTTCTTCTCCTCCTGTAAGATTTGGAAATCCACCTTGCTCAATTCTTTCCATCTCTCATGGTATTGATATATCGGAAAATAAGCATCGATAAACGCATCTACCCGCTTTTCTTTTGGATAGTTCTGCGCATAAGCTGACGCGAGAGGGGCCTTACTGGCCAGCGTCATTGAATCAAATAACCAGTGGTATGGAGCGGCGTCAAAGCCCGTAAAAAGTGTACTTACTTCGTAAAACACATATTTTGGCTTTACCTTCTCAAAGGCCAATTTTAGGAGAGCCGAACTCGCGTTGATTGGTTGATTGGGGCTTGACAGATTAAAGGTTGCTACCCCTGCGTCTTCATATATCCGCATAGGATCGATGCTGAACTCAGAAGTGCTAACTCCAACAAACAGAGCTTGTATATCATCCTTTGAGTCCAGCGTCTCGAATTCCCGCAGCATGTATTCGGGACCAAAATCCATCTTTGGGTACCGCCAATCCGGCGTCAGGACCTCTTGAACGACAGCAAAGAGTACCCCCCCCCAGAGGCAAAAAACGACGACTCTCAGCCATATATGCCTTTTCTTCATTCTTCCGCTCATTCCTTCCTTAGATAGAATTGCTGTGGGGTCTCGTAATTCTCGTTCCATACCTGGATATTCGTTCCCGGGGATATCTCTCCCCCTGTGACGTCCAGGAGCAGGCCGTTATACAGCGAAGTGAAACTATACGAGCCGTCCCCGTTCTCCGTGACGAACCACTTCTGGTTCGCAAGGCCCGTATACGCCTGCTGGACCACATTGCTCCCCGCCGTGCTGCCCATGGCCTCGACGGCCAGGTATTTATCGGAGCACATAGCCCTTATGGTACACAGCCCGCCGCCGATATGGCGGAATTCAAACTTCTGCGGGGCCTCGCCGGTATTCTCCCAGAGGGCGATATTCGTGTTTTCCTCCGCGCTCCCGCCCGAAACATCCAGCGCGCAGCCGCTGTTGCTGACCGGCACGACGCTGTATACGCCGTCCTCCACCGGCTGATAAGACGCGCAGACCTGCCTCCACGTCTCACTGGACGCCCCCTCTGTAAGTGTCAGGGCCGGGTCATGGGTATCAATGCAGGCGCTGGTGATGACACGCGCTGTCTGCTTGTCGATAACGGTGATGTTTAATCCGCGGCCGTTCAGCGAGTAATTGACCCCGTTTACCCAGGCCTCGCTCACATTCCCGCACACCAGCCCCGCGCTGGACAGGGATAGCTGGCAAGCTATTGAATCATTGATAGGATAGTCTGCGTTGAGCGTTATGCGCTGGTCGTCCCATTTCTCAAATACGCTCTTACCGCCGTCGATGACCGCCACAAAGGAGTTCTGTATCTGATCGAAAAAGCTGCTCCGGACGCCGAGCCGGCGCAGTGCGCCTTCCAGCCTGTCGTTCCAGGCACTGGACGCCTCGTCCATCACAGTGAGGATGATCAGGCTGTCGTCCCTGATCCTCTCCAGCTCGCCGAGATAGGTGTACGCCATCTGTCTCCGGTCATAGAGGCAGTCCTGCTCCCAGGCCATATACCGTCCCAGCTTCTCGTCCCAGACCGCGTATCCCTCCTGTCCCCTGTGGCTTTCCAGCCCAAGGGATACCAAGTATTCGGCCATATACCTTGAGGTCTTAGCGGCGCCCCAGTAGTTGGTGTGATATCCGCCGTCATAGGTGTCCCGGTTCCAGTCAACGCCGGTAACGCTTATATCCGACAGATCGAACAGCGTAAGATCGAACTCGCTCAGGTACGCGCGGATGGCCTCTCTGCGCTGCTCCGTGGTCAGCATGGTCGTTGCCACATAGGGGACCAACTTGACATCGTTCTCACGGCAGAGCTCCACGATCCTTCCGAACCATGCCTGCTCCGTCTCATCCAGCCGGACCTCCGCCTCCTGCACCGTCACGTTCCCGCCGGACATGAAGTAGGTGTCATACTCGTAGTCAAAATGGCTTTTGACGGTATTCAGCATCGTGTTGTAATTCAAAACGCAGCCGTTCATAAAATACCCGGGATCGGGGCTGAAGTCCCAGTCGGCTGCGGTCAGCGAGTTCCATCTGACATGGAATTGGATCAGCGGGAACAGCACCTGGAAATACGACTGCCACTCCTTCTTGCAATCCGCGATGGCACGGAGCTTATTCTCGGAAAGTTTCATGGAGACCAGGGAACGCATAATGTCTTCTGCTGTTGTCTCATTTTTGAAAAGTGCGCTTGTGTCGAGGAATACAACCGCCGGACTCTGCGTCTTGAGAGCCTCCTTCGTCCAGTAATACGACAGTTCCAAGCTCTGCCGGCCAGTTCCCAGATCATAGCCGGTTATGCCGCTGTCCGCATAGATCACCATGGGATTGGCGCTGAACATCGTCGTGCTGGCACCCACCACGAGATAATCGACCGTGTCCTCCGGCAATTTATAAAAGTCTCCGTATTTATCTGTCTCGGCGTCGGCGTTGGGAAACCGCCACTTGGGCGTCATCACTGCCTGGATGAGGAATGCCAGCGCCGCCGCCAATCCGAGAAATACGGCAATCTTAAGCGTCTTGACCAGTTTTGTATTTGAGCACATCGTTATCTCCTCCGTAGGCTTTTGCAGCGGGCATCGCATTAAATCACTCACACAGCAACATCACGGTGATGTCATCACCTGCTTTGATTACGGTATAATGCTTGGAGCGCCAAATCTCCCCGCCGTTTTCCACAAAACTCTAACGCTGTATGTGTTGTTCTTAAAATCATCCGCCGGAAAGACTGTCATATATTCACTCTGGGCATAGCGCTGATCGTTAAATCCGTTCGCTACGTCTGATCTTGTCATCATTTTGGCTGGATACTGAGTCGAATCGCCGCTGGAGTCCGTGAGTTCCACATAGACGGACTGCTCCTTGCTTTCCATCTCCGGGATGAATTCCCAGCCGCGCATATGCACCAGACCATCGGCAACAGACACCTCATCCAGAAAGCCTGATGCTACTCCTTCACTTGTCGCCAATATGTGCGTCTCCATGGCATCCGCGCTCCATGGGATAATCTCTACGTCGCTCCCATGTTTCATGAACTGAAGGAACGAGTCGGACATCCCGTGGTTTGTCTCGTTCTCTCAGTGGTACAGAAACAGGTCATATACGCCGTCTTATATGACCAGAAGACTGAATTGTCTTACAAATCCGGTGCTATAGCTGCTTTTCATATCCGGGCGGTTTAGATCCTTCGGAACAACATCCGGAATATCCAGTCTTTCTTCTGCAAATGGCATAAGCTCATACGAGTGTTAATTGCTGTTTAGAATCAGTGAACTATACCTGTCGGATGCATCTTCCGTCGTATCACAGAGGGCCCAGCCTTCAAGCGACAATCTCTCAAGCATTCCGCTCTCATATTGATTGTTATCGAAAAAACAAAAAATATAGTCCTTTAAATACTTATCCCGGATAGTGGCAAAGTCTACCTCGCAGATGCTGTATCCGTGTTCCCGCATAAGCTCAAACAGGGCCCCGCTGTATCTCAATACGTCCCTCTCCCCCAAAGGAGTCAAATCATCAACGATGTGGAGTGCTGCCACCACTACGATCGGCACCGTGTGCCAATACTTAAGGCTCGGCAACACCAGTTTCAACACCTTCTCCACATAGGAGAAGGTCATCATCAAGAATATGAACAGCGATGCGGCGAGCACGGCCTTTCCGGGCTTTTTCGTCAGCGCGGCGATTCCGGCAAAGAGCACCAGGCCCACGGCCACGCTGCCAAACAGGAATGGCGCCGCCTCCGAAAAGCTGGCCTCCGCGGCGTTCCTGCAATAGAGGAAGACCGCCGGAAACGCCGTCACCGCCGCCACGGCAAGGCATGGGAACAGCCATGCCCCCAGCTTGTTTTTTTGCTTATTCTGCTTTTTTGCTTCGTCACTCATTCTCTCGTCTTTTCCTTCTATAAATTTGGTATCAACACGCGGAGGTCACAGCCCCAGGTATTTCTCCCAGAACGTCTCGGTCTCAAGCTCCGGCAGCTTCAGCGTGTACTCGTCTTGTAGCTCACGGAAATGCTTTTTGAGGTAATGGATATGCTTTTTGTATCTCAGATACACGATCACCGCTTTTCGCCTGTTGATCTGTGTGAAATAGCCCCTGTAGGAAAACGTGTCCGCGTTGAAGACACGTTTCCGGCGGAAATAGCTATAGGACCTGCCCCTGAACCCGATGCCGGAAATCTTGAGGTCCTTATACAGGAAGTTGGGGATCAGATAGCCGTTCAGCGTGATCACACGTATGAATTTCACAAATTTACTGCTGTCGGTGAACTCATTTGCCTGCCAAATGATGTTTTCCAGATCGTATTCACCCAGCGCCTCCGCAAAGGAGAGCATCTTATGGTTGTACTTTGAAAGCTCCCTGTTCAGTTCCTCAGCGTCATGTTCAGCAAAGAATCCCGGCCCCTGAAAATAATCCATCAGCGCCCGGTCCAGCAGGGCCGCGCCTTCGTAATCGTATTGGATGATACAGGCCCGCATACGACGGTCGAAATATTTTATCGTCTCTTTTACCCCGTCCGGGCGGTATATCGTATTGATGACGGCGCAGTTTCGCGGCAGATAATAGTTCTCCGCCGTGTTGCTGAACTTCTTGTAAAATGGCTCGTGCCAGACGCAAAGGCCGTTCAGCGTGATGACCCGGGAGCCGTTACGCAGCGCGTACTCCAGATCGTCGCCCCGGAAAAAGCACGGGAACGGATAGTTGTTCGGGTGGATGGTCCTGACGTTCATGCAACAGAACCACCACCCCGCGGTGCCGTGCGTGAAATGTGTCATCTCTTCGTCGGCTTCGTTTATGACGCACAAATGATGCGCTCTCAGATCGAAACCAGCACCATGTTGGATGAAATCGTTTCCACCATGATAGGCCGAGTTGCGCTCATACTGCAAATACGGCTGATCCAAACTGCACATGGCGCCGCATATGAAATAGTTGGCATAGTCGTCCCGCAGCAGGCCAAGGAACGCCATCAGCTTGTCCAGCACCCGAAAGTCAAAGAGGATATCGTCGTCCATCAGAACGATGTGTGTGAGCGGTTGCGCGGCTGTTTTGTTGTATCGGTTGGCCTCCAGCATGCACCGGCCGAAACCGCCAGCCCCGCCATAGTTTCTGTTGGGAAAGATATATACACCCTTGACATTCGGGTCCGTCAGTGTTTTCCCGTTATCTGAAATAAAAAGCTTGACGCCGCCGTGCCCGTATTTTTTGTACTCAGAGATAAGCGTCTCGATGTAACTCTCCCTCCGGTATGTGCAAACGCAGAGCGCGATGTTGACATCCTGTACGGGCGCAGAGCATACATATTCCGCCGAGCAAATGGCCGTATCCTCGAAAGCATCCAGCTCAAATGCTAAGATGCCATCGCTGTCGATGAACTTGCTCAGGTCGATCCTGACCGTGCTCTCTCCCCTAGCCACGAACTCTTTTTGCGCCAGCACATGACCTGCTATGCCCCATTCCATCCTGAAGTCATTTTGGACCGTTATCCTGCCGGCGCCTTTTACCCGGATTTGAAGGATAAGGTCTTCTATACGCGTACATTTCCGCCATTTCCTGATTGAAAAAGCATTGAAATATGTATCGGTTTTTACAAACCCGTCTTTTTGAATATATACTTCGCCCGTCTGCCTGCAGCTATATTTTTCCCCTCTGAAATACATATCGCGGCAGAATTCCGGTAGTTTGCCGAAAGGCGTGATGATCTTTGCGATACTTGTCTCTCTTTCCATCCGACTTACTCCCTGTTCGATGATTCCCGGATATACGTTCGAAGCGGATCATTATAATCCCGTGTTACTCTTTTTACCGCGAACAGCGACACCGCATCCCGGTATAGCTCAAATTTGGAGACGCCGTCGTCAAGAAACCGGTTCTTTTCAACATATTCTTCATCCAGCGCCTTGATCTTGTCCACTATCTCCGGCGTTGTCTGGTAGGCTCCCTGCTTGAATTTATAGTCGTTATAGATGCTTTTCAGCTTGTTATAGACCCGCGCGGGGAGGAGATAATGGCCCCATTTCCTGTACTGGTCGTCTGCCCGCTGAAAATCGCGCCACAGCTCCCGGTCAAATCGATGCACCTCCGAGAACACAAAGGGCCGACCTATCCGTTCCCGCGGTACCAAGCACTCTCCCAGCGTGGAGAAAAACATCTCCTCCCGCGTTCCATACCTTCCGTTGTCCGGGACCACTTTTCCCTGCTCCATACATTCCCGGATGGTATTCATGATTTT
Source organism: uncultured Oscillospiraceae bacterium (assembly GCA_947626265.1). GTDB lineage: Bacteria > Bacillota > Clostridia > Oscillospirales > Oscillospiraceae > CAJOIG01. The sequence goes on from CANQRM010000012.1 coordinate 57,902, forward strand.
TCGCATGATATCCATCCTATAAAAGCTTCCCTCTACCTGCGTGGCAACAATCCTCGTCTGGCCTATCCTCTCTTTACATGCCTCCAGGCCGGGGTCCTCCCATGCGCGGGCGCATGGCCACCAATACGTGCTTCTCTGCGGCAGATAGTGGAGATCAAATCCCGCGTCAAACATCTGGATGTATTCCCCCACGCCATGGCGGACATACATATCGTTGGAGGAGTGTAGGATAAAATAGTCGTAGTCGTTTCCAAGCGTCTCCGCATACGCAAAATTGCTCACATGGGTCAGTACGATGCTCCCCCATCCTGTTATCATATGCTCCGGGTTCAGATATACTCCAGGAAGACCGGTGATAGGTCCAAGCTCATATTTTTCAAAGTATCCCGCACTGACATGCAGAACGATGTCCGCCTCCGGGAAATAGTGGTTTATGTTTTTAACCTGGTCCAGTATCACATCCGGCTTCTCATGGACCGGGATCGATATGATTGCCTTCAACCCGTGTTTCTCCTATTCACAATTAAATATAATATTTACTGTTCAGAATACCTGTTTCGCCAGGTCCAGCGCCATGAATGCGTCCAGGTCCTCCGGAGTACCCAGACCGTGCATCTTCGCGCCCACGTCCTTGTATACAAGCTTCATCCCGGCTTCGACCATCTCGTTGTACGCCGGCGCCACATAGAACTCCCCGTTCACCCGGATGCCCTTCGCTATCATCTGCTTGGCATATTTCACGAAATCAGCGCCGTGCTTGTAGTTGTATATCCCCACTGTGGCCTGGTCGGAGATGACCTCCTTCTCCCGCACCAGCGTCACAAAGCCATTTTCGTCATAGCGGATGTAGCTCCACTTGGGATGGTTCGCCGGCATGGTCATGATGAGCCCGTCGTTGTCCCCCATGGCCGCCAGATACTCGTTGATATCCGCATCCACGTACTGGTCGCTGTTGGCAATCATCATGTGGTCGCTGTTATCTATGTACTTCTCCGCCAGCAGTACTGTGCAGGCCGCGCCCTCGGTGATATGGTCCACCGACACCACCGCGCACCCCGGCGCGATGCGCTCCAGCGTGTTGGCCAGGTCGTACTTCTCCAGGTGTTCCTGCTGGCAGATGAAGATGAACCTATGCTCCTGCTCCGGGCGGATATTCTTCACCACATACTCAATCATAGGGTGGCCGTATATGTCGATAAGCGGCTTAGGCATTGTATAGCCTGCCTGGACGAACCGGCTGCCCCGCCCCGCCATGGGTACCACGATGTTCAGCATGACTTCTCCTCCACCACATACTTGTCGTTGTTGGCGCCGGGCAGCTTCACCACCGCGTTCACCGCATCTGTCAGCGCCTCGAAGTCCGTCACGTCCCCCGGCTCCATCACCACGATGTCACCCGCGCCATACTCCACGCCGTTCATCCGCACACGGCCGGAAACGATCACCGTGATCTCCGTGGCGATCTTGTGATAGTGGGCGCCCTCCCGGTCCCCGGCTCTGTAGCTTTTGACGGCCGTTTCCACGTCGTTGGTCCGGTACAGCGTGGGTTCAAAATTGCCCACGAACCAGCCTTTCACCATGTCCTCCAGCCGTGCCGTCTTCATCTGCTCTTTCCTTTCTGCTCCGCCAGATATGCCTCGTAGGCCTTCATCCCTGAGGCGTGGCTGAAGTTGTAATACTGCTCCTTTTTGATCCGGTACACACCTATGGTCTGCTGTTTCAGGATCATCTCATTGTAAGCTGGGCAGAGGAAAAACTGCCCGTTCACATTGGCGTTCTTGCGGATCATTTCCTTGGCAGCGTCAAAGAAGAAACCGGCTTTTTTGTAGTAGTAGAAACCCGCCACGGCGTTTCGGCTGATGGGCCGCTTCTCCGCCGCCTCTATCACATGGTCATTCTCGTCCAGCTTCACGTAAGACCACCGGGGGTGGATATCGTCAAAGATGGCCACGCCCCCATCCAGGTCCCGGGCCTGGAAGTCCGACAGTATTTTCTCCGGCGGCTCCAGAAGGATCTGGTCGCTGCCGGTGATCAGCAGCGGCTCGTCCATATCCAGCTTGTCCACCGCCAGCATGCAGGTGCAGGCCGCGCCCATGGTCTCGTTCTCCGCGATGACGATCTCCGTCTCCGGCCGCAGCAGCCGGGCGATGTTGTCCAAGTGGTACTTGTCTGCGTCCGCTTTCTTCAGCACCACGATGAAGTGCTTCGCCTCCACAGACTGCAATGACTCAAACACATACTGCAAAACCGTTTTGCGCTCTATCTCCTGCAGGCTCTTGATATATTCCGTCTCTCCGCCGGCCTTATTGGCGCCGGCTATGGGGATGATGATATTCATGCCGTCGCCTCCTCGAACAGGCGTATGTGGTCCATGATGTTCTTATAGTTCACGTCGTACACCGTCTCCACCTTCATCACGTGAGCGCCTGCGGCCATGGCCGCCTGGATGCCGTTGTGGTTGTCCTCCACCACCATGACCTCCTGGGGCGACAGCCCCAGCCGCGCTATGGCCGTGGCATACATCTCCGGGTCCGGCTTGGCCTTCTTCACATCCTGGTTGCTCAGGAAAAACTCCAGATAATCCAGCAGGTTGCTCCGCTCCATCATGAGCTGTATGGTGCTGCGGATGGAGTTGGACGCCACCGCCAGCCGGTAGCCCTCCGACTTCAGCCGGGACAAGGCGTATTCGTGGGTGAACAGCGGCGCACACTGCATGTTCACGATATCCACTGTGTACCGCTGCTTCATGTCGTTGATGAACTGATGCAACCCCCGGGGCAGGCCCTTCTCTAACGTGAGCATCTCCAATTTCTTGGAAGTGGGCAGCCCGTCATAGGTGACCAGGTGGTCATACCGGCTGATCTCGTACCCGAACAGCCGCAGCGCCCGGTTCAGCGCCTCGTAGTGCCAGTCCTTGGCCTCAATGAGCACCCCGTCCATATCGAACACGATGGCCTTGATCTTTTCCGTCATATGCTTTCACTCCGTTTGAGCTTGTCCGCGAAGAACGCTACGGCCTCTCTGGGCCTGTCCGTGCACAGCAACACCCGCCCGAAGTCCAGGCGGAACGACGCAAGCCAAGCCCAGAAATCCGTATATAGCCGCCCATGCAATTCCGGGGACACCAGGCAGACGGTCTTGCCCGCCCCGATATGGCCCTGGATCAGGGTCTCCGTGATCCAGTCCGTGTCCCAGAAACCGTCTAACCACACGCCAGCCGCGCTGTCGTACATAACGGGGTCCGGCTCCACCTCGCTCTGCCGGGTGAAGTATGTAAGCCCCATGTCCGCGTACTCCACCATCTGCGGCACGGACATGTCGAAAGTGAAGTAGTTGGTGATATGATACTTTTCCAGCAGCCCGGCCAGCAGGTCCATCAAACCGTCCGCCTTAATGTTGACGGCAAAGCAGTATTTATCCTCATGCTCCGCAAGCCACCTGAAGATCTCCTCCGCTTTCTGGCAGCTTTCATCCGCGATGTTGTGGGAGATGACCAGCTCCCCCAGATAATCCCGGATGTCCGACTCGAAACCAAAACCACTGTCCAGCGCCCGCCGCAGCGCCGTAGGCGTGTTGCGCTCTTCCGGTTTCGTCCAATATCCCCGATGGGCCAATATCTGCATATTAGTAGGCTCCTTTATTGAGCGACCTCTGTAACTCCGCTTCTGTCTTTCTCAGCGCCGCGGCGATGACGGCGTCCATGTCGTAGTATTTGTACTCCCCCAGGCGGCCGCCGAAGAGCACGTTTTTCTCCCCCGCCGCCAGAGCCGCATACCGCGCGTACAGCGCGCTGTTGGCCTTGTCGTTCACCGGGTAGTAGGGCTCGTCCCCCGGCTTCCACTCCGCGCTGTACTCCCGGCTTATCACCGTCTTCGGCTGCGTCCCGAACACGAAGTGCTTGTGCTCTATGACGCGGGTATAGGGCGTTTCGCTGTCCGCGTAGTTCACAACGGCGTTGCCCTGGTAGTTGTCAGTGTCCAGCACCTCGGTCTCGAACCGCACGCTCCGGTACTGCAGCGCCCCCAGCCTGTAGCCGAAGTACGCGTCTATGGGGCCGGTATAGACCACCCTCTCCGCCAGTGTGTCCAGCACAGGCTTGTCCGCCAGGTAATCCACCCCCAGCCGGACCTCGACGCCCTCCAGCATCCGCTCCACCATCCTCGTGTAGCCGTCCACGGGGATGCCCTGGTAGAGCGCGTTGAAGTAGTTGTTGTCGTAGGTGAACCGCACCGGCAGCCGCCGGATGATGAACGCCGGCAGCTCCCTGCAGGGCCGGCCCCACTGCTTGGCGGTGTAGCCCTTCACCAGCTTCTCATAGATGTCCGTCCCCACCAGGCTTATGGCCTGCTCCTCCAGGTTTTTGGGTTCCGTGATCCCCGCCGCCGCACGCTGTTCCTCTATCTTCCGCTTGGCCTCATCCGGCGTCACCACGCCCCACATCTTGTTGAACGTGTTCATGTTGAAGGGCAAATTATAAATCTCGCCGCGGTAGTTGGCCACCGGGCTGTTGGTGTAGCGGTTGAACTCCGCGAAGCGGTTGACATAGGCCCACACGGCCTTGTCGTTGGTGTGGAAGATATGGGCCCCGTACCGGTGGACCTGGACGCCCTCCACATCCTCCGTATAGATGTTGCCGGCGATGTGGTCACGCCTGTCTATGACCAGCACCTTCCTGCCCCGGTCCGTCATCTCCCGGGCGAACACCGCGCCGTACAGTCCCGCCCCCACGATGAGGTGGTCATAAGCCTTTGCCATCTATGCTCCTCTTTTCTGTGACCCCAGATACCTTCGCCAGAAGCTCTCTTCCGTCAATTCCCCATGTTTTTCTATGTAAGCCCTCTGTACGGAGCGATATCTTGCTAAATACCGGGGACAGACCGATATCAGTGTTGCGGCGAATTGAAGAACGGCACTCGCTGACGAAACGCTGACGGCTGTTTTACTCTCTATCAGTTCCTGATTCAGTATCTCGGCGTCCGTTTCCATCAGAAACTGCGGTCCCTCCAAAAAATCCTCATAGGCTCTCCGCAGGAAATACATCCGCGCCCTGTCTCCGGTCAGCAGCGATCTGGCCATGGCACGCGCCAGCTTGTACACGCTGCGCACCGCGCCGTCCCATCGGTGATACAGCGCGCTCACGATCAGCTCGTTGCGCTTGACGTAGTATTCCAGATGCGGGCTCTGCTTTTCGCCGAAAGCCTTGTGCCACACGCCGATGCCGTTCATCACCAGAAACTCGCACCCCAGCCGCAGGCCGTATTCCACATCGTCGCCTTTGATGAAAAACGGCATCGGCAGGCCGTGCTCCCGGACCATATCCGTCGGGATGCAGCAGTACCACCAGGCGTTATAGTCGATCTGCGTCTCCTCGTTATTGCGGAGCAGCCCTTCCCGGGAAGCCAGGTCCAGCCCTCTGTTCACCGAGCACAGCCGGCCCTTGCTATACCTTCCTCCCGCCTCGTATTGGACCGTCGGCGCGTTCTCCAGAAGCATCTGCCCGCCTACGCAGAAGGGCCGGACGCCATATCGCAGCAGCTGCGCCGTGCGCACCAGTATCTCCGGCTCAAAGGAGATGTCGTCGTCCATAACAAGGACGTGGGTATAGCCTCTTTCACTGGCGAGAGCCTCCAGCATCCCCCGGGCAAAGCCGCCGCTCCCTCCGCAGTTTTTGTTCGGATACACATGCAGCCGGCTGTGTTTCTGCACCTCAAGACTGCTGCCGTTGTCCGCAACGATCACATCGAAACAGTCCTGAATGGGCGAGCACGCGTTGTTCCACACACTGCGTTCGATAGCCGCCAGATTTCGCTTTACATACGCCTCCCGGTGAAAGGTGCAGATGATCCCTGCCATGCGCACCTCACTGCGCGGGGACTCCTCTGTCTCGTAGCGGGCCTCAAAAATTGAGCCTCCCTTTTCTGATACCGCCTTCAGATACAGCATCCCGTCTGCCGGCAGCTCGTCCAACTCCACTGGGCCCAGCGCATACCACGCCTCATCCCCCGCCGTCTCCAACGACGCCAGCGTCTCTGTGCTGTTCGGGCCTGTGCAGACGAGCGAGACCTTCAGTGTTCCCCGCGCCCGGAAGGTGAGCCATACCTGCCGGATAGATGTATACCGAACATATTTGGAATACGGGAGAGCGTTGAAATACGTATCGAACGTGACAGCCGCATCCGGTCCGAGGCAGACGCCCCCATCCTGAAACGTCACCTCTCCGGCCGTATGATAATACAGCTCCAGCCGCTCCTCCGGCTGCGGTGCCAGCAACATGTTACAAATGGCCGTTCTCACGTACTTCTCTTCCTCAAGCGCTCCCGGAGCGCGCCCGGCAGCAGGCCCACAGCGATGGGCTTCACCACGTAGGGCCACGCCTTCGGCAGCCTTCCCAGGTCCCTGAACCGCCTGTACCGGGTCCTGACCTCGTTCAGACGGTGCCGCATCTTCCGGTTCGAGCCATCCGACACGGTATAATCCAATAGAGGTTCCTGGATGTTCGCGCCCACACGCCCCGCCTTGTACATCCGCAGCAGCAGGTCATAGTCCTCGCAGAGAATGCAGTCCGCGTCCTCCGAGTACCCGCCCACCGCCTCCAGCGCCTCCCGCCGGAACACAAGCGCAGGATGGATATAGGGCTGGGTCATGTAAAAATCCTCTACGGTTGGTCTGAACGGCAGACGCCGCTCGCCAACAGGCACTCCGTCCTTCATGAGCCGGACATTGCACCCGACGAAGGATATGTCGTTATGCTCCTCCAGAAAGCAGACCTTCTTTTCCAAGCGGTCCACGTGGGAAAAATCATCGTCGTCCATCCGGGCTATGTAAAGACCTTGCGCCGCTTTGATGCACAGGTTCAGTTTCTTCCCCAGGTCCAGACATTCAGGGTCGCGTATCAGTCTTATGCGCACATCTTCCGCAGCAAGCCCCTCAAGCAGCGACTTCGCCTCTGCCGTGGACCCGTCGTCACAAATCAGGTATTCGACATTTTGATACGTCTGCCCCAATATGGACCTCACTGACCTCTCCAAAAGCCCAGTGTTCTCCCGCCGGTACCGGGTCCCCATGATCACGGAGACCAGCGGTTTTTCCTCACAGCACATAGGCGCCGCACACCTCGTCCGTGGGGCCGGCCATCTTCACATGGCCCTGCTCCAGCCATATCACCTTGTCGCACATTTCTCTAATCTGCTCCATGCTGTGGCTCACGAACAGCACCGTCGTTCCCCCGCCCATCAACTCCAGCATCCGCGCTCGGCTCTTTTCCTGGAACGCCGCGTCGCCCACCGACAGTATCTCGTCCACGATCAATATCTCCGGCTCCACCATGGACGCCACCGAGAACGCCAGCCGCGCCAGCATGCCCGAGGAATAGTTACGGATGGGCGTATCTATGAACTGCCCAAGCTCCGAAAATTCCAGTATCCTCTCATACTGTTCCTTTAAAAAAGCCTCGCTGTAGCCCAGAATGGAACCGTTCAGGAAAATGTTCTCCCGGCCTGTCAGGTCAAAGTCGAACCCGCTGCCCAGCTCCAGCATGGGCACGATGTTCCCCTCCGTCCGCACTGTCCCCTCCGTGGGCTTCAGGATGCCCGATATCACCTTCAACATGGTGCTCTTGCCCGCGCCGTTCCGGCCTATGAGCCCCAGAGTTTGGCCTTGCTCTACCGTGAACGACACGTGATCAAGCGCCGTGAACTCGTTGTACTCCAGCTTCCCGCGGATGGCCGTGGTCACGAATTCCTTCAAGGACATGATCCGGTCGTTGTTCATCCGGAACCGCATGGTCACATCATTGACTTCTATCACCGTCTTGCCCATAGCAACCTCACAGATACAGCACGAACCGGTCCTGGGCCTTCCGGAACACCAGCGCTCCCACCAGCAGCGCTCCCATCGCCATCAGAAAGCACTGCACGTACATGATGGGCTCCGGGCTTATCCCATCCATGAAACAGGTCCGGGCGAAGGTGATGAAGTAATACAGTGGGTTCACATCCAGCACCCAGGCTATGTTTTTCGGCAGGATGCTCGCAGGATAGAAGATGGGCGTCAGGTACATCCAGATCATACTCAGCACGCCCCAGAGAAACTGCACATCCCGGAAAAACACCATCAGCGCCGACAGTAACAGGCCGATGCCTAATGAAAATACCGTCAGGCACAGCAGAGAAAACGGAACCAGCAGGTACGCCTTCGTGGGTACGATGCCCGACACCACCGTCACCAGCAGCAGAGGTATGAGAGATATCACCAAGTTCACCAAGGACGACAACACCCGGGTCAGGGGGTATATGTACTTGGGCACATACACCTTCGTGATGAGCCCCGCGTTGCCGATGATGGAGCTCAGGGCCATATTGGTGGCCTCGGAGAAAAAGTTGAAGAACACGATTCCGATGATGAGATACGCCGGATAATAGGGCACATCGAAACGGAACAGGTTGGAGAACACCACATACTGTACCGCCATGGTCAGCAGGGGATTCAAAAAGCTCCAGAACACGCCCAGCACCGAGCGCTTGTACTTCGTCTTGAAATCCCGACCCACCAGCTGCCGGATGAGGAACCGGTACTTCCTCATCGCCACCAGGGCGTTCACCACATAGCTGCGCTTGCCCTTCTTGTACCGCCGCCATATGAGCACCGCCGCCAGGGCCAGCACCGCGCCAAAGGCCGCCGCGAACTCCCAGTAATGCAGGCCCGTCCAGATGTAGTCCTCACCGGTAACGGAGAAACACAATACGCCCTCCGTGGGCTCGCCGTTCAGCATCAGAGTAAACGGAACCGCATCATCCTGCTCCGATACCGTGAGACACATAAGGGGTGATGCAGCGCTGCCCGGCTGAGAGTCAGCATAGAGCCGCAGCAGCAGCGGCACGCCGTATACCGTCTCGATAGACTCCTCCGTCGTCATGGTGGTGAACCCACCCTCGGGGATGGCCGCCGCGTCAAAGCTCTGGCTCATGACGATGGAGCCGTCCCGCTGGTCGACGAGCTCCATGGTCACCGTGCCGCTGTTGGGCCGGTAGTAGGTCCCCCACTGCACGGATATACTCTGCAGCCGTTGTATCTTCACGGAAAAGCTCTGCTCGACCACAGCCCCCTGGGCAAGTTCCACCGTTCCGGCCTCCGCAGGCGGTATCTCAAGGTTTCCCCGGGACGCGCGGAAATGGAGCTGGTGGCCCGCCAGCACATAGAAAAGCACGACCAGACAGACGTATCCCAGGATTGCCGTGATGATCGTCCTTTTCAGATCTATCTCTGTCGACTGCCTCTTTTCCATTTGTCCTCTGCCTATGCTTGAATTTTTGAGGTCTCAAACCTCTCAGCCGTGCAAGGCTGACGGCCCTACTCCTTGTTTCACAATCCGTTGTCTTCCGCAATTTTCTTCAGATACTGGCCGTAGGCCGTCCGCTCCAGCGGCGCCGCCAGGCGCAGCAGCTGCTCCTTATCGATGAATCCTTTGCGGTAGGCAATCTCCTCGATACAGGACACATACAGTCCCTGCCGCTTCTGGATGATGTTCACGAACTGGGCCGCCTCCTGCAGGCCGTCATATGTACCGGTATCCAGCCACGCCATACCCCGGAAGAATTTCACCGCGTGAAGCTGGCCCCGGCGCAGGTATTCCTGGTTCACCGCCGTGATCTCCAGCTCCCCCCGGGCGGAGGGTTTTATCGTCCTCGCGATATCCACCACCTGGCTGTCGTAAAAATACAGCCCCGGCACGGCGTATTTGCTCTTGGGCCGCCTGGGTTTCTCCTCCAGGGACAGCACCTTCCCGTCCTTGTCGAATTCCACCACGCCGAAGTCGGAGGGGTCGTGGACCAGATAGCCGAACACCACCGCCCCCTCCTTCACGTCCGTGGCCTTGCGCAGGAAGGAGGAAAAGCCGCTGCCGTAGAAGATGTTGTCCCCCAGGATCAGCGCCACTCGGTCGCCGGCGATGAAATCCTCGCCGATGAGAAACGCCTCCGCCAGGCCGTTGGGCTTATCCTGCTCGGCGTAGGAGAACTTCATGCCCAGCTGGGTGCCGTCCCCCAGTATCTCCTGAAAGGCGGGCAGGTCCCGGGGCGTGGAGATGATGAGCACTTCCCGTATCCCTGCCAGCATCAGGGTGGACAGCGGGTAGTAGATCATGGGCTTGTCATAGACTGGCAGCAGCTGCTTGCTGGTCATCTGTGTCAGCGGATACAGCCGCGTCCCGCTGCCCCCCGCCAGGATGATCCCCTTCATACTCTCTTTGACTCTTTCTGTTAGTTCTCCCACCCGTGTTCAGCCTGCTCCTCGTCCAGCTGTTCCATCATGAGCTTTTCCGTCACCTGAGCCATCAGCTCGGCCCGGGTAGTCTCGTACAGTTCCTGCAGCGTTCGGACAGAGACCTCGCTGTTCTCCATGCCCGCGGCCCTGCTCACAGCTTTTATCTGCTCCCGGACAGCCGACAAAGCGGTGATCGCGCCCGCCTTTCCAACAAATATGGCTCCGCTGGAGACGTCGTTTCGCCGGGCGTAGTCCAGCAGTTCCTCCCGCAGACTGTCCGGCAGATGAACGGTCCGCTCCGCCGTCCGGATCTCACCGGTCCGGACCTCCTCCACCGTCAGCGCCAGAAGCTCCTGCTGCTGGATGCCCGTGGAGACTATCGCCCGCATAGCGAGATAGGCCAATACCTTGCGCATCTTCCTCGCCGTCTTTAAAAGCTCAATGTACTGGTCCCGCGTGAGCTCCTTCGGCACCGATTCAGTGACGGACATAGGTTCCTTGCGGATCTGTTTGACCGGGCGCCGCTGTATTCTGTTTTGACTGCGCGGTATCTCCTGCATCCTCAAACCTCCCAGCCTGTTGTGGTATTCTCCTGCTCCATCTGCCGTTCCATCGCCTGCTCCACCAGCACTGCAAAGCCGGCCTCAACCGCTGCCCGCGTTCTCCGACACAGCCGGCGCAGACATGCGGGGTTTCCCTTCATGCCGGGCACTCCCGCCTCCTCGCTCAGCCTCGTGATGGACTGCACGATGCTGGCGCGGCACATGGGCCTGTTTTGGATCGACAAAAAGATAGGCCCCACGTCGATGTACTGCCGCTCCGCATAAGCCAAAAGCTCCCGGCACAGGCACCCAGGCAGATGCAGCGTACTGCGTGTACCGCTGGATTCCACCGTCAGACTGCCGACACGGGCTGCCTCCACCGTCACCTTTCCAAGCTGTTGCACTGGCAGGTCGCAGGAGGCGAACAGCTTTACCAGCAGATACTCCCGCTCCCTGTCCAGCCGCTTCGCCGCCTGCAACAGCTGCAGGTATTCGTTCCGGGTCAACTCCGGCTGCGGATTGTCCTCCTGTTTTGGTAGTTCCGAAAGTTGAAATTCCCGGTGCCCGATATAGTCCAGAAATCCATTCGCCACGATGGCATAGCTGTTTATCGTGTTGGGGGCATAGCCCTTTTCTTTCAAGAGTTCTACCCACCTGATGAGGGTGCCCTTGCGGATACACTTATCCTCCGGCAGGTCATTGTAGAGCTGCCGCAGGATTACTCTGTACTGCTGGTCAGCCGCTGTGCGCCCTTTGGTGCGCAGGAAAACCATATACCCATCAATGTCCTCATGGGTCATCAGGACACCGGTACCATCAGAAGACGGCCATGAAGCGCTGCTCTTTTCCGCCGTGACTTCAGGTACGGCAGTCTTTTGCGCCAGAATCGTTTTCTCTCGCCGATTTTGAGAAAAGGAGCGGCTCTCCACTTCCGCCTGTCGATTCATGAGCTGCGCCGCCATATCAATAGCCTGAGCCTCCGCATCCGCCTGCCGATTCATGAGCTGTTCCACTATGCCGGGGGCTCGGGCCTTCGCGTCTGCCTGCCGATTCATGAGCTGATCTTCCATGCCGTCAGTCTGTGCCTCTGCATCTGCCTGCCGATCCATGAGCTGTACCACCATGGCGGGGGCATGGGCCTCCGCATCTGCCTTCGTGGCACGAAAAAGCCTCCGTAGCGCGCTTGGTCGACACTTTTCCTCGTCCAGTTCTGCCGAACTGCATAGGTTATGCAGAAACCTGGATACCTGCGTCGAGTTGTAAGGCCTCCCGCTGCGTGTGATGAACACCGGACCGGTCCGGACGTTCTTCCTAGCGGCATAGGACTCCAATTCATCCCGCAGGCCCGCCGACAGCGGCACGACGTTGTGTTCTACTTTCAGCTTGCCCGCTTGGACAGCTTCCACTGTCAGCTCCGGCAGCCCCAGTATGGACACGCCGGTGGTTGCCATCACCTTCACCAGCAGGTAAGCGCGCTCATCATTCGACCTCTTTGCCGTGTCCAGAAGATGCAGATACTCTTCTCGGGTGATATCCGCGCCCAAAGTCCACATCTTCTCGGGTCTCCTTTCTCCGCCGGCGGATGAATAGGTCAAAATTGAACTTTAGCGACAGGCAAATAGCTCAAATTAACGGTAATTCGACCAAATCGTCTAAAGAATAATACCACATCCCTACATATTAATCAAGTGGAACTCTCTGTATGCGACGCCAAAAAGCATCCAAATCAAGTAGCTTTGCATACACATTAAGGCCGTTGAAACAACATCCTTCAACGGCCTGCTCTCCTATGCCCATGGCATCTCAATTTGCCATCCTGTATGGTCCACATGCAGGATGGCCTTTTCATTTTGAAGGGGTCAAACCTTCGTCACGAGAAACGGTAGTTCAATTCTGTTGATGTTCTGCTAACTGACCAGCCCCAGCCGCTCCAGGGTCCTGGCGTGTTCCGCACCTGTGGTGATGAGATATATCCTCGTCGTGTTGATGCTGGAATGTCCCAGCACGTCCGCCAGCTTCACGATGTCATGGCAGGCCCGGTAGAACGTCGTGGCGAACAGGTGCCGCAGGTTGTGGGGGAACACTTTTCCAGGCTCTACCCCCGCCAGCTTGCACACCGCCTTCATCTCTGCCCATATCTGCCGTCGGCTCAGGCTCTTTCCGCCTCTGGTGAGAAAGATCTCGCCGGAAGCAATCTTATTTTTCCTGGCGAACTTTAGGAGTTTCCGGCATAGCTTTCCCGGCAGCATGATGGCCCGTATCTTCCCTTTCAGGGCAATTTCTGCCTGGCCCGCCAAAGCTGCCTCCACGGTCACGTACCTCACCTCAGAGACCCGGATGCCTGTGCCGCAGATAGTCTCCATGAGAAGTGCAAGCCGCGTCTTGCCACTGGATTTTGCCGTTTCTACCAACCGCTCATACTCGGCTTTGGTCAACTCCCTTCCTGGGTCCCGGAAAACTCTCCGCTGGAGGCGCAGGGCCTTGACGCAGCAGTCCTGCCAGCCGCAGAACTTGAGGAAGGCGTTCACCGCCGCCAGTTTCACGTTCACCGTGCCCGGAGCATAATGCTGGGCCAGTTCATCCTTCCAGGCAACCACCGCCTCCTTTGTGACATGACCATCCCCCAGCCATTTTGCAAAGGCATGGACATTTGCCAAATACGCACTTACAGTCCCCTCGCTTCGTTCTTCCCTCCGCAGATAAGCCGCAAATGATTCGATCTCATAGCTTTTCAACTTCCTTTTCATGTTGGGGTACCTCCTCATTTTGATATCTACCATTTTAACATTCTGAGGAGGGTCTTAGACACAAACACATATAACTGGAGCTGTTTAACAGAATGAGTGCAAAAAAAGTTTTTCCAGATGATAAGACTATCCGGGATGCCATCTCAGGCAATCAGCAGGCAGTTGAAAAACTGCTGTCACATTACTCTGACATAATTGATTCCTATGCGACCGTCGAAGTCCACAACCCGGACGGAACCACACGAAAGCATGTGGATCCCGACCTCCGACAACATTTGGTGATGAAGCTTCTTGAGACACTACCGACTTTCCCCACGGAATAATGAGAAAAGAAAAACACCCGTCTGGGACACAATAGTTCCAGACGGGTGCTTTATTTGATAATAACAGCAGCCGGACAAACCCACGATTATATTAAACTAGATGAGTTAAAACGATTCCAGTGCGACAAAACTACTGCCCTTCTCCGCAACTTAAGACACGGATTGACCCCGAGCCACATGCTGTTGCTGTGTATTGCTCAAGCACATGAGCAATCATCATATTGCCAGACCCTGATTGAGACAACTTAGCTGATTTAACGGTTCCGCCAATCAAAACATCTCCTGAACCATTAGTTGCTACATCAGCATTATTAATCAATCCAGTTAGAATATTAATACCTCCAGAACCGGAAATGCATGCGCACAAATCTCCCTTAAATTCACTAACAAACAGATTACCGCTCCCCAATATTCTAACGTCGGCATTGTTTAATTGAAGCAGCTCAAACGAAGTTGAGCCATTAATGTTTGCTTTTAAATCTATAATCGGCACAAGACATATAATGTCACCCTGCCCATTTGAATTGACAACTAGCTCATCCACGCTGCCACACTGGATCTCAATAAACCCAAAGTCTTCTTCATCCCGAGGCGGAAGTCGTTTGCCATTCACCCAAACTGCACCACAATCGATAAAGACATGATCTTCTTTCACCGGTGTTTCAATGTATAGCGTATCATTTACAAGGGAAACGGTACATTTTTGAACGAAAGTATCGGTGCCGCCAATCGAAATATAATTATTAGCATCTTCGCTTGGTCTAATGATCAGGTTATTCTTATCCCCATGCACACTGATGCTCTTGAAGGGAGGTAATACATTATGTTCTTTGATAATCTCGTTTAAGGGCGGCCACATCGGCAGATTTCGAATAACGATATCTCCAGGCCCCTTATTCTCAATCTTATTAGTGCTTATATCAACGTAACTACCATCGTCAAATACGACTAGACCCCCTCCGGTTTGAAAGCGCCCTTTATTGCTAAACACTAATACTTCCGCATCCTCATACACAATTTCCATAAACCTCTGCTCCTAACCTCCTAATTAAACTTCGCAGAACGGTCCTCAACATACCAGTTCACCTAACTGCGCTCATAGCGGAAATGTAATCCTTCACATAAGCATTAATAGTTTCGAATAATATGTACTACAATTAAAAAATCATATTGAAAACCGCTAACAACGGAAAAGTCACTCTTCTTCAGAGTTTTGGAGTTCATCTGCAATACTTTCAAGGACCTTAATCAACCTCGTTTTATATAATTGACTCTTCCCGCTTTGTTCATCGAGGAAGAACCGAATCGTTGTTGCCTTAATCCCACATTTATGTGCGATATTATTTAACACATAGTCTGATGGATTTTTTCTTTTTCCTGATTCAAGCTCATGACAATAAATTGGCGATATATCGCAAAGTTGAGAAAACTCTTTTTGATTCATCCCCATACACACTCTTATAAAGCGTATGACCGAGAATTCTTCCGTTGAGAAAGAATGTGAATCAGTTTGAATATGACTTGGAGCATTATCAACTTCCATAAGATTGCAATTGTTTGTTGACTTCTCCCTAGTAAACTGCGGAATCGTCAATTCTTTGGTATGCATCTCTGTATTCTCCTTTTATCTCTTTCTAATATATTATACCCATGCTTTGCCCCTTGTCCCCGATGTGGGTTCCCACATCGGGGACAAAAGCAATTCAGCGCCCCCGAGATATCTTTATTGAAACGACTATGATTACTACCGCACCCAAATACAATTTGTAAGAAATCGGCGGGAGCGGAAAAGCCGTAACAACAAGGGCGACGTCACTACAGACCCCGAACGCGAACCTCAGAAAATCTGCAATGATTTCAAGCCTGTGGACCCATTTCTCAGCATTTTGATCATCGTGTTGGTCATTGGTTGCCTCTGCCTCCTTGACAGCATCAACAGCTCTGTCAAGTTCTTTGAACACGGTTTTCGTCCATTCATCAGAAGTCTTCTTACTCATAACTATTCTCCTTATGAAGTGATATTACTGGGCCATTCATGTAGAGAGACATGTTAGATGCGTGGCGGCTTCTTCCAGTTATTAAAGTGCGAATTGCATTCCAGCCAAATTTTTCTGGCTGTTCTTGTCCAATAGAATACTCCAGAACTTGGAGCTTGTCAACCCTTTTTTCTTCATATTTCGACACAGTCCTGCCTCAGAGTTATGTATTCAGCACCACAGCGGCCACATTTGCCTCCTCTACAAACAGCTCCTCCCAATACTGCGAGTCGTAGAAGTCCGCCGCATTGTCGCCCAAGACGTAGAAGCAGCCATACGGTACGGTGATCATCTCTTCGTTCCGTTCAATTTCCTCTCCCCCGCTCGCCGCAATCCTCTTCACCAGAAGCTCTCCATTATGCCTAAATATGATAATATCCCCGGTCTTCAGCTCCCCATGGTGCCGAAGGCCGAGGATAATACTGTTTTTGTGCAGCGTCGGTTCCATGGATGAACTGGGTACATAACCCACCAGCAGAACCGTCGTGAGAATCAGCAGTGTCGCCGCCGCACATAGGGCTGGGATCACCCAGCCTCGTTTTTTTCACATATCCGAAGATTTCTTTCCTTCACGCACTCATCTCCTTTCTGTTCCTGATACCGGTTCCCCTCGCCTCCAAAAATGCTTTACTCCTGGAGATGTGTGTGTCTGGGACATTGGAGCTGAGATCGTGGCCGCCAGCCAGCGGTACGCCTCCTTCTTACTCATAAACCCGGACTGGTGCAGCTGGCCAAAGTAGCGATGGTCTGTCCGCCGGAGCGCGCGCAGGTGGCCGTTCGCCATCTCTCCCACCGGAATCGTTGTCCCCAGGTGCGTGCGGACATTGGCGTCACACACAGGATATCGCGAGCATGAATACAGCATGGTGTTCCTACTGCTAGTATACCGCAATGTCCTTGCACAGCTTCTTTGGCAGCAGGATCATGCGTATCTTTCCCTTGTATGGATCACCGCCTGGCGTTTCCGCAAACACTCCACCGTTACAGCATGCACCTCGCTTACGCGAATACCATTGGCAGCAATAGTCTGCATCAGCAGCTCTAACCGCTTATCTCCCTCGTTCCTCGCAGCCCTGAGCAGTTTTTCATAGCTCTGCTGAGTCAGCTCTCTTTCTTATACGGATACACGGAAAAGATCGTCCGCTGCACCTTTAGGCGACACAGCTTCCACCGAGGAAATCCGGCAAAACCAAGGAAGCGATTCACAGCCGCCAACACGAAATTGATGCTGGCGGCCGCGTTGCCCTTTGCCTAATTCTTGAAAGCGACCAGCGTTCCCTTGTCCATGATCTGCCCACCGCAGAACGATGCCAATACCCCAACATCGTGCATGTACTTCGCTACCATGGCCCCGCTGCACCCTCGTTCCTACAGATAAGCCTGGAATCTCTCCATTTCTTTTCTTTGTATCAAAAGCACTTTCCGCGTCCTCCTTTCGCTCATTTTATCACGAAAGGATGACATTTCGGATAAGGTGCCTTTTTGGAGGGATTATTCCTCTGATTTGTTAAGGCATTGCGGCCAGTATAACCTAGCCGCCTTCATCCTATTATTCTAAAACCGCTGCCCCTATATTTCTCAAGGAAATATCGAATTGCTCTTTAGCTTATTTAAACTCTTTCTCACGAAAAATATAATCATCCCTTAGGGAGGGATGATCATATGAACAAAAGCGAATTACAAGAGACCATTGGCAACAACCTATATCAAGCGCGGCTCAACGCTCACATGACCCAGGAACAGCTTGCTGAGAAGGCGGGCATCAGCACTTCCTTCTACACAAACGTAGAACTCGGGCACAAGGGTATGGGTGTATACAACCTATACAGGATCATCAATGTACTCCGCGTCAGCGCCGATGGCATCCTCTATGGCAGTGACTGCGACGCACACATTCTCAACATTCTTGCCATTCTGAAATATCAGCCGGACAGTTTCCTCACCTCAGTTGAGAACATGATCCGTTTCATGCTTTCCGAGAAGGAGCGCCAGGAAAAGGAGCACAGAGAGGAAGTGCTCCAATGATAGAGACAGAGGAACAGCTGCAGGGAATCCACACGCTTTATCTGCAAGAGTACCCAAAGCTCCTGGCTTACGCCCGGTCACTTCTCCATGACGAGAGCCTTGCCAAGGAATCGGTGCAGGACACCTTTCTTATCGCTTGCACGAAACCAGCGGTCTTGCTCAGTCACCCGAATCCTCCCGGCTGGCTGATGCAGACCTTGAAATACACCATTAATAATATGATTCGAGGCAGGGCTAAGCTGAGCGCCCTGCTTCTTTATTATCAGGAGGTCCCGCTTGCCGATGGCTCTCTGCGCTTGGGTGAGCTGGAACTTGACGTCATCTGTGAAGACCTTTTGGGCCAAGAGGACTGGCGCATGCTCAAAAGCTTTCTGCTTCATCATATGTCTGTTCAGGATGTCGCCGATTCCATGGGGATCTCCCGGGAGGCTGCGAAAAAGCGTCTCCAGCGCTCTCACAAGCGGCTGAAAGAAAAACTCAAAAAAGACTAATCCACTGTCCCCCAAACGCCGCTTTTCGACATATAAGCTATAGGAGGGTTAAGATGCAAGGTTCAGAACAGCAACGCCGTCAGGACCTCTCTCAGTTTGACTCTATGACCACAGAAGAACTGCGGGAGCTTCTCAGAAACGATGCTCTTAAAAAGGAGGAGGATGCCTGCCTAGATACTGACGCGACCTTATACATAGCCGAAGTGATAGCATCTCGGGAGAATGCCCCTGACACTGATGCCGCTTGGGAAGAGTTTGAACAGTCCTATCTGCCCGACGCCGGCGAAAAGACATTTTATGAAGAGATCCTGTCCGATCCCGTTGAACTGGTCAGCACCTCTTCAGTCAGCCCCAAAGCAAAACGCCGCCTGCTGCGGTTTTCCCTCATTGCCGCGGCCGCAGCTCTTCTGATATCCGCAACGGCTTTCACCGTAGCTAAGATCGGCTGGTTCCACACGTGGAACACAGAGGAACTGTGGGCTCGACTGTCCCGCGAGGCGGCGCCAGCTCAGGCGACCGCCCTGCCCAAACCCGCGTACTATGATGAGATGGCCGAGGCACTGGATTCCATTGACGCGCCAGCACACATGATCCCACTTTGGATGCCGGAGGGATACGAGCTAGTGAGAAGCGAGTCAGCTATCACGAGCCCCTTAATATCATACGCGTTCAGTTTTGGCAATGCAGATCAGCAGTGGATCATATTACAGCTCTCGTCATACTCTAATAGTAATGCGTACTCATATTCTATCGATATAGGTTCTCCTGATGTCTACACTGCTGGCGGCATAGACCATAGTATTCTGACCAACATGGACAGTTATGGCGCTGTCTGGTGGGATGGCAATTGCGAATGCTTTATCTATGGCTACGAGAACAGAAACGATTTAATCAAAACTATTGATTCACTCTATATGGAGGTGCAAAATGAGTAAAAGATTCATCCATGTCACAGCCCTGATTCTGGTACTGATGACCGTGTTTTCTATCCCTGCCGCGGCTGCAGCAGCTTCCTTTCCCTCCCCTGCTCAGCCCCAGTCGGATGCCTACATTGCCGGGTACTACGCAACGGTTAATAGCTATAGCAAAGGTACAGTGACCGTTACTTATAGCACAACGGGAACAAGCCCCATGGACTCCATTGGCGCCACATCGATCGTTGTCTATAAGTGGAACAGCACACAGCCGGTAGGCTCCCTCTCCTCCAGCTATACCGCATCCATGCTGGGCCACGATCGTGTCCTCTACGGAAACTCTTATACATTCACTGTGACGCCTGGTGAGAAATACTACGCATATGTGTACTGTTATGCTGCGAAGGATGGGGGAAGCAGCACACGGGCATATCGCACCCCCTACGTCACTGCCAAGAAATGATTTTTCTCTGTCCCCGAAAGAATAATCCAGCAAGAGAGGATGGTTCCCCATACACACGATCCAACGCACTGTAACTGAACTGAGCGGCCGGCGCAACAAGTCCTGCTACTATGTTCTCTGCCGAGCCGTTGAGGCCGCTCGAAACTGCCTTCCGGCGGAACCAAAGATGAACACGATCTGTGCCATGGTCCAAACCAGCACCAGCATGTCGGTCAAAGCCATATCCAAGGCACTCTCCCGGGTCACCGCCGACATTTGGGTCTACGGCAACAGGGACAAACTACAGCAGATATATGGCCGGCCTGTCCTGGAACAGCCAACACCTAAAGAACTGGTCTCTGTTTTGGCCATGTACTGTCAGGCGCTGGAAAACAGTTCTCATACCGAGTCCATCTTCTCCCTGAGCCCTGTATCCTGAATCTTCCTTGCCGCCTGCCAAAAATAGCTGGCGGCAATTTTATGTGAGGTCTCCCTGCAGAAAAGCATTCTCAAAATCCTCCAGAGAGGCTTTCTCCCTATCCAGCCCTGTGATGAGACGGTCGACCCTGTCTTTATCATCGGTAAATGGGGCCGCCATGGCACATACCTGGCTCTCGGTGTCCTGCGCCAGGATGCCATATTTTCCCGTGAAACCACATATTACTAGTCGATATACCACCCCACTCACTGGGCTCACCCTTTCCAGAGATGCTGCGCCAGCACATTGATCAGCTCTTTCGGCGACGGGCGCTCCAACAGCGGACGGCCATATATCTGACAGAGCTTTTCATGGTTTCCATTGTCCCATATGTCATCCACCGCCCTCGATAGCGCCTTCGCCGCCGCTCCAGGCGTCATGCCAGCGTTCTTTTTTATCATGGCACACACCTCTTTCATCTGCATCCCGTCAGGCTGGCGCTCTCTCACTACCTCTATTGCCCAGCACAGCACATAGTAGCACTCCTTGTTCCTTCTACCGCTGATCTCAGTCACCAGCTGCATGATCTCCTGCAAACGAACCATCCCCTCCAGCATTTTGCACGCTGGAATTATAAAACTTTCTCTTGGAACTATCTCCCGTTTTGACCACATTTGACGGTTACTGACAAAAACTGACGCCGCACATATTGTCATATGATGCCAGTTTCATTAAGGGCTTGACGCGCAGACACAAACCATATAAAATGTAATCTATAACATATTATATTTTAAATAGCGCTTTAAAAAGAAATGTCTTGCCTTTTATATACTCACTGACTTGAAGGAGCGCACAGCATGAAGCTAACAGCACGATCATCCAATGAAGAGGTCCTGCAGGTGCTCGGCAAACGGATCCGGGAAGCCAGGATCGATATGGACATGACCCAGGGTGAGGCGGCAAAAAAAGCAGGGGTGACGGCAAAAACGATCAGCCGGATCGAAAACGGAGAAGACCTTGCCGTCTCTACAATGTTGAATGTGCTTCGCGCTCTGGGCCTGGTACAGAATATCGACGCTCTCATACCGGAGCCCACAGCCCGGCCTAGCATGCTCATGGCAAATGATAAGGAGAAGCAGCGAGTTCGTAAAAAGGCGAGCCGGGATGGCGCAGAAAAAAAGTGGAAATGGGGTGATGAAAAGTGACCTTTGCCACGGTTTATCTCTGGGGAACAAAGGTCGGCTTCATCGTGTTCGATGACCAGACTGGAGTCGGCTCCTTTGAGTACGAGCGCAGCTTCTTATCTTCCGGGATAGAGATCTCCCCCATTGTGATGCCGCTGTCAACCAGAGTGTACAGCTTTCCCGAACTGCCCCGCAGGAGTTTCCATGGGCTCCCCGGGCTGCTGGCAGACAGCCTCCCGGACAAATTCGGTAATGCCGTCATCGACGCTTGGCTGCAGTCACAAGGACGCTCTCCGGAATCCTTCGACCCCGTAGAGCGGCTTTGCTACACCGGTGAGCGAGGCATGGGGGCACTGGAATTCGTACCCGCTACAGGGCCAGCCCCCTCGGAGACCGAAAAAATCAATCTTGCCAGTTTGGCACACCTGGCGTCGGATATCCTCCGCTCCAGAAAGGGTTTCCATGTCCCCGCAGGAAAAGAGGCTATGAATGAGATCCTCCGGGTCGGCACATCTGCCGGCGGCGCCCGGGCAAAGGCTGTCGTGGCCTGGAATGAGCGTACAGGTGACTTCCGCTCTGGCCAAGTCTCCGCCGGCGAGGGTTATGACCATTGGCTGGTCAAGTTCGACGGGGTGTCTGAAAACAGAGACAAAGAGGGCTATGACCCGCCGCAGTATACGCGGATCGAATATGCCTACTACCTGATGGCTTCCGCCGCTGGGATCGATATGGAGGAGTGCCGGTTGTATGAAGAGGGCGGGCTGTATCACTTCATGACGCGCCGGTTCGACCGCGTCCGCGGCACAGGAGACAAGCTGCACATGCAGACGCTTGCCGGCATCGCCCATTATGACTTCAACCTTCCCGGTGGATACAGCTATGAACAGGCCGCCGGCGTCATGCGGCAGATGGCCATTTCCCAGGACGAGATCAAACAGTTCTATCGCCGCATGGTATTCAACGTTTTGGCCCGAAACCAGGATGACCACACAAAGAACATCTCGTTCCTGATGGACAGAAACGGCAGCTGGAGCCTGTCCCCGGCATATGATGTCACCTACGCATATAATCCGGACGGCATGTGGACCGGACACCATCAAATGACCATAAACGGGAAGGTGGATGGCATCACCAAAGAGGACTTGCTGGCCTCTGCAAAGCACATGGGACTGCGAAAAACAGCCGCAGAGCAAGCCATCGCCGCAGTAATGGATAGCATCTCAAAATGGCCGGAATATGCTGAAAAAGCCAAGTTAAGCGACCAAACTCAGTTCAGGCTCAAGCAGAGCTTTGTCTTGATATAGGTCCTCTTTATCCGTACTCAAGTGACATGGTCGCTCATAAAAATCCCCATCAGTGAACCAGTGGTTCATTGATGGGGATTCCTTTATTTGATTAGGATTGTCTCTGCCCCTCGGCCAGCCATGGCGCCTTTGCCACGAGCCCGGGTCATATGCCAGCATAGGAAACATCTTAACACCTATGTAACAGATAGTGCAAGAGCGCCAAACTTTTCTCTTTCGCGATTTAACCCGTTGACAATCGCTAGTTAATGTGATAGCGTCACATCAAATTCTGGACGATATGGAGCCTGCAAATAAAAAGTCAAGTCCCAAATGAGAAAAAAGTGCAGATAAGGAAAGGGCACGACAAAGAGGCTGGCGAGAGCCAGCCGGGACGGCAGGTATGAACTTTAGGGCAGAATCATAGCCGCGTGGTCATAGCTGTTCCAGTCCAGCTTCTGGCCGCAGCGGTCACAGTAGTTCTGGTACTCGCGCTCCAGCGTGCATCCACAGCCAGGGCAGACGGGATACGTCATCAGTCCATGGCAGGTATGAAAACAGCGGGTGAAGACAACAGCCATTGGGATGCTGCGCATATCAGCTTTCACCAGCACCGGATAGCCCAATAACTCGTTGGGCGATTTCTCAAAACCAGTACAGATGTTCTCAAGAACAGTAATGGTGGGTGAGGATTCCTTTCGGATGATGCGCCCGAAGTACCGTGGGCTCACCCCGCACTTCTCGGAGGCAGATTCATAGCTGAGGCCATTGACACCGCAGAGCAGGAGCAGAGAGGACGAGAGCTTGTCTGGAAACATCGAAAAAATACACTTTCTGTCTAAGATGTTTCCAGCGTAAGACACAGGTTATATATCACTCAAGGACATATGGTTCCTTGACTTTCCTGTTCGGCCAGGTATTCCTTGACCCTCGCGTAGTAGATGCGCAGGAACTTGTTGGCTCCGGCAGTCATGTAGACGTAGAAGGGTTTTCCCTCGGAGCGTTTCTTGTCCAGGAACTGGTAGACGGGCTCATTCTCCGGCGCCAGGCGCAGATATATGGACATGACCTGAAACAGCGTTTTCCTCAGATGAGGTGAACCGCGTTTGGTAGAGGGATTGCTCTTGGTCTGTTTCTTCCCGGACTGGTCTACCTCGGGATCAACGCCCGCAAAGGCAATGAGAGAGCTTCTGCGGGGAAAGTTTCTCACATCTCCAATCTCGGCCATGAGCTGGGCGGCTGTGACCTCACCCACGCCGTACATGGCGTTCACCACGGGATATTCCGGCAGTTGCTTTGCCAGACGGATCATCTCCCGCCGCACACCGGCAAGCAGTTCTCCGGCGGAAGTAAGCTCCCTGGCGGCAGTCTGGATCAGAAGCTTGGTATTGTCGTTCTTCGGGAGCGTGGTGACACAGTTAAGCGCGGCGGAGTAGACGTCGGCGGCCTTGCTGTCGGAGAAGTTGTAGCCATGCCGCTTGCACCACTTGCGGTAACGCTCGGTGAAAGCGTTTTTGCTCACACCGGCCACACATGCGGCGTGCCAGAAGGTGGTGACAAAATCCACCCACTTCAGATGTCCGTCCGCCCGTTCCGGGCTGGAGAACAGTTCGTTCACGCCGGGAAAGACCTTGTCACAGAGGGAGATGAGGTTGTTCTGGAGCGATACGCCCATCTTCATGTACAGGTCATACTGGCGGCTGCAGATCTTCAGTTGTTGTCTTACGGCATCCATGTGTGTATATTCTCGCAAATCTACCCAGTGGTCAAGAGCAAATTGCGCAATCTTTCTGGCATCCTTCTCGTCGGTCTTTACTTTGCGGACTGTCCCGCCGGTGCTGTAGCCGTGGATCAAGAGAGGATTGACCACACTGACAAAGATACCATGCTCATGTAACTGGGCCGCAATCGGCTCATGGTATCTGCCGGTAGCCTCCATGACCACTCTGGTATCCCCATCGAGGGACAAGATGCGGTGAGCCAGCTCCTTCAGTTCAGGACCGCTGTGTCCCACATCCTCTGGCGTCATTACCACTTCTCCCATAGGGCGGAGGATAGCCACCGTGCTTCTGCCCTTGGATACGTCAATACCGACTGCGTTCACTTCTGTTACCTCCTCAAAGATAGAATACTGGCGACCGCTTTACTCATTGCCTGTTCAATCTCCTGGGCCGTGACACGAACGCACCGCAATATACGGTGGGACAACCTGCGTAAATCGAATGCTGCGAATGAGAGAGGCGGCTGACGGACTCCATATCGGACGTGCTAGTCCTTGGTATCGTGCGTCAGGCCATTTCTCCCCCATTCTACAGCTTTGGCTTTGAGTTGGCAAAACGCGGCTGGCTGCCGTGCTTCTTGCCTCAATCTTTATTGTAGACCTGCAAAGAAAAGTCAAGTAGGAAAAAGCGAATTATGAAACGGCCAAAACAGGTACACCAATCCTGACCGCATGACGCCTCTTTTTTGAAACGGCGGTCTATTGAATGTAAGGAAGAATCAGCAGTCTTCCAGGGCGTTCAGATACGCTTTTACTGTGGCATAGTAGGTGCGAAGGAATTTGTTGGCGGAGGCCATCATGTAGACCTTGTAGGGTTTACCCTCGGCGCGTTTTCTATTCATGAACTGGAAGATGGGTTCATCTGTTGGGGACTTGCGCAGAATGGTGCCCATGACCAGGAACAGTGTCCGGCGCAAGGAAGCTGAACCGCGCTTGGAGATGCTGCGGCTGCGGATATCTACCGTGCCGGACTGATACGGTGGCGCGTCAATTCCTGCAAAGGCCACAAGGGCTTTCTTGGAGTGGAACCGACGTACATCGCCGATCTCCGCCATGAGTTGAGGACCGAGGATGGCGCCAACGCCGTACATTTTCATAACGACAGGATACTCTGGCAACATCTGAGCCAGTTCGTTCATGCGCCGGCGGAGAATCGCCAAGGAAGAGGAAGATGCCTGGAGCTGGGCTACAGCCTGCTGAACGAGTACCTTTGTGGTGTCGCCTTTTGGCAAAACGCTGGGATAGCTGCAGGAATCCATGTATATCTCAGAGGCTTTCTCGTTGCTGAAGTAATACCCATGCCTCCGGCACCATTTCTCATAGCGGCGTGTGAACTCTGCAACGGACGTGCCGCAAACGCACTCGCAATGCCAGAAACGGGCCACGAAGTCCACCCATTTCTCGCTGCCGTCTGCACGGGGAGGGCTTGAAAACAGGTGGTTCGCACCCGGGAAGGTAGAATCCAGCAGAGAAATGAGATTGTTCTTCTGCATGGTCTGTATCTTGCTGAGTTGCAGATACTGGCGATAGCAGGTCTTGAGTAGATGCCGTGTGTCCTCCTCGGGAGAGTACTGCGGCAGAGAGAGCCAATGATCCAAGGCGTAGTTTGCCAGTTTTACGGCGTCCTTCTTGTCGGTCTTGGCCCGTCTTAAACTGTTGTTCCCGTAGTCATGTACCAGAATGGGGTTGACAACGGAGACATATATCCCGCGCTCGTTGAGCGCATACAAAATCGGTGCGTGGTAGTTTCCTGTATATTCCATTACCACGCGGGTCTCACCGGGCAGGCTTTTAAGCTTCTCTGCCAAGTTGCTCAGTTCGCTGTCTGTGTGATGTACCTCGTATGGAGAGAGCACCACCTCGCCAAAGGGACGCATGGCGGCCACCATACTCTTGCCCTTGGAAACGTCGATACCAACTGCGTTCATGTCATTCCTCCAATACAATGATCTGCAACCGGACCCCATCTTTTCTCTTTGCCGATTCAATCTATTGGGTGACACGAACACTCCGACAAGCGGTGGGCTCAACCTGCTTAAACCGAACGCTGCAATGAGAGGATGGCTGACAGTCTACAATTCAGGCCTGAAAGCCCAAGGAGGTTAAGGTCAGCCAGTTGCTCCTCTCATTGTAGCTTAGGCATGAGATGGGTGGAAGCCGGACTGGCTGCCCGGCTTCCCTGTCCAACTTTTATTGTAATAGGAGGTATAACATGAAGTCAACTGGGATCGTCCGAAAGGTGGATGAGCTGGGTCGTATCGTGCTGCCCATAGAGTTGCGCCGTACAATGGACATCGCGGAGCGCGACCCAGTGCTGATAACTGTCGCCGGTGAGACGATCATACTGAAAAAGCATCAGCCGGCCTGCGTATTCTGCAACAGTTTCAAAGACCTCATAAGCTATAAAGGTAAGAACATCTGCCCCTCTTGCGTCACCTCGCTGGTCACAAAGGTGTAATTGGTCGGCAACCCAAAGCTATTCCTGCTCTATGTTTCTATATTGCGTCCACCCCTTTGGTGGGCGCTCTTTTTCCCATGAGGTTATGAGTGAATCTCTTACCGCTTGCGCCAAAGGTCCATCGCTGTTATAATGCGTCCATGCAAAAAAGACCACTGAAAAGGAACCACAGACCATGGATCATGCGAAGATCATAGCGGAGGAATTTGGCCTGCGCTCCGGGCAGATACAGGCGGTCATCGACCTGCTGGACGGGGGCAACACCATCCCCTTCATTGCCCGGTACCGGAAAGAGGCCCACGGCTCCATAGACGACCAGACCCTGCGGCAGATCTCCGAGCGGCTTACGTATCTGCGGGGGCTGGAAAAGCGCCGGGAGGAAATCGAAAAGGCCCTGACGGAGCAGGGCGTCTTATCGGAGGAGCTTTCGGAAAAGCTGCAAGCCGCCAAATCGCTGGCGGAGCTGGAAGACCTCTACCGGCCCTTCCGGCCCAAGCGCCGGACCAGGGCCACGGTGGCTAAGGAGCGGGGCTTGGAGTCCCTGGCCCAGTGGCTGCTACTGAACCAGGCCCGGTCGGATTTTTCCGCCATGGCGGAAAAATATACGGGCAAAGATGTGCCAGATGCCGAGAGCGCTCTCGCCGGGGCACGGGACATCATCGCCGAGATGGTCAGCGACGACGCTGCCCTTCGGAAGGACCTGCGGGCGCTGCTGTTGCGGGACGGCGTCATAAACACCGCTGCGGCAAAGGACGAGGACAGCGTCTACCGGATGTACTATGACTATCAGGAGCCGGTGCCCCGCATGGCCGCCCACCGGGTGCTGGCCGTCAACCGGGGCGAACGGGAGGGATTCCTGAAGGTGACCCTCGACCTGCCGGATGACCACATCCTGGACCGGATACGGCGGCGCTTCGTCCGGGGCAATGGCGAGGCCGCCCGGCAGGTGGCCATGGCCTGCGAGGACGCCTGGGACCGGCTCCTCTTTCCCTCCCTGGAACGGGAACTGCGGGGTGAGCTAACTGACCGGGCCAACCAGACCTCCATCCGGGTCTTCAGCCAAAACCTCCACCAGCTTCTCATGCAGCCGCCGGTGAAGGGGCGGGCCATATTGGGCGTGGACCCGGGGTTCCGCACCGGGTGCAAGCTGGCCGTGGTGGACGAGAACGGCAAGGTGCTGGAGACGGGCGTGGGATACTTCACTCTGCCCGGCCAGACCCGCCAGAAGGAGCAGGCGGCAAAGCTCATCGAGGGCATGGTGCGGCGGCATCACGTGACGGCCATCGCCATCGGCAACGGCACCGCCTCCCGGGAGAGCGAGCAGTTCATCGTCTCCCTCCTGCCTGATCTCCCCGGCGCCGCCTACGCCATCGTCAGCGAGGCGGGCGCGTCCGTGTACTCCGCAAGCCCCCTGGCCGCCCGGGAATTTCCCGATTACGACGTGTCCCTGCGCAGCGCCGTGTCCATCGCCCGGCGGCTGCAGGACCCCCTGGCGGAGCTAGTGAAGATCGACCCCAAGGCCATCGGCGTGGGGCAGTACCAGCATGACCTGAAGCAGGCGGAGCTGTCCGCCGCCCTGGACGGGATGGTAGAGCAGTGCGTAAACGACGTGGGCGTGGAGGTGAGCACAGCATCGGCGGAGCTATTGAGCCGCGTGGCGGGCATCGGCCCCGTACTGGCCAGGAACATCGTGGCCTGGCGGGAGGAGAACGGGCCCATCCCCTCCCGGGCGGCATTGAAGAAGGTGCCCAAGCTGGGCCCCAAGGCCTTTGAGCAGTGCGCCGGTTTTCTCCGTGTGGCGGACAGCCGAGAGCCCCTGGACGCCACCGCCGTCCACCCGGAGAGCTATGAAAGCGCCAAGGCGCTTTTGAAGACCCTGGGTTTCTCCCTGGGTGACATCCGAAACGGCGGCGTGCCCCAGATCGGCCCGAGGGCAAAGGAATATGGGCTGGTAAAGCTGGCCGCGGAACTGGATGTGGGCCTGCCCACCCTGGAGGATATGCTCTCCGAGCTTGCAAAGCCCGGCCGGGACCCCCGGGAGGAGCTGCCCGCCCCGGCCCTGCGCACTGACGTGCTGGACATCAAGGACCTGAAGCCCGGCATGGAGCTGACCGGCACGGTGCGAAACGTCATCGACTTCGGTGCCTTCGTGGACATCGGCGTCCATCAGGACGGCCTGGTCCACATCTCCCGCATGGCGGACAGGTTTGTGAAGCACCCCTCAGACGTGGTGAAGGTCGGCGACGTGATAAAGGTTTGGGTGGTGGAGGCAGACCCGGTGAAAAAGCGCATCGCATTGACTATGGTGAAGGAAAAGGCATAAAGATGTCAAATCTTTCTTTTCCATCAATGCTACGCCAGCGGCAGACGGAGCAGCCAACACCGAGAAAGATCGGCCTGGTTTCTTCTTTCTCCTTCTTAAGCGCCACCAACACGAGGGATACCAGTACTATGCGTTAGATTGGGGCCACTAACCTCACCTCAAGGATATTGTTCGCAAACACGGGGCTGAGATGAGGCACCCAAAGCCGGTGATTGACCATGGAACGGTATGGCACCGTCGTCCGACAACAGCGCAAGCTTTTTGTGCCTATAGGGCAAAACACACATTTGCCATTGAACAACAGCCGGAAATGTTGTATAATCTTGGAAACAAGAGATAATACACAATTATCTATTGGTTCCGCTGCTGTCAGTCAGAAAGGCATCCACCTACAAAAAGAACTCTTGCAAT
>CANQRM010000013.1 GCA_947626265.1 uncultured Oscillospiraceae bacterium
CAGCGCATCGGCATGCACTGCCTGGGCTGCGCCTTCGCCACCGGCGAGAGCGTGGAGCAGGCCTGCCGGGCCCACGGGGTGGAGGTCGAGCCCTTTGTGAAGGAAGTAAACGATTACATCGCGGCGCACGCCGAGGCCTGAGGCCCACACGCGGCGGGGAACACCCGCCGCTTTTTTATTGCCTATGATACATCTTTCACCACGCCTTGCCGCCGTGGCCAAGCTTGTCCCGGCGGGGGCAAAACCCATCGACGTGGGCACCGATCACGCCATGGTCCCCGTGTGGCTGGTCCAGTCGGGGCGCTGCGAACAAGTGCTGGCCACGGACATCCGCTCCGGGCCCCTGAAGAGCGCCCGGGCGCTTCTTGAAAAAACGGGTACCAGTGACCGCATCCGCCTCATGCAGACCGACGGCCTTGCCGGTATCGGCCCTGCCGACGGCGATACCGTCATCCTGGCGGGCATGGGCGGGGAGACCATGGTCGATATCCTCTCTGCCGCGTC
Organism: uncultured Oscillospiraceae bacterium; assembly: GCA_947626265.1. Taxonomy (GTDB): domain Bacteria; phylum Bacillota; class Clostridia; order Oscillospirales; family Oscillospiraceae; genus CAJOIG01. The sequence goes on from CANQRM010000013.1 coordinate 505, forward strand.
ATGGATAAGGGAAGAGGGGGCGCTTCTCATCCTGGAGCCCCAGAGCAAAAAGGCTGACCTGCGCAGGTTTCTCCGGGACAATGGCTATGCAGTCCTGACCGAGCAGCTGGTCCGGGACGCCGGGCGCATCTATCCGGTGCTGACCGCCCGGGGCGGCGAGAGCCGAAGCTATACGGAGACAGAGCTGCATCTGGGCCTGCTGGACCAGGTAGCTAGGGACCCATTATTTGAAGAATACCTGGATATAATGCGCGCCCAGGCGGAAAAGGCCGCGCCCTACGATGAGGCGGCGGCCGCGCTGGTGGAAGAATACGACGAGATCAAAAGGAGGCTCAGCCATGACGACGGTCGGTGACGTATTTGAGCTTTTGAATGAGAAGGCCCCGGTGGCGGGGAAGATGGAGTTCGACAACGTGGGGCTCCTGGTGGGGCACAGCGACAGACCCGTTGCGTGCATTCTCACGGCCCTTGACATCACGGATGAGGTCATAGAGGAGGCCGCGGAGCTCGATGCAGAGCTCATTGTGAGCCACCATCCGCTGTTTTTTGAACTGAAGACGGTGACAGATGATACCATGGAGGGTCACCTTGCCCTGTCTCTGGCGGAAAAGAACATCTCCGCCATCTGCATGCACACCAACCTGGACGCGGCCCAAGGCGGCGTGAACGACGCGCTGATGGCCGCCCTGGGCGGCAAAGTCGAAGCCATTCTTGAGCCGGACACGGCCATCGGCCGCATCGGTGAGCTGCCAAAGGAGGTGCCGTTTTCGGAGTTTCTGCCCTTTGTGAAGAAAACGCTCGCCTCCAACGGCCTGCGGTACCATGACGCGGGGAAGCCGGTGAAGCGTCTCGCGGTATGCGGCGGTTCCGGCGGCGGCGATATCGTTCTCGCCGCGGCGGCGGGGTGCGACACCTACGTGACGGCGGACGTGAAGTACCACCAGTTCCTGGAGGCGAAGCACTTAGGGTTAAACCTCATCGACGCGGACCACTTCTGCACGGAGAACGTGGTGGTGCCGGTGCTGCATAAATGGCTCACTGGGGCCTTCCCGGAGATCGACGTGCGCGTCTCCCAGGTCCACAAACAGACTGTGCAATTCATTTGAATCTGTCATAAACGATCCCTCCCGGGCGTATGTTTAAGCAAACATGCCTTGGAGGGATCAAGTGTGGACAGCATCTATGAGGATATTGCCCGCAGGACGGACGGGGACATCTATTTAGGCGTCGTCGGGCCGGTGCGGACGGGGAAATCGACCTTCATCAAGCGTTTCATGGAGACGCTGGTCATCCCCAACATCGAAAACGTATATAAGAAGGAGCGCGCCCGCGACGAGCTGCCACAGTCCGGCTCCGGCCGGACCATCATGACGGCGGAGCCCAAGTTCGTGCCGGAGGAGGCCGCGGAGCTCGTCCTGAGCGCGGAAGTCACCGCCAAGCTCCGGCTCATCGACTGCGTGGGCTACATGGTCCCCGGGGCTGAAGGGCTCTATGAGGACGGGGCGGAGCGGAAAGTGATGACGCCGTGGTACGACCATGAGATCACCATGACCCAGGCGGCGGAGGAGGGGACACGGAAGGTCATCTCCGACCACTCCACAATCGGCATCGTCATCACCACCGACGGCACCATCGGGGACATCCCCCGGGAGAACTACCAGGCCGCGGAGGAACGCGTCATCCGAGAGCTCAAGGACATCGGAAAGCCCTTCGCCGTCATCGTCAACAGCGCCGAGCCCGCGGGGGAGACTGCCATAGCCCTGGCCGCGCAGCTGAGCGCCCAGTACGACGTGCCCTGCATGGCCCTGAGCTGCCAGGACCTGGACAGCAAGGACGTGCACGCCGTCATGGAGGCCATATTGTTCCAGTTCCCCCTGCAGGAGCTTTCTCTGTGGCTGCCCGCTTGGGCGGAGGCGCTGCCGGAGGACTGCGAGCTGGTGCAGACCATCTATCATATGCTCACCGAGGCAAGCGGCAGCATGAACGCCCTGCGGGACGCCTACGGCTGCATGGAGACCCTGGCCGCCAGCGAGCTGGTGGGACAGGCGCGCATATCCTCCGTCCAGGCCGGGGCCGGTACGGCCAGCGCCGTGGTGGAGCTGGAGCAGTCCCTCTACTACCGCACCATCAGCGAGCAGTCCGGCTTCGAGATACGGGACGACGGGGACCTGATGGAACTTTTACGGTCCCTGAAGAGCGTGAAGACCGAGTACGACCACGTCCACGAGGCCTTGGAGCAGGCCCGGGAGACAGGCTACGGCATCATCATGCCCGGCCCGGAGGAGATGGAGCTGGAGGAGCCTCAGATCGTGAGCCGCGGCGGGCGCTACAGCGTGCGCCTCAAGGCCAGCGCCCCGGCCATACACCTGTTCCGCACCCATGTGGAGACGGAGGTGTCCCCGGCGGTGGGAGGGGAGAAGGCGTCAGAGCAGATCGTGAGCTTCCTTCTCCAGGGCTTCGACGGGGACATCAACCGCATCTGGGAGTCCAACATCTTCGGCAAGTCCCTTTACGACATCGCGGAGGAGGGGCTGACCACCAAGCTGCAGCACATGCCGCCCGCGGCCCGGAAGAAGCTTCGCACCACCATCCAGAAGCTGGTGAACGACGGCGGCACAAGGCTTATCTGCATCGTGCTTTAAGCTATTGCGCAACAAGGCCAAAACGAGGTATAATGCTTAATAAGCGTTATACCTCGTTTTTCTGTTTTCCGACTGAATAGATGTCCCTCGCGGCTCATACTCTTTCCTGAGGTGGGCTACATGAGGAAAGTATTTCATATAAAATGGTGGCATCCGCTAGCCGCGGCCGTGTTGCTTGCGGTCTTAGCGCTGTGGGCGCAGGATGACGCCCGGGAGACGGAGGCCGCCGCGCCGCAGCCCGTGCTGGTCATCGACGCCGGCCACGGCGGAGCTGACGGGGGCGCGGTAGCCGCCGACGGCACCACCGAGAGCGGCGTCAATCTGGACATCGCCCTGCGGCTGGAGGCCCTGGCCCGGTTCTGGGGCATTCAAACGGTCATGACCCGGGACAGCGAGGACATAGCGTACCCCGACAGCGCCGCATCCATCGCCGCCAAGAAGGTGGCGGACCAGCACGCCCGGGTGGGCCTTGTGAACAACACCCCCGGCGCGGTGCTCTTGAGCATCCACCAGAACAAGTATCCCGCCGCTTCTCCCCACGGCATCCAGGTATTCTATGGCAAGGTGTCCGGCGGCCAGGAGCTGGCGGAGATGGCACAGGGCAATCTGACGGCCCTGCTGTGCCCGGATAACCGGCGGCTGGCGGCGCCCATTGGTCAGGACATATACCTTATGAAGAACGTGAACTGCCCCGCCGTGCTGGTGGAGTGCGGTTTTCTATCCAACCCCGGTGACCTGGCGAACCTGAAAACGGATACATATCGGATGAAGCTGGCGGCGGTGCTGCTGGGCTCCTATCTGCAATACACGAGAGGAACGATCACATGAAGGCGCCAAAAAGCGTATTTTTCTGCTCCGAGTGCGGCTTTGAGACATCCCGCTGGCAGGGCCAGTGCCCCAGCTGCCGGGCCTGGAACACCCTGGTGGAGGCCCCAGCCGCGCCAAAGGCGATGGAAAAGGCACGGCCTGTCCGCCGGGCCATGCCGAAAAAGCTGGTGGAGCTGGACGACAACGACGAGCTGCGGTTCTCCACCGGCATCCGGGAGCTGGACCGGGTCCTGGGCGGCGGCGCCGTCCGGGGTTCCATCGTCCTGTTCGGCGGCGCGCCGGGCATCGGCAAGAGCACCCTGCTGCTGCAGGCATGCGGCTCCATAGACCCGGAGGAGACCATCCTCTATGTGACCGGCGAGGAGAGCGAGCACCAGCTCAAGATGCGCGCCCAGCGCCTGGGGGTGAGCCGGGAGGCACTGCATGTGCTGGCGGGGACCGACATCAACGATGTGATCGCCGCTATCGAGGACCTGACGCCCCAGATCGTCGTCATCGACTCCATCCAGACGGTATATGACCCCAGCCAGACCACCGCCCCCGGCAGCGTGGGCCAGGTAAAGCAGTGCGCCATGGAGATCATGCAGCTGGCCAAATCCTCCGGCTTCACCGCATTCGTGGTGGGCCATGTGAACAAGGAAGGCGCCATCGCCGGGCCCAAAGTATTGGAGCACATGGTGGACTGCGTGCTGTACTTCGAGGGCGACGGGAGCCTCAGCTACCGCATATTGCGGGCGGAGAAGAACCGTTTTGGTTCCACCAATGAGATCGGCGTGTTTGAGATGGTCCGGGAGGGCCTTCGGGAGGTGCCCAATCCCTCGGAGGTCATGCTGGCGGGGCGGCCTGTGGGCGTGCCCGGGACGTGTGTAGCCTGCGTGATGGAGGGAAGCAGGCCCATTCTCGCGGAGGTGCAGGCCCTTGTGACGCCCACCGGCTTTTCCTCCGCCCGGCGCACCTCCAACGGGTTTGACTATAACCGGCTGTATCTCCTGCTGGCCGTGCTGGAAAAGCGGGGCGGCATGAACGTCAGCTCCTGCGACGCCTATATGAACATCGTGAGCGGCCTCACCCTGGACGAGCCCGCGGCAGACCTGGCGGCGTGCCTCGCCATCGCCTCAAGCTTCCGGGATACGCCCCTGCCGGACAAGCTGGCCGCGGTGGGGGAGGTGGGCCTCACCGGGGAGATCCGGGCCGTGCAGGCATTGGATCTGCGTCTATCCGAGATCGCCCGGCTGGGCTTTACCCAGTGCGTTATCCCCTCCCGCATCCGGGGGGAACTGAAGGTACCTAATGGCCTGGAGCTCATCCGGGTCAAGACCCTGCGGGAGGCCGTGGAGAAGACGCTGTGACGCTCCTGATAGGGAAGAGGTATGAGCCGGAACTGGCTCAAAGCCTTGGGGTGCAGGGCATTGAGGTCATTTGGCTTCCCGATAATAAGGACATAGACCCGCGCCTCGCCGGCCACGCGGACCTTTCCGTATTCGCCGGCCACGGCCATATAGTGGCGGTACAAGGGGTATATCCAACTATTGTTAATTTATTAACTAATAGGGGATATACAGTCATTCAGGCCGAACGGGAGCAGGGACCGAAGTATCCCGATGACGTTGGTCTGTGCGTGTGCGCTACGGGGAAATATACCTTATATAATCCCAAGACCGTGGACCCGGCCGTGGCGCCGCTGCTCGGCGGCAAACTGGTCCCGGTAAATCAGGGATACACCCGCTGCGCTGCGGCGGTGGTAGACGACCATTCCATCATCACGGCGGACGCAGGCGTCTCCAGAGCCGCGAAAAACGCTGGGATGGATGTGCTGGACATCGTGCCGGGCTATATAGAATTAAAAGAATATGACCACGGGTTCATCGGCGGTGCGTCATTTATAATAAATAATAATGTAGTAGCGTTCACAGGAAAACTGACGGAGCATCCCGACGAGGGACGTATTTACGATTTTCTCGCCAAGCACGGCCAGAAAGCCCTGATCCTGACGGACAGGCCCATATTCGATATAGGCGGCGCCATAGCCCTCCCCTAAATTCGGCATAATATTAATTATGCCGAATTATTTGTGTATTTTGCCACTGGACAAGCACCCTCCACTCTGCTATAGTACAATATGTTGGGGGTTCATCGTCATGAGCTATCAAAATGAGGCGCCGCAGGTGATGCGGGAGTTTCTCGTGTACCACGACACCATCAAGGGACAATCGAAACGCACCGTGGATTCCTATTTCATGGACCTGCGGACCTTTACCCGGTATCTCTATATTTCCCGGGACATGGTCCCCCGGGACACGGCGCTGGAGGATATCGACATCCGGGACGCGAACCTGGACTTTTACGGCAAGGTCACCTTATCGGAGGTCTACGACTTTATGGCCTATCTCTCCCGGGACCGGGGCCTGAACGCCACGTCCCGGGCACGAATGATCACCAGCCTGAAGGGCTTTTACGGCTACCTCACCACGAAGACGAAACAGCTCAAAGAAAACCCGGTGCAGGACCTGGACGCACCGAAGCTCAAGAAGGCCCTCCCCCACTACCTCTCCCTGGAGGAGAGCCAGCGGCTCCTGAATGCCGTGGACGGCAAAAACTCGGAACGGGATTACTGCATACTCTGCCTTTTCTTAAACTGCGGGCTGCGAATCTCCGAGATGGTTGGGCTGAACCTGACCGACATCCGTCAGGACAGCCTGCTCATCCACGGCAAGGGCAATAAAGAGCGCGTGGTCTACCTCAATCCCGCCACCGCCAAGGCACTGAACGACTGGCTGGCGGTGCGGAAGGATATCCCCACCGCGGACAAAAAGGCGGTATTCCTCTCCAACCGGCGGACGCGCATGAGCGTGGACGCGGTGCAGGTGATGGTCCACAAGACCCTTTTGAAGGCGGGCCTGGACGCCAGCCACATCTCCCCTCACAAGCTGCGCCATACGGCGGCCACCCTGATGCTGCAAAACGGCGTGGACGTGCGCACGCTCCAGGAGGTGCTGGGCCACGAGAGTCTGAACACCACCCAGATATACACCCACATCGCCAACGCGGAGTTGAAAAAGGCCGCGGCGGCCAATCCCCTGGCGAATTTTAAGCCCACTGACACGGAGGACTGATCGGACATGGTATTTTCCAGCATCCTCTTCATGTTCATATACCTGCCCGTGGTGCTGGCAGTGTATTACATCTGCCCGGTCCGCTGGCGGAACGTGTGGCTGTTCGCCGTGAACCTGGTGTTCTACGGCTGGGGCGAGCCGGTGTATATCCTGCTGATGCTCCTGTCCATCTGCATCAACTATGTCTCCGGCCTGCTCATCGGCAGATACCTGCCCGACGCCCGGCCAAAGGCCAAGCGGGTGCTCATTATCAATACCGTCCTCAACCTGGGCATCCTGTTCTTCTTCAAGTACTTTGACCTGATGGCGGAGACCTTGAGCATGATACCCGGCGTGGATATCCCCACCCTGGGTCTTGCCCTGCCCATCGGCATCAGCTTCTACACCTTCCAGACCATGAGCTACCCCATCGACGTGTACCGGGGTGACGGCCACGTACAGCGCAATTTCATCAAGTTCGGCACCTTCGTGGCCCTCTTCCCCCAGCTCATCGCCGGCCCCATCGTCCGCTACAAGGATATCGCCGACCAGCTGGACGAGCGCCACGAGACGCTGGACAAGTTTGCCTCCGGCGTGGAGCGGTTCGTGGTGGGCCTTGGGAAAAAGGTCCTCATAGCCAATAACGTGGGCATGCTGTGGGATGTTTACGCCAATACCCCCGCCTCGGAGCTCACCTTTGCCGGGGCATGGATGGCGGCCGTCGCCTTCTCGCTGCAGATATACTTCGACTTCTCCGGCTACTCCGACATGGCCATCGGCCTGGGCCGCATGCTGGGGTTTGAGTTCCTCGAGAACTTCAACTACCCCTATATCTCCCGGACCGTGACGGAGTTCTGGCGCCGGTGGCATATGAGTCTCGGCACCTGGTTCCGGGACTACGTGTATATCCCCCTGGGCGGCAGCCGGAAAGGCCTGCCCCGGCAGATGCTCAATCTGCTGATCGTCTGGGCGCTGACGGGCCTGTGGCACGGGGCCAGCTGGACCTTCCTCTTCTGGGGGCTCTACTATGCCTTCTTCCTGGTGCTGGAAAAGATGTTCCTTTTAAAATGGCTGGACAGGCTCCCCCGCTTCGTGGGCCATATCTACACCCTGCTCATCGCCATATCCGGCTGGGTCATCTTCCAGCAGACCAGCGTGAGCCAGACCATGGTGTTCTTTAAGGCCATGTACGGCTTTGGTCAGGCGGGCTTCATCGCCGGGAAGGACCTGTATTACCTTGCCGGGTTCGGGGCGCTGCTCCTGGTTGGCTGCGTGGCCAGCCTCCCCGCGGGCCGAGCGCTGTTCAAAAAGTTGCCGGAGAAGTGCCGGGCCATCGCGGCGCCGGTGCTGATCGCGGTGGTGCTGGTTGTATCCACGGCGTATCTCGTTGACTCCACCTACAACCCCTTCCTCTACTTCCGCTTCTGAGGTGAACGCTATGAAGAAAGCAGCCAAAATCGCCGTGCTGGTGGTATTTCTGGGCTTCATCGGCGCGTTTTTCATCCTCAATATCGTCCTGCCCGACGTGGAGTTCTCCCAGCAGGAGAACCGGTACCTGCAAACCCTGCCGGATTTCTCATTCCGGGCGCTTTTCAATGGCAAGTTCACCGCCGACTTTGAGGATTACACCACCGACCAGTTCGCCTTCCGGGACACCTGGACGGCTCTGAAGGCCCGGTGCGAGCTTTTGAGCGGCAAGAAGGAGAACAACGACGTATTCTATTGTGGGGATGACACCCTTATCACCCGCTTCACCGCGCCATCCGACGAGGATATCGATACAAAGGTGGGTTTCCTCAACAAGCTTGCCGAGCAAAGCGAGATACCCGTCTACTTCGGCCTTATCCCTGGCGCGTCGGAGATAGAGGCCTCTCGTCTGCCAGAAAACGCCGACTGCGACAGCCAGCAGGCGCTGATCGACCAGGCCTACGGCGAGAGCGAGGCCGTCAATATCGATCTATCCTCCGTCCTGCGCGAGCACGCGGACGAGTATATCTTTTACCGCACGGACCACCACTGGACCAGTCTGGGGGCCTATTACGGCTATGAGGCGCTGTGCGCGGCCATGGGCCTGCCCGCCCCCACCCTGTCCGATTATGACCGCGAGACCGTCTCCGACGCATTCTACGGCACTACCTATTCCTCCTCCGGCTTTGCCTGGGTGAAGCCCGACGAGATGGAGACCTTCGTGCCCGACGACGGATCCGTTAAGGTCCTGAGCTATGAGGGCACTGAGGCCACAGAAGGGCCCCTCTACGATACCTCCTTCCTGGATGTGAAGGACAAGTATTCCATGTTCCTGGGGGGCGTCTCCCCCCTGCGGAGCATCGAGACGGGCCATGAGGGACCGCGCCTGCTGATCATCCGGGACTCCTATTCCGACAGCCTGGCTCCGTTTCTCCTCAAGAACTTCTCCCGGGTGGACCTGATGGACCTGCGCTATTACCGGGACAGCCTCTACCAATACGCCCTGGACAACGATTTCGACATGATACTGGTGCTGTACAGCGTCAGCAACTTCTCCACTGACAACAACCTGTTCCTGCTGGTGCCTAGTATACTGACCCCCATAAGTGAGGAATTCTGACTATGAAAGTGATGCTTGATCCCGGCGCGATCATGCCGACCCGGGCCCATCCCACCGACGCGGGACTGGACCTGTACGCCCCCCGGACCGTTGTCATACCCGCCCGGGGCAGCGCCGTGGTGGATACGGGAGTGCACGTGTCCCTGCCGGAGCATACCGTGGGCATGCTCAAGAGCAAGAGCGGCCTGAACGTAAAAAAGAACATCCTGGGCGAGGGCGTCATCGACGAGGGCTACACTGGCCCCATCGTGGTGAAGCTCTATAACCAGGGCGACGAGGACGTGACCATCGAGGCGGGGCAAAAGCTCATCCAGCTGGTCATCCTCCCCATCCTGACCCCGGAATTGGAACAGGTGGACAGCTTGGACGAAACCGACCGGGGCGCCGGCGGCTTCGGCAGCACGGGAGCGTAAGGGATATGGCGTTTGATTTCAAGAAGGAATACAAAGAGTTCTATATGCCCGGGAACATGCCACAGATCGTGGATCTCCCCCGGGCGAACTATATCGCGGTTCGTGGCCAGGGCGACCCCAACGAGGAGGGCGGCGCGTATAAGCAGGCCATCGGCGTATTGTACGCGGTGGCCTATACCCTGAAGATGAGTTACAAGACCGACCACAGGATCGAGGGGTTTTACGAGTACGTGGTGCCGCCCCTGGAGGGCTTCTGGCAGCAGGACGGAGAAGGCGGCATCAACTACGCCGACAAGGCCTCTTTCCGCTGGATATCCGTCATCCGGCTGCCTGACTTCATTACAAAGGCGGACTTTGACTGGGCCGTGGAGACGGCCTCCCGGAAGAAAAAGCTGGACTGCTCGGTTGCGGAGTTTCTGACGGTGGACGAGGGCCTCTGCGTTCAGATCATGCACCTAGGCCCCTTTGACGACGAGCCCGCGACGGTGGCGCGGATGGACGAATATCTCGCGCAGAACGGGTACGTTAGCGACATGAACGGGCACCGGCTGCACCACGAGATATACATGTCCGACGCCAGAAGGGTCGCCCCAGAGAAGTGGAAGACCGTTATCCGGCACCCTATCAAGCCAGTATCCTGACAAAAACCGCACCCTTTTTTAGGGTGCGGTCTTTTTATTCCGTTTTTGTCTCTTCCGGCGGGCTCTTTGGCTCGGCCGGCAGGAGCGGCGGGGCTGCGTTGGGAAACGATACCTCCACCTTAAAGAGGTCCCCGTCCAGGGTAAGGACCATTTCCCCGCCCATGAGCTCCGTGAGACTTCGGGCGATGGAGAGGCCAAGGCCGCTGCCCTCGGTGCTCCGGGAGCTGTCGCCCCGGACAAAGCGCTCCATCAGCTCCTCCGCGGGGATATCCAGGGCCTCACGGGACACATTTTTCACGGCGATGGAGGTGCGCTCCTCCCCCACGGTCAGGTCAAAATAGGCTCTTGTGCCCTGCTGGGCGTATTTGAGAACGTTTGTAATGAAGTTATCCAGCACCCGGCCCAGGAGACGGGCGTCGGCCATGATATAGGTCTCCTGCTCCGGGGTGTGCAGGATGGGCTCCAGCCCCGCGGCGGCCAGGCGCTCGCTGTACTCTCCCACCGACTGCTGCAAGAGCTCCCGCACGTCAAATAGCTCCGCGTTCACGGTCACCGCGCCGCTTACGGCCTTGGATGCCTCCACCACGTCTTCGGTGAGCTTTTTGAGCTTCGCCCCCTGCCGGTCCAGCACGTCCAGGTACTCCCTTCTCGTCTCCTCCGGCAGGGATTCGTCTTTTAAGAGCTCGATATAGTTGATGATGCTGGTAAGCGGCGTCTTCAGGTCATGGCTCACGTTGGTGATGAGCTCGGTCTTCATGCGCTCGGAGCGCATCTGCTCCTCCACGGCCAGGGCCATGCCATCGCCGATGCGGCCCAGGTCCTGGCCCAGGTCCTTCCAGACCATGTGCAGCTTATTGGTGTTCACCTTGTAGTTCAGATCCCCCGCCGCCAGGGCAGCGGCGGCGTCTCTGATGCGCTTTTCCTCCACGTACCATCGGAGGATGCAGGGCACCAGCACCGCGTCAAAGCCGAACAGGATCAAAATGAACCAGGCGTTGTGGAAAGCGTCCACGGCCAGTATAAGCAGCATGAGCAGCACATGACCGCCCAATATGCCCAGCACCAGCACCGGCGCCGGCACCTTCCGCACCAGACGGCGCAGCAAAAGCCGCTGGCCGAAAGAGCCGTTGGCAAGCTGATTGGCCGCGATGACGCCGCATAGAAGCAGCATCCACAGGGAGCATATAAGGTCCACCGTGTGGGAATATACCCCCACCATCGACATGGCGTCATAGACCTCGGGAAGTTCATAAAAAGCGGTCTTGGCCCAGGCAAGGCCAAGGTACAAAACCAGCACCGCCACGTCGAAGGGAATATGGCCCGTTAAAGTAGTCTTGCCCTGGCGGCCCTCCTGGACCGCGGCCACCATGCTGAACACGAACAGCACCACCGCCAGGATGATGGAGGGGATCCAGACGGGCAGGTAATAGTCCTTGAAGGCGTACAGATGTTCAAAGATGTAATACTCCCGGTAGCAGCCGTCGTAGGGCTCCACCGGCAGATTTACATAGCCCTCTATCCGATAGGAATGGCCGGGCACCTCCTCTTCCTGGGCTATTTTCAGCTGCGCTGTGTCCGTCTCCGTGGCCGACGCATAATAGGCCGACTCCCCCGCCGGCTCTTCCGCTTCCTCCGGACCGGGCAGGAAGACTTCGGTAGAGGTCACGAAATGGGATTTTTCCGTGGTGGTGTCCACCGTGACGGCATTATCGTCCGTATCGTCCACGATCTTATAGGAGAAAGCCTTGCCGCCGTAGCCGCCCAGGGTGTCGCTTGTGGGGTCTTCCAGCCACCGAAGGTTCTGCTCCACAGAGTTGAGGCAGAGCCAGACGTATTGGGAGCACAGACGGCTGTCCTCAAAGCCCATCTCCCCCTGTTCCCGGTACCAGCCGTCCTGCAGGGCGAAGTTATAGAGGTTCAGGCTGATGGCTCCCGCCGCCACACAAAGGCAGTACAGAAGCATCATCAGCGCCCGGAACCACATCTCACGCATGAGCGTTCTCATCGCGTCACCCCTCGATCTTATAGCCCTTTCCCCAGACCACCTTCAAATACCGGGGCTCGGCGGGATTGATCTCCACCTTCTCCCGCAGGTGGCGGATGTGGACGGCCACCGTCCCCTCCGCCCCCATGGGCGTGTCCTGCCATACCCGGCGGTATATCTCCCGGCTGGAGAACACCTTGCCGGGGTTCTCCAGGAAGAACTTCAGAATATCGTACTCCTTGGGCGTGATGGTGATCTCATCCCCGTCCACGGTGACGGTCTTGGTGTCGTCGTCCATCTCGATGCCCCCAAGGGTCAGGACGGAGGGCTTTTCCTCCCGCTGGCCCATGCGCATATACCGGCGCAGCAGGGCTTTCACCCGGGCCATGACCTCCTGGGCGTTGAAGGGCTTGGTCACATAGTCGTCCGCTCCCAGCTCCAGACCCATGATCTTGTCGCTGTCCTCACTCTTGGCGGTCAGGAGGATCACAGGGATGTTGTCGCTCCGCTCCCGCAGGAGGGTCAGGGCGCTCACCCCGTCCAGCTCCGGCATCATGATGTCCAGGAGGATGAGGTGTACCTCCTCCCTGTCCACCGTCTCCAGAGCCTCCCGGCCGTTCACGGCCTCCAGCACGCGGTAGCCTGCCCCGGTGAGATATATATGAAGCGCCCGGCGGATGTCCCGGTCGTCGTCGCAGATCAATACGGTGTACACTTGCTCGCTCGCCTCCTTTCTACAAATAGTAACACAAGTCACAAAAAGAAGAAAGGGGCAATCTATTAAGATTCTCTTAAATCGGACAGGAAAAGCGCCCCGGCTGACCGGGGCGCTTCCATTTTATTCCTCTTTTGGTATCACTGGCTCCCGCATGACAAAGGCCCGCAGGGAGTTGAGCACGGCTAAGAGCGCCACGCCCACGTCCGCGAATACCGCCAGCCACAGCGGACAGGTGCCGAACATGTCCAGCACCAGGATGATGGCCTTGAAGGCCAAGGCAAAGACGATGTTCTGCCAGACGATGGTTCGGGTGTGCTTGGCCGCGTCCAGGGCGGTGACCACCTTCGACGGCGCCGCGCCCATGATGACCACGTCCGCGGCCTGGATGGCCGCGTCGGAGGTGGCGCCGTGAAGGCTCACGCCCACGTCCGCGGCCTGGATGCACGCGCCGCTGGTCTCCGCGTCGCCCACGAAGATGAGGGTGCCGCGTTTGATCTGGCGGTTTTGTATCTCCTTCACCACAGCAACCTTTTCCGATGGCGGGCAGTCGGGATAGAATTCCCCGATGCCCACCTGCCGGGCGAATTTCTCCGCGGCGGCTGGGCTGTCGTCGGTGAGCATGGCGATCTGCCGGTCCTTGTCCCAGGAGAGCACCGTAACCGTGCCGGACACGTCGGGCTTCGCCACGCTGCCGAATACGATGCGACCCGCGTACTGGCCGTTGATGGCCATGTATACGCAGTTTTCGTTGAGCTTATCCGCTCCCGGCTCTACGCCGGCGCTCTGGAGCATATCCAGGGGGCCCAGGATGATCTTCACCCCGTCCACCTCCACGGTGACGCCGAAGGCGCCCGTCCGGGGCTGGAAGCTCTGGATAAGCTCGATGTAGATGACGCCCTTGTAGGCCGCCTTGATGGCCTCGGCATAGGGCCCCTCGGCGTAGGCGCAGGCGTGGGCCGCGATGCGAAGGAACACATCTGCGTCCATGCGCTCGCTCTTGACGGAGGTGACCCGAAGGCCCTCCCCTTCCAGGGCGCCGGTCTTGTCGAAGACCACGGCCCTGGCCCTGGCCACGTCGTCCATGGCGCAGGTGTTTTTGAAGAGGATGCCCTGCCTCGTCGCCCCGCCGATGCCCGCGAAGTAGCTCAGGGGCACGGAGATGACGATGGCGCAGGGGCAGGCGATGACCATGAGCACGAGGGCGCGGTAGATGCCCTCGGTCACGGTGGTGTGCAGCGCCAGCGGGGACACCGCGGCGATGATGACCGCGATGCCCAATACCACCGGCGTATAGATGCGGGCAAAATGGGTGATAAACTCCTCCGTGCGGCCCTTGGGCCCCTTATCGGAGCGCACATCGGCCAGAACGGCGCTGGCCTCGGGAGAGCGGTTCTCCATGAGGCCCTCGATATTCTGGCGCACCTTCGCCACAGCATAGCCCTGGAAAAGCTCGCCCAGCTGGTAGAGGATCATCACCGAGGCGCCCTCGCTGGCCTCTTTGATGATGACCGATGCGATGGCCACCACGCTCATCAGGAGGCTCTCGTCGAAAAGGCGCTTTCTGATGATGTTGGCCGCCGCGCGGATGAACACGTCATAGCCCGCGCAGAGGATGGCCAGCACGTTCAGGGCGATGCTCAGCCAGGGAAGGGTATGCTCCGTCGCCACGCCGCCCAGGAAGAAGGCGGCGGCGGTGACAAGACGCCAGACCATCACGGTGTCGAAACCGTGATGGTCGTGGTGATGCTCGGCCATGCACTCGTCGCAGGTGCAGTCATGGCCGTGGCCGTCGGCGGCTTGTTTTATCTCCCGTAGAAAGCCCATTTATGCCTCAGGCCTTGCCGGCGCAGCCAAGCACGTCGATCAGCTTGTGGCGCACCAGCTCCTTGATGTTGGCGCGGGCGGGCTTCAGGTACTCGCGGGGGTCGAACTTGTCGGGATGCTCGTCGAAGAACTGGCGGATGGTGCCGGTCATGGTCAGGCGCAGGTCGGAGTCGATGTTGATCTTGCAGACGCTGCTGGTGGCCGCCTTGCGCAGCTCGTCCTCGGGAATGCCGATGGCGTCGGGCATCTTGCCGCCGTGGTCGTTGATCATCTTTACGTAGTTCTGGGGCACGGAGGAAGAGCCGTGCAGCACGATGGGGAAGCCGGGCAGGCGCTTGGAGACCTCTTCCAGCACGTCGAAGCGCAGAGGAGGCGGCACAAGGATGCCCTGGGCGTTGCGGGTGCACTGGGCGGCGGTGAACTTATAGGCGCCGTGGCTGGTGCCGATGGCGATGGCCAGGCTGTCGCAGCCGGTCTTGGTCACGAACTCCTCCACCTCTTCGGGGTGGGTGTAGGAGGAATCCTCGGCGGAGACCTTTACGTCGTCCTCCACGCCGGCCAGGGTGCCCAGCTCGGCCTCCACGACTACGCCGTGGTCATGGGCATACTCGACCACCTTCTTGGTGATCTCGATGTTCTTCTCGAACTTTTCGCCGGAGGCGTCGATCATGACGGAGGTGAATCCGCCGTCGATGCAGGCCTTGCAGGTCTCGAAGTCGGGGCCGTGGTCCAGATGCAGCACGATGGGGATCTCCGGGCACTCGATGACGGCGGCCTCCACCAGCTTCACCAGGTAGGTGTGGTTGGCATAGGCGCGGGCGCCCTTGGACACCTGCAGGATCACGGGAGCGTGCTCCTCGCGGCAGGCCTCGGTGATGGCCTGGAGGATCTCCATGTTGTTGACGTTGAAAGCGCCGACGGCGTAACCGCCGTCATAGGCCTTCTTGAACATTTCGGTGGAAGTTACCAGAGGCATAAGAAAAGACTCCTTTACTTTATTTTTCCATGCTCTTTATTTTACCGCACATTTATGCTATAATCAACCAAAACTTATTTATTTTGGAGGAAAAACACATGGCAGATAAACTCACAGGCGCCTGCATCATCGGGCAGTCCGGCGGGCCCACTTCCGTCATCAACGCCAGCGCTTACGGCGCCATCAGCGCCGCTCTGGAAGCGGAGGAGATCAACCAGGTGCTGGGCGCCGACCACGGCATCACCGGCGTTCTGGCCGACAAGCTCTACGATATGGGCCAGGAGGACCCCCAGGAACTGGCGTATCTGAAGAACACCCCGTCCTCCGAGCTGGGCTCCTGCCGCTATAAGCTGGCCGACCCCGACGCGGACGACACCGACTATAAGCGCATCCTGGATGTGTTCAAAAAGCACAACGTCCGCTACTTCTTCTATAACGGCGGCAACGACTCCATGGATACCTGCGACAAGATAAGCCGCTATATGTCCAAGTCCGGCTGGGACTGCCGGGTCATGGGTATCCCCAAGACCATCGACAACGACCTCTTCGGCACCGACCACTGCCCCGGCTTCGCCTCCGCGGCCAAGTATATCGCCACCAGCGCCATGGAAGTGAGCAAGGACAGCAAGGTCTACCCCACCGGCCAGGTGACCATCATTGAGATCATGGGCCGCCACGCCGGATGGCTGGCCGGCTCCGCGGCTCTCGCCACCTACTTCGGCTCCGGTCCCGACCTGGTGTACCTGCCCGAGGTGGACTTCGATATGGACGCGTTCCTGAACGACGTAGAGCGCATCTATAACGAGAAAAAGAACTGCCTGGTGGCCGTGTCCGAGGGCCTGCACTTCGCCGACGGCACCTTCGTCTCCCAGGCCAAGACCAGCTCCACCGACGGCTTCGGCCATGCCCAGCTGGGCGGTCTTGCCGCCCGTCTGGCCGAGATGGTCAAGGAGCGCACCGGCGCCAAGGTCCGCCCCATCGAGCTGAGCCTGCTGCAGCGCTGCGGCGCTCACCTGGCCTCCAAGACCGACCTGGAGGAGGCCGAGATGGCCGGCCGCAAGGCCGTGGAGGCCGCCGTGTCCGGCGTGACCGGCAAGATGGTGGCCTTTGAGCGGGACAAGGACGCCAGCGGCAATTATGTCTGCAAGTACATCCTCCTCCCCCTCACCGCCGTGGCCAACGCGGAGAAGAAGGTGCCTCTGGAGTGGATCACCCCCGAGCACAACAACGTGACCAAGGACTTCATCGACTACGTCCTGCCCCTCATCCAGGGCGAGCCCGAGCGCCCCACCGAGTGCTCCCTGCCCCGGTACGCGAAGCTGAAGAAGGTCCAGGCGTAATAAGTAAAACCATGACCGGCTGGGTGTCTCCCAGCCGGTCTGTTTTCCGGTATGTAAGGAGGTGACGGGATGCAAAAAGCCCTCAAAGCGCTGGCCGTTTTGGGCCTCATCGCGGGTATCATATGCCTTGTGCTGGCTGTGACCTATATGGGCGTGAACAGCGACCTGGCGGCCATTCTGGCCGGTATCGGCGTGTTGCTCACAGGCGAAGGCATATTCTGTCTCCTCCATAAGAAAAAGGCTCCCAAACCGGGAAAGCCCGTCTATGCCGCCGCCTTCCGACACGCCGCGGGCCTGCCCTTGGCGGAGGGCGTAAAGTGCCGTGTGGAGAGCTTCCCGGACCGGCTCGCCATCAGCGCCATGAACCAGGTCTTCGACCTGCCGGACGAGAAGATACGGGCCCTGTCTGTCCTTACCCAAAAGGAAGTGGAAAAGCAGTTCGTGCCAAGGCTTCTATGGGTCCGGCGCAAGACGATTCGCACCTTCACCCGCTATCTTGTCGTCTCCTACGCCGACAGTCCCGACGAGCCCGGCAGGACCATCGTCTTTCATCTGGGCGAGTGGAACGTGGACAAGGCAAAGAGGCTTGCCGCCCTCTATAAGGACCGGCCAGCCGCCCATATAGACCTGTAAGAATGACCGGCCGGGAGTTCCCGGCCGGCCTTTTCATGTCACTTCATCTTGTCGAACGCTGGGTTCACGGCGTAGACGTTGTGCTGGTCCATCTTGGCGGTAGCGATGCCCATGGCCTCGCCGAAGCGCTGGAAGTGGACCACTTCCCTCTCCCGCAGGAACCGTATCACGTCGATCACGTCCGGGTCGTCGCACATCCTGAGGATGTTGTCGTAGGTCACCCGGGCCTTCTGCTCCGCGCCCATGTCCTCGGCCAGGTCCGCGATCACGTCGCCCTTCACCTGGAAGGTGGCGGCGGAGTACGGGAAGCCGGAGGCCGCCTGGGCGTACACGCCGGCGGTGTGGTCCACGAAGTAGTCCTGGAAGCCCTGCTTCTCCAGCTGCTCCACAGTCATGTTCCGGGTAAGCTGGTGGACGATGGTGCCCACCATCTCCAGATGGCCCAGCTCCTCCACGCCGATGTCCGTCAAAACGGCCTTCAGCTCAGGGTACGGCATGGAATAGCGCTGGCTCAGGTAGCGCAGGGACGCGCTCAGTTCGCCGTCCGGTCCCCCGTACTGGCTGATGATATACTTGGCCATGGCGGGGTTGGGCGTCTTGATATTGACGGGGTATTGCAGCTTCTTTTCGTATACAAACATTACTTCTTACCTGCCTTTCTGCCGTTCCAGGGCCAGGGGTCCTCGGGCCAGACCCAGCCGTCGAACATGGCCGTGTCGCCGCGCTGGACGGGGCCGCACATCTCGTTATAGCGCCTGCGGCCCTCCTTGGCGAGAGCGACGAAGCTCTTCCACTTTTTGAAGGCCTCGGCGTCGCCCGGATGGGTATCCAGGTACAGCGCCAGCTCCTGGCACACGAAGTCCAGAGCCATCAGCTCCGTCAGCGGCGAAGCCTCCACAGGGCCCTTGGCCACGTAATCCATAAAGGGCAGGTCCAGCCCGGGAAAGAGCGTGCCCTTGGTCAGGGCGTCCACGCTCTCATAGGCGGGCTCGCTGTGCTGCTGGGCGGCCAGCATGGGCACGGCCAGCGGTGCGCAGGAGGGCAAGGGACCCTCTTTGTAGGTGCAAATATCTTTATCGGACAAAAAAATTTCCCCCTTTGCACGCCATACTATGCAAAGGGGGCGTTTTGTTGTGCTTGATGGGTCAGGCAGGGGCCGCCAGCTTCTTTTCCATGTCCTTGAGGGCCTTGCGCAGGAAGAGGGCGCTGGCGATGAGGCTCATGAGCTCTGCGATGGGGAAGCACCACCACACGTTGTCCACGTTGCCGGTGAGGCTCAATAGCCACGCCGCGGGGATGAGGGCCACGATCTGCCGCAGAACGGAGACGAAGAAGGAGTAAAGGCTCTTGTCCAGTGCCTGGCAGGCGGAGCCCGCCACGATGCAGAAGCCCGCCAGCAGGAAGCTCAGGCTGATGCGCCGCAGGGCGGGCACGCCGATGGCCAGCATGGTCTCCGAGGGGCTGAATATGCCGAGGAAGAGCTTGGGGAACACCTGGAAGCAGATGAGGCCCAGTATCATGAAGAACGACGCGTACAGCACGCCATAGCGGATGGTGCGGTAGATGCGTTCCTTCTTCCGGGCGCCGTAGTTGTAACCGATGATGGGGATGATGCCGTTGTTCAGGCCGAACACGGGCATGAAGAAGAAGCTCTGTATCTTGAAGTAGGCCCCATAGACCGCCACCGCCGTAGAGGTGAAGCCGATGAGGATGATGTTCATGAGGTAGTTGGTGATGGAGCCGATGCCCACCATCAGGATGGACGGGAAGCCGATGCGGTAGATGTCCCTCACGATGTTCCAAGGCAGGCGGATATCGCGCCAGTGGATGGGCAGCTCTTTGTTCTTCTTGAAGTGGAACAGAAAGCCCACGCCCGCGCCCACGGCCTGTCCGATGACCGTGGCGATGGCCGCGCCGGCGGTGCCCATGGCGGGCAAGCCGCACCAGCCATAGATGAAGAAGGGGTCAAGGATGATATTCGTGACCGCACCCACCATCTGGGTCCACATGGAGAGGGTCGTGAGGCCCGTGGACTGCAAGAGCCGCTCGGCGCATATCTCCAGATACACGAACGTGGAGCCGATGGTCACGATGCGAAGATAGGAATCCGTATAAGCCCGGATGCTCTCGATGCTGGTCTGGGAGCGGATGAAGGCGTCCGCGCCGAATATGCCAAAGAGGGCCATCAACAGCCAGCAGCACAGGCTCAACGCGACGGCCGTACCCGCCGTGCGGCTTGCCAATTTCTCATCCTTACTGCCCAAGGCCCGGGACACCAAAGTGCTCACGCCCACGCCGGTACCGGTGCCGAGACCGATCATGATGTTTTGCGCCGGGAACGCCAGGCTCAGGGCGGAAAGGCAGTCCTCCGACACCCGGGATACGTATACGCTGTCCACGATGTTGTAAAGGGCCTGCACCAGCATGGAGAGCATCATGGGCACGGCGATGGTCAACAGCAGCCGCCCCTCCGGCATTTCCCCCATCCGGCTGGAATCCTGCCGGGTCTTTATTTGCGCCATTATAGGTTACTCCTCGATCATTTGCAGAAATTCTTCCTCCGTTATCACCGGCACCCCCAGACTTTGGGCCTTGGTGAGCTTGGAGCCGGGGTCGGCTCCCGCCAGCACATAGGAGGTCTTTTTGGAGACAGAGCCGGAGGCCTTGCCGCCGAAACGCTCGATGATCTCCTCCGCCTCCGAGCGGGTGAACCGCTCCAGCGCCCCGGTGAGGACAAAGGTCTTGCCCGCGAAGCGGGTGTCCGCGATCTCCTCCCGACTTTCAAAGCTCACGCCTGCCTGGCGCAGCAGCTCGATCTGGTGCCGGCTCTGGGGGCTTTCAAACCACCGGACGATATACCGGGCCGTGATGGGCCCCACGTCGCCGATGTTGGTCAGCTCCTCCTCGGAGGCCGCCATGAGCTCGTCCAGGGTGGCGAAGCGGCGGGCCAGGACCTTGGCCGCCTTGGCGCCCACCTGGCGGATGCCGAAGGCGCAGAGAAGCCTCGCCAAGCCCCGGCTCTTGCTCTCCTCCAGGTTGTTGATCAGGTTCTCCGCGGACTTCTTCCCCATCCGCTCCGCCGTGGCCACAGACTGGGCGTCCAGAGTGTAGAGCTCCGCCGGGGTCTTTATGAGCCCTGCCTTGTCCAGAGATTCCACCACCGCGGGCCCCAGGCCGTCGATATCCATGGCGTCCTTGGAGGCGAAGTGGACGATGTTGCGAAGCCGCTGGGCCGGGCACTCCGCGCCGGTGCAGCGGATAGCGGCGCCGTCCTCGTCCCGTTCCGCCGGCGCGCCGCACACAGGGCACACCGCGGGAAGGCGGAAGAAGCCCTCGCTGTCCTTCTTTACGACCTCCAGCACCTCGGGAATGATCTCCCCCGCCTTCTGCACCAGCACCGTGTCGCCTATGTTCACGCCCAGGTTCTCGATGAAATCCTGATTGTGCAGCGTGGCGTTGGTGACGGTGGTCCCGGCCAGGCGTATGGGCTCTATGACCGCTTTGGGCGTCAGCACGCCGGTGCGGCCCACCTGGACCAGGATATCCACTACCTTGCTCGGCTTCTTCTCCGGGGGATATTTGTAGGCCACGGCCCAGCGGGGGTATTTGGCCGTGCTGCCCAGGGCCTCGCGCTGGGAGAGGTCGTTGAGTTTGATCACGGCCCCGTCGATGTCAAAGGGATAGCCCTCCCGGCCCTCGCCGATGGCGGTGATGGCGTCGGTGCACTCCCTGGGCGTATGGCAGAGGGTATGGGCCACCACGGGCAGGCCCATCTCCCCCATGGCCTCCAGGGTCTCATAGTGATTTTGAAAGCTCCGGCCCTCTGAAAGCTGGATGTTGAAAAATATCACGTCCAGCATCCGCTCGGCGCACACGGCCGGGTCCTGCTGGCGCAGGGAGCCGGCGGCGGCGTTGCGGGGATTGGCCAGGGGCGGCTCCCCCGTCACCTCCCTGCGGGCGTTGAGGGTGTTGAAGGTGTCGTGGGACATGTAGACCTCGCCCCGGACGATGAGCCGGGCGGGGGCATTGGTGAGTTTTTTGGGCAGCGAGCGGATGGTGCGGAGATTTTCCGTCACGTCCTCCCCAACCTCGCCGTTTCCACGGGTGGCGCCCCGGAAAAAGACGCCGTCATGGTATTCCACCGCCACGGAGAGGCCGTCTATCTTGGGCTCCGCCACATAGTCGTGGGCCGCGGACACAGACGCGTCCATCCGCTCCACGAAGGCGGCCACCTCCTCGAAGGAGAACACGTCCTGCAGGCTCTCCAGGGGCACCTCATGTGCCACAGGGGCAAAGGCCTCGCTCACATGGCCGCCCACGTGCTGGGTGGGCGAGTCGGGCCGTATCCACTCCGGATGCTCTGCCTCCAGGCGCTTGAGCTCATTGTTCATCCGGTCGTATTCAAAGTCCGACACCAGGGGCGCGTCGTTGTCGTAGTAGGCCACGGACAGCGCCAACAGCTTTTCCACCAGCTCGTTATAGGCTTCTATCGTCGGTTCCATCAATCATCTCTCCCAGTTCATATAGCTGCCGGGCACCTGGCCCACGATCACGGTCTCCGATACCAGTATCTCCGTCTGCACGTCGGTCTCCATGCCCCGCCAGGGCATGAGGAAGGAAAGCTGCACATCCAGCTCCAGAAATATCTGATGGCGGGTCTGATTGATGCCCGCGCTGGAAAGCTCGCTGCGAAACCCCGCCGTGCTGGACGAGAGCATGGTCACGTCCACGGATACGGAGGGCCCGTGGTTCATGAACAGCGCGCTGCCCAGCAGGTTCATCACCGGTATCTGGATGCGAATGGCCTCCTGTTCCGTGGCCTCGACGGCCCGAGAGAGGACCTCCGCCGACAGGGCGTTGATGGCGGCGGCGTTGGCGGCGATAGCCGTCACGGCGCCGTTTGCGTCCCGTTCCAGTTCCACCAGAGGCTTATCTGCAAACTCCGGGTCCCCCATCACGTCCTGGACGATGGCGTTGACCTTCGTCACCACCTCATCCCGGGCGGCGGAAATGGCATAATCCGTCACCATTCTCCGAAACGTGGCGCTGAACGACCCCGCGAGGGCCGCCAGCGCAAGGATGAGGACGCACACGGCCGCCCGGCGGAATGCCGGGCTTGTTCTTTTGCGCTGGGGCCAGTGTCTCAGCGGCATATGACCACCCCCTTAGGGGGAGCCTATGCCGCTTTTCGCCGGTTTATGACGTCATTTTGCCATTTCCGCCAGGAAGAGCCTTGCCATGCGCAGCTGGTCCTCGCACTCAGCGCACTTTGCCACGCAGGCAGGCGAGTGGATGTTCCGCACCGGGACGGACACGGCCGCCACGGCCACGCCTGAATCGCTTCTCTGCACGGCGGAGGCGTCGGTACCGCCGGATATCTTGCTCTTCGTCTGCCAGGGCACCTCGTTTTCCTCCGCCAGGCGTGTCAGGGTCTTGAAAAGGGTCTTGTCATAGATGGTGCCCCGGTCCATGAAGGGGATCACCACGCCCTTTCCCAGCTCGCAGACACGCTCGGCGCCCTCCGCGCCGGGGATATCCGCCGCGGTGGTACCCTCCAGGATGAGGGCCACGTCGGGCTTTATGCTCTTGGCCGCCACCGTAGCGCCCCGGGTGCCCACCTCCTCCTGGACGGTGAAGGCGAACCAGCAGTCGCAGGGGATGTCGCTCTCGATGAGCTTCAGCATGGCGGCGCAGCCCACACGGTCGTCGATGGCCTTGGCCTTGATGAAGCCGTCGCCAAAGCGGACCACGGTGTCGTCAAAGGCGGCCAGGTCGCCGATATGGACCAATCTCTCCGCCTCTTCCCTGCTTGCCGCGCCGATGTCGATATACATATCCCGCATCTCGGGCAGCTTTTTGCGCTGCTCCGCCGTGGTCATGTGCACGGCCTTGGAGCCAACTACGCCCAGGACCCGGCCCGGGCCCACAAAGACCTTTTTGCCCAGGATGACCCGCCTGTCCAGGCCCCCGGCCTGACTGAAGCGAAGATAGCCCTCGTCGGTGACGCTCGTCACGATGAGGCCCACCTCGTCCATGTGGGCGCAGAGCATGACCTTTTTCGCGGGCGTCACGGCGCCCTTTTTAAACACCATCAGATTGCCCAGAGCATCGGTGCATATCTCGTCGGCGTAGGGCATGGCCCGTTCCAGGATGTAGTCCCGGACCTCGTCCTCGCCCCCGGTCACGCCCTCCAGGCAGCACAGAGTTTCCAAAGTATCCAGCATCTCTTAACCCTCCATGCCTTCCACATAGGCCGCGATCAGGTCCACGATGGCCTGCATATCCGCAATATCCACCACTTCCACCGGCGTGTGCATGTACTTCAGCGGCAGGGATACCAGCGCCGTGACCACACCGGTCCTGGCGACCTGTATCGCGTGGGCGTTGGTGCCGCTGTTGCCGCCGGGCACCGCCTCCGGCTGATAGGGTATGCCCTTTTCCTCCGCCAGGGCCATAAGCTCCATGGCGAGGGCCCGGTTGGTGTTGGGACCTATGCCGATGGCGCCGCCCTTCCCGCAGTCGGTCAGGGCCTCCGGGCCGTCGGGGGTCCGGCCATGGGTCACGTCCACCACGATGGCAATATCCGGCTCCAGGCCGTAGGCCGCCACGGTAGCGCCCCGGTGGCCCACCTCCTCCTGGGTGCTGACGAGACAGCACAGGTCCACATTGAGGTCCTTTTCCGCCAGAAGCTCAAAGGCCTTCATGATGACAGCGGCGCAGGCCCGGTCGTCCAAAGCCTTGCCGCAGAGCTGCCCCTCGCCCAGCTCATCGCAGGAAGTCGCATACACCACCGGTGTGCCCGGGGGCGCGGCCTTCACGGCCTCGGCCTGGGATAGCCCCACGTCGATGAAGAGCTTGTCCGGGTCGATGGACTTGTCCATCTGCTCCGCCGTGAGCACGTGGGGCGGCATGGTGTCGATGACGCCGAACAGCGGCGGGTCTGAAAGCACCCTCACCTCCCGGGCGGGGAGCATCCGCTGATCCACCCCGCCCAGCATGCCGAAGGACAAAAAGCCGTCCTTCGCGCCGGTGACGATGAGGCCGATCTCGTCCATGTGGGCGTCCAGCAAAACCAGCTTGGCCCCCGGCTTTCCGCAGCGCTTGACGGCGATCATGTTTCCCAGCGCGTCCGTGCGGACCTCGTCCGCCGCGTGGTGCAGGTAGGAGGCGATATACTCGTATACCGGCTCCTCGAAGCCCGAGGGGCCGGGCAGGCCCGACAGGCATTTCGTCAGTTCCTTCAGTTCCATGTCTTGCTTAAAGTTCCTCCACGATCCGGCGGAACAGGTCACCCCGTTCCTCAAAGTTCCTGAAGCGGTCAAAGGACGTACTGGCCGGGCTCATGAGCACCGTGTCCCCCGGCTCGGCCGCGGCGGCCGCCGCCTTCACCGTCTCGGTGAAATCCTCTATCTCCAATATCTCCGGCGCGCCGGGGACGTATTCAGGCGCGTTCATCACCGCGTCTTTTATCTTCCCCGCCGTGAGGCCGGTGAGATACAGCTTCTTCACGTGTTTGCATATGGCCGGGCCAAGACTGTCGAAGGGCACGCCCTTGTCCTTGCCCCCGGCGATGAGGATAAGCTTCTCGTCAAAGCAGGCCAGGCCTGCCAGGGTCCTGTCCGGGCTGGAGGCAATGGAGTCGTTTATATAGGTCACGCCCTTATGGCCACGCACGGTCTCCAGCCGGTGGGCCACACCGGTAAAGGTCCGGGCGACAGAGCGCATGGCGTCTATGTCCGTCAGACCCCACACCGCGGCAAAGGCGGTCATCATATTTTCCACGTTGTGCATGCCCGGGATGCGGATATCGGACGCGGGCAGGACCTCCGTTTCCTCCCCGTTCACCGCGGCGCAGATCATCCCGTCGGGCCGGAGGTACACGCCCGGCGACACCGGCTCTTTCCGGCTGAACCACCAGACAAAGCTGTTGGCCTCATCGGCGCAGGCCGCCGTGACGGCGTTGTCATGATTCAGGACAAGCTTGGCGTTCTGGCGCTGGTGTTTGAATATCTGCTTCTTCGCCTCGATATAATCGGCGTAGTCTTTATGAATATCCAGGTGGTTGGGGGCCATGTTGGTGATGACGGCCACGTCGGGCGAGCACATCATGCTGTGCAGCTGGAAGGAGCTCAGCTCCAGCACCACCGCGTCATGGGGGCCGATGCCGTCCGTCTCCGCCAGCAGCGGATGGCCTATGTTGCCCCCCAGCCACACCTTCCGGCCCGAGGCCTCCAGCATTTTGGCGATGAGGGTCGTGGTGGTGGTCTTGCCGTCGGAGCCCGTCACGGCGAGGATGGGACAGGGGCAGAGGGACATGAACACCTCCATCTCGCTGGTGATGAGGGCTCCCTGCTCCGCCGCCTTTTCAAGCTCCGGCCGGAAGGGCAGGACACTGGGACTGCGGAAGATGACGTCGCCGGAAAGCCCGGCGAGATACCCTTCGCCCAGGTAGAACTTTACGCCTTTGGCGCTCATATCCTCATAAAACGCCCCCAGACCGGCGGCGTCGGACTTATCATATACGGTGGTATCAACGCCAGAGTCGGCAAGCAGTCCCACCAGGGGGCGGTTGGATAGCCCCGCGCCCACCACGGACACCCGCTTGCCCTGCAGGGAGGCGAGATATTCTTTCAGCGTCATGGTCACACCTCACGATCATAAGCATTATAATACAATATCTAGTGTCACACAAGAAACGAATAACTACAAAGAGACAGGACCCAAGTCCTGTCTCTTTGAATGGTGAGAGTTCTCCTGTAAGCCGGATTCTGTTAAAAATGGCCATCTATCTAGGCGTAACGTTGCCGTCACGCTCAAGCCACCTCCCCGGGGAGGCCGGGCCGGCCTATATTCCCCTCCACGGTGTTGCTCCGGATAGAGTTTACAGCGGCGCTCTGTCGCCAGGGCGCCGGGTGGTCTCTTACACCGCCTTTCCACCCTTACCGCGCGAACGCGCGGCGGTTTGTTTCTGTTGCACTCGTCCTGATGTCGCCATCGGCGGGCGTTACCCGTTATCCTTGCCCTATGGAGCCCGGACTTTCCTCACGCACAGCCTTTCGGCTCATGCCCGCGGCCATTCAGAAAACTCGGTACCTTTTACCTTTTACTCGTCGGGATTGTCCCAGTTATGCCAGACGTTCTGCACGTCCTCGTTGTCCTCGAACACATCCAGCATCTTCTGCATGTTCTTCCGGTCGCCCTCGGCGGTCAGGGTCACATAGTTCTGGGGGACCATCTCCTCCTGGGCGGAGTCCAGCTTGTAGCCGTGGGCGGTCATGTACTCCGCCACGGCGGTCACATCCGCCGGCGCGGTGTAGAGGGTGAACACGCCCTCTTCGGCCTCCATATCGGCGGCGCCCGCCTCCATGGCGTCCATCAGCACAGTGTCCTCGTCCAGGTCGCCGTCCTCGTTGTCCACCACGATGACGCCCTTGCGGTCGAAGGACCAGCTCACGCAGTTGGCGGGGCCCATGTTGCCGTTGTACTTATCGAAGGTGTGGCGCACGTCGCTGGCGGTGCGGTTGCGGTTATCGGTCATGGCCTCCACGATGATGGCCACGCCGCTGGGGCCGTAGCCCTCATAGGTGACGGACTCGAAGCTGGAGGTGTCGCCGCTGCCCAAGGCCTTGTCGATGGTCCGCTTGATGTTGTCGTTGGGCATATTGGCGGCCTTGGCCTTGGTGATGACGGCGGCCAGGCGCATATTATTCTTCGGGTCGCCGCTGCCCCCCTCCTTCACCGCAACGATGATCTCGCGGGCGATCTTGGTGAAGGCCTGGGCGCGCTTCGCGTCGGCGGCGCCTTTCGTTTTCTGTATGTTGTGCCACTTGGAATGTCCGGACATGGTGTTATCCCCCTGTATGATCACTTTACAGGTCATTGTAGCACAATTTCTCTCTAATATCAACCAAAACTATCTCGCCTTGGGGATGAGCAGAAGTCCCGTCTCCTTCCCGGCGTTCGCGGCGGCGATGGCCTCCACGGTGGAGCGGTATTTCCGCGCCAGGGCCCACATATCCGCCCCCGGCTCAACCCGGACCAGGGTGATGGAGGGCGCGGGGGGCATGACCGCCCAGGCTTCCGGGTCCTCTTCCACCGCTGTCACGGCCGCGATAGATGTCTTTGTCACGGCCGTGGCCTCCATCTGCAGGGTTGCCCGCACGTCCAGGCTCGCCCCCGCCGGGGCGCAGAACACATCCGCCGCGGTGACACATACGCCCTGCAGCTCCGCGTCAGCGTCAATATCTGTGGTGAACTCCGCCGCGAGGCGGCACCGGACGCATGTATAGTCCCCGTCCTCCTGCCGCAGGATGGCCCGAACGTTCAGATTGACCTTGACGGTATTCCCCTCCACCGCGGTCGTACCTACTGTAGCGGAGAGGCAGAGCACATCTCCCGCCGCGCCCATCATCTCCGCCGAGCCCGTGACGGACTGACGCATGGAAAGGCTCTTCACAGCGCAGGAAAGGGCTATCTGCTCCCTGCAGGGTTCCAGGCAGGTCCGGTTGCTGTAAAGGTCCGCGATATAGGAAGCCTCACCCGTCACGCGGCAGGTGGCCTGGGCCACCAGGTGCAGCTCCGCCGCCACCCGGCCGTCCTCATCCTGCCGCTCCGGCAGGTCGAAATAGGCACCCGTGAACATGAGCGCCACCTCCGGCGTCACGTCCCCCTCCTGGGGCTCCACCTCCATGATCTGGGAAAACTCCGTCTCGTACCGCCCGGCGAAGACCTGCCCGTCCCGGCAGGCGAAGATAAGCCCGGCGCGGGCCTTGCCCCGGAAGATGACCTTGCCGGGGACAAACTTCACGTCCTCCACCGCCGCATCTACCCGCTGGCTCAATATCCGCTCCACGCCGGCGCTGCCGGTGGGCAGCTGGTAGCCGTCGGTGAGCACAAAGGTCTTCTCCCGTACGTCCGCCACCGTCACCATGGGCGCCGTCTTGGTGAGCACATGCACGCCTTTTTCCTCCGCCGCGAGGCCCGAGGGCAGTTCTATGCACTTTCTCTGATAGACGCAGGCCTCGCAGTCCACGTCCACCCGCACGGACAGCTTCCGGGAATTGACCATCCGCGCGTCCAGCGCCCGGACCCGGAGCCGGGCCACGGTCCGGCAGTCACTGTCCGCCCCGGGGGCGTCGGTGCGCATCTCCACGGGGACAACAACCGCCAGGCTCTGCAGGGGCCCGCCGTTCTCCGGCGTGTACAGCACCGACACGCTGACACTGGCGCCCAGCGTGAGGCACCCGGCCTCCGTCTCCTTGCTGCGCAGGGTGACGACGCTCTCCGCGTCCACCACACCGGCCATGTCCGGCATGGCGTCGGGCACGATGCTCTCCGCGGTGAAGTCCCGGCTGAAGCAACCGGACCACACGGGGATGAGCTGGTCATATATATCCTTTTTGAGGGCCGTATCCATACAAAATCGCTCCTTGCCAAAATTTTCTATGGCAAGGATATGCAAACAAACTTTTGAATATGTCAGCCCAGGAACATCCCCCGGCAGCCCCAGGCCAGCAGCAGCACCCCCAGCAGCCACCAAAGCCAGTTGGGCATCATCAGCGTCACCAGTATGAGCGTGCCCACGATCACCGCGCAGCAGCAAAGCGCGCCGCCATTTCTCCCCCTTCTTCTCATAAAGACCGCCTCCCGTCCATCCTATGGGCGGGAGGCGATGTATGTTCACTTTTCGATCTCCCAGCGGTCCAGCCGGGCGGCTTCTTCATATAGACGCAGATAAGATGCGTAGCGGCTGGGGTGGATGTGCTCCCCCACCGCCTCCCGCACGGCACAGCCGGGCTCCGCCCGATGGGTGCAGTCGTCAAAGCGGCATTTATCCTCAAAGGGCCGGAACTCCGGGAACAGCCCCGCCAGGTCCTCGGGCAGGATGGGCTTATCTGTGTCGTCCTCAAAGGAGGCAAAGCCGGGGGTGTCCCCCAGGAGCGTGCCGCCGCCGATGTCGAACAGCTCCACATGGCGGGTGGTATGCTTTCCACGGCCCAGCTTCTGGCTCACCTCCGCCGTGGGGATGGCGAGGCCGGGCGCCAGGGCGTTTATAAGGCTGCTCTTGCCCACGCCGGAGTTGCCGGTAAAACAGCAAGTCTTCCCCGCCATGGCGGCGCGGAGGGCGTCCACGCCCTGGCCCGTCACGGCGCTTACGAGAAAGACGCTATAGCCGGTCCCGGCGTATATCTCTTGCAGCTCCCCCGCCGGGTCCAGGTCGCATTTGTTGACGGCCAGCAGGACGCCGCAGCCCTCTTTCTCGCACTTTACCGTTATCCTATCGATAAGGTAAGGGTCCGTCACCGGGATGGCCGCCGAGACCACCATCACGAGATAATCAATATTGGCCATGGCCGGGCGGGAGAAAGCGTTTTTTCGGCGCAGTATCTCCGCCACAGTACCGGTGCCGTCGGCGCTGTCCTCAATATTCACCCTGTCCCCCACCAGGGGTGTCAGGCCCTCCTTGCGGAAGCGGCCCTTGGCCCGGCACTGGACCAGGTCCGGCCCGCAGCGGACATAGTAAAAACCGCTGAGAGCCCGCATGATGATCCCTTGGCGCAAGCTCAGCCCTCCGGCGCGGGGGCCGCCTCCTGCTGAGGCTGGGCAGGCTGGGCGGGTACGGGCGTGACGGCAGGACCCGTGCTGATCTGCAGGTACACCTGGGTGCCCTGGATGACCGTGGTGCCGGCGGCATAGCTCTGCCACATGACCCGGCCGGGCTCATAGTCGTTGGAGCTCACATAAGAAAGTTCGTTCTCGCCGCAGATAAGTCCCTCCCGCTGGAGCATGAGCAGCGCCGCCTCCTTCGTCAGGTCCTTGACGTTGGGCACGGTGGTATAGCTGGCCGCGGGACCGGCGCTGACATGCAGCGTTACGGTGCTGCCGCTGGCCACGGAGGCGCCGGGGGCGGGTTCGGAGCTTATGACGTAGTTCTCCGTAACGGAACCGGACTCCTCCAGCACGATATTGACGTTCAGTTCCTTGGCCTGGAGCCGGACCTGGACATTGGTATAGGGCGCGTTCAGGATATCCTCGGGGATGGTGACCAGCTGCACGCCGGAGCTGACGGTCAGGGAGATGTCAATGCCGTCGGAGGTGATCATACGGCTGGTGCCGGCGGCGGGGTCCTGGTCGATGACCATGCCCTCGTCGTGGTTGGAATCCGCCTGGTAGGTGACTTTGAAGTTATAGAGCTCCTTCATCTCCTCATCCAGCATGATGTCGTCATATTTGAGGCCCTCAAAGTTTGCTACAGATATGCGCTCCGCGTCCCGGAAGATGTCCGCCAGCCAGTACTGCCACACGAACACGAACAGGGCCAGGGCGAAGGCCGCCACGATCACGAACCCGGAAAGCATGCTGACGCTGGCGGCGCGGGCCCGGCGGCGGGCATAGCCCTCCTTGGATAACTCCCCGGACTTGCTGATGCGGGGCACGTTCTTGCTGATCACATGGACCTCGTCCCGTATCTGCCGGGCGGCCTGGGCCGCGGCGGTGCCGTTGCGGGACCGGCGGAAGTCCTCCAGGTCCGCCAGCATGTCGGCGGCGGTGGCGTACCGGTCGTCCGGCTCCGGCTGCATGGCCCGCAGGGTGATCTGCTCCAGCTCCGCCGGAACGGCGTTATTGAGGTCGCTGGGAGCGTCGGGCAGCGAGGACACCTGCTGCACAGCCACCTCCTCCACGGTCTTGCCGTCAAAGGGCAGCTTGCCCGTGAGCATCTCATACATGACCACGCCCAGTGAATAGATATCGCTGCGGGCGTCCACGGTGCCGCCCCGGGCCTGTTCCGGGGAGATATAGTGGATGCTCCCCAGGGCCTCCTCGCCGTCGTTGGGGTCGGCCTCGTCCATCTGGGCAATGCCGAAGTCGGCGATCTTCACCGTGCCGTCCTTGGGCAGCATGATGTTCTGGGGCTTGATGTCCATATGGATGATGCCCCGGCTGTGGGCGTGGCTCAGGGCCCGGGCAATCTGGGTGGAGAAATGCAGGACTTCCTGCCAGGAGAGCACGCCCTTTCCCTTCATATACTGCTTCAGGTTGATGCCGTCCACATACTCCATCACGATATACTCCGTGTCGCCGGAGGACACCACGTCGTAGACGGCGCGGATGTTGGGATGGCTCAGCTTCTCCACGGCCTCATATTCCTTGCGGAACTGGCGGCGGCTGTCCGCGTCCACGGACACGTCGTCACGTAGCACCTTCACGGCCACGTCCCGCTTCTTCTCCAGGTCGTAGGCCTGATATACCACGGCCATGCCGCCGATGCCCACCACGGACACGATCTCGTAGCGGCCATCCAATACCTTTCCAAGACGCCAATTGACCTTATTTTCCATTATACGGCGCCACCTTTCTCAGCATAGATCACGATCGCAGTCACATTGTCCCTCGCCCCGCCGGCGATGGCCTCGTCCACCAGCTTCCGGCAGGCGGTCTCGGCGTTTTCCTCCGCCAGCAGGACCCGGTGCATCTCCGCCTCCTCCAGGGCGTTCGTGAGCCCGTCAGAGCAGAGCAGAAACCGGTCACCCTCCCGTATCGGGACGGCGTATTCGTCGCAGGAGACGAACCGCTCGCTGCCCACCGCCCGGGTGATGATATTTCGTCGGGGATGGGTCCGGCCCTGGGCGGGGGTTATCTCCCCCCGGTCTATCATCTGCTGGACCAGAGAGTGGTCCTTTGTGATCTGCAATATACCGTCCTTGGCGATGCGGTAGGCCCGGCTGTCGCCCACATTCACGAAGTAGGCCGTGTCCCCCTGCCAATACCCGGCCACCAGAGTAGTGCCCATGCCGGCGTACTCGTCCATATGGGCGGCGTAGCGGAACACCTTTCGGTTGGCGGCGTCGGTGGCCTGGCGGAGGGCGTCCGCCGGGTCCTCCCCGTCGGAGGCCTCCAGGGCTGCCCGGGCAAAGGCCGAGAACCGGCCGGCCGCCAGGTCGCTGGCCATCAGGCCGCCCGCCGCGCCGCCCATGCCGTCGCACACGACGGCCAGCACGCCGCCGGCCACGACCTTCAGGTCGAAGCAGTCCTGGTTCTCCGCCCGGTATTGCCCTTTGTCGCTCAATCCAAAGTAGTTCATTTCTTCCTCATCTGTCCCCGGCGGAGCTGGCCGCAGGCCGCGTCGATGTCGCTGCCCAGCCGCCGCCTGACGGTAACGGTGACGCCCCCGTCCTCCAGCCGTTTCACGAACCTGTGGACGGTCTGCTCCGACGAGGGCTGCAAGCCCCGCTCGGACACATAGTTCAGGCGAATGAGATTTATATGAGACCCGGTCCCGCCCAGCCGCTTTATGAGCATATCCGCGTGGCGGGGGGTGTCGTTCACGTCCTTCACCATGGCGTATTCAAAGGATATGCGCCGGCCCGTGACGTCGAAATACCGGCGGCAGGCCGCGTAAAGCGCGTCCACGCCGTATTTCTCATTGATGGGCATGAGTTTGGAGCGGGTCTCGTCGTCCGGCGCGTGAAGGGATACGGACAGTGTCAATTGTAACCGGGCCGCGGCCAGTTTGTCAATCGCCTCCACCAGTCCGCAGGTGGAGAGGGATATGTGCCGCATGCCGATATTGACCCCCTCCGGGTCGTTCACGAGGGACAGAAACCGCATGACGTTATCGTAGTTGTCCAGGGGCTCGCCGATGCCCATGAGCACGATGCCGTCCACCCTGTCCCTGGCGGCCAGGCCGGTGCGGATGACCTCGTCCAGCATCTCCGACGCGGTCAGGTCCCGGACCTTTCCGCCGATGGTGCTGGCGCAGAAGGCGCAGCCCATACGGCATCCCACCTGAGAGGAGATGCAGACTGTGTTGCCGTGCTTGTAGCGCATGAACACCGTCTCCACGCTCTCCCCGTCGGGCAGCTGCCAGAGGAATTTCTCCGTGCCGTCCTGGGCGGAGACCTGCCGGCGCAGCATGGTGAGGCTGGGGAGGATGAAAAGCCCGTCCAGCTTTTGCCGCAGGTCCTTGGACAGGTCGCTCATCTCCTCAAAGGAGGTGACGCCCCGGCCCAGCCAGCGGAACACCTGCTTCGCCCGGTAGCCGGGCAGGCCCAGGTCCTGAAACGCCCCGGCGATCTCTGCCGGCAGCATGGCCTTTATATCCCGTTTGACCGCTCCATCCGGCATAGATAAAATCCGTCCGTTCCGTCCCGGTCCGGCCAGAAGGTCCGTTCCAGGGTCTTGGTGAATTGGGAATGTTCCTTTAAAAACGCCTCCGCCACGGCCCCGTTCTCCCGCTCCCGCCAAGTGCAGGTGGAGTAGATGAGCTTTCCGCCGGGCCGCACCGCCGTTGCGATGCTGTCCAAAAGCTCCAATTGCAATTCCGGCAGCGCGTCCAGCTCTATGGGGTCCCGGTAGCGTATATCCGGCTTCTTGCGTATGACGCCGAGGCCGCTGCAGGGAAGATCCGCGAACACCGCGTCGTAGTTTCCGCCGTCGATGTCCCGGGCGTCGCCGGGCTGGCATTGGATGCAGGTCAGGCCCATGCGCTCCGCGCCCCGGGCCACCAGGGCCAGTTTCTTTTGCAGGATATCCCGGGCCGTTACGGAG
Source organism: uncultured Oscillospiraceae bacterium (assembly GCA_947626265.1). Classification (GTDB taxonomy): domain Bacteria; phylum Bacillota; class Clostridia; order Oscillospirales; family Oscillospiraceae; genus CAJOIG01. The sequence goes on from CANQRM010000013.1 coordinate 34,731, forward strand.
CCCGTATTGCCCATGGCGACGGCGGCGGCAAAGCTCTTGCCTCCCGGCGCGGCGCAGGCGTCCAGCACCTTCATGCCGGGTGCGAGCTCCGCACACTCCGCCACGGCGTGGGCCGCCGGGTCCTGGACGTAGAAGAGCCCCTTTTGGAAGGCCTCCGTGGCGGTGAAGTCCCCCGCCCTGTCCAGCACCAAGCCCGCGGGCGTCTCGGTGAGGTCCAGCATGCCTTTCAACTCCTCCGCCGAGGCACGGCAGGTGTTGACCTGCACATACAACGGCGGCGGGTCGTTGTCCGCCTTGAGGACCGCCTCCGCCCCCTCATAGCCCCGCAGGGCCATGAGCTCCTCCACAAGCCATTTTGGATGACTGTAGCGGGTGGCGAGATGATCCGCTGTGCCCTCGCCGGGGATGGGCGGCAAGTGTTCCCTATTCTCCCCTATGCGCCGCAGGACGGCGTTCACAAGGCCCGACGCCCGGCCATATCCCAGGCTCTTGCAAAGAGCCACGGACTCGTCCACCGCCGCCCGGGGCGGGACCTTGTCCATAAAGAGCAGCTGATAGGCACCCAGACGCAGGATGTCCCGCACCTTGGGCTCCAGCTTGCTCTTGGCGTAGCAGCCGATATAGAAGTCGCACAGGGCCATGTTCTGCAGCACGCCGTAAAATAGCCGCGCTGCCATGGCTCTGTCCCGGCTGTCCAGGCGGTTTTTCTCCCCCAGCACGTCCATGACCTGCCGGCTCCAGGCGGAATCCCGCCGGAAGCGCTCCAGGGCCTCCAGGGCCGTTCTCCGGGGCATTACCGGACCTCCATGGGGTGTCCCAAAAGGTAAGCCCCCGCGGCCATGCGCCTGCCGCCGGCGGCCTGCAGCTCGGTGACGAGCAGGGTCTCTCCCCCGCCGCAGACGACCTCTATGCCCGCCTTCCCGGCGGATACCACCGTGCCGGGAGCATTGTCACTCTGCCGCCCCGTGGCCTCGCCGGCGAAGAGCTTGAACGCCGTGCCGCCAAGCTCCGCCGTGGCGCAGGGCCAGGGCTGCATGCCGTAGATGTGCTTCAGCACCATCTGGACCGGCTTTGTCCAGTCCACCGGGGACTCTTCCTTCGTCAGCGGCGGCGCGTAGGTGGCCTGGCTGCCGTCCTGGGGGATACGGGGCGCTGTTCCCGCCTCGATGTCCCGCAGGGTCTTCACCAGCAGCTCCGCGCCCATGGGGGCCAGGCGCTCGAATAGCTCCCCGCTGGTCTCTCGCTCGCCGATGGCCGTCTCAGCAGTATAGATCATGTCCCCCTCGTCCATGCCGGCAGAGAGGTACATGGTTGTGACGCCGGTGACGGCTTCGCCGTTCAGCACCGCCCGCTGGATGGGGGCGCTGCCCCGATACTTGGGCAGCAGAGAGCCGTGGACGTTGATGCAGCCGTACTTGGGCAGGGCCAGGATGTCCTCGGGGATGATGCGCCCGTAGGCCACCACCACGATGATGTCCGGCTTAAGGTCTTTCAGAATGGCGAGAGCCGTGCCGTCCCGCAGCTTCTCCGGCTGGTATACGCCGATGCCCGCGGCCTGGGCCGTCTGCTTCACGGCGCAGGGCACCAGCTTATGGCCCCGGTCCCGGGGCTTGTCCGGCTGGCAGAACACGCCGCACACGTCAAAGCCCTCCGCCAGCAGCTTTTCCAGGGAGCAGGCGGCAAAGTCCGGCGTGCCCATGAATACAATGCGCATCAGTCCTCTTCCTCCCGCTGGGCGGCGTAATAGGCCTCCAGCTCCTCGTCGGAGAGGATGTGGTCGCAAAGCTCCGTGAACATATGGCCGTCCAGGTGGTCCAGCTCATGGCAGAAGGCCCGGGCCGTCAGGCCCACTCCCTCGGCCTCGAACCAGTTCCCGTCCCGGTCCTGGGCCCTCACCTTCACATAGTCCGGCCGCTTCACCATGCCGAAATCCCCAGGCACGGAGAGGCACCCCTCCGGGCCCTCCTGCTCGCCGCTGGATTCCAGTATCTCCGGGTTCACCAGTTCGATGACGCGCTCCGGCTCCCCCTCGGGCACATTGGTCTCCAGTACCACCACCGCCCGGCGGAGGATGCCCACCTGGGGCGCGGCCAGACCCACCCCGTTGGCGGTGGTCATGGTCTCTGCCATATCGTCCAGGAGGATGTGCAGGCGCTCATTGAAGTCCGTCACGGGACGGCAGCGCTTGGTGAGGGTCTCGTCGCCCTGTTTCAATATGTTCCGAAGAGCCATAGATATCTCCTGTCAGTCCAGGGGGTCGAAGTCCGCGTATACGGACACGCCCCTGTATCGTTTTCCGTCGTTGGCCAGCATCAGCACTCTGCCCACCGCGGCCCGTATCTCCCGTGAGGCAGGGCAGCACACCGTCACCCGATATCGCCAAGTGCCCATGACCTTGGCGATGGGAAGCGGCGCGGGACCCAGCACCTTCGCACCGGGCACGTCCCGGGTGAGACGCATCATCTCGTCCCGGATGTCGGCGCAGCAGCGCAGGACCGTGCTCTCGTCGGCACCGGTGGCCATGATCTCGTACATCTCCGAGAAGGGCGGCGAGCCCGTCACGCTCCGAAGGCCGATCTCGCCCTCATAAAAACCGTCATAGTCCTGCCGCGCGGCCTGGAGGATGATCTGGTTTTCCGGGGTAAAGGTCTGTATCACCGCCCGGCCCGGCTTTTCAAACCGGCCGCTGCGGCCGATGACCTGGGTGATGAGGGAGAAGGTCCGCTCCCCCGCCCGGTAGTCGCTGTTGTAGAGGCTCTGGTCGGCGTTCAGCACGCCCACCAGCGTCACGTTCTCAAAGTTGAGCCCCTTGGTCACCATCTGGGTGCCCACCAAAATGGGGATGCGCTGGGCCCGGAACTGTTCAAAAAGGGCCCGATGGCTCCCCACCGGGGCCACCGCGTCCGTGTCCATGCGCAGCACGGGCACGTCTGGGAAAAGCTCACCCAGCTCCTCCACCACCTTCTGGGTCCCGGCGCCGGTGAAGGTCAGCTTCCCGCCGCACTGGGGACAGGCGGCGTCCAGCCGCCGGGTGTGGCCGCAGTAGTGACACATGAGCCGGTTCCCCACGCTGTGGTAGGTCATGTTGGCGGTGCAGTTGGGGCATTTATAAGTATACCCGCATACGCCGCAGGCTACCAGCTTGCTGGCGCCCCGCCGGTTGAGAAACAGGATGGACTGCTCGCCCCGGTCGAGATTTTCCGCTATCTCCTGCCGCAAAAGCGAGGAGATGCTGCCGCCGTTGCCGGCCCGGAGCTCCTGCTTCATGTCCGCGATGCGGACCTCAGGCAGGCGCATAGCGTTAAAGCGGTGGGGCAGCGTGAAGAAATGGTACCGCCCCGTCTGGGCCCAGTAGCGGCTGCACACGTCCGGCGTGGCGCTTCCCAGCACCAGCAGCGCTTTGGCCCGGGCGCAGAGGAACTTCGCCACGTCCCGGGCGTGATAGCGGGGGTTATTTTCCGATTTATAGGTGTCCTCCTGCTCCTCGTCCAGGATGACGACGCCCAAATTGGACACCGGCGCGAAGATGGCGCTGCGGGTGCCGATGACCACCCGTGCGGCTCCGGCGCAGATGCGCTTATATTCGTCATATCGCTCGCCCATGGAAAGGGACGAATGGAGCACCGCGATGTTGTCGCCAAAATGGGAGGAAAAGGTCTGGAGCATCTGGGGCGTCAGGGCGATCTCCGGCACCAGAAATATAGCCGACTGGTCCCGCTTCAGCACTTCTTCTATGAGGTGCAGATAGATGGTGGTCTTGCCGCTGCCCGTGACGCCGAACAGGAGCGCGGCCTTGGCCTCTTTGCCGTCCGCCAGAGCCAAAATGCCCTCAAAGGCGGCCCTCTGCTCCGGGTTCAGTTCCGGCAGGGGCTTTTCCCTTGCGGATACGCCATAGTCGGGCCGGCGGTAGACCTCATGGTCGGAGAGGGTCACCAGGCCCTTCTCCGAAAGCCTTTTTACCGCGTCCCGGCCCGCGCCGGTGAAGTAGCATATATCCGCCACGCTGGCCCGGCCCAGTTCGGCCAGGAGCCGCAGCACGGCGCCTTGGCGCACGGCGCGGCTGTTCTTTTCTGCGATATGAAGGGCCTCTTCCGGGCTCACGGCCAGCTCCGCCTGGAGGATTATCTTGTCCCCCGCCCGGCGGGCGGCGCCCGCCTCCGTGCGGAGCACGCCTTTCTTCACCAGGGACGCCAGGGCTGGCCCGGGATTCTTCGCGCCGAATACCGCCTCAATGTTGGCCAGCTCGCACCGGCCGCCGTGGCCGGTGACCGCGTCCAGCACCAGCTTCTCCCCGGCGCCCTTCGCCTTGGCGTAGGCATCCTCCGCCTCCACCGCCAGCAGATACACGGGCCACACGTCGTACCACAGGCCCGCCGGGAGCATGGCCCGCACCGCGTCCATGACGGTGCAGAAAAACCGCTCCCGCATCCACATGGCCAGCTTCAGCTGCGTCTCGCTCAAAAGGGGCTCGGCGTCCAGCACTTCCAGGATATTCTTGAGCCGCTTTTCGGTCTGGCCGCCCATGGCCAGCACCACCCCCTCCCGGGGGCGGCTGCCGCCGAAGGGTACCGCCACCCGCACGCCGGGGCGCACCTTATCCGCGAGCTTATCCGGCACGGCATAGGTATAGGGCCGGTCCACCCAATAGGTCACATCCGCCACAGCGACACGGGCCGTCAAGCCGCTCATGAGTTCGTCTTTCCTCCGCAGAACGCCCGGCTCACATCTCGCCGGAGGCAGGGGTATCGTTATCGCTGTTGACGGTGAGCTTGCCGGTATAGACCTCGTCGATGGCGGCGGACACGGGCTTCTTCGTCAGGGGCTCGCCGGAATTCTCCGCCTCAGCGGAGATGGAGCGGGCCCGCTTGGCCACCAGGTTGATGAGGGCGTAACGGCTGCCGACCTTGTCCACCAGGTCGGCTACGGGGGGATAGAGCATCATGATAACAAGTCTCCTTTTGCCATAGATTCCAATTTCCGGCCGCTGCGGCAGCTCTCCGCCGTGATGATGGCGTCCAGCTCCCGGGCGGCCTTGTCCGCGTCGTCATTGACGACGATGTAGGTGTAGTTATTTGCCAGGGCACACTCCCGCCGGGCCGTCTCCAAACGTCCCGCGATCTTCTCCTCCGTGTCGGTTCCCCGGCCCCGGAGGCGGCGCTCCAGCTCCTCAAGGCTGGGGGGCGCCAAAAATACGCTCACGGCGTCCGGCCGCTTTTGAAGGACCTGGGCTGCGCCCTGGACCTCGATGTCCAAGAGCACATGCCAGCCCTCCGCCAGCCGCTCGTCCACGGGCCGCGCCGGGGTGCCGTAGAAGTTGCCCACATACTCCGCGTGCTCCAAAAAGGCATCCTCGCCGATCATGCGAAGGAACTCCTCCCGGGTGCGAAAGAAGTAGTTCACGCCGTCCTCCTCCCCGGGACGGGGGTCCCGGGTGGTGGCGGAGACGGAAAAGCGTATGTCGGAGCGTATTTTCATCAGCTTCCCGATGACGGTGCTCTTGCCGGCGCCGGAGGGACCGGACATCACGATCAACAGGCCTTTCTCAGTCATGTGAGGGCCCTCCCTCCTGCCGCATCCTTCCGGACAGCTCCTCCGGGGACACGGGCGCCAATATCACGTGGCCGCTCTCCATGATGAGCACGGCCTCGGTCTTCCGTCCGTAGGTGGCGTCTACGAGCCGGCCCGCCTCTTTGGCCTGAGATATGACCCGCTTGATGGGGTTGGACTCCGGCTCCACCGCGGCCACCAGCTTGCCCGGGGCTACATAGCTTCCAAATCCGATGCTTACAAGCTCCATAGACGGCTCACTCCATGTTCTGGATCTGCTCGCGTATCTTCTCCAGCTCCGCCTTCATGTCGATGACGGTGCGGGCAATGTCGCTGTCGGCGCACTTGGAGCCGGTGGTGTTGGCCTCCCGGTTCATCTCCTGCACCAGGAAGTCCAGCTTCCGCCCGGCGGGGGAGCCGGCGGCCAGCAGGTGCCGGAACTGGGCGATGTGGCTTTTGAGCCGCACCATCTCCTCATCCACGGCCACCTTGTCGGCATATATGGCGGCCTCCTGGAGGATGCGGCTTTCATCCACCGCGGCGTCCGAGAGCACCTCCTGCATGCGGCCCAGGAGCTTTTCCCGGTACTCCGCCACGGTCTGGGGAGAGCGCTCGACTATCTTCGCCACCATGGCCTCCAGGGTGCGGAGCTTGCCCTCGATGTCCTCCCGGAGCTTCTCCCCCTCCCGGGTGCGCATGGCGTCAAACTCCTCCAGCGCCTGGGCAAGAACCGTCACGATGGCATTGGACACTGCGTCCCGGCCCGCGTCGGTCTTGTCGGCGGACAAGACCTCGGGGAACCGCACCAAGCTCAGGGCGCTGATCTCCCCGTCCAGGCCGTATTTCTCCGCCGTGTCCCGCACGGCCTTCAGATAGGCCGCAGCCAGGCTCTCGTTGACCTGGATGACGGCCTCCTCCGCCTTGGAGGCGTCCACGGTAATGAATACGTCCACCTTGCCACGGCTGATGACATTCGCCACAGCGGTGCGCACCGCCTCCTCGGCGAACAGGCAGCTTTTGGGCAGACGCACGGAAACGTCCAGGTAGCGGTTATTGACGCTCTTCAGCTCCGCCGTCACGGCGATGGCTTCCACCTCGCCCTTGGCGCCGCCGTAGCCCGTCATGCTCTTGATCATTCAAAGTACCTCGCGATCTTCACGATATAGAACCGGATGAGAGAGGAATAGGCCTGGTCGTATAGCCAGAACACCACCGCTCCCAAGGGGTAGAGTATGTACCACGAGAGCTCCCTGCCCGTAAAGGAGAACAGCGCCCGGGCCAGCAGCCAGTAGATGACGAAGGCGAAGGTGTACAGGGCAAACTTGCACGCCCACACCTGCCACAGCTTGTGGAGTTTTTCAAAGAGGCTCTTGGCAATAGGGTAAAACCCAAAGAAGGCCACATACATGATGGCCGCCGCCCCGGGGAACAGCAACGCCCCCAGCGCCGCCGTCAGCACGAATACGCCCAAGGACCACTTGACCCCGTACATCATCAGCGCCACGCACACCGGCATGCTGGATATGGCCACCAGCGCCAGTCTGCCTGCGGGCAGGACAGAGCCCAGCACCAGCAGCACCGTGCCCAGGGCCGTCAAGATGGCCAGCCGCGCCAGCCGTTTCGTCCCGCTTTTCATCTCACCGGCAGCCGATGCAGGGGATGAGGTTCCCGCCGACCATCTCGCAGCAGCAGTCCGCGCAGATGAGGTTCTGGCACAGGTTGCAGGCCGCGTCGCCGCCCATCATGTCGCCCATGCCCGTCCCGGCGGGCCGGTAGGCCTGGCCGCCCTGGTTCATGTACTGAACCGCGTTGCGGTATTCCACGTTGGTCGGGTCCATGGTGGAGGCGGTGCGGAAGAACTGCCCCGCCTGGTCCATCCAGCCCTTGCGCCAGTACACGCTGCCCATGAGGTAATACCACTCCGCGTCGTGGGTGGAGATGGCGTTCAGCATGGCCTCGGCCTGGGCCAGGTTGTTGGCGTTGATGAGGGCCCGTATCTGGGCATAGCTCCCCGTCTGGCCGGCGCTCTGCCGGCCCGGCTGGGACTGATAGGCCGCGCCGCCGCCATAGGAATAGCCTCCGCCGCCCTGCTCCCGGCTCTTGGTTATGGCATCGTAGGCCTCGTTGATCTCCTTCATCTTCTCGGAGGCCAGGTCCGCCAGGGGGTTATCATGATAGTTGTCCGGATGGTACTTCCGGGCCAGGTCCCGGTATGCCCTCTTGACCTCGTCGTCGCTGGCCGAGGGGGACACGCCCAATACGCTGTAAGGATCGTTCATGATATGCTCCGTTCTTTTTGTAGTTTCGTTTTCGTCTTCCAGGTCCCGGCAAACACCGCCTGGGCCGCCGCGGGAAGGCCAAGATAGATGGTGTTGGCAAGGATGCCCGCGTAGATGTTCTCCGAAAGCAGCGCGTACGCCCCCGCCAGGGCATTGTGGGATAGCTGCAAACTGGCCCGCAGGGTCTTCTCATCCTCCGGCGTCAGCTTCCCGTCCATGGGCTCAAATCGGTACCGCAGGGGATTATAGCTGTCCGTTTGGATGTCCTCGGAGAGGTCGTCCGCCGCGTCCAGAATGTAGATGATGCGGCCCAGGTGGTAGAGAAGCTCGGAGAGGATACGTCCGGTCTTCTCATCCTCCGCCGCCCCGCCGGCGGCCCGCAGTATCAGCGCGAACTTGTCCGCCGCCTCGTCCACGCTGGGGCATTTAGCCTTCTCCAAGGCTTGCAATGCACGCAGGTTTTCTTCCGTCGCCGCGGCGAAATCCGGCCTGCGGGCCGCCGCCTTTTTATAGGCGCCCTTTAGAAGCCCGCAGGCGGCCTTACAGCCCCAGGAGGCGGGAAAAGTTTTATCTTCCGCGCCGTCCGCCAGCTTCCACCAGCCCAGGATCACGGTCATGTCCGCCGCCAGCGCGAGGCTCTCACAGCTTTCAAGACACACGGTCTTTCGTATAGGATGGGCCGCGCACCGCCGGGGGCAGGTCTTCGCCGGGCCGGTTGGCGCCAGGAGCATGGCAAGGAAGGTGAAGTCATAGTTCACCAGGAACCGGGCGGCGAAGCCGTACCGCCGGGCAAGCTCATGGCACAGCCCGCAGTACACGCCCCGGAACCGCTCGAATTCCGATATCTTCAGCTCGCCCTTCACCGGGCGGACGTAGCCGTACATCAGCGCTTGTAGCCGGTGATGAAGTAGTCTATCTTCTTGAACCGCTTGCCCAGGCCCGTGGCGGCCGCGGCGCCCGCGGCAATACCCAGGGCGCTGCCGATGATGCACTTCTCCTGATCCAGGCCGATGGCCGCGGCGATGGCATAGCCCGCGAACAGCATCGCCACCGGCAGCATATATATAAGCAGCGTCACGGCCAGGATGGTGGTGGTCTTGCTCTCCAGCACCACCCGCTCCCCGGGCTGGGCGTAGATCTTATTCTCCGCCTCCACGTGGATCTCCTTGCCGTAGATGCACTCGCCGCAGCCGGAGCAGTGGCTGCAGGCGGTGACCCGCTCCACGGCCACGTCGGCCAGGCCGTTATCCAGTATCTTGGTTATGATCCCCGTCTGGGTCATGGTATCTCCTCCAATCGTATGTACAGCGGATAGGAGCCCACCGCGCCGGCGCTCTCGAAGCCGTCCACATACACGGTCGTCGCCACGCGGGACGTGGCCGTCACATCCGTCAGGTCCGCCACGATGCGGATATTGTTGGCGGATATCAGAGGCAGCACGTCCTTGGGCGCCCGGATGGTGACGATCTTGTTGGCGTCCATGACGCTGGCCCGGTAGCCCTCCGGCACGTTGGTATAGCGAAGGTTCGTGACTGTGAAAAGCCCCGTCTCCAGGCCGGTGAACTCCATGTCCACCGATGCCGTGGTCTCCCCGGACAGGCACTCCACCCCGTTGGGCAGTACGATGTTGTATACCGTCGGCTCAAAGCTCAGGGTGTTGGCAAGCTGCACAGTGGCGAGGGAGATGATATTAAGCCCATCCAGCGTGGCCGCGTCGCCCGCCACAGTGATGGCCGCGGGCTCGATGGTGGTGATGACGTTGCTGGCCGTAGCGCCGCCGCCGGGCACCAGGTCTACGCCCAGAGCCACTTCCTTGACCATACTCACGGGCACGTTCACGGATACGGTATCCACGTCCGCCTGCACATCGTCGAACTCCAGGATATTGCCCTCGGCATCCAGCATCACGTAGTTTCCCACGGCGGTGAAGGCGGCGTTCACCTCATCCCGGGCCACCACGACCTGCAGCTTGTCGATCTGGTCCAGCTCCTCCTCCGGGCCGGTGAAGGTCACGGAAGCGGGGTCAAAGGTCATCTCGGAGGCGTCCACCATGTAGCCCTCAGCGGTGGTACCCTCAAACAAACCGGAGACCACCATGGGTTTGGTGGAGAGCTTGCTGATCTGCAGGCCCACGGTGGAGGGAGAACGGGATGTCTCCCGGATGTTGGCCTGGTTCACACCGGCGGGGTAGCTGATGGAATAGGTCATGGCCCGGTTGCCCGCCATGGTGACGTTGGAGAGGTTCACCACGGCCTTCATGTCGTCGGCGGTGAGTTTGGACAGCTCCCGGCGGGTGCCGGAGAGGGTCACGTTCACCCGGGTCGTATCCTGCTCGGACACCACCATGTTCAGGGTGTCCCGCATGGCGTCCTGGCCGGTGAAAGTCACCTCCACGCCGTAGAAGGTCCTGGTCTGGGTACTGCCGTAGTTGGACGTATAGTACAGCCACATGACCAGCGCCGCGAAGAGGCTCAGGATGGCCCAGAACAGGCGGTTATCCAGTATCCCGCGGCTGCGGGCGCTGGCGTTATCATTGTTTTTCATGGTGCGCCCCCTTTCTGGCCTTGAGCCTGTCCAGCCAGCCGGCACCGCCGGCCTCCTCCTCCGGGAGCAGCTCCCGGCGCAGCAGGGTCTCGAAGGTGTCGGCGCTCAGATGGCGCTTCAAAAGCCCGTCCTCCGCCACGCTGATGCCGCCGGTCTCCTCGGAGACGATGACCACCACCGCGTCGGACCGCTCGCTCATGCCGATGCCCGCCCGGTGGCGCATGCCCAGATCCCGGCTCAGGTTGGCGTTCTCGCTCAAGGGCAGCATGCACCCCGCCGCGGCCAGCCGGCCGTCCTGAATGATCACCGCCCCGTCATGGAGGGGGGACTTGTCGTAAAAGATGTTCTTCAAAAGCTCCGAGGACACCACCGCGTCCACCTGGGTACCGGAGGCCATGGCCTCGTTGAGGCGGTTGGTCCGCTCAAAGACGATGAGCGCGCCGGTGCGGCTTTTGGACATGTCCTCGCAGGCGTAGACGGTCTGCATGATGGCCTTATCCATCACCTGTCCGCCCATGATGCCCCGGCCAAAGATGGAGAAAAGCCTGTAGGAGCCCACCCGCTCCAGAGCCCGGCGTATCTCCGGCTGGAACAGCACGATCACCGCCAGAACGCCTATCTCGAACACCTGCCGCAGGATGAAACTGGTCAGGGTCAGGTTCAAAGCGGTGGACAGCACCAGCGCCGCCAGCAGCAGCAGTATGCCCTGGGCCAGGCGCATGGAGTTGTTCCGCCTGACGAAGGAGATGACCGCGTACACCGCCACCGCCACGATGAGCACGTCGACGATATCCGCCAGCCCCATGTCCAGGATGAGGCCGAAGGACTCTTTTAAGTTGTTCAGAAAATTACTCATAGGCCCGTACCATTCATGATCTATACCGGATGGGTGAACACTCTACGTCAACTTTGTATTATATAACAAAACCGCTCCGTTGGCAACATAATTTACTGCATTTTAGCGGCGGACCGAAGTCCGCCGCCTGTAAGTCATCCCAGTATCTTTTCCACGGCCTCCGCCGCCGTCAGGACTTCACCCGCCGTATTGAAGGGCGAAAAGCTGAAGCGCACCGTCCCCCGGTCCAGGGTCCCCGCCGTCTCATGGGCCAGGGGCGCGCAGTGTAGCCCCGCCCGCACGTCGATACCCCGCTCCGCCAGCCTTTCCGCCGCCTCCTCGCAGTCCGTCTCCCCTATCTGCACCGACAGGACCCCGGCCTGATCTACCGGGTCCGGGGCGCGGAATTGGCGTATCCTCCTGTCCCCCGCCAAAGCGTCGGAGAATGCCGCCAACAGCTCCCGCTCGTGGGCCAGCAGCGCGGCAGGCGTCTTCCGCCGCAGCCACTTCACGCCCTCCAGGAGCCCCGCTATGCCCGGCACGTTGTGGGTCCCCGGCTCCAGTCTGTCCGGCAGAAACGCCGGCATGGCCGCCTCCGCGCTCACGGAGCCGGTACCGCCGAATATGAGCGGCCGAACCCGCTCGTCGCGGCACAGCAGCACCCCGGTCCCCTGGGGGCCCAGCAGGCCCTTATGGCCCGGCATGGCGGCGAAGGCGCAGCCCAGGCCGTCGAAATCCAGGCCCACCGTCCCTGCACCCTGAGAGGCGTCGACGATAAGGGGCACGCCCATCTCCCGGCACAGGGCGGCTATCTTATCGACCGGCAGGATATAGCCGAACACATTGGACACCTGGGTGCACACCGCCGCTTTGGCTCCCGGCAGCAGCTTCCGGAACGCCTCCACGGCGGCGTCCGGGTCAAACAGCGGCGAGGCCGCTATCCGCACGTCCGCCCCTATCCCCCGCAGGGTCCGCCACACGGCGTTGTGCTCATAGCCTGAGATGACCACCCGGTCCCCGGGACCCACAAGGCTCCCAATGGCGATGTTGAGCCCGTGGGTGGCGCTGGAGGTGAACACCACCCGCTCCGGGTCCTTGACGCAGAATAGGTCCGCCAGGGCCAGGCGGCAGTCCAGGAGCACCTCCGCCGCGGCCATGGCGCTCTCATACCCGCCCCGGCCGGGACTGGAGAGGGTCTCCATGGCCCGGGATACGGCATAGCGCACCGCGGCGGGCTTTTGAAAGGATGTGGCGGCGCAGTCGAGATATATCATGCCTCCGCCTCCAGCGTTCCGTCAGGACGGCGCAGCAGCACCCGCTCCGGTGTGATGCCCGCGCCGGTGAGGATGGCCAGGGCCCGCTCCTTATGCCGGGCCGCCACGATGACGCAGTAGGCGCAGCCCTTTGTGGAGGCGGCCTTGGGCACGCGGGAGACCGTTCCCGTGATGCCCGCCCGCTCCAGGACCCGGGCCGCCCGCTGGGCAAAGGTCAGGCTTCGGAATGAGAGTAGATAGTGCATAAAAAGACCTCCCGCATAAGTCACAGCACATCTTATGCGGGAGGGGCCTATTTTGTTTAACGGGACATGAGCAGCGCCACCGCGTGGCAGCTTATGCCCTCCCCGGCGCCGGTGAAGCCCATCCTCTCCTCGGTGGTGGCCTTTACGCTGACGCAGGAGACGTCCACGGCCAGGTCCTCGGCGATGTTTTGACGCATCTCGCCGATATAGGGCGCCAGCTTGGGCCGCTGGGCGATGACGGTCACGTCGCAGTTGCCAACGGCATACCCCGCGTCCGCCGCCGCCTTCGCCGCCGCCCGGAGGATGATGCGGCTGTCGATGCCCTCGGTGGCGGGGTCATTGTCGGGAAAGAGCTTACCGATGTCCCCCAATGCCGCCGCACCCAATATGGCGTCCGCCAGGGCGTGCAGGAGCACGTCCGCGTCCGAGTGGCCCAAAAGGCCGCGCTCATAGGGTATTTCCACCCCGCCCAGGATGAGCTTCCGCCCCTCCGTGAGGCGGTGGGCGTCGTACCCGTGGCCTATGCGCATATTCATAGCTCGCTCCTCTCCGCCAGCAGCGCCCGGGCCAGGGTAAGGTCCAGGGGCGTGGTGATCTTGATATTTTCCTCGCTGCCCGGGGAGAGGAATATCTTCCCCCCGATGCGCTCCACGGCCAGGCAGTCGTCGGTGATGTCCGGGGCGTTTTCCGCCGCGTCGGTGAGGGCCGCGCGGATAAGGTCCGCCTGGAAGCACTGGGGCGTCTGGGCCGCCCAAAGCCGGGAGCGGTCCGGCGTGGCCGTCACTATGCCGTCCTCGGCCTCCTTGATGGTGTCCCGGACCGGCACGGCGGGCAGGGCTGCCGTATGGCGGTACGCGGTCCAGAGGGCGTCCAGAATGACCTTCTCCGTCACCAGGGGCCGGGCCCCGTCGTGGATAGCGATCAATTCCGCCTCCGGCGGCACGGCCGTCACCCCGGCGAGGCAGGACCTGGCTCTTGTCTCCCCGCCCGGCACCACGGCCGTCAGCTTGGATATGCCGTACCGGGCACAGAGGCTCTTTACCTCTTCCACCATATCCGCCCGGGCGGCAATAACGATAGCTTGTATCGTCTCTGCCCTTTCAAAGGCAAGGATGGAGCGCATGAGCACCGGCATGCCCCCCAGGTCCGCCAGCAGCTTGTCCGCGCCGAAGCGCCGGGCGGAGCCCGCCGCCACGATGACGGCGGCGGCGTAAGGTAGCCGCGCGTTCTTCAGTTGTTCCGACGGTCTTCTCATGGCAAGAGCAACATATCCTCCCAATTTGTCCCATATAAGTGATTATACCCGTTTGGGACATCTTACGCAAGGGCGCGGGGAGGAGTTTTATTGCTGCGGGACAGAAAGCTAGCGTTCAACACGGCCCTGCTCACCGGCTCGGGCCTCGCCATGCGGTTCGTGGGCATGGTGTGGCAGGTGTGGCTCGTAAGCCGCATCGGCGAGGCGGGCATTGGGCTTTTCCAGCTCGTCATGAGCGTGAACGCCCTGGCCGTCACGGTGGCCATGAGCGGCAGCCGCTACGCCGTGACGCGGCTGGTATCGGAGGAAAACGGCCTGGAGCGGCCCCACGGGGCGGCCCAGGCACTGGGGTCCTGCATGCTCTACGGGCTGGGCTTCGGCCTCGCCGCCGGGCTCATCCTCATGATACTTTCTCAGCCCATGGGCTTTCTCTGGCTGGAGGACGCCCGCACGGTGCGGCCGCTGATGCTCCTGGCCCTCACCATGCCCCTCACCGGCATCGACTCGGTCATGCACGGCTACTTCACCGCCGTGGGCCGGGTGTGGAAGAGCGTGGCCGTGTCCGTGGGCCAGCAGCTTATCACCATCGCCGTCACCGCCGCCATGCTTCTGGCGGCCCCGGCGGGGAATCTTGAATACGCCGCGGCGGTCATCACCGGCGGCAGCCTTATAGGCGAAATATGCGGCGTCTCCGCCTTGGGCCTGGCCTTCGCCTTTGATAGGCGCCGCCACGGCATCGTGAGGGGCAATGCCCCCGCCCTCCCGGGCATGACAGGCCGGATGCTGCGCGTCGCCCTGCCTTTGGCGGCAGCCTCCTACGCGAGAAGCGGTCTGTCCACCCTGCAGCATCTTCTTGTACCCCGGGGCCTCAGAGCCTCCGGCCTCAACGCGGAGAGCGCTCTCGCGGGCTACGGCGTCATCCAGGGCATGGCATTGCCGGTGGTGCTCTTCCCCTCCTGCCTCATGCTGGCCATCGCGGAGCTCATCGTGCCGAAGCTCACAGAAAAGCAGATACAGGGGCAGCGCGACAGCATCAAAGCCGTGACGGAGGACGTGCTCTACAAGAGCTTTCTCTTCAGCGCCGTCACCGCCGCCCTGCTCCTGGGGCTGGGAGACAGTCTGGGCCTGGCCCTCTACGATTCGGCGGAGGCCGGGCGGTATATCCAGCTCTTCGCCCTCATCGTGCCGGTGATGTACATGGACACGGCCACGGACGGATGCCTCAAGGGCCTGGGCGAGATGATGTTCTGCATGTACGTGAACATTGCGGACGTGGGTCTTTCGGCGCTGATGGTGTGGCTGATGCTGCCCCGGTGGGGGCTGGGGGCCTATATCTTTGTCATCTGCTTCACGGAGGTATTCAACTTCGCCCTGAGCCTGTGGCGGCTCCGGCGGGTCTCCGGGGTGCGGCTCCCCTGGCGGGCATTGTGCCGGGCGGGGCTCTGCGCACTATTAAGCGGTCTTGCCGCCCGGCTGCTGGGGGCATATACCGGCGCGGCGGCGGGCGCGCCGGCGCTGGTGCTGGCCATGGCCGGCGGTCTGGGACTTTACTGTCTCATGATGGGAAAGCGCACAAGTATCCTTTGACATTGTGGACAGGATTTGATAAGCTGTGGTCAGGAAGTGATCAAAATGCTTTTGACTGTGGACTTATCCAACTCCCGCATCACCCTGGCGGGGGTAAAAGACGGCGCGGTTTCCTTCTCCTGTGGCATGGCCACGGTGAAGACCCGCACAGCGGACGAATACGCCGCCCTCATGGGGCTCATATTGGAGCAGCACGGCGCGGTACGGGACAGCTGGGACGGGTGCATATTGTCCTCCGTGGTGCCGGAGCTGACCCTGACCCTGCGTCAGGCCCTGGAGCTTCTCACCGGCGTGGGCCCCATGGTGGTGGGCCCCGGGGTGAAGACCGGGCTCAACATCCGCCTGGACGACCCCTCAGAGCTGGGCAGCGATTTCGTGGCCGCCGCCGTGGCGGCCCAGGACGCCTATCCCCTGCCGGTGATCACCGTGGACATGGACACCGCCATCGGCATGGGCGTCACCGACGGCGAGGGCCGGTATATCGGCGGCATCATCGCCCCGGGCATCATGGTCTCCACCGCTGCCCTCACCAGCCGGGCATCCCTGCTGCACAACGTGGTGCCCCAGGCGCCGGGCCACATCATCTGCAAGAACACGGACGAGTCCATGCGCTCGGGCATCATCTATGGCGCCGCCGCCATGCTGGACGGCCTCTTGCAGGGCATGGAGGAGGAACTGGGAATGCCCGCCACGGTGGTGGCCACCGGGGTGTGGGCCCCCGCCGTCATCCCCCACTGCCGCCGGAAGGACATACGCCTGGATAAAGACCTGATCCCACGGGGCCTGTGGCTCATATGGAGGAAGAACCAGAAGCGATAAAAAGCCGTCAGCGGAAAACCGCTGACGGTCTTTTGTTTTCAACGCAGGCGCAATATCATCTGAGCTGCCACGGCCCCGTCGGGCTTTTGCACCAGCAGGTGCCAGCCCTCTTCGTCCTTGCGCCGGTAGAGGCGCAGCTCCTCCCCCTCCCGGCAGGCGTCCTGGTAGTTGATCTCCGCCTCGGCCATGTCCATGCTCTCCAGCTCCGCCACGGTGAAGGAGCCCATGAGCATGCGCACATAGGCCACGTTGTTCATGTGCCGGCCCGTGTCGATGTCCCGGGAGCAGACGGTATAGGTCATGTGCAGATTCTCAGGCTCCGGCTTTTCCTTAAAGCGGGTGAAGAGCCCTTCGCAGACCCGCTCCGGCAGGGGCTCCATGTCCACGGGGTAGCCGAATTCCGACGTCTTCATGACCCGGCCCGTGTCCACGTTCTGGGCGGCCCACTCGGTCCGCCCCTCGGCCAGCAGCTCCCCGTCCCGCTTGAGGGTATAGAACCGGTCGCATTTGATGATGCCCGGTTTGCCCGGCCAGGTCTTCACCGTGACGGTATCTCCGTAGCCGGGTACCTTGTGGATGCGTACTCTCGTGCGCACCGCCAGCCAGAAGGCCCGGTAGCCCATCATGTCGGCGTAGCCCACGTTCATGCGCTCGGCCTGCTCCGCCGCCAGGTCCATAAAGAGGTCAAAAAGTCCCGCCAGTTTCAAATTCCCCTCGTAGTCCAGCTTGCTGGTATACAGGGTCTCTTCCTTTTCCAGATAGTTTTCCATTTGCTCTCCCCTATATCGAACCGGCACCCCGCCTTAGCTGCGGGATGCCGGAAACATTTGGTCGTCCCAGAGGACTGGCTGGCCCTCCTCGCGGGTCCTGTTCATATCGATGAGCCGCTGGTTCCGCGAGCCCCGGAAGCGGAGGCTTATGTCCTTCTCCGCCAGGATAAAAGGCCCGTCCACCAGCACATCGGTAAGCGCCAGCAGCTCGTCCGTCGCCTCGCAGCGGGGGTGGCTTCCCTCCCGCAGCAGGTCCTCGTAGACGAAACCCGTAAAGGCCCATACGGTCTTCTTGGGATACGTCTCCTTCACCCGCCGCAGGAAGGGCACCAGGGCCCGCTGGTTGTCCGGCTCGAAGGGGTCGCCCCCCAGGAGCGTCAGCCCGTCGATGTACCCCGGCGACAGCATGTCCAGCAGCTTTTCCTCCGTCTCAGCGGTGAAGGGCTGGCCGTAGTCAAAGTCCCATGTCTGGGGCTGAAAGCATCCCGGACAGCGGTTGGTGCAGCCGGACACGAACAGCGTCACCCGCACGCCCACGCCGTTGGCGATGTCGCAGTTTTTGATCTCGCCGTAGTGCATGGCTTACAGGTGCAGGACCCGGTCCTTGATCTCCTGGGTGCGGCCCTGGTTCCAGAACTGGGTGCCGATGTAGCCGCAGGTCCGCCGGGCCACGTTCATCTTGTCCTGGTCGGTGTTGCCGCAGCGGGGGCAGCGCCAGATGAGCTTGCCGTCGTCCTCCACGATCTCGATCTCCCCGTCCCAGCCGCACACCTGGCAGTAGTCGCTCTTGGTGTTCAGCTCGGCGTAGATGATGTTGTCGTAGATGAAGCGCATGACCTGCAGCACCGCCTCCAGGTTGTTCTGCATGTCGGGCACCTCCACATAGCTGATGGCGCCGCCGGGAGACAGGTGCTGGAACTGGGCCTCGAACTTCAGCTTGGTGAACGCGTCGATCTCCTCGGTCACGTGCACGTGGTAGGAGTTGGTGATATAGCCCTTGTCGGTGATGCCCTCGATGACGCCGAAGCGCTTCTGCAGGCACTTGGCAAACTTATACGTGGTGCTCTCCAGGGGTGTGCCGTACAGGGAGAAGTCGATGTTGTGCTGCTCCTTCCAGCGCTTGCAGGCGGCGTTCATGTACTGCATGACCTCCAGGGCGAAGGGCGTGGCGGAGGGGTCCGTGTGACTCTTACCGGTCATGTACTTGACGCACTCGTAAAGGCCCGCGTAGCCCAGGGAGATGGTGGAGTAGCCGTTGTAGAGGAGCTTGTCGATGGGCTCGCCCTTCTGCAGGCGGGCCAAGGCGCCGTACTGCCACAGGATGGGGGCCGCGTCGGAGAGGGTCCCCTTCAGCCGCTCGTGGCGGCACATCAGCGCCCGGTGGCACAGCTCCAGCCGCTCGTCGAATATCTTCCAGAACTTCTCCAGATTGCCGCCGGAACTGAGGGCCACGTCAGGCAGGTTGATAGTGACCACGCCCTGGTTGAAGCGGCCATAGTACTTGTGCTTGCCCGGCTCGTAGTTGCCGGCGTTGGCGATGTTGCCGATGCCCGCGTCGGTGAACCGGTCGGGGGTCAGGAAACTGCGGCAGCCCATGCAGGTGTACACGTCGCCCTTGAGCTCCAGCATCTTCTTCTCGGAGATGTAGTCGGGCACCATCCGCTTGGCGGTGCACTTGGCCGCGAGCTTTGTGAGGTAGAAGTAGGGCGTGCCCTCCTCCACGTTGTCCTCCTCCAGCACGTAGATGAGCTTGGGGAAGGCGGGGGTGACCCATATGCCCTGCTCGTTCTTCACGCCCTCATAGCGCTGCAGGAGGGTCTCCTCGATGATGATGGCCAGGTCCTTCTTCTCCTGCTCGCTTTTGGCCTCGTTGAGGTACATGAACACGGTGACGAAGGGGGCCTGTCCGTTGGTGGTCAGCAGCGTAACGACCTGATACTGGATGGTCTGCACGCCCCGGCGTATCTCCTCCCGCAGGCGCTTTTCCACGATCTCGTCCACCTGTTCCTTGGTGGGAATGACGCCCAGGGTGCTGATCTCGTCTCGCACTATGGCTCGTATCTTCTCCCGGCTCACCTGCACGAAGGGAGCCAGATGGGCCAGAGAGATGGACTGGCCGCCGTACTGGTTGGAGGCCACCTGGGCCACGATCTGGGTGGCGATGTTGCAGGCGGTTGCGAAGGAGTGGGGCCGCTCGATGAGGGTGTCGGTGATGACGGTGCCGTTCTGGAGCATGTCCTCCAGGTTCACCAGGTCGCAGTTGTGCATGTGCTGGGCATAGTAGTCCGTGTCGTGGAAGTGGATGATGCCCTGCTCATGGGCTTCCACGATGTCGGGGGGCAGCAGCAGGCGGTTGGTGATGTCACGGCTGACCTCGCCGGCCATGTAGTCCCGCTGGGTGGAGTTGACCACGGGGTTCTTGTTGGAGTTCTCCTGCTTGGCCTCCTCGTTGTTGCACTCGATGAGGGCCAGGATGCGGTCGTCGGTGGTGTTGGACTGGCGCACCAGGGAGCGGGTGTAGCGGTAGGTGATGTACCGCTTGGCCACCTCATAGGCGCCGTGGGCCATGATCTGCTCCTCCACCATGTCCTGTATCTCCTCCACGGAGGGAGAGCGGCCCAGCTCGATGCAGGCCTTCTCCACCGAGTCGGCGATGCGGTGGATCTGGGTGTTGGTCATGCGCAGGTCCTCGTCCACCACGTCGTTGGCCTTGCCGATGGCGTTGATGATCTTGGTGATATCGAAAGCGACTTCCGAACCGTTCCTCTTGATGATCTTCATGGCGTGCGTCCCCTCTCTTATCCTTTATCCCACAGTTACTGCGGCCGCATATGTGCAGGCCGCAGATGGTTACATAATCCCGGTAGCCGTTATATTAGCACAATATCTTGTGCCTGTCAACCGTTTCATGGCCAATATTTTGTAAACAGCGAAAATGCCTGCAAAGCCTTGGGAATGGTACATGTCCGGGCTTTTTGCCGGGCAAAAATGCATGTTCTGCCAAAAAAATTTTTTTCCTGCACGCCAGGGACCCACCCCAAAATATAGTCATGCCGCCGCCCGGGACGGGACGGCGGCATGACACATAGGAGCTATGTTATCGGGCCAGCTTCTTCTGCAGCCAGTCCCTGCCGTCGGTGAACCGGGACACGATATAGCACACCACATAGTCGCCGGCGGCGTTGATCATGGTGGCCGGCGGGTCCACCAGGTTGCCGATGGCCACCAGTATGGGGAACGCCATGGTCATCTGCTCCGGGAAGAAGATGGAGCATATGATATACTCCCCTATATACCCGCCGCCGGGCACGCCGCTCATGCCCACAGAGCTGAGCACGGCCACCAGCACCACGGGAACAAGCATCTTAAAGCCCAGGTCCTGGCCGAACACCCCCAGCACGAAGGCGATCTTCAGCACGCAGGAGAAGCAGGAGCCGTCCATATGCATGGTGGCGCCCAGGGGCAGCACCATGTCGGACACGTCCTTGGAGATGCCGGTGGCCTCCGCCTCCTCCATGTTGGTGGGGATGGTAGCCACGGAGGAACAGGTGCCCAGGGATACTACCGCGGGCTTGGCGATATGGCTGAACATGGTTTTCACCGCGCCCTTGCCGCCGCCGAACCGGGCAAACAGAGGCCAGGCCGTGAAGATATAGATGAAGCAAAGCGGATAATAGAGGATGAGCGCGCGGCCGTAGCTGGCGGTGATCTGGGGCCCGTAGGAGGCCACCAGGTCCGCGAAGATGGCGAAGAAGGCCACGGGCGCGTAGTAGGTGACGATCTTCACGAACTTCAGCATCACGTTGGTCAGGTCCTCCAGGAACTTGCCTACCACGGTATCATGCCCGCCGTTCAGATTCACGGCAAAGCCGAACAGCAGCGAGAACACGATCAGCGGCAGCATGGCCCGCCGGCTCAGAAGGCCCACGAAATCCTCCGCCGTGAAGAAGTTCACCAGCATGGTGGAAAAGCTGGCGTACTCCCCCATCTCCTCCTGGGGTATCTCCTGCCAGGGCTCCAGCACCGGCGGGAACACCTTCACCAGCAGGAACATGATCACCGCGGCGATGGCACCGGTGACCACGAAGGTGCCGATGGTGACGCCCATGATCTTCCCCGCCCGCTTCCGGCTGCCCATATTGGCCACCGCGCCGGCGATGGAGGCGAACACCAGAGGCACCACGATGCAAAACATCATATTGATGAACACCGTGCCCAGGGGCTTCAGCACCGAGGCGCTGGGCCACACCCAGCCCACGACGGCGCCCGCCACCATGGCGATGAGCATCACCGCCATAAAGCGGTAATTCTTCGCGACTGCTTTCTTATCCATAAGAAACTCCCTCCTCTTGGATGGCTCTCCGGCCCGGAACTGCCCTGCCGGAGCATCTGCCATATTATAGCGGCATATAATTGCAAATAACATTGCCTTGAGTGCTTGAAACATTTCAAAAAGTGCTGTATAGTATGTCCAAGACCCTGTTTTGCGAGGTGCTTTGTGTGAATTCCAGCTACAGCCGGGAGGGCTATCTCACCGAGGACTACCACTATTTCCACCTAAAGGACACCGCCGGCCAGGAGCGGGACTTCCACTTCCACGACTTCGACAAACTGGTGATCCTCTTATCCGGCCGCGTGGACTACATGGTGGAGCGGGCCACCTATGCCCTGCGGCCCTGGGACATCCTGCTCATCGGCCACCACACCATCCACAAGGCCCTCATCGACAAATCCGTGCCCTACGAGAGGGTCATATTGTATCTGGACCGGAACTACCCCGCCCACGCCGGGAACGGAACGGACCTGGCCGAGTGCTTCGAGGGGGCCGACCGGCTGGGGCGGCATCTGCTCACGCCCTCCCCCGGCGATATCGGCGTTATCGGCGGCGTGCTGGAGGCCCTGGACAAGGCCGCCTCGGACGAGGGCTTCGGCGCTCAGGCCCTGCGGGACACGCTGGTGACCCAGCTTCTCATCGCCGTGAACCGGGTCTTTCTCACCGGCGGCGGGGATGCGGCCGAAGCGCCGCCCCAATATGACCCCAAGATCGCCCAGACGCTGTCCTATATCAACGAGAACCTGTCCAAGCCCCTGACGGTGGAGGCTCTTGCCGAGCGGGTATACCTGAGCAAGTACCACTTCATGCGCCTTTTCAAGGCCCAGACCGGCAGCACCGTCCACGCCTACGTCCGCCAGCGGCGGCTTCTCTATGCCGCCCAGCTCATCCGCCAGGGCGAGAACGTGAACAAGGCCGCCGCAGACAGCGGCTTTGAGGAATACTCCACCTTTTTCCGCGCCTTCCGGGAGTGTTTTGGCGTCAGCCCGGGACAATTAAAATAGTATAAATGAAAACCATCCATTTTGAAAATGGATGGTTTCGTATATTATTCAACGAAGTCCTGGGCATTAAAGGGCAAAAATGGTTGGATATGTGGCGTTTTATGCAAAAAGGTCATCTTTTCGCCGCTCTCCGGATGCATAAAAGACAGTTTATACGACCACAATCCAATATTGCTCTCACCCTCCGGCGCACCGTATTTCCGGTCCCCCGACAGAGGCATGCCCCGGCTGGCGAACTGGCAGCGTATCTGATGGGTGCGCCCGGTGAGCAATCGTACCCGCACCAAGCTCATGCCGTAGCGGCTTTCGACGCACTCATACTCCAGCGCCGCCGGCCTGGTGTCCGGGCCGGGCACATCGGTGACATAGGTAAGGCGCCGCACTTTGTCCCGGGCAAGCAGATCCTCCATTCTCCCCTGCTGCGTGTCAGGCATGCCGTGGACCACGGCCAGGTATTCCTTATTAAATATTCCCTCACGCACCTGCCGGCTCAGCTCGGAGGCCGCCTTCACGCTGCGGGCCAGGACCATCACCCCGCCCACGGGCCTATCCAGCCGGTGGACCGTGCGCACGCAGGCGTGCTCATCCCCCAGCGCTTCCCGCACCAAAGAGGGCATGCCGCCCGGCTCATCCGTGGACAGGACCCCCGCCGGTTTTATACACACCGCTATGCGCTTGTCAAGATAGAGAAACTCCATAAAGTAACCCTCCTGTCTCCGCCCATTATAGGCCATGGCCCCGCGTTTCTCAAGGCATTTCCATCCTAGCAAAAAAAGGTGAAAAACCCCTTGATTTCATCGGACAGGTATGGTATAGTAATTGAGCGAATTTTGGATAAAGGACGAGATCATCATGACTATAGCCGTTTCTGTTTTGCAGCTCATCGCCGACCTGTTCCTCATCGTCGTCATCCTCTTCCAGAGCGGAAAGCGCTCCGGCCTGTCCGGCGCCATCGCCGGCGGTGCGGACACCTTCATGACGAAGAGCAAGGCCAAGACCTGGGACGCGAAGCTGGCAAAGATGACGAAGTGGGTCGCCATCGTCTTCGTGCTGCTGACCCTGGTGCTGAACTTCATCTGATAATAGAATACAGCGCAGCGCCGCTCATTTGAGCGGCGCTGTTTTTTATTCCGTTGCCGGTTCCAGAAGCATCAGCGTTTTGTTGTCCGCGTCCAGACGGCACCTGAGCCCGTAAGGAATGACGCCGATGGGCTCCGCGTGGCCGAAGTTCACATTATATAATATTGGCAGCTCCGGGTGTCCCGCCTCTCCGCCGACGACCTTTCGGTATACCTCTTTGTAGGGCTCATACCTGCTTCGGCGGGCTGGTTTGCCCACGATGATACCGTTTATCACGTCGAACAGCCCCTGGGCGGCCAGATTTCTGAGATACCATGTCAGATAGTCCGGGCTGATGTCCTCCTCGCTGGTCTCCAGGAACATGATCTTTCCCATCCACTGCTCTTTTGTGGGCCAGATGGCCGTGCCCACCACCATTGGGAACACATCCACGCACCCGCCCAGCAGCTCGCCCTCCACCACGCCGGCGCCTTGGAGCACCTCATAGCCCACCGTCTCCGGGTGATAGGCTTTGAGCCGGTGCATGTTCTCCGGCTTCCACCATATCTTCTCGTCCTCGTCGTCGTACCAATATGGCGCGGATGGGATATCCAGAGTGGGCTTGGGCGCAAAGAGCGTGTCCCGGATCATGGCGGCGGTGTAGTCGTTGACGCGGACATATTCGGAGAAGTTGTTCATGACGCTGGCGCCGTAATAGGACACCAGCCCCGCCTTGTAGCACATCAGGTGGTTGGTGGTGGTGTCGGAAAAGCCGGTGAATATCTTGGGATTAGCCCGGATCACGTCAAAATCGATGTAGGGCAGCAGCCGTATGGTGTCGTCCCCGCCGATGGCGTTGAATACTGCCTTGACGCTCTTGTCCCGGAAGGCATCCATCATGTCCGCCGCCCGGGCCTCCGGATGCTCGCAGAGATAGTCCCGTCCCTTGAGTGCGTTGGGCATGACGGCCACGCGAAGACCATAGTCCCCCTCCAGCCGTTCTCTCGCGATGTCCAGCTTGTGGATGGCCCAGGGTTCCCCCAGGGTGCCTGCCGAGAGGCTCACGATGGCAACGGTGTCGCCCCGCTGCAGGTGCTTTGGTTTTATCATCCCCGGGACCATGTCATGTCCTCCCGGCCGTATCCCAGCCCCGGTCGAACTCACTGCGCCTGTCCCGGTTCATGAGGCCACGGAAAACGTCCTCCGGCTCCATGTCCTCATAGAGGATGCCATAGATGCTCCTGCAGATGGGCATCTCGGTATGCAGCCGCCGGGCCAGGGTCATGACGCTGGCGGCGGCATAGTAGCCCTCCACCACGGCGCCCACCTCCCGCAGGGCAATGGCCACCGGGGCGCCCCGGCCGATGAGAAGGCCGGCCTGGCGGTTCCGGGAGTGGCCGGACAGGCACGTGACGATCAGGTCCCCCATGCCGGCGAGGCCCGAGCAGGTGGTGCGGTCGCCCCCCGCCGCCTGGCAGAGGACCGCGATCTCCGCCATGGCCCGGGTCATAAAGAGGGCCTTGGCGTTGTCTCCCAGGCCCAGGCCGTCCATGACGCCCACGCCCAGGGCGATGATGTTCTTCACCGCGCCGCACAGCTCCACGCCCACCACATCCAGATTCACATAGACCCGGAACATGTCGTTCATGAAGGTGCGCTGGACAAGCTCCGCCACCGCCTGGTCCTCGCAGGCGGCCACGCAGCCTGTGGCCATGCGGCGGGAGACCTCCTCCGCGTGGGAGGGGCCGGACAGCACCGCCACGGGGCAGTCCTTCCCCACCTCCTGGCGGATGACCTGGCTCATGCGAAGCTCGGTGCCCTCCTCGATGCCCTTGGTGGCCGAGACCAGCACCGTGCCGGGCTTTATATGGGGCGCGGCGGTCTTCGCCGTGCGCCGAAGGATATTGGATGGGGACGCGAACAGCACAAGCTCCGCCCTCTCCGCGCCTGCCGGGTCGCTGGTAATGTTCAGGGCCTTGGGAAGGATGGCGCCGGCCATGGCGGGATTCTTCCGGCGCTTCGCCATGGCCGCGGCCTTCTCCGGGTCGTGGGACCACAGGGTCACGTCGTGGCCGTTATCCACCAGCAGCATGGCCAGGGCCGTGCCCCATGCGCCGCTGCCGAATACAAATATTTTCATATCCTATCCTCCAAACGGCGGCCATCCGCCGCGCTTTTATTCCCAGCTCTTCCAAACATCCGGGCAGTAGCCCACCGTGGCCTGTTTCCCGTTTCGGACGATGGGGGTCTTCAAAAGCTCGGGGTACTCAAAGAGCTTATCCAGCTTGTCCTCGTCGTAGGCAAGGTAGCTTATCTCCGGCGCGTCGCTCATGGCGGCCAGCCCCACCGCATTTTTCACGGCTGTGAGCTCCCCCCTACTCATGCCGTAGCGCTGGATGTCCACGTACTGGAACTTTATCCGACGCTCCTTGAAATACCGCTGGGCCTTTTTGGTGTCGAAGCACTTATTTTTGCCGAATATCTGGATATTCATCTGGCATACCTCCGCTCCGGTCAGGCATGATCGCTCCCCTTCAGCAGAAAGAGAGCCCGATTGGCCTCAGTATAGCCAATCGGGCTCATTTAGTCAAGCTGGGCCAATACTTCCGGCGTCCCCGTCACCGAAGTGCCTCCGTCATGGCCCGCACATACGCGCCCACGTGCTCCGGCGCGTCCTTGCCGTACTGGGCCAGCAGCTTGATGATGGCCGAGCCCACGATGGCCCCGTCGGAATAAGAGGCCATTTTGGCCGCCTGCTCCGGCGTGGAGATGCCGAAACCGATGGCGCAGGGTATGGACGTATTGGCCCGGACCACCTTCACGATGGAGGCCAGGTCCGTGGTGATCTCGCTGCGGGTGCCGGTGACGCCCAGGCTGGAGACGATGTAGAGGAAGCCCTCCGCCTCCCGGGCGATCATGGCGATGCGGTCGGCGGAGGTGGGCGCCACAAGGGATATCAGGTCCACCCCGTACTGCCGGCACAGGGGCAGGAACTCCCCCTTCTCCTCGAAGGGCAGGTCGGGCAGGATGAGCCCGTCGATGCCGATGTCCCGGCAAGTGGAGATGAACCGCTCCGCGCCGTAGGAGAACACCACATTGGCGTAGGTCATGAACACCATGGGCACGGTCACATCCCGGCGCAGGTCCCGGACCAGGTCAAATATCCTGTCCGTGGTGACGCCGCCGGTCAGCGCCCGGAGGTTGGCCGCCTGGATGACCGGGCCCTCGGCGGTAGGGTCGGAAAATGGGATGCCCAGCTCGATGAGGCTGGCCCCGTTGGCCGCGCAGGCGCGCACGCAGGCAGCGGTGGTCTCCAGGTCCGGGTCGCCGCAGGTGATGAACGGGATGAACGCCTTGCCGCGGGCAAAGGCACTGGCGATGTTACTCATGGATATCCTCCCCTCTGTAGCGGGCGATGGCGGCGCAGTCCTTGTCCCCCCGGCCGGAGATGGTGATGACGACGATCTTATCCTTTCCCATGGCCGGGGCCAGCTTTTGTGCGTAGGCCACGGCGTGGGCGGACTCGATGGCGGGGATGATGCCCTCGGTCCGGGCCAGGTATTCAAAGGCGTCCACCGCCTCGCCGTCGGTGATGGGGACGTACTCCGCCCGGCCTGTGTCGTGAAGCCAGGCGTGCTCCGGGCCGATGCCGGGGTAGTCCAGTCCCGCGGAGATGGAATACACCGGGGCGATCTGGCCGTACTCGTCCTGACAGAAGTAGCTCTTCATGCCGTGGAAGATGCCCAGCCTGCCCGTGGCGATGGTGGCGGCGGTCTCGAAGGTGTCCACGCCCCGCCCGGCGGCCTCGCAGCCGATGAGCCGCACGGAGGGCTCCGGGATGAAGTGATAGAAGCTGCCGATGGCGTTGGAGCCGCCGCCCACGCAGGCGATCACCGCGTCGGGCAGCCGGCCCTCCTTCTCCTGAAGCTGCTGCTTTATCTCTTTGGATATCACCGCCTGGAAGTCCCGCACGATGGTGGGGAACGGGTGCGGGCCCATGACGGAGCCCAGGCAGTAGTGGGTGTCGTCGATGCGGCGGGTCCACTCCCGCATGGCCTCGGATACGGCGTCCTTCAGCGTGCCGGTGCCGGTGGTCACGGGCACCACCTCCGCGCCCAGAAGGCGCATCCGGTACACGTTCAGGGCCTGGCGCTTCGTATCCTCCTCGCCCATGAACACCACACACTGCATGCCCATGAGGGCGGCGGCGGTGGCCGTAGCCACGCCGTGCTGGCCGGCGCCGGTCTCGGCGATAAGGCGGGTCTTGCCCATCTTCTTCGCCAGCAGCGCCTGGCCCAGGACGTTGTTGATCTTATGGGCGCCGGTGTGGTTCAGGTCCTCCCGCTTGAGGTAGATCTTCGCGCCGCCCAGGTCCCGGGTCATCTTCTCGGCGTAGTACAGCCGGGAGGGCCGCCCGGCGTACTCGTTGAAGAGATAGGTAAGCTCCCGGTTGAAATCCGGGTCGTCTTTGTAATGGTTATAGGCGGCCTCCAGTTCGATGACCGCGTTCATCAATGTCTCGGGGATATACTGTCCGCCGTGGATACCGAATCGTCCGTTGGACATGGCGTTCATTCCTTTCGCGCGGCGGCTACCGCCGCCATGATCTTTGTAAAGTCTTTTATTTTATCCGTCTCCACGCCGCTGGAGATGTCAAGCCCCCAGGGGCGGAGCCGGGCTATGGCGTCGGGGATGTTCTCCGGCGTAAGGCCCCCGGCCAGGATATAGGGCCGGGTCACGCCCTGGGTCAGGGACCAGTCGAAGGCCGCGCCGGTGCCGTAGCCGTTGTCTAAGAGGACCATGTCGGCGGCGGAGGCGCTGGCGGCCAAAAGGTCCTGGGGGCCGCGGACCTTGAAGGCCTTCCATACCGTGCAGCCGGGCGCCAGGGCGCGGAGGGCGGCAATATAGCCGTCGTCCTCATGGCCGTGGAGCTGGGCCACGGATAGGGTGCCGTCGTTCAGGAGCGCCGCCGCATCCTCCGCGGGGCTGTCCACGAACACCCCCACAGGGGTGATGCCGCCGTCCAGTTCCGCTCGCAGGGCCCGCACCTCATTCGGGGCAAGGTTCCGGTGGCTCTTGGGGAAGTTGACGATGAACCCGCACCAATCCGGCCGGGCGGCGTTGACGTATTCTATGTCCTGGGGCCGGTACAGGCCGCATATCTTGATCTTCGTCATTTTGCCGCCTCCCCCATGGCCGCCAGCAGCGCGGCCTTGTCCTTCGCCCGCATGAGCACCTCCCCCATGAGCACCGCGTCGGCCCCCAGTGCCTTCAGCGCCGCCGCGTCCGCCGGCCCGGTCACGCCACTCTCCGCCACATATACCGCCCCGGGCGGTATCAGCTCCCGCAGCCGGGCGGCGTTGGAGAAGTCCACGGTGAAGTCCTTCAGGTTCCGGTTGTTCACGCCGATGATCCGGGCTCCGGCGCTGAGAGCGGAGCGTATTTCTCCCTCGTCGTGGGTCTCCACCAGAGCGGCCAGCCCCAGCATGTCGCATATCTCCAAATATTTCGCCAGCGTGGCCGTGTCCAGAAGGGCGCAGATGAGAAGCACCGCGTTGGTGCCCATGGTCTTGGCCTGGTAAAGCTGGTACTCGTCCACGGTGAAATCCTTGCGGAGCATGGGGAGGGATATGGTCCGGCGGATATCCAGGAAGATGCCGTCCGAGCCCAAAAACCACTTGGGCTCCGTCAGGCAGGACACCGCGTCCGCCCCCGCCGCCTCATAGGCCTGGGCGATATCCAGGTAGGGAAAGTCCGGCGCGATGAGCCCCTTGGAGGGGGACGCCCGCTTCACCTCGCAGATGAAGCTGAGACCCGGCTTGGTGAGCGCGTCCACGAACGCCTGCCCGTCGGCCGGACCGCCTTGGGCGGCCAGCTCCTCCATGGCCTCCGGGCTGACGGTCTTCTTGTCCGCCGTCACCCGTTCCCGGGCGTGGGCGGCCAGCTGGTCCAGGATGGTCATCTCAGGCCTCCGGACGGTTGGAGACCTGGATGAACCCGGCAAGGGTCGCGGCGGCTTTGCCGCTGTCGATGAGCTCCGCCGCGAGGGTCACGCCCTCGGCCCAGCTGGCCGCCTTGCCAGCGATATACAGGGCAGCGCCTGCGTTCATAAGCACCGCGTCCCGCTTGGGACCGGGGGCGCCGGCCAGGATGTCCCGGACGATCTGGGCGTTCTCCGCCGGGGTGCCGCCCGTGAGGTCGCTCTTTTCGCAGCGGGTCAGGCCGAAGTCCTCCGGCGTCACCGTATAGGACTTGAACCAGCTGTCCTTGAACTCGCACACGGCAGTGGGGGCGGACAGGCTTATCTCGTCCAGCTTGTCCCTGCCGTAGACCACCATGCCCCGCTCCACGCCCAGGCTGATGAGCACCTGGGCCAGCGGCTCCACCAGATACTCGTCATATACGCCCAGCAGCTGCATCTTTGGGCTGCCGGGGTTTGTAAGGGGCCCCAGGATGTTGAACACCGTCCGGAAGCCCAGCTCTTTGCGGATGGCGCCCACGTATTTCATGGAGGTGTGGTACTTCTGGGCGAAGAAGAAGCACATGCCCACCTCGTTTAAGAGCTCCACGCACCGCTCCGGGCTCTGCTGGATGTTGACGCCCAGGGCCTCCAGGCAGTCGGCGGTGCCGCACTGGGAGGACGCGGCCCGGTTGCCGTGCTTGGCCACCTTGATCCCGCCGGCGGCGGCCACCAGCGCGGAGGCGGTGGAGATGTTGAAGCTGTGGGCTCCGTCGCCGCCGGTGCCCACGATCTCGAAAACGGGATAAGGCACGTCCACCTTCGTGGCGTGGTCCCGCATGGCGGCGGCGCAGCCGGCGATCTCGTCGCTGGTCTCGGCCTTGGCGCTCTTGGTGGACAGCGCCGCGAGGAACGCGGCGTTCTGGGTCTGGGTCGTCTCGCCGGACATGATCTCGTTCATGACGGCGTAGGCCTCGTCGTAGGTCAGATCCTCCTTGGAGACGATCTTTGCAATGGCTTCTCTTATCATGATAGGAACTCCTTTCCTTTTATTTAAGATGGATAAAGTTTCGCAGCATGGTCTTTCCGTCCGGGGTCATGATGGACTCCGGGTGGAACTGGACGCCGAAAACGGGATACTGCCGGTGCCGGACCGCCATTATCTCCCCTTCCTCCGTGCGGGCGGTGACGGCGAGACACGCCGGGATGGTGTCCGGGTCCGCCGCGAGGGAGTGATACCGGGCCACGGGCGCGCGCTCGGGGCAGCCCGCGAACAGGGGGCAGCCGAGGTCGAAGCGGACGGTGGACTGCTTGCCGTGCATGAGCCTTTTGGCGTAGGTGACCGTGGCCCCATAGGCGGCGCAGATGGCCTGGTGTCCAAGACATACTCCCAGCATGGGGATCGTTGGGCCCAGCTCACGCACCACCTCCATGGTGACGCCCGCGTCCTCCGGCCTTCCGGGACCGGGAGAGAGAATGATGCGGTCCGGGGCCAGATCACGGATCTCGGCCACGGTCAGCTCGTCGTTTCGGATGACGCGGATGTCCGGGTCCAGGGCCCCCACCAGCTGGTAGAGGTTATAGGAAAAGCTGTCGTAGTTGTCGATGAGCAGGATCATAGGTCTTCCTCCTGGGCCAGGCGCAGGGCGTTCACCACGGCCTGGGCCTTGTTGATGCACTCCTGGTATTCCTTCTCCGGCACAGAGTCGGCCACGATGCCCGCGCCGGACCGGACGAATACCTGGCCGTTCTTCTTATAGGCGATGCGGATGGCGATGCAGGTGTCCATGTTGCCGGTAAAGTCGATGTAGCCAATGGCGCCCCCGTAGATGCCCCGCTTGTTGTCCTCCAGCTCTCCTATGAGCTGGCAGGCGCGGATCTTCGGCGCGCCGGACAGGGTGCCCGCCGGGAGCACCGCCGCGATGGCATCCAGGGCGTCGAACTCCGGGCGTATCTCGCCCCGGACCGTGGAGCCGATGTGCATCACGTGGGAGTAGCGCTCGATGGAGTGGAGCTTCTCCACCTGGACGGAGCCGAACCGGCTTATCTTCCCCAGGTCGTTGCGGCCCAGGTCCACCAGCATGTTGTGTTCGGCCAGCTCCTTTTCATCCGCCAGAAGCTCCGCCTCCAGGGCGGCGTCCTCCTCGTCGGTCTTTCCTCGGGGCCGGGTGCCCGCCAGGGGGAAGGTGTGCAGCACGCCGTTTTCCAGCTTCACCAGGGTCTCCGGGGACGCGCCGGCCACCTCCACGTCCGTGCCGGAGAAGTAGAACATATACGGCGAGGGGTTCACGGTCCGCAGGACACGGTAGGTGTTCAGCAGGCTCCCCTCAAAGGGGGCGCTGAGCCGGTTGGACAGGACGATCTGGAAGATGTCTCCCTCCCGGATATGGTGCTTGGCCCGCTCCACCATGGCGCAGTATGCCTCCCGCCCGAACAGGGGCGTCACCTCGCCGGTGAGGCGGCCGCCGGGCTCGTTCTTTTTCACGCCGTTTCGCAGCAGGTCCCGCATGTGCGCCAGGGCCAGGACCGCCTGGTTATAGCCCGTCTCCGGGTCGGTCAGGGGCATGTTGGCGATGAGTATGATCTTCTGGGTGACGCTGTCAAAGGCGATGACCCTGTCGAAGAGCATCAGGTCCACGTCCTTGAACGATTCCGTGTCCTTTGCCCCCGTGCGGACGGCGGGCTCGCTGTAGCCCAGATAGTCATAGGAGAAATATCCCACCAGCCCGCCGGTGAAGGGCGGCAGATAGTCGAAGCGGGGGCTTGCGTACTCCGCCAGGATCTGCCGCAGCGCCGCCGAGGGATCGTCCGTATGGAAGCGTACGTCCCCCGCCTTCATCTCCCCGTCGGTGCAGGTGATCTCCATCCTGGGCTCGAAGCCCAAAAAGGTATAGCGGCCCCATTTCTCCCGCTCGGCCACCGATTCCAGCAAAAAACAGTGGGTGGAGACATTTTTCAGTATCTTCATTGCCTCGATGGGCGTGCATATGTCCGACAGCATCTCGCAGCTCACCGGCAGGACCTTGTACCGGCCCTGGGCGGCGATCGCCCTTACCTCCTCCAAACTGGGTCTCACGACCATAAAACGCGCCTCCTTATGTTGGTCCGGAAATATCCTGCCAGTGCATGAAAAAACGCCCCTGACAGAAACTTCCTCTTCTGTCAAGGACGAATAAAAGCCTTATCCGCGGTGCCACCTTGATTCACGGCTGTGAAGCCGTGCGCTTGACAGGATACCTGCATATCCCCGGCAACTGACGTATGCCCACACGTCACACATTACTGCGCCCTCAGCGGTCCATTTGACGGCCTGTTTCCCACCCCGATCTCAGCTTAGGGGGCTCTCTGTGCGGGCATCACCGCCGTTATCTCCGCGTCAACGGTTTAGTGTTTTAAATTGTTGGCGTTATTCTAGCACGCTAAGGGCCATTTGTCAAAGGTTTTTTTCATATTTATGATCGGGTTCTAAGTCCGATTCTCATCTCGCTTAAAATTGCTGCCTGCCGAAGTATAGGCAGCGTAAAACCGTTTGACATACCTCCCGAATCATGATATAGTGGACAAAACGTATCGTAAGCGAGGAACTATTATGCGTTGCCTTCCCATCAGCCTGCTGACCGGCGCTATGCTTGACCGACTGTGCTCTGTCAACTATAGCGCGAAAAGTCATGCTGTGATCACCAGGTGAGGGCGAGCCGGGGAACCGGAACTGATCGTGAACTGAGCCGTGCGGTCTGACTTTTCGGGCCGCACGGTTTTTGTATTGTTAGCCAAACCAATCAAATTCAGTAAAGGAAGGAAGAATATGGATCGCATCATCGTCTTTGACACGACTCTCCGGGACGGCGAGCAGTCCCCGGGTTGCTCCATGAACCTGCGGGAGAAGATCGAAGTGGCCCGGTGTCTGGAGAAGCTGCGGGTGGACGTGATAGAGGCGGGCTTCGCCATCTCGTCCCCTGGGGACTTCGAGAGCGTGAAGACCATCGCCGGCGCCGTGAAGGACTGCACCATCGCGTCCCTGGCCCGGGCAAACGTGAAGGACATCGACGCGGCATGGGAGGCGGTGAGGCACGCCGCCGACCCCCGCATCCACCTGTTCATCGCCACCAGCCCCCTGCACATGGAGTACAAGCTGCGCATGACGCCGGATGAGGTGCTGGAGGCGGCCTCCGCTATGACGGCCTACGCCCGGAAGTACTGCTCCAACATCGAGTTCTCCGCCGAGGACGCCACCCGCAGCGACTGGGACTTCCTCGCCAGGGTCATCTCCGCCGCCATCGCCAGCGGCGCCACCACCGTGAACATACCCGACACCGTGGGCTATACCACGCCCGCTGAGATGCGCGCCCTGTTCGAGTATCTGCGCTCTCATGTGGAGGGTGCCGACAGGGCCATCTTCTCCACCCACTGCCACGACGACCTGGGCCTGGCCACCGCCAATACCCTGGCGGGCATCCAGGGCGGCGCCCGGCAGATCGAGTGCACCGTCAACGGCCTGGGCGAGCGCTCGGGCAACACCCCTCTGGAGGAGGTGGTCATGGCCATGCACACCCGGCCGGGCGAATACCCCTTTGACACGCGCATCGACACCACCCAGATCGCCCGGGCCAGCCGTACCGTCTACTCCATCATCGGCCAGAGCGCGCCGCTGAACAAGCCCATCGTGGGCCGCAACGCCTTTGCCCACGAGGCGGGCATCCACCAGCACGGGGTGCTGGCCAACAAGCAGACCTATGAGATACTGACGCCCGAGTCCGTGGGCGTATCCACCAACAACCTGGTCCTGGGCAAGCACTCCGGCAAGCACGCCGTGGACGACCGGCTCCGGGACCTGGGCTACACCCTGACGCCGGAGGAGCTGGCCGCCTGCTTTGAGGAGTTCAAGGTCCTGTGCGACAAGAAAAAGCAGGTCACCGACGCGGACCTGGAGGCCATCGCCGAGCACCGGGCCGTTATGGACGAGAGCCAGGATGAGCACGGCTACAAGCTGGACTGGTTCTCCGTGCACACCAGCAACTTCACCACCGCCACCTGCACCGTGAGCCTGGAGAAGGACGGGGAGAAGTTCGAGGATGTGTGCCTGGGCGACGGCCCCATCGACGCGGCCTTCAACGCCATCGACAAGATCGTAAAGCCCGTCGACCACTCCTTCGACATCTACAACATCCACTCCATCTCCGAGGGCAAGGACACCCTGGGCGACGTGACCATCAAGCTGACCGCCGGTAACCGGACCTACACGGGCAAGGGCCTTTCCACCGACATCATGGAGGCCAGTATCGTGGCCTATATCAAGGCCGTCAACAAGCTCTGCGCCGCCACGGCGCGAAAGGAGGCGTGAGCCATGGGCATGACCATGACCCAGAAGATACTGGCCGCCCACGCGCACCTTCCCGTGGTGAAGGCCGGGGACCTCATCGAGGCGAAGCTGGACCTGGTGCTGGGAAACGACATCACCGCTCCCGTGGCCGTCACGGTGTTCGACAAGGCGGGCTTTACGGAGGTGTTCGACAAAGATAAGATCGTCATCGTCCTGGACCACTACACCCCCTGCAAGGACATAAAATCCGCCCAGCTCTGCAGGCAGGCGAGGGAATTCGCCGCCCGCTTCGGTATCACCCACCTCTATGACGTGGGCCAGGCGGGCATCGAGCACGCCCTCCTGCCGGAGAAGGGCCTGGTGGCCCCCGGCGAGTGCGTCATCGGCGCGGACAGCCACACCTGCACCTACGGGGCCCTGGGGGCGTTCTCCACCGGCGTGGGCTCCACGGATATGGCCGCCGGCATGGCCGCCGGGGAGAACTGGTTCAAGGTCCCCGCCGCCATCAAGGTGACCCTCACCGGCGCGCTGGGCCCGTATGTCAGCGGCAAGGACGTTATCCTGCACCTGATCGGGGAGATCGGCGTGGACGGGGCGCTCTATAAGTCCCTGGAATTCACGGGCCCCGGCGTGGCGGCCCTTTCCATGGACGACCGGTTCACCATCGCCAACATGGCCATTGAGGCGGGGGCGAAAAACGGCATCTTCCCCGTGGACGAAAAGTCGGTGGAATATGTGACCGGCCGGGTGGACAGGCCCTGGACCGCCTATGAGGCGGACCCGGACGCGGAATACGAGAGCGAAGTGGTCATCGACCTTTCCTCCCTCACGCCCACCGTGAGCCTGCCCCATTTGCCCAGCAACGCAAAGCCCATCGATGAGGTGAAGGGCATGGCCATCGACCAGGTGGTGATAGGCTCCTGCACCAACGGGCGCATATCCGACCTGCGGGCCGCGGCGGAGATCCTGAAGGGCCGGAAGGTGGCCGATGGCATCCGCTGCATCGTCATCCCCGCCACCCAGGAGGTGAGCCTGCAGTGCATCCGGGAGGGTCTGGCGGAGACGTTCATCCAGGCCGGATGCGTGTTCTCTGTGCCCACCTGCGGGCCCTGCCTGGGGGGCCACATGGGCTGCATGGCCGAGGGGGAGCGGTGCGTGTCCACCACTAACCGCAACTTCGTCGGCCGCATGGGCCACACCCAGAGCGAGGTCATCCTGGCCTCCCCGGCCGTGGCCGCCGCCAGCGCCGTGGCAGGTGTGCTGGCATCGCCGCTGGACATCATGAAGGAGGGCTGAACCATGAAAGCCGGAACTGTTTTCAAATATGGCGACAACGTGGATACGGACGTGATCATCCCCGCCCGGTATCTGAACGCCCCGTCCCCCGCGGAGCTTGCCAAGCACTGCATGGAGGACATAGACCCCGCCTATGCCGGGAAGGTGAAGCCCGGCGACGTCGTGGTAGGCGGCTGGAACTTCGGCTGCGGCTCCTCCCGGGAGCACGCCCCCATGGCCATCCAGGCCAGCGGCGCATCCTGCGTCATCGCGGCCAGCTTCGCCCGCATCTTCTACCGCAATGCCATCAACATCGGCTTCCCCATCCTGGAGTGCCCGGAGGCCGCCCAGGCCATTCAAAACGGCGATAAAGTGCGCGTGGACTTCGCCGCCGGCCTCATCACCGACGAGACCACCGGCGCCGTCTTTCAGGCCACGGCCTTCCCGGAGTTCATCGGCAGGATCATCGAAAACGGCGGCCTTCTGCCCTATCTGAAGGCCCGGCAGAAAGGCAAGGAGTGACATATGGAATACAATATCGCTTTGGTGAAGGGCGACGGCATCGGTCCCGAGGTGGTGGACGGCGCCGTGGCCGTGCTGGAAGAGGTGGGCGAAAAATACGGCCACACCTTCCGCTTCAAGTCCTATCTCGCCGGCGGCTGCGCCATCGACGCCACCGGCGTGCCCCTGCCCCCGGAGACGGTGGAGGGGTGCCTCGCCAGCGACAGCGTGCTCCTGGGCGCGGTGGGCGGTCCCAAGTGGGACACGCTGTCCGGCGACGTCCGGCCGGAGCGGGCGCTGCTGGGCCTTAGAAGCAAGCTGGGCCTTTACACCAACCTGCGCCCCGCGAAGCTCTATCCCGCCCTGGCGGGCAAATGTCCTCTCCGGGCGGAGACCGTGGCAGACGGGTTCGACCTGCTGATGGTCCGGGAGCTGACCGGCGGTATCTACTTCGGCGACCGGGGCCGCCGGGACGGCAAATACGGCCCGGAGGCCTACGACACCGAGGCCTACTCCGTCATGGAGATCGAGCGTATCGCCCATGTGGCCTTCGCCGCGGCCCAAAAGCGCCGGGGAAAGGTCATCAGCGTGGACAAGGCCAACGTCCTGGAGACCTCCCGGCTGTGGCGGGAGACGGTCCACCGGGTGGCGGAGCAGTACCCGGACGTGACGGTGCGGGATATGCTGGTGGACAACGCCGCCATGCAGCTTGTCCGCTGGCCCGGCCAGTTCGACGTGATCGTCACCACCAACATGTTCGGGGACATCCTCTCCGACGAGGCCAGCCAGATCACCGGCTCCATCGGCCTGCTGCCCTCCGCTTCCCTGGGGGACGGGACCCGTGGGCTCTATGAGCCCATCCACGGCTCCGCCCCGGACATCGCCGGCACCGGCAGGGCCGACCCCATCGCCACCATCCTCTCCGGGGCCATGATGCTGCGCTATTCCTTTGGCCTGGGCACGGAGGCGGACTGCGTGGAGAAAGCGGTGGATAAAGCCCTGAACGACGGCTGCCGCACGGCGGACATCGCGGGGCCCGGAGACGAAGCCCTCTCCTGCGGCCAGATGGTCCGGGCCATCCTGGACAGGATATAACGCGCAGGAAATGCAAAAAAAGCACGGCCCCTTTTTGAGACCGTTGCTGTAAAAAGCTGGCCGGCACTTTCGTGCCTGCCAGCTTTTTGTGCTGCCGGTAATAAAGCCAACCACCAAGGTCTTGTTACAGCTCTCTTTTCAGTATCTCCGCGATACGCCGGCTGGCCTTCCCGTCCCCGTAGGGGTTCACGGCGCTGCTCATCCTCCGGTAGGCCTCCTGATCTGTGAGCAGGCGCAGAAACTCCCGGTGTATGGTCTCCCGGTCGGTCCCTACCAGTTTCAGCGTTCCCGCCTCGACCCCCTCCGGCCGCTCTGTGGTGTCGCGCATGACCAGCACGGGCTTTCCAAGAGACGGCGCCTCCTCCTGGATGCCTCCGCTGTCGGTGAGGATAAGATAGGCCCGGTCCATGAAGTTATGAAAGTCCAGCACATCCAATGGCTCAATCAGCCTTATCCTGTCGCATCCGGCAAAGACCTTCCGCGCCGTATCCCGGACGGCCGGATTCATATGGATGGGATAGACGACCTTGATATCCGGCGTCTGCTCCACGGTATCCCGGATGCCCTGGAACATATGCATAAGGGGTTCGCCCAGGTTTTCCCGCCGGTGGGCCGTGAGGAGGATCAGCCGGCTGTCCCCCGCCCAGTCCAGAACGGGGTGACTGTAATTGTCTCTGACCGTCGCCGCCAGCGCGTCAATGACCGTATTGCCAGTGACAAAGATCGACGACTCGCTTTTCCCCTCGCGGAGCAGGTTATTTTTGGCGGTCTCCGTGGGCGCAAAATGGAACCTGGCCAGGGCCCCGACGCCCTGCCGGTTGAATTCCTCAGGAAAAGGCGACGCCAGATCATAGGTCCTCAGCCCCGCCTCCACATGGCCCACGGGTATTCCGAGATAAAACGCCGCCAGCGCCGAGGAAAATGCGGTGGTCGTATCCCCCTGCACCAGCACCAGGTCCGGCCGCTCCTTCTCAAGCACATCTCTCATGCCCAGCAGCACATTCGCCGTCACATCGAACAGCGTCTGGCTGTCCTCCATGACCGCAAGGTCATAGTCCGCCTCCACGCCGAACGTCTTCAAAACCTGGTCCAGCATCTGACGGTGCTGGCCGGTGACACAGCACACGACCTCAAAATCCCCGTGTCTGCGCAGCTCCTTTACCACAGGACACATCTTGATCGCCTCGGGCCTTGTCCCGAAAACGACCATGATCTTTTTCATATGAGTCTCCTTACCCCCACGGTCCGCACTCACGCCGCCTGTCATCCCCTGTCCCGCTATTGTGGCGTTTTTACGCCCAGACGAAGTTCTCCGGACCTGCGCCAAGCTCAAAGTGATACTTTACAATGCCCAGGTCCACCCTGGAAAAGGGGCCCTTCAGGGCCTCCGCCCGGACCCTGCCGTCCGCCTCCAGGGTGAAGCAGAACTTCTGCTGGTTGATGGCCGTGGGCGCCAGCATGGCGCACTCCATCCCCCGGCGGAACCAGTCCGGCATTTCTCCCTCCGTCCGGCACAGCTTTTCCATGGGTTTGTCCTTATGGGGCGCGCCCTGGTCAGCGCCATAGCCCAGGGAGATCACCATCACCAGCTTCTCCCCAGGGCCTATCTCGATATGTGCCTTCTTTTTGGAGAAGGTCAGACCAATCCAGCAGGTGTTGAGCCCCAGCATCTGGGCCAGGAGCACCAGCCTCTCGCCGTAGTACCCGGCCTGCTCCTCCAGGCCGTCGACATCCGGCCCCGCCAGCACGAAGTAATTCTTCACGTTGGAAAAGCTGCCGTACTTGGCCATGGCGCAGTCGAACGCCCCCGGCTCATCGGTCACCAGCTGGATGTGCAGGTTCCCCTCTTGATTGCAGGCGTCCACTTCCTCCCGGAGCTTTGCCAGCACATCCGCCGGGATGGGCTTATCCAGATATTTGCGCACGCTGTGCCGCGCCCGCATTGCTTCAAATATGTCCATGATGGTCCTCCTTTACGCCAGCTTCCCGCAGAACGCCGCCAGGGCGTCCTCGTTGGCCTGGCTGGGGTGGCTCTTGGGGTCCCGGAGGCTCAGGGTCGGCACGTCCCCCGTCACGCCCAGGAGCGCCTTTATATTCTCAAAAGTCCTCCCCGGACTGCCGCCCATGCTGCTGGCCACCAGAGCAAGCTGTTTGCCGGTGAGGTCCTCTTTCTGGAGAAAAGCGCGCAGCGGCGGCGCCATGGTCCCGGCCCACACGGGCGTGGCCAGGATGACGCGCTCATACTGCGCCATATCCACTTCGTAGGCTTCCAGTTCCGGGGTCTCCTTCATCACCGCGCTCTTGCCGCCGAAGAGGAATTTTTTGAACCCCTTGTCGGGATAGGCGGCCTTCGGCACCAGCCGGAGCGTATCCGCGTCCAGCTTTTCGGCGATGCGCTCCGCCGCCCACCGGGTGTTGCCCTCCAAAGAGTAATATACGATCAGTGTTTTCATATGTCCTCCTTTTCAGTCCGCGTCCTCGATGACCAGCTCCGACTGCTTCAAAAACGACACCGCCCGCTCCTTGGCCCGGATGGCGGGAAATTCCTGTATCCATACGTTGGCCGCCTCCCAGACGGAGAAGGAGCCGATGGTGGAGACGATGGCCGCCGCCACCGCGCCCATTTTGTCCGTAAGGACCAGGCCCAGTATGATGAATATCACGCCGATGGCCAGCAGCCGCAGGCTGTTGAGCCAGCTGCTCCGCTTGAGCCTCCGTACGCTCCGCTCCACCGACTGCATGTATTGGGCGATGGCGTTTTCCAGCCTCCCCTCATCCAGGTCCAGCGCGCTCACAAAGCACAGCCGCAGCTTATCCCCCCGCTGCCGGCCCTCCAGAGCCTTGGTGATGTACGCCAGCACGTCGTCGCTCAGTGTCGCGCCCGCCTCGTCGAAGCCGCAGTACAGGTCCTCTTCCCGGTCTATCTTCACCCGTATCTCAAACATGTCCTATCCCCTCACTTCGCCAGGTCACAGCTTACGTCCATTTTGCCGTCAGGCGTCTTTATCCGGCTGCTGGCCGTCGTGGGCAAGCCACTTGCATTCGCCCAGTTCCATGTCGGTGAACACGGCCTGGAAGGAGGAATCCTCCGGGCTGCAGGCATAGACGCCGAAGCGGACCGGGCCGGCCGCTTCCCACATATGGCACACCCGCATCTGGGAAAAGCGCACGCCGTCAGCGGAACACTCGATGCAAAAATCGTCCTCCCTCCGGCTCAGGCGGTACCACATGGATTTGACAGAGGCATTGATTTCGGTCGTCGCCCAGTCCGAATAACCGTGGTTCGTGACCACGCTGCCCAGGTGCTGGAACCGGTCGTTTTCATACTCGATGGAGCCCTTGAGCCAGTTCTCGCTGTCCAGGTACAGCACCACGCCGCACTGGTCGAAGCGGTGGTGGGCGCTTTCAAACTCTGTTTTCACCGTGAAGGAGAAAAACTTCTCATCGGTGCCCATCTGAAAGACCGGGGCGTTATCGTTGCGGAAGTGATAATAGGTCCGCTGCCACAGGTCCGTGTGGGGCTTCGTGACCACCTCGATGCGGCCGTCTTTGATAACACAGGACTCCGGCTCCCGCGTCCACTCCCATTTGGTGAAGTCGATCATGTTTTTTCTCCTTTTTACCGTCTGCCCAGGGCGAATTTGCCCGCCCGCATGGAGGCGATGACGCCCCCGTCGATGAGAAGGTCTGTGCCGGTGATGAACCCCGCGTCCGGCCCCAGCAGGAACGCCCCCGCCGCCGCGATCTCGTCTATGGTGCCCGTGCGCCGGGCCGGGGAGGCGTCGATCATGCCCTGGTAGGTGTTGCCGGGGGCGTTGAACTCGTCGTAGGCCAAGGGCGTGACGATGATGCCGGGGCTCAGGGTGTTGATGCGGGCCCGGCGCTGGCTCCAGGTAGTGGCGGCCGCCGCCTGGACCCGGAGCTGGTTGGCCCGCTTCGCCACAATATAGGCCGCGCCGGAAGAGCCCGTCTTGCTCCCGTCCAGGCAAGGCAGGGACGCAAGCTCCGCCGATGGCGTCATGGCCAGGGCCTGCTCGTCCTCTTTCGTGAGGGCCGAGGGCATATACCCGGTCTGGCTGGCCACTACCAACCCCGCTCCGCCGGGAGCCATCACCACGCCGAAGGCGTCGATGGCGTAGGCGGTGCCGATCAGGTCCAAGGCGATGATATGTTCCGGCTTAGCCTGGCTGGGGGATGCTCCCGCCGTCATCACAAAGGTCTTGACCGGTCCCAGGGAGGCGGCCTTTTCCGCAAAGGCTTTCAGAGAAGCCGGGTCGCAGGCGTCCACGATGTGGGTGGTCACGTCATAGCCGCTGTACTGAAGATCATGGCTCACCCGCTCCAAAGCTTTTTCGCTGATGTCGCCCAGGAGTATCTTTTTGCCCGCCGCCACACGCCGGACGATGGCGGTGCCCATGGCTCCCGCGCCCAGCAGGACCACTACGTCTTTGTTCTCGTTCCGATCCAATATCATACCGTTTTCTCCTTTACTTCTCCAGCATTTCCGCACATTGGGCAAGATACTTGGTGATGGGCAAATGCTGGGGGCAGGCCCCCTCGCACTGCCTGCAGCCGACGCAGTCGCTGGCGCGGTGACCCTCCCCCGCCGCGGCGGCGTATGCCTCCTTCGCCTGGGCCATCTGGCCGTTTCCAAGCTGCATGTTGGCGGCGGCGAAGATGTCCGGGATGGGTATCTGCTTCGGGCAGCCGTCTGTGCAGTAGTGACACGCCGTACAGGGAATGGTCGAAGAATGGCCCAATATGCGCTGGGCTTCCCGGATGATGTCCTGCTCGTCCTCGTTCAGCGGCTGAAAATCCTTCATGTAGGAGAGGTTGTCCTCCATCTGAGCTATGCTGCTCATGCCGGAGAGCACCGTCAGGATGCCGTCCAGGCTGGCCACGAAGCGGATGGCCCAGGACGCCGGGGAGGCAGCGGGGGCATAGTCTGTGAACAGCTTCTTCACCGCCGCGGGCGGGTCTGCCAGATTGCCGCCCTTCACCGGCTCCATGACCACGATGCTCTTACCGTGTTTCCGGGCTATCTCATAGTTGGCCCTTGATGTCACCTTGGGGTTCTCCCAGTCGGCGTAGTTGATCTGCAGCTGGACGAAGTCCACCTCCGGGTGGTCGGTCAGGAGCTTGTCCAGCAGTTCCGGTCCAGCGTGGAAGGAAAAGCCCAGATGCTTGATGAGCCCATCGGCCTTCTTCCGGCCCACATAGTCCCACAGGCCGAACTTATCGTATTTCTTATAGTTGTTCTCCATCAGGGCGTGGAGAAGGTAGTAGTCGAAATACCCCGCGCCGGTGCGCTCCAGGCTTGTATCGAACTGCTTTTTCGCCATCTTTTCCGTGGCCGCCATCATGGCGTTCAGCTTGGTGGCCAGGGTGTAGCTCTCCCGGGGATAGCGGTCCACCAGGGCCTTTTTGATGTCCGATTCGGAGGAACCGTACACATAGGCGGTGTCAAAGTAGGTAAAGCCCGCCGCCAGGAACAGGTCCACCATCTTCTTCACCTGCTCGATATCCGTCCTGATGCCCTTCTTGGGCAGGCGCATCAGGCCGAAGCCCAGCTTGGGCGTCTCTTTTCCAAAGTAATCAGACATGGTATGCCCTCCTTATCGATTTTACTTGATACAGTATAACACACGCGGGCCTGTCAGTTCAATATATAAGACCCGGGCGGCTCCGCGTTTGGAGCCGCCCAAGTACATTTTCATATTTACACCGTGAGCAGCCGTTCCAGGCGGCGCAGGCACTGGCTGTGGTAGAGCTTCACGGTGCTGTACCCCAGTCCCATCTTCCCGGCCACCTCTTTTAAGGAGAGCCCGTGGTAATAATGCAGTATCACCAGGTCCCGCTCCCGGGCGGGCAGCGCCTCCAGCGCGTCGGCCAGGCCCTCCAGCTCCGGGTCTGCCTCCGGCGCAGGAAGGGTCTCATCCAGCTCCGCCGCCGGGCGCTGAAGGCGCAGAAAGTCCGCCACCGTGTTGCGTGTGATGGCGTATATCCAGGTGGACAGGCTGGCGCGGGATTCGTCGTAGCTGTCCAGCTGGGCATACACCTTCATGAACACCGTGGAGCAAAGGTCCTCCGCGTCCTGCTGGTTTTGGACGCGGGCGCGTATGTATCCCTGTACCTTCGGGAAGAACCGGCGGTACAGTTCTTCCCCGTCAAGCGTCGTCATGCTTCGTAAGCGTCTCGCTGGGCAGGTCCGCCAGCACCTCTCCCGCCGCGGCCACCAGGCCCACATCATCGTCCGACAGGGCGCGGGCCCAATACCGCTTCTCGGTCTTATCGATCATCCCAGCCAGACGGGAGTCCGGCAAGGCCCACTGCCTGTCGAACAGCTGCCGCAGCCGCATATCCATATCCATTCGCGCTACCTCCTTCATGAGGCTTAAATTCGTTTACTGCCTCAGTCCTTTATACGTCTGAGACGGCCAAAAAGGCTAACATAATTTTAAACTTCCGTGATCACCGGCAGAATCATGGGGCTTCGGCGGGTCATCTTGTAGAGATAACCGCTCAATTGGCTCTTGACCCGGCCCTTGATCTCCGCCCAGTCGTTGATGTGGGCCCGCTCGCAGGACTCGATGCTCTCGTATACCACCCGGAGCATCTGCTCTATGAGCTCGGCGTTGTCCCGGACATAGACGAAGCCCCGGGTCATGATCTCCGGCTCGCAGAGAAGGGACCCGTCCTGGGCGGACATAGTCATGACCACCACCACCATGCCGTCCTGGGCCAGGTGCTGCCGGTCCCGC
This sequence comes from uncultured Oscillospiraceae bacterium, assembly GCA_947626265.1. Lineage (GTDB taxonomy): Bacteria > Bacillota > Clostridia > Oscillospirales > Oscillospiraceae > CAJOIG01. The sequence continues at coordinate 79,193 of CANQRM010000013.1, forward strand.
ATGACCACGTTCTCCACGCCGCCGTCGTCGGCGCCGTCCACCAGCACCCGCCCGGAGGGCACGGTGCCGTTTTTGGCGATGCGCTTGGCGGTCAGCTCTATCACGTCCCCCACCCCGGCGATCATGATATCCGCCGGGCGCATGCCCATCTCCTGGGCCAGGTCCCTGTGGCGGCAGAGCATCCGGTGCTCTCCGTGGACGGGGATGAAGAACCGGGGCTTCGTCAGCGCCAGCATGGTCTTCTGCTCCTGCTGGCAGGCGTGGCCGGAGACGTGGATGTCGATGCTCCGGTCGTAGATGACCTCCGCGCCCTTGGAGAAAAGCTCGTCGATGACCTTCGTCACGGTCCGCTCGTTTCCGGGGATGGCGGAGGCGGAGATAATGACCCGGTCCCCCGCGCCGATCTTCACCTGCCGGTGCTCGGAAAAGGCCATGCGATAGAGAGCCGACATGCTCTCGCCCTGGCTTCCCGTGGTGATAATGACCAGCTTCGCGGGATTGAGGGTGTTGATATGGTTTATATCCACCAGCACGTCCTTGGGAACGGTGAGATAGCCCTCCTCCACCGCCAGGCGGATAACGTTCTCCATGCTCCGGCCGGTGACGCACACCTTGCGCTTATATTTATAGGCGCAGTTCACGATCTGCTGGATGCGGTGGACGTTGGAGGCGAAGGTGGTGACGATGATGCGCTTGTCGCATCCCCGGAAGAGCCGCTCCATGCTCTCGCCCACGTGCCGCTCGGACTCGGAGTAGCCGGGCCGCTCCACGTTGGTGGAGTCGGAAAGCAGGGCCAGCACCCCCTCCTTCCCCAGCTCCGCGAACCGGTGGAAGTCGAACACGCCGCCCTCGATGGGCGTAAGGTCTATTTTGAAGTCGCCGGTGTGGATGAGGGTGCCCACCGGGGTCTTTATGGCCACCGCCACGCTGTCGGCGATGGAGTGGTTCACATGGATGAGCTCGCAGGTGAAAGCGCTGCCGACTTTGAACGTGTCCCCCGCCGAGCAGGTGATGAGCTTCACCTTGTCGGCCAGGCCGTGCTCCTCCAGCTTCAATCGCACCAGCCCCGCCGTCAGGCGGGTTGCATAGATAGGGCAGTCGATGCGGCTCATCACATAGGGCACCGCACCGATGTGGTCCTCGTGGCCGTGGGTCAGGACCATGCCCCGGACCCTATCCTTGTTCTGCACCAGGTAGGTCACGTCCGGCACCACGGTGTCGATGCCGTACATATCCTCGTCGGGGAAGCCCATGCCGCAGTCCACGATCAGGATATCCTTGCCATACTCGTAAACATAGAGGTTCTTGCCGATCTCGTCCAGACCGCCAAGGGCCATGATCTTCAATTTTTGTGCCATGAAATAAAAATTCTCCTTGCCGTATGTAACACGCATTCGGACAGGTCGTCCTGTCCGTAACAAAATATTGACTATATCAATGGATATTATTCCTCAGGCGGCGCTTTTACATGTCGCGCCGGCCCTCCAACGCCCGGACCAAGGTCGCGTCGTCGGTAAATTCCAGATTGGAGCCCACGGGGATGCCGTAGGCCAGGCGGGTCACCCGCACGTCGAAGGGCTTTAAGAGCCGGGCGATATACATGGCCGTGGCGTCCCCTTCCGTGTCGGGGTTGGTGGCCATGATGACCTCTTCCACGCCCCCGGCCGCCACGCGCTTTACGAGTTCCGAGATGCGGATATCGTCAGGGCCTATGTGGCTCATGGGGGACAACACCCCGTGGAGGACGTGATACACGCCGTTATATTCCCGGCTCCGCTCCAGGCTCGCCACGTCCCGTGCCTCCGCCACCACGCAGATGACGGACCGGTCCCTCTTGCCGTCGGCGCACACCGAGCACAGATCCCCGTCCGTCAGATTCTGGCACACGGGGCAGGTATGTACGGTCCGGCGGGCCCGGAGGATGGTCTCGGCAAAGGCCTCCGCCTCTCCCTCCGGCAGAGCCAGCACGTGGAAGGCCAGGCGCTGGGCGCTCTTGCGTCCGATGCCGGGCAGGGCCGCGAAACGGTCTATCAGTTCTTCAAAGGATACGGGGAAAAAAGGCATAGCGTCTCACCTGCTGCGAAGTTCTTCTATGATAGCGGCGTAATCCTCGTGGCCGAAGATGGCGGAGCCCGCCACCAGCACATTGGCGCCAGCCGCCTTCACGATGGGGGCGGTGTCGGGCTTGATGCCACCGTCCACCTCCACGTCGCAGGCCGGGTTCACCTGGTCGAGCCTGCGGCGGATGGCCCTCACCTTCTCCATCTGGTCCACCATGAAGGGCTGGGCCCCGAAGCCGGGCTCCACCGTCATCACCAGCACCATGTCCAGCTCTTTGAGCCAGCTCTCCAGGGCAACGGCGGGGGTGGCCGGCCGGACGGAGAGGCCCGTCCTCACTCCATGGCTTCGTATCAGCGCCAGGGCCGAGGCGATGTCCTCGGTCTTGTCCGATTCCAGGTGGATGGTGATATTGCTGGCCCCCGCCCTGCAGAAGGCCTCCACATAGTCGCCGGGGTTCACGATCATCAGATGCACGTCCAGAAATGCCTCCGGAAAGGCCTTATGGATGCTCTCCACCACGGGCACGCCCATGGAGATATTGGGCACGAACTGGCCGTCCATCACGTCCACGTGGATATAGTCCGCGCCGGCCTTCAGCACGGCGTCGATCTCCTCGTCCAGCCGCGTGAAGTCGGCCGCAAGAATGGATGGTGCGATCTTGATGTTTGTCATGGCATTCACCCACTGCATAATATGGTCCAGCCCCGCCGCGCGCGGCTTGGCTTTCATATAGGGGATGGGCCGGCCCGTCCGGTCTGTCCCCACCGTTTTGTCCGGGAAGGTGCCTCTGCCGGTAGTATAACATGACATGCGCCCTTCTAGCAAGTAATCCTTGACGGAATTGCCCAATAAGCTTAAAATAAATTATAGTAGCTATTGCCAAGGAGGCGGTCCCATGCGGGAAGTGAAACGAAAAAGCGCCCTGCCTGTGTATATCGCCGCGGCGGTGTTCGCGGTGTACGCCATGGTATTCCCCCTGTACGCTTGGAGCCATTTTCTCATCGCCGCGCTGGTGACGGCGGCGGCATGGCTCATCGCGGACAAGCTCATCAAGCCCACGGTGGAATATGTCCCCGAGCCGGAGCCGGAGCCCGTGAGCTACGGCGCGAGCGTGGACGCCATCCTCGCCGAGGCGAAAAAGGCCCGCGGGGAGATGGAGAGGCTCTCCGCCTCCATCGGCGACGCCGCTGTGAAGGAGAAGATAGCGAAGCTCATCTCCCTGAGCGACGCCATCGCCCAAGACGCGGTGCAGGACGCCTCGGACGTGCCCCAGATACAGAAGTTCCAGAGCTACTTCCTCCCCTCCACCGTCCAGCTATTGGAGGCCTACGACCGCATGAGCGCTCCCGGCGTGGAGGGAGAGAACATCTCCGGCGCCAAGGGCCGCATCGCGGACATGCTCCAGACGGAGGCGGACGCCTTCCAGAAGCAGCTGGACGCGCTATATAAAAACGACGCCATGGACGTGGACGCCGACATCAAGGTCATGGAGGACCTGCTGACCCGGGAGGGTCTGGGCAAGGCCGACAGCCTGCAGGAATTTCTCCGCAGAGCCCAGCAAAAATAACGTAAGATAAAATCAAGATAAAAGGAAAGGAACAACAATCATGGCCGACGAGAAGAAATACGAGTTCAACCTGACCCTTGACCCCGGCGCTTCCGACGCGCCCGCCGCCCCTGAGGCCCCTGCCGCCACGGCCGCCGCCGTGCAGGAGGCCCCCGTCCCCGACGCTGCCGCCGTGGCCAACCAGGCCGAGGCGGAGGCCCCGGTGGAGAAGCTGGACATCGACGACCTGGCCCCCGAGGAGCAGGCCGCCGTCCGGGAATTCGCCAAGCAGATCGACATCACCAACTCCGCCCAGGTGCTGGCCTACGGCTCCGCCGCCCAGAAGAACATCGCCGAGTTCTCCGCTCAGGCGCTGGAGAAGGTGCGCACCAAGGACCTGGGCGAGGTGGGCGACATCCTCTCCGACCTGGTGGGCCAGCTGAACGGCCTGGACATGACCGGCGAGAAGCCCAAGGGTCTGAAGGGCCTCTTTAAAAAGGCCGCCCAGAGCTTTTCCGACATGAAGGTGAAGTACGACAAGGCCGAGACCAACGTGAACAAGATCACCGAGGCCCTGAACCAGCACTGGATCACCCTCAATAAGGACATCGTCACCATGGACAACATGTATGAGATGAACCAGGCCTATCTCAAGGAGCTGACCATGTACATCATCGCCGGCAAGCTGCGCCTGGAGGAGCTGCGGGCCACGGAGCTGCCCGCCGTGCAGAAGAAGGCGGAGGAATCCGGCGCCCCCGAGGACGCCCAGGCCGCCAACGACTACGCCGCCATGCTGGGCCGCTTTGAGAAGAAGATACACGACCTGGAGCTGACAAGGATGATCTCCATCCAGATGGCCCCCCAGATCCGGCTCATCCAGAACAACGACTCCCTCATGGTGGAGAAGATCCAGACCGCCATCGACAACACCATCCCCCTGTGGAAGAGCCAGATGGTCCTGGCCCTGAGCATGTACAACTCCCAGCAGGCCATGGAGGCCACCCACGAGGTCAGCGAGGTCACCAACGAGCTGCTGCGCAAGAACGCCGCCGCTCTGCACACCGGCTCCGTGGGCGTGGCCCAGGAGGCCGAACGGGGCATCGTGGACCTGGAGACCCTGCAGGAGACCAACAAGGAGCTCATCCAGACCCTGGAGGACGTGCGCAAGATCCAGGACGACGGCCGTGCACGCCGGGCCGCCGCCGAGGCGGAGCTTGGCCGCATCGAGGGCGAGCTGAAACAAAAACTCTTAGATATGAAGGGCTGATAAGCCGACATGAGCATTTTGAAAAAACGCTCCACCGCCATCGTCATATTCGTGGTCGTGGTTGCGCTGTTCTCCTTCCTGGGCTGCAAACGCAGCCTGGGCAAGGCCTGCCGCCAGGCGGAGGATGCCTTCTTCGACAAGAGTCTTTTGAAGGCCGAGGGCGGCTATTCCGCCCCGGCGGACCACCTCCATAACTGCGTGGACCTCACCAACCGCCTCCTGTCCGTCATCGGCACGGACGGCGAATGGGCGGGGCCCTACGCCGCCGTGAAGGAGGCCCGCTCCGCCCTGGACGAAGCCCTCACGGTGAAGGATATCCCCGCCATCGCCGAGGCGAACCAGGCTCTTTCTGAGGCCGTGGCCCAGGTGGAGGCCGCGAAGGCGGCGGGCGCACCTCTCGCGGAGAGCTACGACGACTACGACAAGATCATCTCCGACTTCCACAGCGCCCAGTCGGAGCTGGATAAGAGCACCTACAACGACCATATCCTGGCCTTCCGGGACGAGGTGCTGACTGCCTTCCCCGCAAGCCTGCTCCGGCATGTAACTGGCGTTAAAGCGCCGGAGACCTTTTCATGAGGTGACGGGATGAAAAGACTATTCGCCTGTGCCCTTACTGCACTCCTGTGTGCTATGCTCCTGGCCGCGCCCGCCTATGCCGCCCTGGAGGCCGGCACCGGCAGCGGCTTTTACGCCGTGGACGACGCGGGCGTCCTCTCCGCCCAGACGGAGAAGCAGCTGGCCGAATATAACGCCGTACTGGAAAATGAGTGCAGCGGCGCCCAGCTGGTGGTGGCCACGGTGAGCTACCTGGACGAGGACGCGGATATCTACGCCACCCGGCTCATGAACAGCTGGGGCGTGGGCAGCGATAACGGCGTGCTCCTGCTGCTGGTGACAGAGGAATACGTGGGCGGCCTCACCGTGGGCAGCGGCCTGGATGACGCCTTTTACGACAGCTTCCCGGAGAAGTACTATGACGACTTCTGGGACGACGTGGACGCTGACCGCTTCGACGACGCGGTCAGCACCCTTGCCGGGCATATCTACGACTGGTACCTGGACTATTATGACGTGTCCCTGACCACAGAGCCGGAACCGGACTACAGCAGTAACTATGGCTACGGCTATACCGAGCCTGTGCGCCGCGGCCCCTCCATCCTGGGCATTATCGGCATGGTCCTCATCTTCCTGGTCATCGTCTGGGTCCTGGGCGCGGCCAGCCGTTTCAACCGGATGCGCAGCTGGGGCTACACCGGCGGCTTCATGCCCATCTTCCTGCCCGGCGGCCGGCGGCGCTACCGCTCTTGGCGGCAGCAGCCTCCTCCCCCGCCGCCCCCTCCCGGGCCCGGCGGCCCCGCCGGATTCGGCGGACCGGGCGGTTTTATGGGCGGCGGCTTCCGCAGCCAGCCCACCCGCCGTTCTACCTTCTCCAGCCGTCCCCGCAGCGGCAGTTTCGGCGGCTCCAGCCGGCCTACAGGCGGGTCATCCCGCCCCTCCGGCGGCAGCTTCCGGGGCGGCGGCTTTGGCGGCCACAGCGGCGGCGGTTTCCGCGGCCGGAAATGATACGATAAGCTCCCTGTCCAACACGGACAGGGAGCTTTCTTGTTCAGGGACCGACTTGGTAATAGCCGTAGTATCCGGGATAGTAACCGGGGACCGTATAGGACCGGGTATAGCCGCCGAACAACAGGCTCAGCACCAGCCGGATGAGGAAGAACGCCACCACGATGCCGATGATAAGGGCGATGGGGCTGTGCCGCCGGGGGGTGTAGGTATAGGAGTAGGAGTACTGATAGTTGGGCGGCGTGGGGCCGGGACTGGCCTGCCCCCGCTGACGCATGGCCTTGATGTCGTCATAGGCCCGGTTGATGCGGCCCATCCGCTCCGCCGCGGCGGCGTCCCCCGGATGCAGGTCCGGGTGCCATCGCTTGGCCAGCTTCTTATAGGCCCGGGCGATCTCCTCGTCAGTGGCGTCGGGCGAAACGCCCAGCACGTCGTATGGGTTCATGTCTTGCGCTCAAAGCGGTTGCCGCACTTCCGGCAGGTCAAAAGCAGCTTTCCCTTCCCCTTGGGCACCCGCAGGAGGGCGTGGCAGGAGGGGCAGCGGAAGAATTTATAGTCTTTACGCTGCTGCCAGCGGTCTTTGAGGGACCGGGACCACCGGCCAAAGGCCTGGCGCTTTGTATAATACCAGGCGTTCTCCTGCTGGCGCTTATAGATGTCCTTGGAGAAGGTGCGGAACAGGCAGTAGATGAGCGTCGTCCACTCCAAGATGGACAGCACCATAGCCACCACCGGCACCCGGCTCAAGAGCATGCCCAGCGCCATCAGCACGATGGCGGCGATGAGCAGAAACTGGTTGAAGGCGTCATAGCCGTTGCGGCCATACATGAACTGCGCGATCTTTTGTCTGAAATTCATGCTATCACCCTTACAGTGCAGAATTCATTATCATAAGAATACCCCAACCCGGCCCGCTTGTGTTTAACAAACTGTTAATTATATAATTATAAAATGTTTTACCTTGTTCTCCCGCAAACAGCTCAAACCGCGACCCAGCATAGCGGTCGCGGTTTGATAAGGAGAAAGACTTCCTTTTTTGCTAAAGCCGTGACCCAGCGCAGCGGTCACGGCTTTAAAAGGAGGAGGGGCTCTGACCGATGTATAGGGGGCTGCAAGCAGCCCCCTATCATCTTCAGAGCCCCTCCGACGTGGTGACCCGTACGGGACTCGAACCCATGTTACCGCCGTGAAA
>CANQRM010000014.1 GCA_947626265.1 uncultured Oscillospiraceae bacterium
ACGTGGAGCAGGTGAAGGGAATCGAACCCTCGTATTCAGCTTGGGAAGCTGATGTTCTGCCATTGAACTACACCTGCGCGGCTAGAAGATTATATCACCCGCCCCATGAGATTGCAAGCATAAAATTGCCCGCCTGCCTCATAGGCTTGTACGGGAGGGGATAGGATGAACTATCTGCGGCTGATGATCGCGGCGGCGCTGTTTCTGGGGGCCACCTGCGCCAAGATATACATGCCTGAGCGGGCGGAAGAGCCCATCGCGGCGGTGCAGGCGCTCATAGATAGGGACAGCTTTTCCCTGCCGCTGCCGGAGGAGGCGCTGGCGTGGCTGGACTTGCCTTAAGCGTAAGCCCCGGCTTTGTGCTGCTGGCGGCGGCGGTATATTTCCTGGGCGGGGCGGGGGCGCTGGCGGCCATGGGCGCGGCGGCCCTGGCCCATGAACTGGGGCATCTGGCGGCCATGTTCCTCACCGGCGCGGCGGTCCGGGGCCTGCGTGTCACCGGGTGCGGCCTCGTCATCGACTACGGCGGGGACCTTACCCGCCGGGAGGAGATGGGCGTGGTGGCGGCGGGGCCGTTGGCGGGGCTGTTTTTCGCGGCGCTGTGCTTTCTCACGGACATACCCTTTCTCATCTACACCGGCGCCATCGCCCTGCTCGCGGCCATGTTCAACCTGCTGCCGGCGCTGCCCATGGACGGGGGGCGGCTGGCGCTCTACATGCTGGAGGGGGTCATGAGCGAGCATGCGGCGGCCATGGTGCTGCGGGTGACGGGCACGCTCTGCGCCCTGGGGGTGTTCGCCACGGGGCTGTACATCCGCTCCCTCAGCGCGGCGGCGGTGGGAATTTGGCTGGGAGTGCTTGCCAATTTTCCCGATATGGGGTAAACTGTCCCACATGGAAATGAACGAACACATTGACGCCCTGCTCCGGCAGGTACAGCGTCCCGCCCGGTATGTGGGCGGCGAATATGGCCAGGTGGTGAAGGACAAGGCGGACGTGGACGTGCGCTTTGCTTTCTGTTTCCCGGATACCTACGAGATCGGCATGTCCAACCTGGGGATGAAGATCCTCTACGGCGTCCTCAACGACATGCCCGGGGTGTGGTGCGAGCGGGTGTTCGCCCCCTGGGGGGACATGGCGGAAAAGCTGCGCCAAGAGCACATCCCCCTGTGGGCGCTGGAGAGCGGCGACCCGCTTTACGATTTTGACGTCATCGCCTTCTCCATCGGCTACGAGATGGCCTATACCACCGTGCTGGACATGCTGGACCTGGGGGGCGTGCCCATCCGCGCGGCGGAGCGCACAGGCCTTGAGCACATGGTCATGGCCGGGGGCGGGTGCATGTGCAACATCGAGCCCATGGCGGACTTCTTCGACCTGTGCTTTCTGGGCGAGGGGGAGGATGTGGACCGGGAGGTCCTGGCGCTCTACCAAAAGGCCAAGCGGGAGGGCTGGGACAAGCCCCGGTTCCTCCGGGAGGCGGCCAAGATAGAGGGCGTCTATATCCCCAGCCTCTATGATATCCGCTACAACACCGACGGCACCGTGGCGGCCATCACGGCGAAGGACGGAGCCCCGGCCAAGGTGCGCAAGCGCATCGTGGAGGACTTCGACGCCTGCTATTTTCCCACGAAGCCGGTGGTGCCCTCCACGGAGATCGTCCACGACCGGGTGAGCCTGGAGGTGTTCCGGGGCTGCATCCGGGGCTGCCGGTTCTGCCAGGCGGGCCACACCAACCGGCCTGTCCGCTCAAGAAAGGCGGAGACATTGCTCAGACTGGGGAAGGAGACCCTGGAGAACACGGGTTATCAGGAGCTCAACCTTTCAAGCCTCAGCACCAGCGACTATCGGGAACTGTCGGAGCTCTGCGACGGGCTTTTGGACTACTGCCGGCCCCGGGGCATCAGCCTGAGCCTGCCCTCCTTACGGGCGGACAACTTCTCTATGGACATCATGCACCGGGTCCAGCAGGTGCGAAAAAGCGGCCTCACCTTCGCCCCTGAGGCGGGCACCCAGCGGCTGCGGGACGTGATCAACAAGAACGTCACCGAGGAGGACCTGTTGAACTCCTGCCGCATCGCCTTCCAGGGAGGCTGGAACGGGGTGAAGCTCTACTTCATGCTGGGCCTGCCCACGGAGACGGACGAGGACGTGCTGGGCATCGCGGACCTGGCGAAGAAGGTGTACTGGACATGGCGGGAGGCCGCGCCCGACAGGAGCCGGGGCGTGCGCATCACAGTGAGCACCTCCGAATTCATCCCCAAGCCCCACACGCCCTTCCAGTGGGAGGCGCAGATCAGCCGGGAAGAATACCTGCGGCGGGTGAAGCTTTTGACTGACGCCCTGGCGAAGGCCAAGAGCATCACCTATAACTGGCACGACGCCGAGATGAGCCTGGTGGAGGCGGCCCTGGCCCGGGGCGACCGGCGCGTGGGCGCGGTGGTGGAAGAGGTATGGAAAAACGGCGGCCGCTTGGAGAGCTGGAGCGACTATTTTACGCTGGACCGGTGGCTCGAAGCGTTCCCCGCCTGCGGGCTGGACATCGACTTTTACGCCACCCGGGGCCGGCCCACGGAGGAGCTGCAGCCCTGGGAGCACATGGACTGCGCCGTGAGCCGCCGGCACTTGGAACGGGAGAGGGAGCGGGCCTATGAGGGCGTGCTCACCCCCGATTGCCGGGCGGGCTGCGCCGGCTGCGGGGCGTCCCGGCTCCTGAAGGAGGGCGTGTGCCGTGGATAAGCTGAGACTGAAATTCTCCAAGACCGGCCGGGCGGTGTATCTTTCCCACCTGGACCTGATGCGCACCATGCAGCGGGTGTTCTCCCGGGCAGGGGTGCCCCTCAAATACTCCGAGGGCTTCAACCCTCACGCGAAAATATCCATCATCCTGCCCCTGTCCGTGGGCACGGCGAGCCTGTGCGAATACATGGACTTCGCCCTCACGGAGGACCGGGACCTGGCAGCGCTGCCGGAGGCGCTCAACGCCTATATGCCCGAGGGCATCGAGGCCCTGGAGGCCTACGAGCCCCCTTGCAAGGGCGCGGAGCTTCGCTGGCTCCTGGTGGAGGGGGTCATGAAGGGCGGCCGGGACGCGGCGTTTTATACCGAGTTCTTCGCCCGGGACACCATCCCCGTCACCCGGAAGGCCAAGCGGGGCATGCGCACCGACGACATCGCCCCCGCTATCCAGGCGGTGCAGTTCAGCGACATGGAGGGCGGCGTGGCGGTAAAGGCGATCTTACATGCCCAGGACCCCACCGTGAGCCCGGAGCTGATGATGACCGCCCTGGGGGAGGACGCCCCGGCGTACTGGCGCTTTACGCGCTTGGAGGCCTTTCAGGAGGACTTGGCGCCCTTCCGTTAAAAAGTGGATATTTTTCGGAAAAACGCTTGCATATCCGGAAAAATTATGCTATGATACCCGAGCATGTTAATGCGTCTAATAAGACGGTCCGCTGCCGGATGAGCGTTATTCCCGGTATGAACGTCTAGTTAAGGAAGGTTTATATCATGGATCTCATCAATGCGCTGACCCAGCAGTACATGAAGCCGGAGCTGCCGGAGATGAACGTAGGCGACACCGTCCGCGTCACCGTCCGCATCAAGGAGGGCAACCGCGAGCGCAACCAGGCCTTCGAGGGCACCCTCATCGCCAAGAAGCACGGCGGCATCAACGAGACCATCACCGTGCGCCGTATCTCCTACGGCGTGGGCTGTGAGAAGGTCTTCCCGGTACACTCTCCCACCATCGTGAGCGTGGACACCGTCCGCAAGGGCAAGGTCCGCCGGGCGAAGCTCTACTATCTGCGCGACCGCGTGGGCAAGGCCGCCAAGGTCCGGGAGAAGCTGTAAAAACCGAAAAGACCAACAAAAAAGAGGCGTCAGGCCTCTTTTTTGTTGCGTTTACAGGCACTTATATTGTATAATCACTTGTTGAGCATTTGGAAGACTCTCCCGGCGCCGGCCGGGGCATGAAACAGGAGGCAGAACATGGAAGGCAGACACGCGGCGGGTGCTGTGCAGCCGGCCCAGCCGGATACCGGCTCCGGGAAGAAACAGAAACAGCCCGTCGATCCCTATAAAGATACGTACGAATGGATACACTGCATCGTGATATCCGTCATCGCCTGCGTGCTGGTGTTCGTGCTGGCGGCCCGGGTCATCCAGGTCCAGGGCCGGAGCATGCTCCCGAACCTGGAACAGGGGGACCGGATCATTATCACCCGCCTGGCCGGCGGCTATGAGCAGGGCGACATCGTGGTCCTCAAGGCGGACAAGTTCAAAAATGAACCCCTGGTGAAGCGGGTCATCGGCACCGGCGGCCAGACCATCACCCTGGACTTCGCCACCGGGGACATCACCGTGGACGGCAAGGTGCTGGACGAGCCCTATATCTTCGAGCGCACCATCGACAGCTACAGCATCATGGACCCCCAGTATTATGATGTATACGGCATCGACCCGGAGAAGGACGTAACGGCCACGTCCGTCACTATCACTGTGCCGGAGGGGCACCTCTTCTGCATGGGTGACAACCGCAACAACTCCAGCGACAGCCGGGTGGCAACCATTGCCTATATCGACACCCGGGACGTGATGGGCAAGGCGGTGTTCCGCCTCTATCCCTTCCACAAGATCGGCGCTATCTACGGCGCGAAGCAGGCCTGATGGCGGAGGTTCAGTGGTTCCCCGGCCACATGAAAAAGGCCGAGCGGATGATGCAGGACAGCCTGAAGCTGGTGGACGCGGTGTGCGAGGTGGTGGACGCCCGCATACCCCGGTCCAGCCGGAACCCGGACCTGGACGGCATCATCGCGGGGCGAAAGCCGAGACTGCTCATCTTAAATCGCGCCGACCAGGCGGACCCCAACGTCACCGCCCAGTGGCGGGCTTATTATAAACAGCAGGGCGTGCCCTTTCTGGAGTGCGACGCCAGGTCCGGCCGGGGGGTGAAGGACCTGCCCAAGGCCCTGCGGGCTTTGCGGGACAAGCAGGGCCCCATGCGGGCCATGGTGGCGGGGGTGCCCAATGTGGGCAAGTCCACCTTCATCAACAAGGTCAGCGGCCGGAAGACCGCCGCGGCCTCCGACCGGCCCGGGGTCACCCGGGGCAAGCAGTGGATCACCGTGGATAACCAATTGGAACTGCTGGACACCCCGGGCATCCTGTGGCCCAAGTTCGATGACCCCGCCGTGGGGGACGCATTGGCGTTCACCGGGGCGGTGAAGGACGAGGTGCTGGACGCCGAGGACCTGGCGGCGAGGCTTTTGGTGAAGCTGCGGGCTCTCTATCCGGCGGCGCTCACGGAGCGGTATAAGATAGACCCGGCCCCGGAGATGCAGGGCTGGGAGCTCTTGGAGGCCTGCGCGCGAAAGCGTGGTTTTCTCATGGCCGGCGGCAGCGTGAACACCGAGCGCATGGCCGCGGTGCTGCTGGACGAATTCAGGGGCGGCAAGCTGGGGAGGATCAGCCTTGAAAGACCCTCTGACTGACCTTTGGGAGATGGAACGGGCCCTCCACAGGGAGGGGTATGCCATCGTCTGCGGCGCGGACGAGGCGGGCCGGGGCCCCCTGGCGGGGCCGGTGTGTGCCGCGGCGGTGATACTGCCCGAGAACGCGGACCTGCCCGGGCTCAACGACTCCAAAAAGCTTACCGAGAAAAGGCGGGAGGCGCTGTTCCCGCTGATCAAAGACGCGGCCATATCCTACGGCGTGGCCTTTGCCACGGTGGAGGAGATCGAGGAGCTCAACATCCTCCGGGCGGCGCTGCTGGCCATGGACCGGGCCATCGCCCAGCTTGAGCCACAGCCCGCATTGGCCCTCATAGACGGCAATACGACGAAAGGCATATCCCTGCCCGCCCGCAGCGTCATAGGTGGGGACGGGAAGTGCGCCTGCATCGCGGCGGCGTCTGTATTGGCGAAGGTGACACGGGACCATCTCATGCTGGAGCTGGCGGAGCAGTACCCCCAGTACGGCTTTGAGAAACACAAAGGCTACGGCACCAAGGCCCACTATGAGGCCATCGACCTGTACGGCCCCTGTCCCGCCCACCGGCCGTCCTTTTTGAAAAAGTACTATGCCAAGCGATAAAAAGCTCCTGGGCGCCTTTGGGGAGGACGCGGCCTGCGAATACCTGAGGCGGCGGGGCTATCGGCTGTTGGGCCGCAACTACGCCTGCCGGCAGGGCGAGGTGGACATCATCGCCCGCAAGGGGCGGTATATCGTATTTGTCGAGGTCAAGCTGCGGAAGAACGCCGATTTCGGCGCCGCGGCGGAGTTCGTCACCGCCGCCAAGCAGCAGCGGGTCATATTCGCCGCCCGGCGGTGGCTGGCGGCCAACCCCACGGACCTGCAGCCCCGGTTCGACGTCATTGAGGTCTACGCCCCCCAGGGGCTGGACACCAAAAAGCCGGAGATACACCATTTGGAGGATGCGTACCAGACATGAAGTATGTGAGTACCAGAGGCCAGAGCGGGGCGGTCACCGCCTCCCAGGCCATCATCCGGGGCATCGCCCCCGACGGCGGGCTCTATGTGCCCGATACCATTCCCACCGTGGACGGGGCGTTCATAAGCGGCCTGTGCGCGGCCGATTATCGGGCCCGGGCCGTGGCGGTGCTGGGGCTCTACCTGGAGGAGTTCTCCAAGGAAGAGCTGGAGGCCATCGCTCAGGCGTCCTACGGGGACAACTTCGACCATCCCGCCGTGGCGCCCACCCACATCCTGGACGATGATACGGCCTATCTTGAGCTGTGGCACGGCCCCACCAGCGCCTTCAAGGACATGGCCCTGCAGATCATGCCCCGGCTTTTGACCGCGAGCCTTCGGAAAAACGGGGAAGAGCGGACCGTGAGCATTCTCGTCGCCACCAGCGGCGACACGGGCAAGGCCGCTTTGGAGGGCTTCAAGGACGTGCCCGGCACATGCATCATGGTGTTCTACCCCCGGGACGGGGTGAGCCAGGTGCAGAAGCTGCAGATGGCCACGCAGGAGGGGCGCAACGTCAACGTGACGGCCGTGAACGGCAACTTCGACGACGCCCAGACCGGCGTGAAAAAGATATTCGGCGACAAGGACTTTGAGAAGGTCCTGGACGGGCGGGGGTATTTCTTGAGTTCCGCCAACTCCATCAACTGGGGCCGCCTGGCGCCCCAGATCGCCTATTATTTCTCCGCCTACTGCGACATGGTGAACGCGGGGAAGCTGGAAATGGGCGAAAAGCTGGACTTCGCCGTGCCCACCGGCAACTTCGGCGATATCCTGGCCGGGTGGTACGCAAAGCAGATGGGGCTGCCCGTGGGACGGCTCATCTGCGCGTCCAACGACAACAACGTCCTCACGGACTTCATCGCCACGGGCGTATACGACAAGAACCGCCCCTTCCATCTGACCAGTTCGCCGTCCATGGACATCCTGGTGTCCTCCAACCTTGAAAGGCTCCTCTACTGCCGCACCGGGGACGCGGCGGCCGTGCGGGGCTTCATGGAAAAGCTCTCCGGCGAGGGACGCTATGATGTGGGCAAGGCCCTCGGCGACGCGGTCCGTGCCGAGTTCACCGGCGGCTTCTGCCGGGACAGTGAGGCCAAGGAAGAGATAGGCAGGCTCTGGCAGGAGAGCGGGTATCTTATGGATACCCACACCGCTGTGGCCAGCCGGGTGCTCCGGGACCTGCGGGAGGAGGAGGGAGAACGCCGCCCCACGGTGATGGTCTCCACCGCCAGCCCCTTCAAGTTCGGCGCCGCCGTGCTGGAGGCCCTGGGCGTGGTGACGGACGAGACCGGCCCCGCCCTGGTGGACGAACTGGCCGCCGTCACCGGCCGGGCCGCCCCCAAGCCGTTGGCTAATCTCGGCAAAAAGCCGGTGCGCTTTGAGAAGTGGGTGGAGAAAGAGGACATGGAGAGCGCCGTGTCGGAGTTTTTATCCTGACCGACGCGCGGCTGGAACCGGCAGTGTCCCGGACGCGGTTGGTGAGCGCAGCGAACTTTAGCGGCAGGGATACTGTCGGGCCAGGCCGCGCTATGCCTGCCTTTTCTGGTCATGCTTTGATATGTAGGACAGTGGCGAACCACTGTCCTGAGGTCACACATACTGCCAGGTGTCCACGGGCGCGAAGGTACCGCAGAAGGTCTCCGCCTTGGTGGCGGCCTCCTCGCTCTTGACGTTGATGTGGGTGGCGGTGCACTGGTCACTGAGCGTATGATGCTTGCAGTTGGCCACCGTGCAGCACACGCCGTTGATGCAATCCCGGCCGCCGCAGTTTTTCTTTTCGTCCATCCGTCTATCACCTCGGGGATAGTATCTGCAATGGAGAGGCGGTTATGTAATGAGTCTTTTTGCCATAGGCGATCTCCATCTGTCTTTCGGGGCGGATAAGCCCATGGATATATTCGGTCCCAAGTGGCAGGGCCATGTGGAAAAACTCCGGGAGGGCTTTTCCGCCCTTTCCGACGGCGACGTGTGCGTCCTCTGCGGCGATACCAGCTGGGCGTCGGACCTGAAGGGCGCGCTTCCTGACTTTCAGTTCATCGAGAGCCTGCCGGGGAAGAAGATCATTTTAAAAGGCAACCACGACTACTGGTGGACCAGCGCTGCCAAGATGAATGCCTTTTTTGAAAAAAATTCCATTCTGTCCGTCTCCATCCTCCACAACAACTTCTATCCCTATGGGGAGAACGCCGCCATATGCGGCACCAAGGGCTGGTTTTACGAGGAATCCCGGGGCACGGAGCACGACAAAAAGCTCATAGCGAGAGAGATACTGCGGCTGGAGGCGTCCTTAAAGGCGGCGGGGGACAGAGAGAAGTACGTCTTCCTCCATTATCCCCCCAAGTACGGCGGGTATATGTGCCCGGAGATCCTGGCGCTGCTCAAAGATTACGGCGTGCGCACCTGCTGCAGCGGGCATCTTCACGCCGACAGCCTGCGCATGGCCTTCAACGGCTTGTGGGAGGGGACGAGGCATCTATGTGTTTCCGCCGACGGGATAAACTTTAGGCCTTGCAAGATCCTGTAATATTTGGTAAAATATAAAAACTGTGTTTTAAGCTGTCAACAAATATATATCCATCCCCGCGTATTATTGGAAGGAGAAGTCACCCCATGATCGTAAAGAACGTAGAAAAACAGGAAAAGAGCACCGTGACCTTTGACGTGCTGTGCGACGCCGCCGAGTTCGAGAAGGCGATCAATACCGCCTATCTCAAGAACCGCAGCAAGATATTCGTGCAGGGCTTCCGCAAGGGCAAGGCCCCCCGCATGGTCATCGAGGGCATGTACGGCAAGGACGTGTTCTATGACGACGCCGCCGACGTGCTGGCCCCCGAGGCGTTCAACTTCGCCGTGGACGAGAAGGGCCTGCGCACGGTGGGCACCCCCGCGGTGAAGGACATGAACGTGTCCGACGATAAGGAACTGACGCTCTCCTTCGTGACGGCCGTGTGGCCGGAGGTGACTTTGGGCGATTATAAGGGCCTCAAAGCCCCCAGGGCCAAGGTGAACGTCACCGAGGAGCAGGTGGCCGAGGAGCTGGAAAAGATCCGCAGGCGCAACAGCCGCATCGTGTCCGTGGAGCGGCCCGCCCAGCTGGACGACACCGCCGTCATCGACTACGAGGGCAGCGTGGACGGCGTGCCCTTCGACGGCGGCAAGGCTGAGGGCCACAACCTGGTCCTGGGCTCCGGCGCGTTCATCCCCGGCTTTGAGGACCAGGTGGTGGGCATGAGCGCCGGCGAGGAGCGGGACATCACCGTCACCTTCCCGGAGGATTACGCCGAGGCGTCCCTGGCCGGGAAAGAGGCCGTGTTCCACATCAAGTGCAACGAGGTGAAGGAAAACCAGATGCCCGACCTTGACGACGAGTTCGCCAAGGAGGTATCCGAGTTCGACACCCTGGACGAGTACAAGGCGTCCGTGAAGGAGCGCCTGGAAAAGACCGCGGAGGAGGAGGCCGACGGGGCCTTCCATTCCGCCCTCATCGAGCAGGCCGGCGACAACATGACCGCCGACATCCCGGATGCCATGGTGGAGGAGCAGATCGACGGCATCATGCGCGAGCAGGACCAGAGCCTGCGCATGAGCGGGCTGAGCCTGGAGCTGTACTTAAAGTACGTGGGCCAGGACATGAACGCCTACCGCCAGTCCGTCCGCCCCCAGGCCGAGCGCCGGGCCAAGACCGACGTGGTCCTGGAGGCCATCGCCGACGCCGAGGACATCAAGCCCACCGACGAAGAGGTGGAACAGGAGTATGCCGACGTGGCGAAGCAATACAACATGTCTCTTGACGACGTGAAGAAGGCCCTTGCCCGGGAGCTCATCGAGGCCAACCTGCGCACCCGCAAGGCCGCCGAGCTCATCTATGAAAACGCCGTGGCCACCGAGCCCGAGGAGGCGCCCGCCGAGGATAAGCCCAAGAAGGCGGCGAAGAAGCCCGCCGCCAAGAAGACCACAAAGAAGACGGAGGAAGCCGGGGAGGCTCCCGCGGAGGAAAAGCCCAAGAAGCCCGCCGCAAAAAAGGCCGCGAAGAAGGCGGAGGAGAAGACTCTGGACGAGGCCGCGCCTGAGGACGGCTGGGTCAAAGAGGACGCCCCCAAGGCGGAATAATACCGGCAGATTTTGGATAGGCTTTTCATGCTTGGAAAGGAGCGATAAGCCATGAGTTTGGTACCCTATGTAGTGGAGCAGACCTCCCGGGGCGAGCGGTCCTATGACATCTTCTCCCGGCTTTTGAACGACCGCATCATCATGCTGTCGGAGGAGGTCAACGACACCACCGCGTCCCTGGTGGTGGCCCAGATGCTCTATTTGGAGGGCCAGGACCCGGACAAGGACATCCAGTTTTACATCAACAGCCCCGGCGGCTCCGTCACCGCGGGCATGGCCATCTACGACACCATGCAGTATATCAAGTGCGACGTGTCCACCATCTGCGTCGGCATGGCCGCCAGCATGGGGGCATTCCTGCTCTCCAGCGGCGCCAAGGGCAAGCGTATCGCCCTGCCCAACGCGGAGATCATGATCCATCAGCCCTCCGCCGGCACCCAGGGCCAGGTCACCGATATGGCCATCCATCTGAAACACTTCGAGGCGACCAAGGAGAAGCTGAACCGCATCATGGCCGCCCAGACAGGCCGGACCTATGAGGAGATCGTGGCCGCCTGCGAGCGGGACAACTTCATGAGCCCGGAGGAGGCCCGGCAGTTCGGCCTCATCGACAAGATCATCACGAAGAGGTAATAGCCATATGCCGAGAGATGGCGAAAGAAAAATGCTCCGGTGCAGCTTCTGCGGCAAGCCCCAGGATGCTAACCGGCGGCTCATTGCGGGCAACGACGCCTATATATGCAGCGACTGCGTGCACCTGTGCCTGGATATCCTGGCCGACGATCTGGATGAGGAGGATTACCCCGAGTTCATCCTGGAGCGGGAGGACGACGAACGGCTCATGGAGCCGGAGGACGTGCCCGCGCCCCGGGAGATCAAAAAGGCCCTGGACCAGTATATCATCGGGCAGGACCGGGCCAAGGTGGCACTGTCCGTAGCGGTATACAACCACTATAAGCGCATCCTCCACCGGGGGAAGGACGAGGCGGAGCTGCAAAAGTCCAACATCCTGCTGGTGGGTCCCACCGGCTCCGGCAAGACCCTCTTTGCCCAGACCCTGGCCAAGATGCTGAACGTGCCCTTCGCCATCGCCGACGCCACAACGCTGACCGAGGCCGGCTACGTGGGCGAGGACGTGGAGAACATCCTCCTGCGCCTTCTGCAGGCGGCGGACTTCGACGTGGAGCTTGCCCAGCAGGGCATCATCTATATCGACGAGATCGACAAGATCTCCCGCAAGAGCGAGAACACCTCCATCACCCGGGACGTGTCCGGCGAGGGGGTCCAGCAGGCCCTTTTGAAGATACTGGAGGGGACCATTGCCGCCGTGCCGCCCCAGGGCGGACGCAAGCACCCCCACCAGGAGTTCATCCACATCGACACCAGCAACATCCTGTTCATCTGCGGCGGCGCCTTCGACGGTCTGGAGAAGATCATCGAAAACCGCCTGGACCGAAAGAGCCTGGGCTTCGGCGCGGAGATCGCCTCCCGGAAGGAGAAGGACGTGGGCGAGATTTTGAGCAACGTCCAGTCCCACGACCTTCTGAAGTTCGGCATCATCCCCGAGCTCATCGGCCGCCTTCCCGTGGTTACCACCCTGGACAGCCTGAAGCGGGCGGACCTGGTGCGCATCCTCACGGAGCCGAAAAACGCCCTGGTGAAGCAGTATCAGGCCATGCTGGGCTACGACGGCGTGACGCTGGAGTTCGACCAAAAGGCGCTGGAGGCCGTGGCCGACAAAGCCATCGATATGGACATCGGCGCCCGTGGCCTTCGCAGCATCATGGAGGGCATCATGACCGACATCATGTTCGAGGCCCCCTCCGACGACACCATAGACAAGGTCATCATCACCGCCGACAGCGTGAAAAACGGCTCCCGCCCGGTCATCTACCGCAAGCGAAAGTTGGAACAGGACGCATCATGACACACCGGGCCGCACACACCGTGCGGCCCTGGCTATATTCGAGGTTTTACCATGGATCATTCCGAAACGACAGCCTCATCCCGTTATCAGGTCTATCCGCTGATCCCCCTGCGGGGCATCAGCGTGTTCCCGGGCATGCGGCTCATATTCGACGTGGAGCGGGAGGACAACATAGCCGCGGTGGACGCGGCCATGGAGAGCGACCAGATGCTCTTCCTCACCGGCCAGCGGGACCCCTCCGCGGACTCTGTGGCGGGGGAGGACGACCTTTTCCGCATGGGCACCGTCTGCCACATCCAGCAGGTCCTGCGGGTCCCCGACGAGGAGGGGGCCAAGGTCATGGCCGAGGGCGTGGCGAGGGCCTACCTTGCCTCCATCATGGGCACCAAGCCCTATATGGCCGCCCAAGTGGAGACCGTGGCGGCGGAGGCCAACCCCCGCATGGCGGTGAAGGCCGAGGCCCTCATCCGCCAGTGCTACGGCCTTTTGGAGAAGTACGCCGAGACCGCTCAGGTGGACCTTTCTGACGTGCTCCGGGACATCATGGGCTCGTCCGACGCGGGCTATGTGGCGGACCGGGTGGCCCAGAGCATCTACATGCGCTTTGACCAGAAGCAGCTGGTGCTGGAGGAACTGCGGCCCATGCGGCGGCTTGCCCTGGTGAACCGTCTGCTGCGCTGGGAGCTGGACATCCTGGACGTGGAGCAGTCCATCCACGAGGAGGCCGCCAAGCGCATGAAGCGGGTCCAGCGGGAGATGTTCCTGCGGGAGCAGCTGCGCACCATCCAGGCGGAGCTGGGGGAAGAAGAGGGCTATGCCGACGACACGGAGGAATACCGCGCCGCCGTGGCAAGGGCCCATCTGCCCAAGGAAGTGGAGACGAAGCTCTATAAGGAGATAACCCGCCTTGCCAAGCAGCCCTTCGGCAGCGCCGAGTCCGCCGTGATTCGAAGCTATCTGGACATATGTTTGGAGATACCCTGGACAAGGGAGACCGAGGACAATCTGGACACCGACGCGGTGCGTCAGGCCCTGGACGCGGACCATTTCGGTCTGGAAAAGATCAAGGACCGGGTGGTGGAGTATCTCGCCGTGCGGAAGCTGGCCCCGGACCAGAAGGGCTCCATATTGTGCCTGCTGGGCCCTCCGGGCACCGGCAAGACCAGCATCGCCCTGTCCATATCCCGGGCCATGGGGCGGAAGCTCTGCCGCATATCCCTGGGCGGCGTCCATGACGAGGCGGAGATACGGGGCCACCGGAAGACCTATGTGGGGGCCATGCCGGGCCGCATCATGGCGGGCATCCAGCAGGCGGGGAGCAAAAATCCCGTCATGGTGCTGGACGAGATAGACAAGCTGGGCTCGGACTACCGGGGCGACCCCTCCGCGGCTTTGCTGGAGGCTCTGGACCCGGAGCAGAACAGCCAGTTCCGGGACCACTTCCTGGAGCTTCCCTTTGACCTGTCCGACGTTTTCTTCATCACTACTGCCAACGCCGCGGACACTATCCCGCCGGCCCTCCTGGACCGCATGGAGGTGGTGGAGTTCCCCGGCTACACGGACGAGGAAAAGCTCGCCATCGCCAAGGACCATCTGCTGCCCAAGCAGCGGAAAAAGCACGGCCTCAACGGCAATCAGCTGCGCATCAACGACGCAGGGCTCCGGGAGATCATCGCCCGGTATACCCGGGAGAGCGGCGTGCGCCGCTTAGAGCAGCTTCTCGCCACCGTCTGCCGCAAGACCGCGGCGGGCATCGTGGCGGGGGATTTCAAGAGCCGCTACGTCCGGGCCGGAGGCCTGGAGGAGCTGCTGGGCCCGGCGAAATATCACGACCTGAGCGCCGCCGGAAAGGCGGAGGTGGGGCTTGTCCACGGCCTTGCCTGGACCCGCGTGGGCGGGGAGATGCTGGACGCTGAGGTGGGCGTCATGGACGGCTCCGGGAAGCTGGAGCTCACCGGCAACCTGGGCGACGTGATGAAGGAGTCCGCCCGGGCGGCCCTGACCTACATCCGGGGCCGGGCGAAGGAGCTGGGGGTGGACCCGGAGTTTTACAAGAACAAGGACATCCACATCCACTTCCCCGAGGGCGCCGTGCCCAAGGACGGCCCCTCCGCCGGCGTCACCATCTGCACGGGGCTTGTGTCTGCCCTCGCGGGCGTGCCGGTGCGGCAGGACGTGGCCATGACCGGCGAGATCACCCTGCGGGGCCGGGTGCTGCCCATCGGCGGCCTGCGGGAGAAGACCATGGCGGCCCTCCGGGCCGGCATCCACACGGTTATCATCCCCGCGGAGAACGAGCCGGACCTGGCGGACATAGACCCCACCGTCCGGGCGGCCCTGAACTTCATCACCGCCAGCCGTGTGGACACGGTGCTGGACGCGGCATTGTGCCGGGAAGACCATGATAAAGCTTGAGCCGGCGGTATATGTGAAAAGCGCCGGGAAGAGCGCGGACTTCATCCGGGACGACCGGCCCATGGTGGTGTTCGCGGGCAAGTCCAACGTGGGCAAGAGCTCCGTGATAAACTGTCTTTTGAACCGCAAAAACCTGGCCCGGGTGGGCTCCGCCCCCGGCAAGACCACCAACGTGAACTATTTTCTCGTGGGGGACGGGGTGTGGTTCGTGGACCTGCCCGGCTACGGCTACGCCAAGGTGCCTCAGGCGGAGCGGGACCGGTGGGGCAGGCTCATGGAGGCCTTCTTCGCCGAGAGCGAACGCATCACCTGCGGCGTGCAGATACTGGACGGGCGGCACAAGCCCACCGCCCTGGACGTGGAGATGAACGGGCTGTTCGAGCGCTGCGGCTGCCCCAGGGCGGTGGTGGCCAACAAGTGGGATAAGCTGAAAAAGTCCGAAATGGAGCCAAATCTGGCCCTTATCCGGGAGACGCTTAGTCTGGGAGAGGATACGCCCCTGGTGCCATTCTCCGCGGAAAAGCGCACCGGGCGGCTGGAACTTCTGGGCATCCTCTCGGGGTGGGTGTGAGAGTATGGCGACGATCGCGCATATATGGCGGAACCTGGACTGGTCCGTGCTGACGAATATCCTCTACAGCGTGCTGCCAGCCCTTTTGTGCATCACCCTCCATGAGCTGAGCCACGGGGCCGTGGCCTACGCCCTGGGGGACGACACGGCGAAGCGGGCGGGGCGGCTGACATTGAACCCCATCAAGCACATAGACCCCTGGGGCCTTGTCATGATGGTGGTGTTTCGCTTCGGCTGGGCCAAGCCCGTGCCGGTCAATATGTACAAGTTCAAAAAGCCCCGGCAGGGGATGGCTGTCACGGCTCTCGCGGGCCCGGCGGCTAATCTCCTTATCGCCGCGGTGTTCATCTTCCTCTACGGCCTCACCTACCGCGCCCTCTACATAGAGGGCGGGGCGGCGGCCCAAGGGATATTTCAGATGATATCTACCACCGGGTACCTGTCCCTGGCCCTCGCGGTATTCAACCTGCTGCCCATCTCGCCTCTGGACGGGTCCAAGATACTGTTTTCGTTTTTAAGCGACAGCGCCTACGACAAGCTGATGCGCTACGAGCGCTACGGCATGATATTGCTGATGATCCTGGTGGTGACGGGCGCCACCTCCGGCGTGCTGTCCACCGTCACGGGGTGGCTCTACGATAAGCTCTTTTTCCTGGCCCAATTCGGATTCGATCTGGTGAACCGCTGATATGGAAAATCCCACCTTCCACCTGGAGGGCGTCATCAAGACGAAGGAGGAGATGCAGGACTTTGAAGGTCCGCTGACCCTCATTTTGATGCTCCTTTCCAAAAACAAAATAGAGATACGGGACATCAAGATCGCCGACATCCTGGACCAGTACCTGGCCTGGCTCAATAAGATGCAGGAGATGGACCTGGAGGTGGCCAGCGAGTTCGTGCAGATGGCCTCCCATCTTGTGTACATCAAAACGAAGACCCTGCTGGCCGGCACGGAGGAGGTCTCCGAGCTGGAGCTTTTGATGACCAGCCTGGAGCAGCTGAAGAGCCGGGACGCCTTCGCGGCGGTGAAGGAGAACGTCCCCGCCATGGCCCTGAGTCTGGAGGCGGGCGCGCTATTATTCTCCACGCCCCAGGAGCCCATGGCGAAATACGGCGAGTATGATTACCGCCACGCTCCATGGGAGCTGCTCAACGCCCTGGCCGGGATGCTGCAAAAGGGCGTCCCCGCCAAGGAAGAGGAGCGGGTGGTGCCCATCCCCCAGCCCATCATCTACTCGGTGCAGGAGAAGAGCCGGGAGCTCATAGGCTATCTTCGCAAAAACGGCACCGCCACCCTGCAGAGCCTGTACGCCATGGCGTCCAGCCGCTCGGAGGTGGTGGCCACATTTTTGTCGCTGCTCACCATGTGCTCCATGGGCAGCGTCACCATCGCCCGGGAGGGGGCGGACTACACCGTGAGCTTTACCGGCGGCGACACCGAGGCCATTTTGGAGAGCATGGATTATGGATAAAATAGAACTGAAAAACGCCGTAGAGGCCATATTGTTCGCCTCCGGGGACCCGGTGAGCGCGGAGCGGCTGGCCCTGGTGCTGGATACGGACGCGGAGACCATATTGGATGTGGGCGCGGAGCTTGCGGAGGAGTACGAAGCGGGCAGCCGGGGCATCCGGCTTGTAAGGCTCAACGACTCCCTGCAGCTGCACAGCGCCCCGGAGCACGCCGAGGCCATCACCCGGGCGCTGGAACAGCGCCGGGCGCCGAAGCTCTCCCAGACCTCGTTGGAGGTGCTGGCCATCGTGGCCTACTTCCAGCCGGTGACGAGGGCCTACATTGAGCAGATGCGGGGCCTGGACAGCTCCTACACCGTGGGGGTGCTCACGGAGCGGGGCATGATAGAGCCCTGCGGCCATTTGGAGAGCGTGGGCCGGCCTACGCTCTACAAGACCACCGACCTGTTCCTTCGGACCATGGGCATATCCTCCCTGGAGGAGCTGCCGCCCCTGCCGGAGCTGGCGGGGAGCGACGCGGCCCGGGAACTGCAGCAGAAGGTGGAGGCCCTGAAGGCGGCGGAGGACGACCAGCAGATCATGGCGGAGGTCATATCCGCCGAACCGTAAAGGAGGGCGCTTTGCCCTGACAGCGTGTATCATCGCGGCGGCGGCCGCATCCCTTGTGATGGCCCTGTGGCTTATGCCCGTGGGACTGGAGGCGACCTATGAAGAGGGCGTGTTCACCCTCACGGCCCGGCCTGTCCCCATAAAGTTCCTGCCCCGGGAGCGGTTGCGGAAACTGGAACGGGAGGGCGAGCGGGAGGCGGAGCATCTCTGGCAGAGGCTCCCCAAGCCTATCCTGCGCCTGTTGGCGGAAAACGGCTGGCGGGCGGCAAAAGGACTATGGCCCTATGTGGCACTGAAAAAGCTGCGGCTGCATATCGTCACAGGCGGACCGGACCCCTACGGCGCCGTGATGGCCTATGGCCGGGCGGGGGTCCTTATGGAGGCGCTGGGCGCCCGGTACGCGGGCGCGGACCTCTCTGTCCGGGCGGACATGACCGGCGGGCCGAGCGTATATGAGGGCCAGGTACGGCTCCAAGTGCGATTCGGTAACCTCGTTGGGGCCATGGCCTCGTTTGGAACGGGCTTTTTGCGGGGATACTTCCTCTATCGGCATGACGCCGGGAGGGAGTGATACACAAATATGGCGGAACGCGCGGTGAACGAACTGATGGAGGGGGCCATGGAGAAGATACGCTCCATGGTGGACTCCGATACGGTGGTGGGCACGCCCATCACCACCCTGGACGGGACCACCCTGATACCCGTGTCCCGGGTGAGTTTCGGCTTCGCCTCGGGCGGGAGCGATAAGCAGGACAGCCCCTCCAAGCCCGGGATATGGGGCGGCGGGGGCGCGGCGGTGAAGGTGGAGCCTGTGGGGTTCCTCCTGGGGAAGGACGGGGGCGCCCGGATGCTCTCCATTCAGCCGCCGGCCTTTTCCCCGGCGGACCGGCTCATCGACATGGCCCCGGAGCTGCTGGACAAGCTGGAGGGCTACGTCGACAAGTACGGGAAGAGAAAGGGGTAAAATTCCCGGGAAAGGCCATAATAAGCACGGCTGAAAGGCGGTGCTTATATGAAAAAACTATTGGCGGCCCTGCTGGCCGCTTCCTTTTTATCTCTCCCGCCCGCGGCGGCCCACGGCGCGGATGACGCCCCGGCGGTGTCCGCCAAGGGGGCCGTCCTCATGGAGGCGGAGACGGGCCGGGTGCTCTGGGAGCGGAACGCCGACGAGCCCATGCTCATCGCCAGCACCACCAAGATCATGACGGCCCTGGTGGCCCTGGAGCGGTGCGAGCTGGACCAAATCGTCACTGTGGACCCGGCCTGGACCGGCGTGGAGGGCTCCAGCATGTATTTGAAGCCCGGCCAGACATTGACGATGCGGGACCTTTTATACGGGCTGATGCTGGCCTCCGGCAATGACGCGGCGGTGGCTTTGGCCTGCGTGACGGCGGGGTCGGTGGAGGCCTTCGCGGAACTTATGAACGAAAAGGCCGCGGCCCTGGGGTGTGAGAACACCCACTTTTCCAACGCCAACGGTCTGGACGCCCCGGACCACTACGCCGGCGCCCGGGACCTGGCCCTCATCGCCCGGGAGGCCATCCAGCGGGACGACTTCCGGCGCATCGTCTCCGCCAAGTCCTATACCGTTGGGGAGAACACCTACGTGAACCACAACCGGCTGCTCACCGAATGCGAAGGCGTGTTCGGCGTGAAGACCGGCTACACCATGGCCGCGGGGCGGACGCTGGTGACGGCCTGCGAGCGGGAGGGGCTGACGCTCATATGCGTGACGCTGTCGGACCCCGACGACTGGGAGGACCACAAGGCCCTCTACGACTGGGCCTACGGCGAGTATGCCCGGGACGACGTGCTGGCGGGGCTGAGCTGGTCCGTGCCGGTCATCGGCGGTACGGCGGAATACGTGACTGTGGCCTCGGTGGAGGGGCTTTCCGTGTTCCACCGGGACGGGGATAAGATAGAGGTACGGTACGAGCTGCCTGCCTTCGTCTACGCGGAGGTGGAGGCGGGGGACAGGGCCGGGCAGGCGGTGGCCTATGTGAACGGCCAGGAGGCCGGCCGGGCGGAGCTCGTGTATATCCAGAACGTGCCCCGGGCCCCTGCGGCGGAGCCCACCTTCTGGCAGCGGGTGCGGGACTTTTTCGACAAAGCGGAGGAAAGCGGGGTCTTTTGACCATGAAACAGCGTTTGCAAAAGCTATTGTCAGCGGCGGGCCTGGCCTCCCGCCGGGCGGCGGAGGAGATGATATCCGCCGGGCGGGTGACGGTGAACGGAGAGACAGCCGAACTGGGCCAGAGCGCCGACCCGGACACGGATAAGATCGCCCTGGATGGCAGGCCCGTCCGCTTCGGCGCCCGGCGGCGGTACATAGTGCTCCACAAGCCCAGAGGATACGTCACCACCATGAAGGACGACCGGGGCCGGCCCACCGTGGCGGACCTCACCGCTGGCGCCGGCGGGCGGCTCTATCCCGTGGGGCGGCTGGATATGGATTCGGAGGGGCTTTTGATCCTCACCGACGACGGCGAGGCCGCGAACGCCCTCATGCACCCGTCCCATGAGGTGGACAAGGTCTATACCGTGTTCGTCCAAGGGGAGGACATCCCCGGGGCCATAGCGAAGCTGCGGGCCATGGAGAGCCTGGAGGGCGAGCCCATCGCCCGGCCCAAGGTGACGCTCATCGAGAGAAAGGGCGACGGCGCGGAGCTGCAGATGGTCATCCACGAGGGCAAAAACCGCCAGATACGCCGCATGTGCGCCGCGTGCGGCCTGCATGTGACCCGCCTCATCCGTATCGCGGAGGGGCCGGTGACCCTGGGCGCTCTGCCCGCGGGAAAGTGGCGGACCATGACGGCGGATGAAATTTCATACCTGCAAAACCTTTAAATTTCTTGAAATATCCCGCCGATTTTTATCTGATTTGCAAGAATCGAAAATATTTGCCTGTAATACTTGCATTTTACCGAAAATGCAAGTATTATTATGCCTGTACGCAAAACACCGCGTGTGGGAGATAGATATGGAAAAGGATATTTTGTCCCTTATGAACGCCGGTGACCGCCGGCTCTCCAAGGGCCAGCGGGCTATCGCCCGGTATATCACGGAAAACTACGATAAGGCCGCCTTCATGACCGCGGGCAAGCTGGGCCGCACCGTGGGCGTCAGCGAGTCCACGGTGGTCCGCTTTGCCACGGAGCTGGGCTTCGACGGCTATCCCGGCATGCGCCGGGCCATGCAGGAAATGGTGCGCAGCCGCCTCACCAGCGTCCAGCGCATCGCCGTGGCCAAGGACATGCTGGAGGGGGCGGACGTATTGAAGGCCGTCATGACCAGCGATGTGGAAAAGCTCCAGGCCTCTCTGGAGGAGCTGGACCGGGAGAGCTTCGACCGGGCCGTGGAGGCCATCGGCAATGCGCGGCATCTCTACATCGTGGGCATGCGCTCGTCGGCATCCCTGGCCAGCTTCATGGGCTTTTACATGAATCTGCTGGTGGAGGACGTGCGGCTCATCCACAACACTACCGCCAACGAGGTCTATGAGCAGATCATGCACATCGGCCCGGGGGACGTGTACATGGGCATCAGCTATCCCCGGTATTCGGCGAGCTCCCTCAAGGCCATGGAATTTGCCAAGCGCCAGGGGGCCACGGTCATCGCCCTGACGGACAACGATAACTCTCCCTTCGCGGAGCTGGCCGACATCCGGCTGTATGCCAAGAGCGACATGGTGTCCTTCCTGGACTCCCTGGTGGCGCCCATGAGCGTCATCAACGCGCTGATCGTGGCCGTGGCCGCCCGGAAGAAGGACTCTCTGGACGACACGTTCGAGTATCTGGAGGGCCTTTGGAGCGAGTACGGCACCTTTACCGGCGTTGAGAGCTGACGTTGTTGTGATAGGCGGCGGGGCCGCCGGGATGACGGCCGCCATTATGGCGGCGGAGCATGGCCGGGACGTGGCGATCATTGAGCCCAACGAGAAGCTGGGCCGGAAGGTGCGCATCACGGGCAAGGGCCGGTGCAACCTGACCAACGCCTGCGACGTGAAGACGTTTTTGGAGAACGTCCCCACCAATCCAAAATTCCTCTACAGCGCCGTCACGGCCTTCCCGCCGGCGGAGGCCATGGAATGGTTCGAGAGCCTGGGCGTGCCGCTGAAAGTTGAGCGGGGGAACCGGGTATTTCCTGTGTCAGATAACGCCAACGACGTGGCGGAGGCGCTTATCCGGCGGCTCAGGGCCTTGGGTGTGCGCCATGTGCGCAACAGGGCGCTGGATATCGCTGTGGAAGACGGCGCGGTCCGGGCGGTGGTCACGGACAGGGGGGAGATACCCTGCGCCGCGGCCATCCTGTGCACCGGGGGGCTGTCCTATCCCGCCACCGGTTCTACCGGGGACGGCTACGCTCTCGCGGCAAAGCTGGGCCACACCGTCGTGCCCGCCCGGGCGTCTTTGGTGCCGCTGGAAAGCAATGCGCCCTACTGCGCCGAGCTTTCCGGCTTTTCTCCCCGGAACGTGGACGTGAAGCTCACGGAGGACGGCAAAGTCATCTATGCCGAGCGGGGGGAGATGCTTTTTGCCCACTTCGGCGTGACGGGGCCCCTGGTCCTGTCGGCCAGCGCCCATATCCGCCATTGGGGCCAGCGGCGCTATGATCTTTCCATCGACTTCAAGCCCGCCCTGAGCCCGGAGAAGCTGGACGAACGCATACTGCGGGACTTTGAGAAGTTTCATAACCGGGATATCGCCAACGGCCTGGACGAGCTGCTGCCACGGTCCCTCATCCCGGTGGTGCTGCGCCTGGCGGACATACCGGGGGAGACGAAGGTCCATTCTGTCACGAGAGAGCAGCGCCTGCGCCTGGGCGGGGTCATCAAAAGTTTCCCCTTGCCCCTCACGGGCCCCCGGCCTGTGGCGGAGGCCATCGTCACCGGCGGCGGCGTGGACGTGCGTCAGGCGGACCCCCGGACCATGCAGTCCAAGCTGGTGAGGGGTCTTTATTTCGCCGGGGAGGTCCTGGACGTGGACGCCTATACCGGCGGCTTCAATCTGCACATCGCCTGGGCCACCGGCCGGAAGGCCGGGCTGGCGGCGGGAGAGGATACGCTATGAACGAGACAAAGCACGCCGTGGCCATCGACGGGCCCTCCGGCGCGGGCAAGAGCTCCATCGCCAGGGCGGTGGCCGCCCGCTTTGGGTATATATACGTGGATACCGGCGCCATCTACCGGACCGTGGGCCTCGCGGTGCGCCGGGCGGAGCAGGATCCCCATGACGCCGATGCCGTGGCGGCGCTGCTGCCGGGGCTTGACATCCGCTTCGACTACGGCCCCGACGGCAGCCAGCGGATGTACCTCAATGGGGAGGACGTGTCCGGCCTCATCCGCACGCCGGAGATGAGCATGTACGCCTCGGCGGTGTCCGCCATCCCCGCGGTGCGGGCGTTTTTGCTGGATATGCAGCGCCGCACCGCCCGGGAGCACCGGGCCGTCATGGACGGCCGGGACATCGGCACCGTAGTGCTGCCCGACGCGGGGCTCAAGATATTCCTCACCGCGTCCCTGGAGGCCCGGGCGAAGCGGCGGCTTTTGGAGCTGAACGCGAAGGGCGACCCCAGCACCTTTGATGAGGTGCTGGCGGACATGCGCAAGCGGGACGAGCAGGATTCCAGCCGCGCCGCCGCGCCTTTGAAGGCGGCGGAGGACGCCGTGGTCGTGGACACGTCGGACATGACCCTCGATGAGAGCGTCGAGCACATATGCGCCCTGTTGCGGGAGCGCTTCGGCCCGGAGGCGACGGCGTGAAGGTCGTCGTGGCGGAAAACGCCGGTTTCTGCTTCGGCGTGGCCCGGGCGGTGGAGATGGCGGAGAAGGCGGCCGCCCAGGGCGGTGAGTGCTGGTGCCTGGGGGAGCTCACCCACAACCGGGACGTGGTGGGGCGGCTGGAGGCCATGGGCCTGAAGACCGCCCAGCGGCCCGAGGACATCCCCGACGGGGCCTCCGTGCTCATCCGCGCCCACGGGGAGGCAAAGGCAGTGCGCCAGGCCCTGGAGGCGAAGGGCTGCACTATCCTGGACGCCACCTGCCCTAGGGTGGCCCATATCCACAAGATCGTGGAGAGGGCCGGGAAAGAGGGCCGGCAGGTGGTGGTGTTCGGCGAGCCCGCCCATCCTGAGGTCCGGGGCATATGCGGCTGGTGTGAGGGGGCCGTGGTGGTCCGGAACATGGAGGAACTGCTGGAACGGTCGCGTCAGGCCGAATGGGCGCAAAACCCGTCGCTGACGGTGGTTTTCCAGACGACTTCCAATCGGAAAATTAGTGAACAAAGTATTAATTCGTTAAAAAAACTGTATACAAACGCCGAGATATTTGATACAATATGCAATGCTACGAGTATTAGGCAAAATGAGGCCCGAAAGCTGGCCGCGGCGTCTGACGCCGTGGTGGTGGTGGGCGGCAGGCACAGCGCCAATTCCCTGCATCTGGCACAGATATGCGCTGAGAGCTGCCCCGCCGTACTGTTCGTGGAAAACGCGGACGAGCTGGATCGGGCGGCCCTGCAGGGGTGCGATACCGTCGCGGTGACCGCCGGCGCCTCTACGCCATCGTGGATAATTAAGGAGGTAGTAAACAAAATGAACGAGCCCGAGATCCTGAAAGAAGAGACTGTCGCTGAGGAGACCCCTGTGGCCGAGGCCCCCGTGGAGGAAGCTCCCGCGGCCGAGACCCCCGCTGTCGAAGAAGCCCCTGTCGTGGAGGAAGCGCCTGCCGCCGAGGAGGCCGCCGCCCCCGTGGAGGCCCCTGCCGCCGAGAACGGCGAGAAGAGCTTCGACCAGATGCTGGAGGACTCCATCCGCACCATCCATAACGGCGAGACCGTTACCGGCGTCGTGGCCGCCATCGGCTCCACCGAGATCACCGTCGACCTGCCCACCAAGCACTCCGGATACATATCCGTATCCGAGTTCACCGACGACGCCCCCGGCGTGGACATCAACGACCTGGTGAAGGTCGGCGACGAGATCCAGGCCTCCGTGGTGCGCGTCAATGATGTGGAGGGCACCGTGCAGCTTTCCAAGCGCCGTCTGGACGCCGCCAAGAACTGGACCGACGTGGAGGCCGCCTATGAGGACGGCACCGTCCTGGAGGGCAAGGTCTCCGAGGAGAACAAGGGCGGCGTGGTCATCAACATCAAGGGCATCCGGGTGTTCATCCCCGCCTCCCAGACCGGCCTTGGCCGGGACGAGCCCATGGCGAACCTGCTGGGCAAGACCGTCCGCTTCCGCATCACCGAGGTCAACCGCGCCCGCAAGCGCGTGGTGGGCTCCATCCGCAGCGTCGCCGCCCGGGAGCGCAAGGAGAAGGCCGAGAAGGTCTGGGCCGAGATCGAAAACGGCAAGGTCTATCACGGCGTGGTCAAGAGCATGACCAGCTACGGCGCCTTCGTGGACATCGGCGGCGTGGACGGCATGGTCCATGTGTCCGAGATCAGCTGGGAGCGTATCCGCAAGCCTGAGGACGCCCTGAGCGTGGGCCAGGAAGTGGACGTGCACGTCATCAGCTTTGACCCGGAGAAGAAAAAGATCTCCCTGGGCTACCGCAAGGCGGAGGACAACCCCTGGCTGAAGTTCACCGGGGCCTACAAGGTGGGCGACGTGGCTACCGTGAAGGTGGTCAAGCTTATGCCCTTCGGCGCTTTTGCCGAGGTCGTGCCCGGCGTGGACGGCCTGATCCACATCTCCCAGATCGCCAACCGGCGCATCGGCAAGCCCGAGGAGGTTCTGTCCGTGGGCCAGGAGGTGGAGGCGAAGATCACCGCCATCGACGAGGAGAAGCAGAAGATCAGCCTCTCCATCCGCGCCCTCATCGAGCCGGAACCGGTCCGTGCCCGCACCCCCAGAGAGCCGAAGCCCGAGCCCAAGCCCGAGGATGACGCGCTGGTCTATGAGATCTCCGCTACCGGCGAGGCCACCGGCGTCGCCCCCGAAGAGGACGAGCCCGCCGAGGCCGAGGAATAAGATACAAACTTGAAACGAGCGGTCAGCTTTGACCGCTCGCTTTTTATACCCATTTTTGCCCGCCGTCTGCCGCTTACGGCGCGGAAACGGCCACCTGCGCCCAAATCGTTGCAATTCGGAAAGGAGTAGTTATACTCGGATTACAAAGATTACGAAAGGGCAAAGGAGGCACTTATGGGCAAGAGATGGATTTGTGTTTTACTGCTCCTGGCAGTAATGATCGCGGCGGCCCCGCCCGCCTATGGGGCGGAGGGACAGGAAGCGCCCCCGGAGGCGGAGGTGATAGAGGAAGCGCCCGCACCGGTCGAGGCGCCTCCGGCGGAGGCCGCTCCCATAGAGGAGGCGCCACCTTCTGAAGAGCCTGCGCCCGCCGCGGCCCAGGGGGTGACGGTGGTGCTGGTAGGCCTGGTGGAGGGTGTGGACCGGTACTGCTACGACGGCCCCGACGGCAAGTCGTATAACACGAGGCGGGACGGCACCTGCTGGTATCCTCATCCCTACGACTACGGCGACAATACGCCCATCTTTGTGGACCATACCGACACCCTATGCCCCCAGGCCGCCGTGGCGTCCGGCGACATCGTGCGGGTGTGGCTGGACGACGCCCGCTATGACATCACCACAGTGGACAACGGACAGATCGTAGAAAATTATGTAAACTCCTTCATCGGCACCAGCCGTTACGTGGACGTCCAGTGCCCCGCCAGCGGGACCGTGACCATCCATGTCACCACCACGGACGACGTCCTGCCGGAGATCGTCCCTTTTACGTTTTACAATGAGGATTGGGACGGTGGCGTTGTTGTGGGCGGCGGCGCGGTGGTCAGCGGTAAGGAGGAGAACAGCCGGTACGCCTTCGGCTACGCCGGGGACTATGACAAGGTGTACACCGACAGCGCCTTTGAGGAGTGGGTGGCCCCCGGCTATGAGATACAGGTGCTGGAGGGCGGCTATATCGCCGAAAAGCGGGCTCCCACCGGAGCGGCGGCTGCAGGCGTGCCCGCCGGGACCACCTGCTATGTGCTCCATGTGAATTTGGGGGCGGAACGGTTCTCTATTGCTGTGGTGAAACAGGGAGAAAAATTCACCCCGCCGACGGAGGACGGGGAGCCGGCCAAACCCACGGAGATGCCGCAGCCCACGCAGACGCCTCTGCCGGAGGGCGTGATATTTGCCGACGTCCCCGCGGGGAGCTGGTATGAAAACGCGGTGAACACCGCCTATGAGAAGGGCATCGTCAAAGGCGTCACAGAGCACACCTTCGACCCCGACGGCGTCACCACCCGGGGGCAGGCCGTGACCATGCTGTACCGGGCCATGGGCTCGCCAGTTGCCGAGAGTGTGTTCACCGACACCAAAGGGGAGACGGCCAGCGCCGCGGGCTGGGCCGCGGCAAAGGGTGTGACCACCGGGGCCACGGAGACGAAATTCGCCCCCAACGCCTACGTGACCCGGGAGCAGCTCGTCACCATGCTCTACCGCCTCACGGGGAGCCCCGCCGTGAACACCGACGAGGCGCTGAAGCAGTACGGCGACGGGGCGTCGGTGCAGAGCTACGCCCGGGACGCGGTGGTCTGGGCGTTGAGCACCGGCCTTCTGAACGGCTACACGGACATGACCATCCGCCCGGCGGGGTACGCCACCCGGGCCGAGGTCTGCGCCCTCATCATGCGCTATCTGGCGATGTGAACGGACAAATGAAAAGCGCCGCCTGAACAACAGGCGGCGCTTTTGCCATGTTCAGTTGAAGGTGTCCCCGTGGAGCTCGAAGAGCTTGTCGATGCGCTCCCGGAGAGGGCGGTGCTGGGGCAGGGCCAGCTCCGGGTCGGCGGCCAGGATGGCGTTGGCCTCGTTCTGGGCGTCCTTCAATACCCGCATGTCGGCGGAGAGGTCCGCCACGTGCATCTCGGGCAGACCGTGCTGCCTTGAGCCGAAGAAATCGCCGGGGCCCCGCAGGCGCAGGTCCTCCTCGGATATCTTGAAGCCGTCGTTGGTCTTGGTCATGATTTTGAGCCTTGCCTTGGCCTCGGGGTTGTCGGCGTCGGAGAAGAGGACGCAGTAGCTCTTGTGGCTGCCCCGGCCCACCCGGCCGCGAAGCTGGTGGAGCTGGCTCAGGCCGAAGCGGTCGGCGTTCTCCACGATCATCAGCGCCGCGTTGGGCACGTCCACGCCCACCTCAATGACCGTGGTGGACACCAGGATGTCATACTCGCCCGCGGCGAAGGCCGCCATCACGGCGTCCTTGTCACGGCCCTTCATTTTCCCGTGGACGCAGGCTACCCGCAGGTCGGGGAAGATTTCCCGCTGCAGGGTCTTGGCCCAGCTCTCGGCGCTCTTCACATTGGGGGGCAGCTCCTCGTTCTCCTCCACCATGGGGCAGACGAGAAATACCTGCCGGCCCTCGCCCACCAGCCGGCGCACGAACCGCCATATACGCGCTCGCATATCCTCGCCTACGGCAAAGGTGTCCACCTTCTGCCTGCCGGGGGGCAGCTCGTCCAGCACGGAGATGTCGAGATCGCCATAGATGATGAGGGCCAATGTCCGGGGAATGGGGGTGGCGGACATGACCAGCACATGGGGGCGGGTCCCCTTGCCGGCCAGGGCGCTGCGCTGCTCCACGCCGAAACGGTGCTGCTCGTCGGTGATGACGAGCCCCAGGTCCCGGAAGGCCACCCCGGCGCTGATGAGCGCGTGGGTGCCCACGGCCACATGGGCCAGGCCCGTCTGCAGCAGTTCGTTCACGTTCCGCTTTTCCGACGCCTTCATGGAGCCGGTGAGCCGCGCCACGTGTACCCCCAGGGGTTCCAGGAGCTCCGTGAGCGTTTTATAGTGCTGGGCGGCCAGTATCTCCGTGGGGGCCATGAAGGCGGATTGAAGGCCGTTTTGGGCGGCCTGCCATATGAGCGCCGCGGCCACCAATGTTTTGCCGCTGCCCACGTCGCCCTGCAAAAGCCTGCTCATGGGCACGCCGGAGGCCATGTCGGAAAGGGCTTCGTCCACCGCCCGGCGCTGGGCGCCGGTAGGGGCGAAGGGGAGGGCGGCCCAGAAGGGGTCCATGGGGTATATCCTGAGCTTTCGCCCCGGCTCCACCGTCCGCTCCCGGCGCATGATGCCCAGGGCCGCCGCCAGCACGAACAGCTCCTCGAACACCAGCCGCCGCCGGGCCTGGTCCAGGGCCTGGTCGTCCCGGGGGAAGTGGATGTTGGCGTAGGCATAGGGCGCCCGGGCCAGGTGCAGCCGCTCGGTAAGGGAAGGGGGCAGCACGTCCGGGGCCCGGTCGCCGTACTGGGCCAGGACCTGGGAGATGAGGCCCATGAGGAATTTTTGCGTGACGCCGGTCTTCAGCCGGTAGATGGGCAGGATGCGGCCCGTGACCACGCCCTGGCGGTCCGCCCGCTCAAAGGCGGGACTGGCCATGGTCCGGTAGCGGCCAAAGCTGTCCGCCCGGCCGTAGAAAATATACTCATCCCCGGGGCGGAATTGGTCTTTCAGGTAATTTTGGTTAAAATAAGTGATGTCCAGCTCGCCGGTGTCGTCCACGGCCTTGAGCTTCAATAGCTCCATGCCCCGGCGGGCCCGCACGGCCTTGGGATAATCGGACACCATGGCCTTCACGCACACGGGCCTGTCCAGGGGCGCGTCGGCGATGGCATAAAACTGCCGCCGGTCCTCGTAGGCCCGGGGGAAGTAGCCCAGAAGGTCCCCCACAGTCCGAAGGCCCAGCTTTTCCAGGGCTTTGGCGCGGGTATCACCCACACCCTTCAGTGTTCGGATGTCTCTCGTCAGGT
Organism: uncultured Oscillospiraceae bacterium; assembly: GCA_947626265.1. Classification (GTDB taxonomy): domain Bacteria; phylum Bacillota; class Clostridia; order Oscillospirales; family Oscillospiraceae; genus CAJOIG01. Next base: position 29,360 of record CANQRM010000014.1, read on the forward strand.
CGTCCATGGAAAAATAATACCACGTTTTTCGCCGAAAGACAATCGCCGCCATGCTTGCGCAGGCGGGACAGATATGGTAAAATCTTCTTGCATGCGCCGCGCGTCACCGGCGGCAGAGGAGGAATAGCATGGTAAAGTTTTCGGATATGCCCTATGAGCGCCCGGATGTGGAGGGGCTGAAAAAGGACCTGGCGGCCCTGACGGCGCGGCTGAAGGCCGCCCAGAGCTATGAGGAGGCCCGGGCCGTGTTCATGGACGAGGAGAAGCTCATGAAGCACGTGGACACCCTGGGCACGCTGGTGAGCATCCGCCACACCATCGACACCCGGGACGAATTCTACGACGCCGAGGAGAAGTTCTGGAACGGCGCCCTGCCGGAGCTGCAGGAGTACGCCCAGGGCTGGACGGCGGCCATGCTGGCAAGCCCGTTCCGGCCGGATTTTGAGAAGGAGTTCGGCACCCTGTGGAGCCTGAACGCGGAGATAGAGCTCAAGACCTTTTCCCCGGCGATCATCCCGGAGCTGCAGCAGGAAAACGACCTCACCCAGGAATACGAAAAGCTGCTGGCCTCCGCCCAGATCCCCTTCGAGGGCGGGACCTATACCCTGAGCCAGCTCACCCCCTTCAAGACCGACCCGGACGACGGCCGCCGCCTGGCCGCCTGGAAGGCGGAGGGGCGGTGGTACAAGGAGCATCAGGGCGAGATGGACGATATCTACGATAAGCTGGTCCACCTGCGGGACGAGATGGGCAGAAAGCTGGGCTATGAGGGCTACACCACCCTGGGCTACTACCGCATGGGCCGCAACTGCTACGGCAAAGAGGACGTGGAGAAGTTCCGGGCCGCGGTGGCGAAGTACGTGGTGCCCGTGGCGGACAGCATCTATAGGGCTCAGGCGGAGAGGCTGGGGAAGGAATACCCCCTCAGCTTTGCCGACGCGGCGCTTCAGTTCCGCTCCGGCAACCCCCGGCCCAGGGGGACGGCGGACGACATCCTGGCCCAGGGGAAGAAGTTCTATGACGAGCTGAGCCCCGAGACAAGCGAATTTTTCCGCACCATGCTGGAGGGGGAGCTTCTGGATGTGCTCTCCACCGAGGGGAAGGCCTCCGGCGGCTACTGCACGGCGCTGCCTGACTACGGCGTGCCTTTCATATTCGCCAACTTCAACGGCACCCAGCACGACGTGGAGGTGGTGACCCACGAGGCGGGCCATGCCTTCGCCGCCTGGATGAACCGGGACCGGGTCCCGGCCAGCTATATATGGCCGGGCATGGAGGCCTGCGAGGTCCACTCCATGAGCATGGAGTTCATGGCCTGGCCCTGGGAGGAGGGGTTCTTCGGCGGCGACGCGAAGAAGTTCCGTTACAGCCACCTGGCCGGGGCGCTGACCTTCATCCCCTACGGTACGCTGGTGGACCACTTCCAGCACGAGGTCTATGCCCGCCCGGACATGACCACGGCCCAGCGCCATGAGGTGTGGAAGGAGCTTCTGGGGGTATACATGCCCTGGATGCGGCTGGACGGGGATATCCCCTTCTACAGCGACTGCGAAGCCTGGCAGCGGCAGCATCACATCTATTCCAGCCCCTTTTACTATATCGACTACTGCCTGGCCCAGACGGTGGCTCTGCAGTTCTGGGCCCTGGGGCAGGAGAGCCTGGAGGAGGCCTGGGCCAAATACATGGCCTACACCCGCCAGGGCGGCAGCCGGACCTTTACGGAGCTTCTCAAAAACGCGGGGCTGGAGAGCCCCTTCGGGGAGAAATGCCTGCGCCAGGTCTGCCAAAAGGCACAGGCCTGGCTGGACGGCTGCGACATGGCAGGCATCGCCTGAAATGGGGCAAATATCCGTCAAAGACTTGACATTAGTCTTTTATAGCAATAAAATAAATGTAACTGCATATTTTAATATTTATGCAGTTTGTGGAAAAATGTCCGCGGGAAATGGACGCGGCCAGGGGGCATGCCCCCTTCCGTTTGCATCAAAGATGCAAACGATGAGCATTCGTGAACGACGGGGCGGGCGCGCCCCTGTTCATAGACGTGTATTGTGTGACGAAGGAGGTCAAACAATTATGAACGCAAAGAGACTTCTGGCGCTGCTTCTGGCGCTGGTCATGGTCCTGTCTCTGGCTGCCTGCGGCGGCAAGAAGGACGAGCCCGCCACCGAGGAGCCCGCCGCCGATGCCGCTCCCGCCGAGGGCGCGGGCGAAGCCGAAGAGCCCGCCGGGGGCGAGCCCGCTGAGGGCGAGGCCGCCGAGGGCGGCTACACCAGCCTTGACTGGGCCGCCATCGACGAGATGGACCACGACGAGGCTTCCGAGACCATCTATGACTTTGTCCTGGGCGAGTTCGGCGACGCTTACGCCGCCGCCAAGGAGGAGACCGGCGCCATGCGCATGGCCATGATGGCTCTGGCCGAGGCCAAGCTGGTGGAGTCCGGCGCCTTCCTGCCCATCCAGACCCAGGGCGGCAACTACTCCATGAGCCGCGTGGTGCCCCGTTCCAACGCCGCCACCACCCTGTGGGGCATGGATCAGTATCGTTATCACACCGTCATGGTCACCAATGAGCTGATCACCACCGAGGACCGTACCGAGCTTTTGAAGCTCTGGAACGAGGCCGAGACCGCTGACGACTATCACGCCGCCGCCAGGGAGTATCTGGAGGGCAAGGGCTACACCTTCTCCGACACCTACACCGTGTCCAACTCCTACAACGTGAACATCTGGGATACTATCGCCACCTCCTATACCTCCGACTCCATGTTCATCTCCGGCACCTACGACAACCTGCTGGAGTATGACGCCAAGGGCGTGCAGCAGCCCGGTCTGGCCGAGCGCTATGAAGTGTCCGACGACGGCCTGACCTACACCTTCCACATCCGCCAGGGCGTGAAGTGGGTGGACCAGCAGGGCAGCGAGATCGGCGAAGTCACCGCCGACGACTGGGTAGCCTCCATGGAGCACCTGCTGGATAACGCCGACGCTCTGGGCTATCTGCTGACCAATACCGACGGCTGCGGCCTGAAGGGCTTCACCGATTACCTGAACGGCGACATCACCGACTTCAACGAGATCGGCGTGAAGGCCATCGACGACTACACCCTGGAGTACACCCTGGAGGCGCCCTTCGCCCCCTTCGTCACCATGCTGGGCTATGCCTGCTTCGCGCCCCTGAACCGTGACTTCTATGAGTCCCAGGGCGGCACCTTCGGCTGCGAGGGCGAGGAGTACACCCCCGGCGATTACGGCAAGACCCCTGCCAACATCGCTTACTGCGGCCCCTATCTCATCACCAACTACACCGCGCAGAACACCACCAAGTATGAGGCCAACCCCACCTATTGGAACGCCGACGCCGTGCTGACCCCCAACCTGGTCTACAGCTTCAACGACGGCTCCGACGTGCTGCGCGCCTATAACGAGGCCAAGGACGGCACCATCTCCGGCGCCGGCATCAACTCCTCCGCTCTGGAGCTGATGAAGACCGATACCACCACCGACGTGGCCGGCAACGAGGGCACCTACTTCGACCTGTTCTCCTATGTCTCCTCCGGCACCGGCACCACCTACTGCGGCTGGTTCAACGTCAACCGCGGCACCTGGGCCAACTACGACGATCCCAGCAAGGGCGTCTCTCCCAAGACCGAGGACGACATCGCCCGCTACCGCGAGGCCATCGTGAACCAGCACTTCCGTCTGGCGCTGGCCGAGTCCATCGACCGCGGCGCCTACAACGCCCAGAGCGTTGGCGACGAGCTGAAGTATGCCAGCCTGCGCAACTCCTACACCCCCGGCACCTTCGGGTTCCTTTCTGAGGAAGTCACCGTCGACATCAACGGCGAAGCCACCACCTTCCCCGCCGGCACCGCGTTCGGCGAGATCGAGCAGGCTCAGATCGACGCCGACGGCGTGGCTCTGAAGGTCTGGGATCCCGAGGGCGACAGCGGCGCCGGTTCCGGCGACGGCTTCGACGGCTGGTACAGCCCGGAGAACGCCATGGCCGAGCTGGAGCTGGCCATCGCGGAGCTGGCCGATGTGGGCGTGGAAGTCTCCCCCGAGAACCCCATCTATGTGGACTATCCTTACGGTTCCTATAACGAGACCCTTACCAAGCGCGCCAACTCCCTGAAGCAGAGCGTGGAAGAGTCTCTGGGCGGCAACGTCATCATCAACCTCATCGCCTTCGATAAGGACCTGGACGAGGAGAGCGCCACCTACCGCTTCACCTACGGCAACGAGGCCAACTTCGACCTGTCCACCGGCTCCGGCTGGGGCCCCGACTACGGCGACGCCCAGTCCTACCTGGACACCATCCAGATGTACGGCTATATGTGCAAGGACCTGGGCCTGTTCTGATAAAGATCTGACCTAACGCGCGATAGACCGATCACGGCAGGGGGGTGGGGGATTCCCTACCCCCCTGTATCGATAAACAAAGCTAAGCGAGGTCAGAAAGATGGGCAAATATTTATTGAAGCGCCTTCTCCACGGTCTGTTCTCCGTCATATGCGTGGTGCTGATCGTGATGGTGCTGATCTACTCGCTTCTGGACAGAGGCAAGATATTCTCCGGCGACCCCAACTTCAACCACACCGCCAGCAATAACCGCATCACCTACCAGCAGTCCCGCTGGGAGGCATTCGGCTATCTGGACTATGTGCCCTACGTGGACTATGTGAACAGGCTGGCCGCCGACGGCCAGATCGACGAGGCCACCCGCGCCGAGGCGGTGAAGATCGGCAAGACCGCGGACAAGGATACCGAGCTCACCGCTCAGTATGTGGCTCAGTTCACCCAAGAGTATCAGGCGAAGGGCTATCAGGTCGTGCGCCTGGACGCGGACACGAAGAAAAACGGCCAGGTCCGCGACGGCGGCCAGCAGGCGCTGTTCGCCACCAGGGACATCCCGCTTTACCAGCGGGCCATCACCTATTTCACGAAGATGTTCTTCATCGACAATATCCACTATGTGCCCGAGAGCGCGGACATAGGGGAGAGGGGCATCCAATTCACTTTATATGACCCGGTACACAACCCGGAGGGCGCCGGGAAGAAGGTGTTCTCTCCGGCTATCATAGGGAACGGTACCCTGCACAAGTACCTTTTGTACTTTGACGGAAGGTTCCCCTTCATCCACCAGAACATCCTGACATTGCACCTGGGCGAGTCCTACACGGTCAACCGGGGCGTGGACGTGTTCACCACCATGACCGAGACCCAAGGCTCCTACGTGCTGGACACCATCACCTTCCCCACGGGCGTCACCGCCGACAGGGCGGATGACCTGCACTCGGCCACTTACGTCCAGGGCTCCCGGGACGCCATTGCCTCCAACCAGCAGTGGTTCACCGACGACTACACAAACGTGCTCACCAACAAGGCGGGCATGTCGAAGCTGGGCTATTCCTTCGTCATCGGCATCATCTCCACCATCGCGGCCTATGTGATCGGCCTGCCGGTGGGCCTGGCCATGGCGCTGCGCAAGGATAAGCTCCTGGATAAGCTGGGCACCATCTACATCATGTTCATCATCGCCGTGCCCAGCCTCGCCTACATTTTCCTGTTCAAGGCCCTGGGCGGAAAGGCGGGGCTGCCCACGCTCTTTGACATGGATTCCACGGGCAAGCTCATGTACGTGCTGCCCATCGTGTCCCTGGCCCTGCCCTCCATCGCCAACCTCATGAAGTGGATGCGCCGGTACATGATCGACCAGATGAACTCCGACTACGTGAAGTTCGCCCGGTCCGGCGGCCTTTCCGAGGGGGAGATATTCTCCAAGCACATCTGGAAAAACGCTCTCATCCCCATCGTCCACGGCATCCCCGGCAGCATCATCTTCGCCATGACGGGTGCCATCATCACCGAGCGCGTATATGTGGTCCCCGGCGCCGGCAACCTGCTGACCCAGGCCATCAACCGGTACGATAACGGCGTGATCGTGGGCGTGACGCTGTTTTACGCGGTGCTGAGCGTGGTGTCGCTCATACTGGGCGACCTGCTGATGGCCACTGTCGACCCGAGAATTTCCTTCTCCACGAAAGAGAGGTGAACAGGATGAACGAGAAGATGGACCTCTCCGCCCTGGGACTGTCCGACGAGGAGCTTTTCTCTCACGTGGACCACAGCCAGACGGAGTCCGAAAAGATCACCGCGCCCCGCTATTCCTACTGGAAGAGCGTGTTCCGGGTCTTCTTCCGCAACAAGGTGAACATCATCATCCTGTCCCTGCTGATATTCATGATCCTGTTCGCCTACATCTATCCCGCAATGACCCACTATGACCCCTTTGCCAACCTGCGGGACGCCAACGCGAAGCACCTGTCGCCCGCGGCGGCCATGGAGTACTTCGGGCCGGACCTGAAGTGGATACTGGGCGCCGGCGCCTCCGGCGAGCCCACCTTCGACGCCATCTGGAACGGCTCGCGCATCTCCATCTCCCTGGCCCTCCTCTGCGGCGCCATCAACATGACCATCGGCGTGCTGCTGGGCGCCATATGGGGCTTTTCCAAGCGGGTGGACGCCATCATGATGGAGATATACAACATCATCGGCAACGTGCCGCTGATCCTCATCATCTCCGTGATGGCCATGCTGTTTTCTCCCACCTTCTGGACCATGGTGTTCGCCATGACGGTGGTGGGCTGGCTGAGCATCGCCTTCTTCATACGCACCCAGGTGGTCATCATCCGGGACCGGGAATATAACCTGGCCTCCCGGTGCCTGGGCACCTCCACTATCAAGATCGCCATGAAGAACATCCTGCCCTTCATGACCTCGGTCATCGTGACCATGCTGGCCACGGAGATACCCTCCTATATCTCCTATGAGGTGTTCCTTTCCTACATCGGCATGGGCATGAGCGAGATGAGCCTGGGCAAACTGATCTACGCCGCCGAGAGTGCCATGGTGACCCCCGGCTGGGAGATCGAGTTCTGGAGCCCCGTGGCTATCGCGTCCATCATCACGGTGGTGCTGTACGTGGTGGGCCAGAACCTGGGCGACGCGTCCGACCCCCGGACGCACATGGAATAAGGGGGCGGCGGTATGGAGGAGAAAAAAGTACTGCTGTCCATCCAAAACCTGACGGTGAAGTTCCGGGTCCGCGGCCGTATCCTGACGGCCATCCGGGACGTGAGTTTGGATATCTATGAAAACGAGTCCATCGCCATCGTGGGCGAGTCCGGCTCGGGCAAATCCGTGCTCACCAAGACCTTTGCCGGCATGACCGACTCCAACGGCTTCGTGGACCAGGGCAAGATCATCTTCGACGACCCGGAGCTGGCGGAGACCTATGTGAAACTGACCCCCGGCGCCCGCAGCCTCATGAAGGGCACATTGTCCCGGCTGGACAAGATGAGCCGGTATGAGCTGGGGGCGGAGACCTATAAGCAGATCGTGGCTCTGGAGGCGGAGAAAAAGCGCCGTGGCAGCCTAACCGACGAGGAGCGGGAGGGCATCGAGAAGGAACTGGGCGAGCTTAAATTCAAGCGCACCAACCTCTTCAACGAAAAGCAGACCTACGACCCCAGGAAGGAGAAGGACCGCATCAAAGACGCGGAGCGCCGCCTGAAGGAATACGACGCCCAGATCAAGGTCCTGGAGGGGAAGGAGGCCGCCGAGGAGAAAAAGCGTAAGGAAGAGGCCGCCCGGGATAACGTCTTCAACGACCGCTATGCCAAAGAGATGGCCGCCCTCAAGGCGAAATATGAAAAGGAGATATCCGCCGGGATATCCCCCGAGACCCATGCGCGCAACGAAGTCCTGGGCAAGGAGATACGCCTGTCCGTGGGCCGGTATCCTCTTTTTAAGCGCATCCAGTTGACCCACGCACTTTTGAAGGCCCTGGAAAAGGCCATGAAGATCGGTGTGGATTTGGACGACGACGAACAGCGAAACGCCATCTTCGACACGGTGGTGTTCCGGGTGAAGTATGTGGATGAGACCGCGGACAAACTCCACGGCACCTGCGTGCTGAACCTGGCCAACATGAAGTATTCCAAGGACTGGACCCAGGTCCGGGGCCGCCGCATCGCCACGGTGTTCCAGGACCCCATGACCAGTCTGAACCCCATCATCACCATCGGCAGGCAGATCACCTCCGTCATCATCAAGCACCAGGGCTGCTCCGAGGTGGAGGCCCGTTCCCGGGCCCTGGAGCTGATGCATAAAGTGGGCATCCCCCATGCGGAGGCCCGTTTCGACGACTATCCCTTCCAGTACTCCGGCGGCATGCGCCAGCGCATCGTCATCGCCATCGCCCTTTCCTGCCAGCCGAAGATACTCATCTGCGACGAGCCCACCACGGCCCTGGACGTGACCATCCAGGCCCAGATCCTGAAGCTCATCAAGGACCTGCAGAAGGAATTCGGTTTCACCACGGTGTTCATCACCCACGACCTGGGCGTGGTGGCCAACATCGCCGACCGGGTGGCCGTGCTGTACGCCGGGCAGATCGTGGAGCTGGGCACGGTGGAGGAGGTATTCTATGACCCCCGTCATCCCTACACCTGGGCGCTGCTTTCGAGCCTTCCCCAGCTTGCCGAGCGCAACACCACGCTCTATTCCATCACCGGCACGCCCCCGTCCCTTTATAACGCCATCGTGGGCGACGCCTTTGCCCCCCGCAACCCCTACTGCATGAAGATCGACACCCTCATGGAGCCGCCTATGTTCAAGGTCACCGACACCCACTATGCCAAGACCTGGCTTTTGGACCCCCGTTCCCCGAAGGTGGAAAAGCCCGAGGGCATCCGGGACATCCACGGCAAGCTCATGAGCGCGTTCAACATCTGAGGGAGGGGGAGACATGGCTAGAACGAAAGGTAAAAAAGAGGGCCGCTCCCTGTTCCCGGAGCACGGGCCCATCGCCGACAATGGCCGGGAGATACTGCTGAGCCTTAAGAACATCGACATCACCTTCGGCAAGGGCGAAAACGCCGTCCGGGCCGTGCAGGACGCCTCCTTCGACATCTACAAAGGGGAGACCTTCTCCCTGGTGGGCGAGTCCGGCTCCGGCAAGACCACCATCGGCCGGGCTGTCATCCGGGTGAACCCCCTGGCCACCGGCGAGATAGACTACAAGGGCGTGCGCATATCCGGGAAGATACCCCATGCCCTGGACCGGGAGGTCATCCGCAATGTGCAGATGGTCTTCCAGGACCCCGCCGCGAGCCTCAACGAGCGGGCCACCGTGGATTACATCATCTCCGAGGGCCTTTATAACTTTGGCCTTTTCGAGAACGAGGCGGACCGTGTCCGCAAGGTGGAGAACATCATCAAGGAAGTGGGCTTGCTGCCCGAGCACCTGACCCGGTATCCCCATGAGTTCTCCGGCGGCCAGCGCCAGCGCATCGGCATCGCCCGGGCCATGGTCATGGAGCCGGAGCTGGTGGTGGCGGACGAGCCCATCTCCGCCCTGGACGTGTCCATCCGCGCCCAGGTGCTGAATCTGATGAAGAAGTTCCAGCGGGAGGACGACGTCACCTATCTCTTCATCGCCCATGACCTGAGCGTGGTCCGGTTCATCTCCGACCGCATCGGCGTCATCTACAAGGGGCGCATCGTGGAGGTGGCGGACGCGGAGGAGCTTTTTGACTTCCCTCTGCACCCCTATACCCACTCGCTGATCTCCGCCATCCCCATCCCGGACCCGCGGCTTGAGAAGAACAAGGTCCAGTACGTATACGACCCCTCCCAGCACGACTACAGCGAGGACAAGCCGGAGTTCGTATGCATCGGCCACGACCACTGGGTCTACGGCAACAAGAAGGAGATAGAGGAGTATAAGGCCATCCGGGAGGCGGGCGTGCCCGTCAAGGCCATCACCATCGGCGACCCGGAGACCGCCGCCCAGGAGCAGGCCGCGGCCATCGACGCGGCGGAGGCCGCCGCCGAGGCGGAGTTTCTCAAAGCCCCGGTCCACGATACCGGCAGCTTCTGGTACGCCCTTTTGAGCTTCCTGCTGCCCATCCCCGGCTTCATCGCCGGCGCCATATTCCGGCGGCACAACCACATGCGAAACTATAAAGCCTGCAAGAAGGGCGCCCTGATCGGCATCATCACCGTGGGGGCGATCCTGGCCATCCTGGGGCTGCTGGTCGTGGCCGCGGTGATCTGACCAATGCGCGCGGCGAGACAAAAATACGATCCGCATGTTCCCCCCGTGGAGCAGATAGAGCTGTCCTCCGCCCATTCCGGGCGGAGGATGACGCTGGCGGCGGTCCTGCTGGTGATGGGCGCGGCCGCGCTGGTCTATGCCATGATGCTGCTTTACGGCGCCAAGGGCGGCTGGCAGAGCATCGACGCGGAGATCACCGGCAACCTCTCCTGCGCGGGAGACTTCTCCCTCACCTATGAGCTGGGCGCGGGGGAGGAGAAGGTGAGCGCGGAGAACCGTGCCATCTCGGTGCTTTATACAAGCGCGGCGGAGCGGGCATACGTCCTCTTTGACGTGGACGCAGAGCCGGCCGGCGGCTCCCTGGCCTGGCTCAACGCTCACCCCAACGAGGACGTGGTCCTGGACCCAGCCTTGTACAGGGCGCTGGAGGAGGTAGCCGCCTCCGGGGACAGGACCCTCTATATGGGCCCCGCCTGGGGCTACTATGAGAACGTGTTCGCCTGCGGCGACGACGCCATGACGGCGGACTTCGACCCGGCACAGAATGAGGATACAAAGGCATGGTACGCCGCCTGCGCGGCCTTCGCCAATGATCCCGCGTCGGTGGATGTGGAGCTGCTGGGCGCTGATACGGTCCGGCTTAAAGTGTCGGAGGCGTATCTGGCCTTTGCGGAGGAGAACGAGCTGGACGCCTTCCTGGACTTTGGCTGGATGAAAAACGCCTTCATCGCCGACTATCTGGCCGATACGCTTTTGGACCACGGCTATACCCACGGGGCGCTGTCCAGCTACGACGGTTTCCACCGGTGCCTGGATGACCGGGACGTGGTGTACGGTCTGGGCATCTGGGACAGAACGGAAGGAGACCCCATCCAGGCCGCTGCCATGACCTACGCCAGCCAGCGGCGGATGGTGAGCCTTCGGGACTATCCTGTGGATGAGCAGAGCGCAGGGCGGTTTTATACCTTCCGGGACGGGCACATCCTCACCCCCTATATGGACCCGGCGGACGGGCTCACCAGGTGCGCGGTCCACGACCTGACCGGGTATTCCGACACGCTCTCCTGCGGGGAACTGGCCCTGAAGCTGGCGCCAATATACGTGGCGGACAGCCTGGATGAGGCTGCCCTGGAAGCGCTGGCCGGGGAGGGGGTCTATACGGCCTGGTGTGAGGACGGAAAGGTCCTCTATACGGACCCGGACATAGAACTGGTGGACCTGTATGAGACGGAAGAAACGAAATACGAGACCGTCTTTGCCGGATGAAGATCAAGCTGCCGCCCAAAAGGGCGGCGGTATCCTCTTGTCTGTTCCCATTGGATAAAACCGATAAACAGGATAATTTTACAAGAAACGTTTTTGTGTTATATTGACATTCCCCGGGGGCCGAATTATAATACTTGGTAAGTGACAGCAAATCATTAGCTTGTCAAAACATTATACATAAGGAGGCATTCCCATGAAGAAGTATCTTGCGATGCTCCTGGCCCTGATCATGGTCCTGGCGCTGGCCGTCCCCGCGATGGCCGCCGAGGAGACCGAGTTCGATCCGGACCTGGTCGCCGCCGCCCAGGAAGAGGGCGAGCTGGTGGTCTACGGTTCCTGCGAGGAGCCCTACCTGGCCGCCGCTGCGGAGAAGTTCCAGGAGATGTTCGGCATCGAGGTCGCCTATCAGCGCCTGTCCACCGGCGAGGTCCAGGCGAAGATCGAGGAGGAGAACGGCAACCCCTCCGCTGACGTCTGGTTCGGCGGCACCACCGACCCCTACAACGTGGTCGCGGCCGAGGGCCTGCTGGAGCCCTATGAGGCCACCAACGCCAGCCACCTGACCGGCGACCAGTACAAGCACGCCGAGGGCATGTGGTACGGCATCTACAAGGGCATCCTGGGCATCATGGTCAACAAGGATGAGCTGGAGCGCATGGAGCTGCCCATCCCCGAGGACTGGGCCGACCTGACCGACCCCCAGTATAAGGGCCTCATCTGGATGTCCAACTATAATACCGCCGGCACCGCCAAGCTGGTCATCAACACCATGATCCAGAAGTACGGCCACGACGAGGGCATCCAGTACCTGGTAGACCTGGACAAGAACATCGAGGTCTATACCAAGTCCGGCTCCGGTCCGTCCAAGAACATCGGCACCGGTGAGTGCGTCATCGGCATCGGCTTCCTGCATGACGGCATCACCCAGATCATCGACAACGGCTACGAGAACGTCCAGCTGATCATCCCCTCCAGCGGCACCTCCTTCGAGATCGGCGCCACCGCCATCTTCAAGGGCGCGGCCCATCCCAACGCCGCCAAGCTCTGGATCGAGTATGCTCTGAGCCCTGAGTGCGTCAACCAGGCCAAGGATACCGGCTCCTACCAGTTCCTGGTCATCGACAACGCCGAGCAGCCCGAGCAGGCCGCCGAATTCGGCCTGGACCCCGAGAACGTCATGGAGTATGACTTCGAGGACGCCACCAACAACATCGGCACCTATGTGGAAGAGGTCATGGAGGCCTTGGCCAACGCCGGCGCCGACACCGAGGACGCCGGTCGTTTCCAGACCGAGTGAGTTTTGCCCCGGTTTGATATGAACTGAACCTGCGGCGGGGGATGGCGCGTATGCCCCATCCCCCGTTTCCCATTATTGAGAGGAGAGAGGAGGGACCAATATGGCGAGGAGCCAGAGCGCGTCGCTGGACCGGAAAAAGCTGATGGCCGACCCTGTGATGGTGGGCACCATCGTGGTGCTCATCACGTTCCTGACGCTGTTCATCCTGTACCCCCTGGCCATCCTGCTGGTGGACAGCGTTTACGGCGACAACGGCCTGACGCTGGACATCTTCAAGAGGGTCATGGCCATGTCGAACTTCCGCAAGGCCATCACCAACACTTTGAAAGTGGGTTTCCTGGTTGGTCTGCTGTCGGCGGCGGTAGGCCTGCTGTTCGCCTACGTGGAGGTCTACGTGAAGGTGGGCCGGGGCGTGGGCGGCCTTTTCAAGGTAGTGTCCATGCTGCCGGTGGTCTCGCCTCCCTTCGTGCTGAGCCTTTCCATGATCATGCTCTTCGGCAAGGCGGGGCTCATCACCCGGTTTTTGCTGCACATCTACGACAACAGCGTATACGGCTTCTGGGGCATCGTCATCGTCCAGACCCTGACCTTCTTCCCGGTCTGCTATATGATGCTCAAGGGCCTTCTGAAGAACATAGACCCCTCCCTGGAGGAGGCGGCCCGGGATATGGGCGCGGGGCGGATGAAGGTGTTCACCAGCGTGACGCTGCCCCTGCTGCTGCCGGGCCTCGGTAACGCCTTTCTCGTCACGTTCATCGAGTCCATCGCGGACTTCGCCAACCCCATGATCATCGGCGGGTCCTACGACACCCTGGCGACGACCATTTACTTACAGATCACCGGCGCCTACGACAAGCAGGGCGCGGCGGCCATGGCCGTGGTGCTGCTGACCATCACGCTTCTGATGTTCGCGGTGCAGAAGTATTACCTGGAGGCCAAGACGGCCGCCACCCTCACGGGCAAGGCCTCCCGGGGCCGTATGCTCATCGAGGACAAGAGCGTGACCCGTCCGCTGACGCTTCTGTGCTCCCTGGCCGCGGCCTTCGTCATCATGATGTATCTTTGCGTGCCCATCGGCGCGCTGTTCCCCACGTGGGGCTATAAGTTCACCCCGCTGACCTTCAAGTGGTTTGGCCAGGTGTTCACCCGCTACAAGGGCTTCAAGGCCTTTACGGACTCCTTTGTCCTGAGCCTCATCTCCGCCCCCATCACGGCGCTTCTGAGCATGATCATCTCCTATCTCGTGGTGAAGCGGAAGTTCAAGGCAAAGGGCTTTATCGAGGCGGTATCCATGCTGGCCATGGCCGTGCCCGGCACGGTGCTGGGCGTGGGATATATCCGGGGCTTCTCGGGCGGCCTTTTCCACACGGGGCTCCTGCAGGGCATCTACGGCAGCGCCGCCATCCTCATCATCGTGTTCGTGGTCCGGTCCCTGCCCACGGGCACAAGAAGCGGCATCTCCGCCCTGCGGCAGATCGACAAATCTATCGAAGAGTCGGCCTATGACATGGGCGCGGACAGCTTCAAGGTGTTCATGACCGTGACGCTGCCGCTCATCAAGGACTCGTTCCTCTCCGGCCTCGTCACCGCCTTTGTCCGGAGCATCACCGCCATCTCCGCCATCATCCTGCTGGTGACGCCGCAGTTTCTGCTCATCACCGTGCAGATCAACGAGTTCGCGGAGAAGGGCTCCTATTCCATCGCCTGCGCCTTCGCCACCATACTGATACTCATCACCTACGGCGCGGTGCTTTTGATGAATTTGTTCATCCGCTTTTTCGGCACCAGCAGAAAGCTAAAGGAGGATGCGTGATATGTCCAAGATCAAAAAGGGCGTCAAGCTCGACCACATTTCCAAGATATATCAGGACCCCAAGACCGGTAAGGATTTTTACGCCGTGAACGACGTGTCCCTGGACATCGAGCCCGGCTCCTTCGTGACGCTGCTGGGCCCCTCCGGCTGCGGCAAGACCACCACCCTTCGCATGATCGCGGGCTTTGAAAGCCCCGACGCGGGGGAGATATACCTGGGCGACCAGGCCATCAACGCCCTGACCCCCAACAAGCGGGACACCGCCATGGTATTCCAGAGCTACGCATTGCTGCCCCACTATAACGTATTCGACAACGTGGCCTACGGCCTGAAGCTGCGGAAGATACCCAAGGACGAGATAAAAGAGCGGGTCATGCACATCCTGGACCTGGTGGAGCTGAACGGCATGGAAGGACGCATGACCAACCAGCTCTCCGGCGGCCAGCAGCAGCGCGTGGCCCTGGCCCGGGCGCTGGTGATAGAGCCCAGCGTGCTCCTCTTTGACGAGCCCCTTTCCAACCTGGACGCGAAGCTGCGCGTATCCATGCGCACAGAGATACGCCGCATCCAGCAGGAGGTGGGCATCACCGCTATCTACGTCACCCATGACCAGAGCGAGGCCATGGCCCTCAGCGACAACATCATCATCATGAACAAGGGCGTCATCGCCCAGATGGGTACGCCCCAGGACATCTACTACCACCCCAACAGCGAGTTCGTGGCGGACTTCATCGGCGAGGCCAACTTCCTCCGGGGCACCATGGTCGGAAAGGATGAAGACCACGCCATACTGGAGATCGAGGGCAGCCGCACCTCCGTCCCCGCCAAGGAGGACATGCACGTGGGCGAGGACTACGTGGCGGTGCTGCGGCCCGAATCCGCCCAGCTGGCGGACGAGGGAGGCCTGCCCTGCAGGGTCATCCTCAGCTGCTTCATGGGCTCCTATCAGAACTACCACGTGATGGTGGGCGATACCCTGGTGAAGCTGACGGACTATAACCCCAAGATCAAGCACATCTACAAGGTGGGGGAGAGCTGCTCGCTGGTGTTCGACCCGGCGTTCGTACATATCCTGTGAAAGGCATGGAGGCCGCCTGACGGCGGCCTCCGTTTTTTGTCATGAGAGAAAACAAAATGATACAGTCTTGGCTGGACACCGCGGCCCGGGACGAGCCGGTGTGGATAGGCGATGTGCGGAAGGCTGCCGGGCAGGACCCCAACGCTGTGCGCATCATTGCCCGGCTCTTGCGGTCCGACGGCGGCACGGTGGACTTCACCGTCCCCATTCCCCGGACGGAGACGGTTGAGGGACTGCATTTCGTCTGGGAGTACCTGCGGGCGTCCGTTTTCAACATCCTCGCCGTCCACGGGGGACAGGCCCTGCGGCTTATCTATGACTGGGACATGTACACCGTCGGCCTGGTGCGGATGCTGCCGGGCGCGTTCCAGGTCATACAGGAGCGGCGCAGCGGGTATGGCAAAGCTGTCAGCGTGGCGAACCGGATCAATCGCGCCTTGGGCGGCAGGGCGTTCAATATTATCTATACCGATAAGCAGCACCGCTTTCCCGCGCCGGAGCCCCATTCTCTGGAGGGCGGCGCGGAGCTTGCCCGGCGCCTGAAAGCGGCGGCGGAAAGGGCGGAGCGGGGCCTTTACTGCGGCGTGGACGTGGGGGGTACGGATGTAAAACTGGTCTTGGCACGGGACGGAAATCTGCTGGACGTGCGGGTGCTGGACTGGGATCCCTCCCAAAGCCCCACGGCGGAGGGCATCATCAGACCCCTCATGGCCTTCATCCGGGGCGCGCTGGACGAGGCCGCTCCCGGCCAAAAGCCGGATGGGCTGGGCGTCAGCTTTCCCGACGTGGTGATCCGGGACCGGATCGTGGGCGGCGAGACACCAAAGACCAAGAGCATGCGGGAGCACGCGGCGGACTACGAGGCGGAGTTTTCAAAGCTCACGGGCCTGAAGGATACCTTGGCGGCACTCTGCGCGCCGGGGGCGCCGGTGCGCATCATCAACGACGGCCACATGGCCGCCTTCACTGCGGCCATGGAGATGGCCCATGGGGGCCGGGAAGGGGAACTGGCCCGGGGCGTCATCGCCCACACCTTGGGAACGGACCTGGGCACCGGGTGGCTGGAGCCGGACGGCTCTGTGCCGGAGGGGCCTATGGAACTGTACGACCTGCTCCTGGACCTGGGGAGCGTCCCCAGCCGGGCGCTGGACAGCACGGACCTGCGGTCCGTGCGCAACGAAAACTCGGGCCTGCCAGGGGCCCGGCGGTATATGGGCCAGGCGGCGGCCTTTAGGCTTGCGTGGGCGCTGGACCCATCCTTGCTGGACGGCTATGTGGTCCGGGAGGGGGAGAGCGTGCGCATCCGCGCCTGGCCCGACATGCGAAAGCCATGTTTGGAACACCTCATGCAAAAGGCGGAGGAGGGCCATCCCGCGGCCCGGGAGGTATTCCGCCGCATCGGGACCCATCTGGGCCAGGTATGCCGGGAGGAGGACTGGCTGCTGCGGCCGGGTACGGATATCCGCTGGCTCTTCGGCCGGTTCGTGAAGAGCCCGGCCTGCTTCGATCTGCTGCGGGAGGGGTGCGCGTCCGTCGCGCCCCATATCCGGCTGGAGGCGGCGGACGAGGGCCTTGCCAATACGCCCGTCATGAAAGGGCTGGCCCGGCAGGGCGCCGGCGCGGTGGCCCAGTACGGCCAGGCGGTGGGCGCTTTATACTATGCGCTGTTTTGACGGAATTTGTTTGGCTCTGCCGTTGACAAGCAGGACCACACATGGTATAATGCCCGCCAATGGATACCATATAAGGGGGGCTGGACATGGGCGCGGTCAATAATTTCGCTTTCTTCCCTGCGTCGCTGTCTCTCCGTTGTCCCGGCTTCGGCGGGACCGCCATTCCCTTTTTGAAGGACAAAGGTGAATATGCCGTTTTTCCCGGCTTTTGCGATGTGCATGTGCATTTCCGCGAGCCGGGATTTTCTTATAAAGAGACCGTCGCCGCCGGCTCCGCCGCCGCGGCCCATGGGGGCTACACCGCCGTGTGCACCATGCCGAATCTGAACCCGGTGCCGGACGGCCCGGAGACGCTGGCGGTCCAGGAGGATATAATCCGCCGGGACGCAGTGGTACACGTCTATCCCTACGGCGCCATCACGGCGGGGGAGATGGGGGAGCGTCTGGCGGACATGGCCGGCATGACCGGAGCCATCGCCTTTTCCGACGACGGCCGGGGCGTCCAGTCGGAGGACATGATGCGCGCGGCCATGACAGAAGCCAAGCGCTTGGGCAAGATCATCGCCGCCCATTGCGAGGTCAATTCTCTGCTCCATGGCGGCTATATCCACGACGGAGCCTATGCCGCCGCCCACGGCCACAGGGGCATATCCTCCGAGAGCGAGTGGCGGGAGATAGAGCGGGATCTCCGGCTCGCGAAGGAGACAGGCTGCGCCTATCACGTGTGCCACATCTCCACGAAGGAGAGCGTGGCCCTCATCCGGGCCGCCAAGGCCGGGGGAGTGGATGTCACCTGCGAGACCGGGCCCCACTATCTCATATTGGACGAGAACGAGCTCGAAGAGGACGGGCGGTTCAAGATGAACCCGCCCCTGCGGTCCAAGGCAGACCGGGAGGCGCTGATGGAGGGGCTTCTGGACGGGACCATAGATATGATCGCCACGGACCACGCCCCCCACAGCCGGGAGGAGAAATCCCGGGGCCTCGCCGGCAGCGCCATGGGCATCGTGGGGCTGGAGACCGCCTTCCCGGCACTGTATACGTATCTGGTAAAGCCGGGTATCCTGAGCCTGGACAGGCTCATGGAGCTCATGGTCTACAACCCCCGGAAGCGGTTCCACATCCCCCTGGGGGAGGATTACACGGTGTGGGAGCTGGGAAAGCGCGTCACCGTGGACCCGGAGCAATTCCTCTCCAAGGGCCGGGCCACGCCCTTCGCCGGGCGGGAGCTTTACGGCGTCTGCCGGCTCACCGTCTGCGGCGGAAAAGTGGTCTACAGAAACGAAGAATAATACGTTAGATATATTTGGAGGCGCACATGGCAAAGAGAACGGACATCAAAAAGGTGCTCATCATCGGCTCCGGCCCCATCGTCATCGGTCAGGCGGCGGAGTTCGACTACGCCGGGACCCAGGCGTGCCTGGCCCTGAAGGAGGAGGGGTATGAGGTCATCCTCTGCAACTCCAACCCCGCCACCATCATGACGGACACCGCCATCGCCGATAAGGTGTACATGGAGCCGCTTACCCTGGAATACGTGGCAAAGATATTGCGCTACGAGCGGCCCGACGCCATCATCCCCGGCATCGGCGGCCAGACGGGCCTGAACCTTGCCATGCAGCTGGAAAAGAAGGGCGTGCTCCGGGAGTGCCGGGTGGAGCTTCTGGGCACCCCCAGCCGCAGCATCGAGCGGGCGGAGGACCGGGAGATGTTCAAGGAGATGTGCCAGTCCATCGGCGAGCCCGTCATCCCCTCGGAGATCACTTATTCCATCGACGAGGCCAAAAAGGCCGCGGCGGAGATCGGCTACCCGGTCGTCCTGCGGCCCGCCTTCACCCTGGGCGGCACCGGCGGCGGTTTTGCCAACAATGAGGATGAACTCATTGAGATCGGCCTCAACGCCTTCAAGCTGTCACCGGTGCATCAGGTGCTGATAGAGAAGAGCGTGAAGGGCTATAAGGAGATAGAGTTCGAGGTCATGCGGGACTCCAACGACCACACCATCACCATCTGCGGCATGGAGAACGTGGACCCGGTGGGGGTGCATACCGGCGACTCCATCGTGGTGGCGCCCATCCTGTCCCTGAGCGATAAGGACCTCAAGATGCTCAACGACAGCGCTATCAAGATCATCCGGGAGCTGAAGATAGAGGGCGGCTGCAACGTCCAGTTTGCCCTGCACCCCGAGACAAGCGAGTATTACCTCATTGAGGTCAACCCCCGTGTCAGCCGGTCCTCGGCCCTGGCTTCCAAGGCCAGCGGCTATCCCATCGCCCGGGTCACCGCCAAGATCGCCATGGGCATGGCCCTGGAGGACATCCCCGTGGCCGGCGGCACCGCCGCCATCGAGCCCAGTCTGGACTACATCGTGGCCAAGTTCCCCCGGTTCCCCTTCGACAAGTTTGCCGACGCCCCCAACACCCTGGGCACCCAGATGAAGGCCACCGGCGAGGTCATGGGCATCGGCTCCAACCTGGAGGAGTGCTTTTTGAAGTCCGTCCGCTCCCTGGAGACGGGCGTGTGCCACTTCCACATGGCCAAGTTCGACGGCAAGTCCGACGATGAGCTGCTGGACTATATCCAGGACTTCCGGGACGACGGCATCTTCGCCGCGGCGGAGCTGCTGCGCCGGGGCGAGAGCGTGAAGAAGCTCCATAAGATCACCATGATAACGGAGCTGTTTTTGGAATCCATCAAGAAGATCGTGGACATGGAAAAGACCCTGGCGGCGCACATCAACGACGTGGACGTACTGCGTAAGGCCAAGGTCATGGGCTTTTCCGATAAGTATATCGCGGGGCTTTGGAACCTCACCGAGGTGGAGGTATACGAAAAGCGCAAGGCCCGGGGCATCACCCCGGTGTTCCGCATGGTGGACACCCTCCATACGGGCAAGTATATCGCCTACCTCTATTCCTCCTATTCGGGGGAGAATGATTCACGTCTGACTGAGAAGAAAAAGATCGTGGTCCTGGGGGCCGGGCCAATCCGCATCGGCCAGGGCGTGGAATTCGACTACTCCACCGTCCACGCCGTGCAGACCATCAAAAAGGCCGGGTATGAGGCTATCATCATCAACAATAACCCGGAGACTGTCTCCACCGACTACACCACCGCCGACAAGCTCTACTTCGAGCCCCTGACGCCGGAGGACGCCATGGCCATCATCGACTTTGAGCAGCCGGAGGGGGTCATCGCTTCTCTGGGCGGCCAGACGGCCATCAACCTGGCCCAGCCGCTGATGGACCGGGGCGTCAACATCATCGGTACGGACTGTGCCGCCATCGAGCGGGCGGAGAACCGGGACAGCTTCGAGAAGATCCTCAAGGACCTCGCCATCCCCCAGCCCATGGGCCGGGCGGTGACGAAGATATCCGACGGCGTGAAGGCCGCGGCGGAGATAGGCTATCCCGTGCTGGTAAGGCCCAGCTTCGTACTGGGCGGCCGGGCCATGCAGATCGTGGCGGATGAGGAGCAGCTGCGGCATTATCTCAAGACCGCCGTGGAGATCGACGCGGACAAGCCCGTGCTGGTGGACAAGTACATCCAGGGCAAGGAAGTGGAGGTGGACGCCATCTGCGACGGCCGGGATGTGTTCGTGCCAGGCATCATGGAGCTTGTGGAGCGCACCGGCATCCACTCCGGCGACTCCATCAGCGTCTATCCCACCTTCTCCGTGTCCGACAAGGTGAAGGGCGTCATCCTGCAGTACGCCAAGAAACTGGGTCTCGGCATCGGCATCGTGGGGCTATATAACATCCAATTCATCGTTGACCGGCACGACGACGTGTACGTGATAGAGGTGAATCCCCGGTCCTCCCGGACCGTGCCCTTCCTCTCCAAGGCCACGGGGTACTCCCTTGCCGATATCGCAACGGAGGTCATCCTGGGCAAGGGGCTCAAGGAGCAGGGCATCTTCGACCTCTATCCCCAGGAGAAGGAGCGGTACTATGTGAAGGTGCCGGTGTTCTCCTTCAACAAGATCAAGGGCATGGACGCGTACCTCTCCCCGGAGATGAAGTCCACCGGCGAGGCCATCGGCTACGATAACTCCCTGACCCGCGCCCTCTTCAAGGCCCTGCAGGCCGGGGGCATGCGGCTGCAGAATTACGGCACCGTGTTCGCTACCATCGCCCGGGGGGACCAGCCGGAGGCCCTGCCGCTGATACGCAGGTTTTATAACATGGGCTTCAACATCGAGGCCACGCCGGGCACGGCGGCCTTTCTCAAAGAAAACGGCATCCGCACCCATGTGCTGCACAAGATCAAGGACGGCAGTGAGGAGATACCCGACGCCATCCGGCAGGGACACTTGGCCTATATCATCAACACCCGGGACATCGGCTCGGAAAAGGGCGTCAACGACGGCGTGCGCATCCGCCAGCTGGCCACGGAGAACAATGTGACCATCTTTACGAGCTTGGACACGGTGCGGGTGCTGCTGGACGTGCTGGAGGAGACCACGCTCACCATCTCCACCATCGACGCATGAAAAAGGCGCTGTTCACCATCGAGAAAAACGAACGTCTCACGCCCACTGTTTTGCGCATGACGCTTCGCGGCCCGGCGGAGGCCGTCACCGCGCCGGGGCAGTTTGTGGATATCGCCCTGCCGGGGCGGTTCCTGCGCCGGCCCATCTCCGTGTGCGACGCGGGGGGCGATACCCTGACGCTTCTCTATAAGGTCGTGGGCGGGGGCACGGAGCAGATGGCGGCCATGGTCCCCGGCGGGACGCTGGATATCCTGGCGGGGCTGGGCAACGGCTTCGACACGGCCCCGGCGGGGGAGAGCCCCTTGCTCATCGGAGGAGGCATCGGCGCGGCGCCTCTCTATCTGCTTGCCAAAAAGCTGCTGGCAGAAGGCAAGCGGGTCCGGGCTATCCTAGGCTTCAACGGCGCGAATGAGGTGTTCTATGTGGATGAGTTCAAAGCTTTGGGCTGCGGCGTGACCGTGGCTACGGCGGATGGAAGCGTCGGCGTGAAGGGTTTTGTCACCGACGCCCTGCCGGAGGAGCATAGCTATTACTACGCCTGCGGGCCGGAGCCCATGCTGCGGGCAGTGTGGGCAAAGGCGGCGGGCTCGGGGCAGCTCAGCTTTGAGGAGCGGATGGGCTGCGGCTTCGGCGCCTGCATGGGCTGCACGCGGCAGACGGTGAACGGCCCCAAGCGGGTGTGTAAGGACGGGCCCGTATTCCGGAAGGAGGAGATACTGTGGACCTGAGCGTGACGCTGTGCGGGATAGAGATCGACAATCCGGTCATCCCCGCCTCCGGCACCTTCGGCTATGGCTATGAGTTCGCGGAGCATTACGACATCAACTGCCTGGGGACCTTCTCCTTCAAGGGCACGACCCGTGAGCCCCGCTTCGGCAACCCCACGCCCCGCATCGCGGAGAGCGCCGCCGGCATGGTCAACGCCGTGGGCCTGCAGAACCCCGGCGTGGACAAAGTGATATCAGAGGAGCTTCCCCAGCTCAAAAAGGTATTTCACAAGCCGGTGATGGCCAATGTCAGCGGCTTTTCGGTGGAGGACTACGCCTATACCTGCGAGCGGCTTGACAAGGAGCCCCAGGTGGGCTGGCTGGAGGTCAATATCAGCTGCCCCAACGTCCACGGCGGCGGCATGAGCTTCGGCACGGACCCGGCCGCCGCGGCGGAGGTGGTCCGGGCGGTGAAGGCGGTGACCCGAAAGCCGGTCATCATGAAGCTTACGCCCAACGTGACGGATATCACGGCCATCGCCCGGGCCTGCGAGGACGCCGGGGCGGACGGCCTCAGCCTCATCAACACCCTCCAGGCCATGCGGATAGATTTGAAAACGAAAAAACCCGTCCTCGCCAACGTCACCGGCGGCCTTTCCGGCCCAGCGGTGTTCCCCGTGGCCCTGCGGATGGTGTACCAGGTCTATGAGGCCGTGTCCATTCCCATCGTAGGCGTGGGCGGCGTAAGCTCTGCCGAGGACGTGATCGAGATGATGCTGGCGGGGGCAACCGCCGTGGAGGTGGGGGCGGCCAATCTCGTGGACCCCTGCGCCTCGCGGGACATCACAGCGGCCCTGCCGGGGGTCATGGAGAAGTACGGGATACAGAATCTTAAAGATATCATAGGAGGAGCCCATGGGTAAGGACGTGATCGTGGCCTGCGACTTTTCAAGCGCCCAGGCCGTATACGGGTTTTTGGACAAATTTACCGGGCGGAAGCCCTTCGTAAAGATTGGCATGGAGCTTTTCTATGCCGAGGGACCGGACGTCGTCCGGCAGATCAAGGCCCGGGGCCATAAGATATTCCTGGACCTGAAGCTGCACGACATCCCCAACACGGTGAAAAAGGCCATGGCGGTGCTGTCGGGGCTGTACGTGGACATCGTGAACCTCCACGCGGCGGGCACGTCCGCCATGATGGAGGCGGCGCTGGAGGGGCTCACCCGCCCCGACGGGACGCGTCCGCTGCTCATCGCCGTCACCCAGCTCACCAGCACCGACCAGCAGAGCATGGAGCGGGACCTTCTCATCCGCGAGCCCATGGCGGACGTGGTCATGCACTACGCCGAGACGGCGAAGAGGGCCGGTCTGGACGGCGTCGTGTGCTCGCCCATGGAGGCGAAGGCCGTCCATGACCGCTGCGGTCGGGGCTTTCTCACCGTTACCCCGGGCGTGCGCTTTGCCGACGGGGACAGGGGGGACCAAAAGCGGGTCATGACCCCGGCGGAGGCCAAAAAGATAGGCTCCGACTACATCGTGGTGGGCCGGCCCATCACCGCCGCGGCGGACCCGGTAGCGGCCTATGAGCGGTGCATGGCGGAATTCGTTGACTGAGGTGTGGAAAGATGGATAGAAAAACCCTTATCGCGAAGGACCTTTTGAAGATCAAGGCGGTGTTCTTCCGCCCGGAGGAGCCCTTCACCTGGGCCAGCGGCATCAAGAGCCCTGTCTACTGCGACAACCGCCTGACCCTGACGGCGCCGGAGGTGCGCACAGACGTGGAGGAGGGTCTTGCGGCCCTTATCAGGGAGAAGTACCCCGACGCGGAGGTGCTCATGGGCACCTCTACCGCCGGTATCGCCCACGCGGCCATCACCGGACACATCCTGGGCCTGCCTATGGGCTATGTCCGCTCCGGGGCCAAGGACCACGGCCGGAAAAACCAGATCGAGGGTAAGCTGGAGCCGGGGCAGAAGGTGGTGGTGGTGGAGGACCTTATCTCCACCGGCGGCAGCGTGCTGGAGGTGGTGGACGTACTGCGCCAGGCGGGCGCAGAGGTCCTGGGCATCGTGAGCATCTTCACCTACGGCATGAAAAAGGGCCTGGACCGCCTCGCCGCGGCGGACGTGGAGAACACCTCCCTCACGGACTTTGACGCCATCGCCCAGGTGGCGGCGGAGGAGGGGTATATAAAGCTCGAGGACGTGGCCCGGCTCATCAAGTTCAGGAACGACCCCTCCGATGAGAGCTGGATGGAGGCGGCCAAATGAGGAGCGTCATCGACATCCTGGACCTCTCCGTCCAGGAGCTGGACGATATGATCGCCACGGCCCTGGACATCATCGACCATCCTGCCAAGTACGCCCACGCCTGCGAGGGAAAGAAGCTGGCCACGCTGTTTTTTGAGCCCTCCACCCGCACCCGGCTCAGTTTCACGGCGGCCATGTACGAGCTGGGCGGCTACGTGCTGGGCTTTTCGGAGGCGGCCAGTTCCTCGGCCTCCAAGGGCGAGAGCGTGGCGGACACAGCAAAGATCGTCAGCTGCTACGCCGACATCATCGCCATGCGCCATCCCCGGGAGGGGGCGGCGCTGGTGGCAGCGAGAAACGCCTCTATCCCCGTCATCAACGGGGGCGACGGGGGCCACTGCCACCCAACCCAGACGCTGGCGGACCTTCTCACCATCCGCCGGGAGCTGGGCAGGCTGGACCACCTCACCATCGGTCTCTGCGGCGACCTCAAATACGGCCGCACGGTCCACTCCCTCATCAACGCCATGTGCCGCTACAAGGGGACAAAGTTCGTGCTCATCTCCCCGGAGGAGCTGCGCCTGCCGGAGTACATGGAAAAAGATGTGCTCAAGGCCAAGGGCGTGCCCTATACCAGCACGGCGGACCTGGACGGGGCCATCCCGGACTTGGATATCCTCTACATGACCCGCATCCAGCGGGAGCGGTTCGACGACCCGGACCAGTACGAGCGGCTGAAGGACAGCTATGTGCTCACGTCTGAAAAGCTGAAAGCGGCAAAAGAACGCATGGCGGTGCTCCACCCGCTGCCCCGGGTCAATGAGATCAGCGTGGCGGTGGACGACGACCCGAGAGCGGCATACTTCCGCCAGGCCCTGAACGGGAAGTACATGCGCATGGCGCTCATATTAAAGCTCCTGGACGAGGCAAAAAAGCCCGCGCCCCCGGCCAAGGCGGAGGAGTATACGGACAGGTTCCGATGCCGGAACCCCAAGTGCATCACCTGCGTGGAGCAGGAGCTTTCCCAGCAGTTCCGGCTCACAGGCGAGGGCAAATACCGGTGCGTCTACTGCGAGACCGCCGCGGAGGAATGACCCCTGTTTGGATAACAAAAAACTGCCATCCGAGTGGATGGCAGCTTTTTGTTAATAAGTATCAGTATCCCCGGGAGCGGTCCACCGTGTGGGCCAGGGGGCGGCCGGCCATGTAGTTTTCCAGGTCCTCGCAGAACTGGTCCACGTTCCTGTCGCAGGTATAGGGCAGGGTCATGTTTCCCGCCACATGGGGGGTCAGGACCAGGTTCTTCGCCGTCCACAGGGGATGGTCCGGGGGCAGGGGCTCCGGGTCCACCACGTCCAATGCCGCGCCGGCGATCTTCCCGGCGTTCAGGGCGGCGACGAGGGCTTCCTGGTCGATGGCGGTGCCCCGGCCCACGTTGATGACCAGCGCCTGTTCATTCAAAAGGGCGACGCGCTCCGCGCTCAGGATCTTCTGGGTCTCGTCTGTGCCGGGCAGGGCCATGACCAGTATCTCCACCTCCGGGAGAAGCTGGTCCAGCTTAGCCACGGGATACACCTCGTCGAACCCCTCCACGGGCCTGCCGCTGCGGCTGACGCCGGTGATCTTCGCCGCGCCCAGGGCCCGGAAGCTGTGGGCGATGCAGCGGCCTATCTGGCCGGTGCCCAGCATGGTGAGATGGCAGTCTTTGATGGAGCGGATGGGGAGCACGCCCTGCCACTTGTGATCGTCCATCCACACCTTGTACTCCGGCATGCGCCGCAGGAGCATCAGCGTCACCATCACCGTGTGCTCGGAGATGGTCAGGCCGTAGACGTTGGAGTTGGTGAGCTGGCAGTCCGGACCGGGGAAAAGGGTGGGGTCTTTGCAGTAGAGGTCCACCCCCGCGAAGCTGCAGCAGTACCACTTGAGCTTCTTGCACTGCTTTAAGAGCTTCGGCGTGCAGCTGTAGAGTATCTCGGCGTTTGCGCCCACCTTCGCCGCCTCGTCCATCTGAGCCATGGTGAAGAAGTGAACGGTGAAACCGCCCTTTTCCGCCACAGCGCGGATCTGCGCCTTATGGGCGTCGGTGAGGAAGTCCAGGCATACGCATATATCTCTCGACATGGGAAAACCATCCTTTCTCGTGATAACTGCTCCCATTTTAATCGCGGCGGGAGGAAAAAGCAAGCATAAGGGACCGGCGTCTGCCGGTCCCTGTTCGTTACATTGTTTTTGCCCAGGGCACGCGCCCGGGGGAGAGGGGCATCTCGTAAAACCGGGCGGTCCTGTCCCGGTCCGTGTCGTTCCACTTGTCGAAGCCCAAAGGGGCGATGTGGGGCCCGTAGGTGCAGTTATCGAATACGCACAGCCCATAGTCCCGCCAGGGGCGGGCCAGCCAGATGCTGCCCTCCGCCACGCCGGGGGCGGCGGTGAAGCGGCAATTATGAAAGGTGAACCCCTTGGTCTGCTCCGGGGCGTGGGCCGGCGCGGCGGCGTAGCCTATGTTCCGGGCGTCCAAAAGGGAGCGTATCTCGCAGTTATCAAAAAGCGCCTTCCCGCAGCCAAAGATAAAGTCCACAGTGCCCTCGATGAGGCAGTCGGTGAACCGCTGGGCGCAGGGCTTGTCCCGGCGGAGCATGTCCGGCAGGAAACCCTCATAGCGCTCTATGAGGTCGGCAGGGAGGGGGCCTAAGAAGAGAGTGTCCTGGGTGGAGGTGAGGCGGCAGCGCTCCATGGTGAAATCGTCGCCGTAGACCGTGAGAGCCACCTCCTGGCCCTTCGTCTCGGGGTGAAGGGCGTCATTGACGATGGAGAGGTCCCGCATGGTGACGCCGTCGGCGCATACGGCCAGGGTCCAGGTGCGGAAGGTGTTATACTCTTTTCCATTTTTGTCCAGCTTTTTGGCGTAGTCGTCCCAGACGATGCGGGTGCTGTCTGCGCCTTCACCCACGACGGTGAGGCCGGGGACGGATATGGACGATTTCGCACGGTACTCGCCTGCCGCCAGGCGGACCGTATCCCCGGGAGAGGCGCTGGCAAAGGCCTTTTGCAGGTCATCACCGGGTTTTAAGCTTATCACGGCAGTTCACCCTTTCCTGATATCTTCGCTTATTTACTGTGCATTATATACGATTTGAAACAGGATGGCTATAACAGTTTTCACAAAAATTTCCCCAGGGCGATTTTGTCCATAAAGAAAAATATTTTATCCATATACATCATTTGGGCAATAATGTATAATTACTATAAATTATTGGGTAAATGGCTGACTATACCTGTCATTATCCACAAAAACTCCCCACTGTTTTCGTACAGTATGCGGAGAGCGAGGTCACTATGAGAAGGCAGCGGACATGGAAGCAATACCGTGCCATCGACCTTGGCATGTTCGCGGTGATGCTGGCCATATTCGAGTACATCATCGTGCGGGCGGCCAACTGGTGGTTCCCTGGACAGCCCTACGTGGTGTCCCTGGCGGCGCCGGTCACGGCCATCGTGTACATGCGCTGGGGTCCCTGGGGCGCCATCCACGCCGTGGAGGCGGGTATCGTCTTCTGCTTCTTCTCCGGGGCGGACAGGAGCCAGTACATTATTTACTGCGCGGGCAACCTGCTGTCGCTTTTGTCGCTTCTCATGCTGAAGAAGCTGGGGAAGGAGAAGGTCCGCGAGACAAGGTGGGGCCTGATGTTCCCGGTAGTGGTCCTGCTTTTGATGCAGGCCGGCCGGGCGGCGGTGGCCTTCGCACTGGGGGCTTCTCCGCCGGCGTTGCTGGAGTTTTTCACCACGGACAGCTTATCTTACGTATTCACCCTTGTGATCGTCTGGATCGCCCGTAAGCTGGACGGCATCTATGAGGATCAAAAACACTACCTTGTGCGTATCCACACGCAGGAGGAAGAAAAAGGAGGTCAACTATGAAATCAGGGGCAGCGGATTTCCTCGAATTTGACAAGGCCAAAGGGGTCTATCGGGTAAGTCCGGAGCAGACCGTTCGGGATGACGTGGAGAAGCACTACTGGCTTCACGTCGGCCGCACCGTCGCAAAGGACTGGCGGCTGTACGTCATGCTGATCCCCATGCTGCTGGTCTTCCTTTTCTGGCGCTACTTCCCCATGTATGAGCTGCTGGGGTGCTTCAAGGTGTCGGACAACGTCCTGCCTGTGTCGAAGCAGCTGTTCTCCGGCTTTTCGTACTTCAAGCGCCTGCTGTTCGCGGGGGACGGCCTTTCCACGGACTTCTGGCGGGCTCTGCGCAACACCTTCATCCTGAGCTTCTACGGACTGTGCTTCGGGTTCCCCATCCCCATCATCCTGGCGCTGTTCTTCAATGAGATCCGGTCCAACATCGCCCGGAGCGTGTACCAGGTGCTGACCTACCTGCCCAAGTTCATGTCCACGGTCGTCATGACCTCCCTGGTGACGATGCTGGTGAAGCAGGGCTCCCTCACCACCGGCATGGGCATCGTGAGCCAGTTCCTGTCCAACGTGGGGCTCATCAGCCCGGAGGTGGCCAACGCGGGCCTTCTCAACAACCCCTCCTTCTTCCGCTCCATCTACCAGATCAGCGGCATATGGGAGGGCGCGGGCTACGACTCCATCGTCTTCTTCGCCGCCATCATCGCCATCAGCCCCACCAGCTACGAGGCCGCGCAGATCGACGGCGCCAACAAGATGGCCCAGATGCGGTACGTGGTTTTGCCCAGTATCCTCTCCACCATCGTCATCATGCTCATAACCCGTATCGGTACGCTCCTGAATATCGGCTATGAGAAGGTCCTTCTGCTTTACAATCCCAATACATACGTGACCGCCGACGTGGTGTCCACCTTCGCCAACCGGAACGGCATGGGCACCGGCGCTGGTACAGGCATCGCGGCCGCGGCGGAGATGATGAACAACGTCATCGGCATGCTGCTGGTCATAGGCGCCAACACCATCGCCCGAAAGGCGTCCGATACGTCGCTGTACTGACGAGGGGAGGGCGCAAAGATGAAAAGAAAACTTGAGATAAGCGAGCTGATATTCAAGATCATCAGCTATACGCTCCTGACCGTGTTCGCGCTGTGCTGTCTGTACCCCTTCGTGTACGCCATATCCGCCTCCATCAGCGGCCGGTCCGCGGTGGAGTACGGCTCCATCGTGCTGTTCCCCAAGGACATCCAGTTTGAGGCATTCGCCAAGATGTTCGGGGACAACATGTTCTGGAACGCCTATTCCAACACCCTGTTCATCACCCTGTACGGCACGCTGTGGGCCATGCTGACCTCCATCCTGGGCGCCTACGCCCTCTCCAAGAGGCGGCTGCTTTTCCGGAAGTTTTTCAACTTCTTCCTGGTGTTCACCATGTGGTTCTCCGCCGGCATCGTGCCCCAGTACCTGAACTATTTGGATACCCAGAAGGTGTTCAACGCCGTGGGCATCATGGACGACAAGTGGCTGGTTGTCATCGCCATGGGCATGGCGGCCATGAACATTATCCTGCTGCGCAACGCCTTTGAGGGCGTGCCCAGCGAGATCGAGGAGGCCGCCATCGTGGACGGCGCCAGCGAGTTCCAGGTACTGAGCAAGGTCTATATCCCCATGAGCAAGTCTACCATCGCCACGGTGGCGCTGTTCTTCGCCATCTCCCGCTGGAACGGCTACTTCTGGGCGAGGCAGATGATATCCAACTCCAATGAGCACCCCCTGCAGGTCTTTATCCGATTGCGATTGGAGGAATACACCGACCCGGAGGCCATGTCCGGCTGGAACGAGGCGTTCGCCTCCGACTCGGTGATCTACGCGCTGATCGTCTGCTCCATCGTTCCCATCCTCATCATCTATCCCTTCATCCAGAAATACTTCGCCAAGGGCGTGAATATGGGCGGCGTGAAGGAATAAGTCTCTGCCGTTCGTATCCATAATTTAATGTGCACATCCCGGGCAGTGACCCGGTGCAAGAGCAAACAAAACATCATTAAGGAGGAAACCATGAAGAACTGGAAATCCATTCTTGCGCTTCTGCTGGCGGTCGTGATGACCGTGGCCCTGATGAGCGGCTGCGGCCCCAAGACCTCCGTCGCCGAGCCCACCGAGGCTCCCGCGGAGGAGACCGAGGCGCCCGCCGAGGAGACCGAAGCTCCTGCTGAAGAGCCCGCGGCCGAGGAGCCGGAAGCTCCCGCCGAGGAAGCTGAGACTGAGACCGAAGAGCCCGAGGCTCCCGCCGAGGCCGCCGAGGGCGGCGCCGTGGAGGCTGACCTGCCCTTCGCGGAGGGCACCGTGCTGCGCATGGCCACCGGCTATAACAGCACCAAGACCGGTCTGACCTTCGACGCGGAGACCGCCGGCGACGGCATCACCCTGGCCGACGGCAAGACCTACAACGCCGGCGACCTGAAGCCCACCTGGGTGGAGATCGAGAACATCCTGGGCATCACCATCGAGGACAAGTACCAGGGCAACTCCGCCAGCAACGAGTTCGATTACTGGAAAGAGCGCCTGAGCGAGGTCGACATGGTCAGCGGCACCGCTGCAAAGCTCAATGAGAACGGCGTGGCCGGCAGCATGGTCAACATCGCCGAGTATCTGGACAAGATGCCCAACTTCAAGGCCTATCTGGAGGCCAACCCCATCGTCCGGCTGTCCATCGTGGGCGACACCGACACCGGTGCCATCTACTTCAGCCCGTACTTTGACGGCGTCAACGACATCGAGCGTATGCCCCTGATGCGTACCGACTGGGTGGAGAAGCTCCTGAACGGCGCCGGCGAGTTCACCGCGGACGCCTCCAACACCCTGGCCGCTCCCGTCTATGAGCCCTACATGCCCACCGAGGGCAGCGTGACCGTGGACGTGGTGACTCCCGACGGCACCGCTGTCGAGCAGGTGACCAAGAACTATGACGCCGCCGGCAACATCGTCGCCAAGATGAACGAGGCGGGCGAGATGGACGGCGTGGCCGCTGTCAACATGCTCCGCACCTATATCGACGAGGCCTATGACGGCTACTACGGTGAGAACCGCGCTGACCTGTTCATCGGCCAGAACGCCGCCTGGGACGCGGATGAGCTGGTGGCTCTGCTCCGCTGCGTGGTGGCCAACCCCCAGACCCTCAACGGCACCGACTCCGTCCAGGGCCTGTTCTCCCGTGAGGACAACAACAACCAGCGCCGCGTGGATATGTTCCGCTTCGCCGGCACCCTGTTCGGCGTCCGCGGCCTGGAGTCCCGTCAGGATTACCTGTACGTGGGCACCGACGGCGCCATGCATGACGCCCGTCAGGAGGCCGAGACCTATGAAGCCCTGGAGCGCATGCACGCCATGGCCGAGGAGGGCCTGCTGAGCAAGTCCTTCATGGATATGTCCGAGGAGAACTCCGGCACCATGCTGGAGAACGACCTGGGCTTCATGCACTATGACTACAACCAGACCCAGACCATCCTGAACGAGACCAAGCTGCAGGCCGACCAGGGCGAGAAGTACATGGCGGTCATGGTCCCCGTGGCCCACTGGTTCGACGGCACCAGCGACGAGGGCGTGTATATGCGCTTCACCGAGTCCTGGCGTTCCGTGAAGACCGACGGCTGGGGCATCTCCAAGCCCGGCGTGGGCGACGACCAGGATAAGCTGTACGCGGCCCTGGCCCTGATCGACTACGCTTACTCTCCCGAGGGCCAGATCCTCATGAGCTACGGCCCCTCCGCCTTCATCAAGGAGGGCGAGACCTTCAACTTCAACGGCCAGGAGATGCCTGTCATCGCCGACGCCACCTATGATGAGCTGTGGGAGAAAGCCTCCGGCAACTACACCAACTATGCCCGTTACTACCTGGGCTCCACGCTCTCCTTCGTGAAGAGCCAGGCCTTCGAGTATCAGTGCACCCATGAGGTCGGCCGTGAAGGCGCCGCCAAGATCTCCAACGCCATCGCCCTGGGTACCATCAAGCACCCCGAGCTGGCCGTTGCCGAGAACAGCTGGTACACCTCCGTGCCCACCGTCCTGCCCACCACGAAGCAGGAAAATGACATGATCTCCGGCTTCACCGAGCTGACCAACAAGTTCAACCAGAACAAGGACGGCGAGAACATCCTGGTCAACGAGATCGTGTCCGGCTACACCGACGCCAACATGTCCGACGCCGCTTCTTCCGCCCAGTATGTGGCGAAGAACTACATGGGCCAGCAGTATCTGACCCTGAAGCAGGACGCCTGGCAGCGCGCTCTTGACTATTACGCCACCATCGGCTGAGAAACCCTTTATCCCAAGCAAATGACCTAAGCAAGGTCATCCGTGCTCCGGCATGACCGGGGCACGGGTGGCCGGAAAATAACCGCCCGGAAGGGCCGGGATGTGAAAACGCCCCGGCCCCAGGGAAGGCGCTTCCCCCGGAAGGAGGTTGTCATGTATAAAAAACAGATGATCGCGCAGAAGGTCCTGTGCTTCGCGGCTATCTTCGTGAGCGCCCTCGTGTTCCTCTATTCGCTGGGGATCATGACCGATCTCTACGACAGCCTGTACAGCACCATGCGCAATCCCAACGATCTGTTCCAGACGAGCGTGCCAGGGTCGATCGTGTACTATAACATGCAGGAGTTCAACCGCATGTTCCTGGTCTGCTCCATTGGCCTCATACTGCTGGCGGTGCTGCTGTTCATCACCAACACCCATACCCGGCGGCGCTACTATATCGGCAACTACTTCGCCACAGCGGCCTATGCCGTGGCGGGCGTGGCCCTGTCGGTATTTGCCCACAGCTATATCGAGGTCTTCAAGGCCCAGTTCCTGCAGGTGGATTTCGAGGCGCTGAAGGAGCATGCCGAGATGTGGGGCACGCTCTACACTGAATCCACGTTCTGGTTCGACGTGCACTACGGCGTGTTCTGCCTGGTGCTCCTGGTGAGCGTGCTGCTGGTCGCCAACGCCATCTGGAAGGCCAGCCTCATGAAGCAGGAAGCGAAGCTCGTTGCCCAGGGAAGGGGGGCTGAGGCATGACGATGGAAGAACGCACGGTCAAACGTGACCGGATGAGATACATAAAGAATTCCCTGGCCGCCAACCTGGCGCTGTTGGGTATTCTGTTCGATGTGCTCTATTTCGTCAAGATATACCAGTCCGACGTGGGCACCTACTACTACACGATACTGATCGGCATCTCCATCGTGTACAACCTGGTGTTCCTGCTGGCGGTATTTCTGGCCTCCGAGGGCGTGAAGAACTATAAAGCCGGGTATACCTGGCTCCTGGCCGCGATCGGCATCGGCCAGATCGTGCGCATCTTCATCATCCCCGCCCGGGCCCATGCCGCCACGACCCTGGTGAACGGCGAGAGCGTGCCCGTCATGGGGGACAAGACGTTCCTCTATGTGGTGATACTGCTGGTGCTGTCGGCGGTGTGCCTGCTGGCGTCGGCCGCGGTGAACTTCATCCGCTGCCATGAGCTTGCCGAGCACATGAAGACGGTCCCGCCACCCAGCACGGGTACATAAGGAGGCAAAGACATGGCTACATTGAGCTTACAGCATATCGACAAGATATACGACAATAATGTTCAGGCTGTCTTTGACTTCAACCTGGACGTGAAGGACGGGGAGCTGATCGTGCTGGTGGGCCCCTCCGGCTGCGGCAAGTCCACCACCCTGCGGATGGTGGCCGGCCTGGAGGATATCTCCGCCGGCAGACTCTACCTGGACGGCAAGGACATCACCACCACCCCCGCCAAGGACCGGGACATGGCGATGGTGTTCCAGAACTACGCCCTTTACGGCCATATGACGGTCTATGAGAACATGGCCTTCTCCCTGACCATGCGCAAGGAGAACCCCAACGTCATACATAAGAAGGTCCTGGCCGCGGCGGAGATATTGGGTCTAACCAACCAGCTGAACAAAAAGCCGGCGCAGCTGTCCGGCGGTCAGCGCCAGCGCGTGGCCATGGGCCGGTCCATCGTCCGCAACCCCAAGGTGTTCCTCTTCGACGAGCCTCTTTCCAACCTGGACGCAAAGCTCCGCGGCGCCACCCGCCGGGAGATCCTGCTGCTCCATAAGCGCCTGGGCGCCACCATGCTCTACGTGACCCACGACCAGACCGAGGCTCTGACATTGGCGGACCGCATCGTGTGCATGTCCATGGGCTATGTCCAGCAGGTGGGCACGCCTCTGGAGCTCTACGATTCCCCGGCCAACATCTTCGTGGCCGGTTTCATCGGCCTGCCGCCCATGAACTTCTACGACGTGACCGTGGGCAGCGGCGTCCTCACCGGCGAGGGCTTCAAAGTATCCCTCACCCCCGAGGAACAGGATACCCTCAAGGCCTATGCCGGCAAGACCATCGTCCTGGGCGTGCGGCCTGAGGACGTGGGGGAGGGGCCCGACGTGCCCGTCACCGTGTCCACCAATGAGAACCTGGGCATGAATACGCTGGTCCACGGCCATATAGGCGACTCCAAGGCCGCCAGCGCCAAGATATCCGCCAAGCTCAAGGGCTGGTGCGACTACAAGGCCGGCGACACGGTCACATTCTCCTTCAAGCGCAAGCACTTCTTCGACAAGGAGACCACCAACGCCATAAGGAAGGGTGAGTGAGCATGGCGAATAAGAGCGAGAAAAAGCCCTTTGGGCAGCGGTTCGCGGCGGGGCTGAAAGAGGCCTGGCGGAAGTTCCTCGTGGCCATCAAGCGCCGGCCCCAGATGATACCCTTGGTGGTGCTGGTAGCCGCTTTCCTGGTGTACTCCCTTAACCTGATGCACGTGTCCGACACCACCGCCAAGATACAGGGCGCCGGTATGGGGCTGGCCGGCTTTGCCACCATGCTGTTCTCCATGCTGAGCATGGTGTGCTTTATGAACGCCTTTCCCTACCGGAAAAAGGTGAACATCCCCATGCTGGTGCTGATGTTCGTCATGCTGGGCGTGGTCATCTTCGCGGACGTATACTATCTGGGCCGCATCAGCGCGGCGCTCAACCGTGCCGACAACCCCATCACCATCACGGCGTCCACCCTTTACATCGCCTACGCCCAGTGGTATGTGCGTATGCACATCATCATCCTGTGCGTGGCCATCGTGCTGATCGTCCTTCTGCCGGTGTACTCCAAGTGGATCCGGAAGATCAGGACCTCCGTGGAGGTCACGGACAACGGCGCCATGGGCGAGATCGACATCTCCGGCGACGACGCCTGATATCCTATGAGCAAGCGCGCGTCCAAGGGCAATAAACAGCCGGATATCGACCGCCAGACAGATTATTACAAGCTGAACACCAAGGCCGTGGACGACCTTGTGAGCGCCAATGAGGCCAACTCCCCCAAGGTGTCCGAGGCGGAGCTGCGCTCCTATAAGTCCGGACCGAAGCTCAAGATCGCCGACTGGGTGAAGATCGTGTTCATCAAGGCTTGGTTCGCCGGGGCGGTGTGCTTCTTCTTCATGTGGGGGCTGGGCAATTACCTGGCGGACCAGCTGGATATGCTGTTCGTCACCGGCACGGCCCTGGGCATCGTCACGGATATTCTCACGAACAACGTCCTGCGCTTCATCTCCAAGACCCAGAGCGGCTACGACAAGTGGATGATGTTCCCCCAGAAGGGATGGATCAGCTTCCCGCTGAATATCCTGTACGGCTATGTGGTATTGTTCCTGGTGGTCATCCTCTACAACGTCATCAACATTACCATCATCCATTTCACCGGCGCGGTGGACACCGTGCCCCTGGGCGTGGAGCCCATACTGTTCGGCGTGTTCTGCATGGGCTTCGACGTGCTGCTGATCAAGATCAAGCATCTTATCAAGGGGCTATTCCAAAAGCATTGAGCGGAGGCGGCGTATGATACGTGTTCTCTATAATGGCAGCAGCTCCGCCTGCTTTGAGCTGGAAAACGCAGGCCCCTACTATGCCCCTGAGGCCTATACCGTCCTGCTGGACGGGGCGGAGGCTCTGAAGGGAGAGGCCAACGTGTTCTCCCTGTACGGCCTCAAGCCGGATACCGCCTATACCGCCGCGGTGCGCTTTGCCTCCGGGGCGGAGGAGAAGGTATCCTTCACCACGGCGGGGGAGACCTGCTGCGTCAGCGTGAAGGACTTTGGCGCTGTTGGTGACGGGGTCCATGAGGACACAGCCGCTATCCAGGCGGCCATCAACTTCCTGCCGGAGGGGGGACGGCTCCTGTTCCCGGCGGGTACCTATCTCACCCTGCCCCTGTCCCTGCGCAGTCATATCACCCTGGACCTGGAAAAGGGCGCGACGATATTGGGCTCCACGGACCGGGCCCGGTACCCTATCATAAAGGGCGTGGCCCTGGACCCGGTGACGGGGAAGGAAGTGCCCCAGGGCGCTTTCGAGGGCATCGAGATGGACTGCTACCAGTCCCTCATCCATGGCTCCTACGCAAAGGATATCGCCATCGTGGGCCAGGGCACCATCGACGGCAACGGCCAAAACGGCGACTGGTGGGGGGACTTCAAGAGCTTCCCGGCGGCCCGGCCCCGGGTCATCTTCCTCAATCGCTGTGAAAATGTAACCCTCCACGGCGTCACTATCGCCAACGGCCCGGCCTGGCACATCCATCCGTTTTTTTCCAAAGATGTCTCTCTCTATGACTGCTTTGTCACGGCGCCCAAGGACAGCCCCAATACCGACGCCATCGACCCGGAGAGCTGCGACGGGGTGAACATCATCGGCTGCCAGTTCTCGGTGGGGGATGACTGCATCGCCATCAAGTCCGGCAAGATCGACATGGGGAAGAAGTACCTGCGGCCCGCCGACCGCCACACCATCCGCAACTGTCTCATGCAGTTCGGCCATGGGGCTGTGACCCTGGGCAGCGAGCTGGCGGCGGGGATAAAGAACCTCAACGTGAGCCAGTGCTATTTCCGGGCCACGGACCGGGGCCTTCGCATCAAGTCCCGGCGGGGCCGGGGCAAGGACAGCGTCATCACGGACGTGTCCTTCGACAACATCCGCATGGACAAGGTGCTGACGCCCATCGTCATCAACCTCTGGTACAACTGCTGCGACCCGGACCGGTACACAGAGTACGTCTG
Organism: uncultured Oscillospiraceae bacterium; assembly: GCA_947626265.1. Classification (GTDB taxonomy): domain Bacteria; phylum Bacillota; class Clostridia; order Oscillospirales; family Oscillospiraceae; genus CAJOIG01. Next base: position 67,069 of record CANQRM010000014.1, read on the forward strand.
GAGCCGGGAAAAGCTTCCCATAGACGACCGCACGCCCCATATGGGCACGTTCTCCTTCCGCAACATGGTCTGCACCGGCGCAGAGGTGGCCGCCTGCTATATAGACGGCCTCACGGAGAGCCCCATCGACCAGGTGACGCTGGAGAATATCAGCGTGGCTTTTGCCGCCGACGCCAAGCCCGGCGTGCCCGCCATGCAGAACTTCGCCGAGAAGCGCTGCAAGCTGGGGCTGTACTTGGATAATGTGCGGAATATCCATGTCAACAACGTGCACGTGTCCGGCGCGGATGGGGAGGGCCTCATCGCGGACCATTATGAGCACATCGACAAGAAAGGTTTTGAGGTGGACTGATGGACTACGGCAGGATAGACGCCTATGTGCTCCAGCTGGTGGCCGACTCCACCCCGGAGCGCACCGCCTGGAACGTGGAGAAGATACGGGAGGGGAAGAAGGCCTCCTGGAACTACATTGACGGCTGCATGCTCACCGCCCTCATGGAGATGACCCGCATCACCGGCGATGAGCGCTACGCCGCCTTCGCGGAGCAGTGCGTGGACTTTTTTGTGGAGGAGGACGGCTCCATCCGCGGTTTCAAGCCCGACGACCACAACCTGGACGACATCAACGAGGGGCGCGTCCTCTTTGAACTCTACGACCGCACGGGCAAGGAGAAATACCGCCTGGCGGCGGATGGGCTCACAAGACAGCTCGCGGCCCAGCCCCGGACACATGAGGGCAGCTTCTGGCACAAGGCCATTTATCCGAACCAGGTCTGGCTGGACGGCCTCTACATGGCCCAGCCCTTTAGGGCGCTCTATGAAAAGCACTTTGGCAAGGGCGATTATGCCGACATCGTAAAGCAGATACGCACGGTCAATGACCGGATGCTCAATAAGGACAAGGGCCTTTACTACCACGGCTATGACGCCTCCAAATCCGCCTTCTGGGCGGATAAGGAGACGGGGTGCTCCGAAAACTTCTGGCTCCGTTCCCTGGGCTGGTTCGCCGTGGCCTTGGCGGACCTCTGCGACATCCTCCCGGTGGGGGAGGAGCGGCAGGAACTCGCCGGGATATTCGCGGAGCTGATGCAGGCCATGGCACGCTATGCCGACCCGGATACGGGTATGTACTGGCAGGTGCCGGACCAGGGCGGCCGGGAGGGCAACTATCTGGAGACCAGCGGCAGCGCCATGATGGCCTACGCCATGCTGAAGGGCGCCCGGCTGGGTGTGCTGGACAAAAGCTATGCCGCCCAAGGCCAAAAGACCTTCGACGGCATCATGGATAAGTATCTGACCTTCACGGACACGGGCCTTGATCTGGGCGGCATATGCCTGGTGGCGGGCCTGGGACCGGAGAACAACCGGCGGCGGGACGGGTCCTATGAGTACTACATCTCCGAGCCGGTGGTGGCCAACGACGCCAAGGGTGTGGCGCCCTTCGTGCTGGCCTACACGGAGGTAAAGCGGCTCACAGCATAGTCTTCATGCTGTCCCCGTCAGTGATCTTCCCGGCCTTGAAATCCCGGGGCGAGACGCCGTACTTCTGCCGGAACTGGCGGGAGAAGTAGAGGGGGTCGTTGAAGCCGCACATGCGGGCCGTCTCCGACACATTGCCCCGGCCGTACATGACGGCCAGGATGCTGGCGGCGTTCTCCAGCCGGCGGTTCTTGAGGTACTGAGCCGGGGTCATGCCCGTCTCCCGCTTGAAAAGCCGGGTGAGGTATTCCGGGCTGAAGGGCAGGCTCTGGAGAAAGGCGTGCAGGTCGTAGTTGCAGTCGGAAAAGTGCTGCAAAATGTCGTTTTCTATCTCCAGCACCACGCTGCTTCGCATATCCGCCGGCTGGCTGGTCTTCAAGTGCACGGCGATGAGCTGGCCGTAGAGGGGCAGCAGCAGCGCCCCTGCGTCCGAGGGGCTGGTGTAGTAATAATAAGCCGCGGTGAAAGCGTCTTTCAGGGAACCGTTGGGGTCCGCCCTGACGATCACCGGCTCCGTATAGGCCAGGGGCATGTCCGAGATGTTGAGATGCACGTTGGTGAAGCCCTCGTCGCTCCGGTTGGAGTGGGGGATATGGGGCGGGATGACGGCCACGTCGTTCTCGGCGTAGGTGATGGTCCTGTCGTCAAAGACCAGCGAGCCGCTGCCGGAGGTGCAGTAGATGAGCTCCCAGGTGGTGTGCATATGGCGGGACACGCCGGTGGTCAAGGGATGGCGCCCCGCGTAGACGATGGAGTACACGCGCTTCACGGCTCCTTTCCAAGGTTTTCTTTTCTATTACTTTATCAAAATCCGTCGGTTTTGTCCATATGGATAATGAGGATATACAGCGCAAAAGCACCAGCCGCAAATCCAATGAGTAAGGAGACAAGACTATGTCGTACTTGACGCTGAAGGACATCAATAAGATCTACCCCAACGGCTACCACGCGGTCCACAACTTCAATATGGAGATCGAAAAGGGCGAGTTCATCGTCTTCGTGGGCCCGTCGGGCTGCGGAAAGTCCACCACGCTGCGCATGATCGCGGGTCTGGAGGACATCTCCAACGGCGAGTTTCTCATCAACGGCAAGCGCGCCAATGAGCTGGGGCCCCGGGAGCGGGAGATCGCCATGGTCTTCCAGAGCTACGCGCTGTATCCCCAGATGACTGTTTACGACAACATCGCCTTCGGCCTGACCCTGCAGGGCGTGGACGAGGACGTCATCGAGCAGAAAGTGAAGAACACCGCCCGCATCCTGGGCCTGACGGACTATCTGGACCGGCTGCCCCGGGCGCTGTCCGGCGGCCAGCGCCAGCGCGTGGCCATCGGCCGGGCCATCATCCGCAAGGTGGGCGTGTTCCTCATGGACGAGCCTCTCAGCAACCTGGACGCCAAGCAGCGCGTGACCATGCGCTCTGAGATCGCCCAGATACATAGAGAGACCGGCGCCACCACCATCTACGTCACCCATGACCAGACCGAGGCCATGACCCTGGCCGACCGCATCGTGGTCATGAAGGAGGGCTATGTCCAGCAGATCGGCACGCCCTATGAGCTCTACTTCCAGCCCGCCAACGTGTTCGTGGCCGGGTTCATCGGCGAGCCGCCCATGAACTTCGTAAAGGGCACCGTGAAGGAGGGCAAGCTGGACTTCGGCGGCAACGCCATCGACCTGAAGATGAAGCTGGGAGACAAGACCGCCCAGTATGAGGGGAAGGAGGTCGTTTTCGGCTTCCGGCCCGAGTCCATCGAGCTGGGCAAGGTGGAGGGCGCCTATCAGATGGAGGCCATGGTGGAGCTCACTGAGATGCTGGGCGACAACACCAATATCTACATCACCGCCGGCGAGGAGAAGGCCATTTTGAAGGTCGACCCCCATGACACGCCGGCCATCGACGAGAAGATCACGTTCTCTGTCCCCGTGGAAAACGTCTATGTCTTCGACGGGGAGACCGAACTGGTTATCAAATAAGGAGGACAACCATGGACATTCGTTATTCCGCCAGCCCCAACGATGTGAAGCGCTACACCACCGAGGAGCTGCGCAAAGAGTTTTTGATCACCGACCTCTATGAGCCCGACACCGTGAAGGCCACCTACTCCCATGTGGACCGGATGGTGGTCATGGGCATCATGCCCGTGCACGAGGAGGTGCCCATCGACAAGGGCATCGACATCTGGGCCAACTTTGGCACCAGCTACTTCTTCGAGCGCCGGGAGGCGGGCATCTTCAACCTGGGAGGCAAGGGCTATATCACCGTGGACGGCACCCGCTACGACATGGTGTACGAGGACTGCCTCTATATCACCAAAGGCGCCAAGACTGTCACCTTCGGCAGCGTCAGCGCCGATGAGCCGGCCAAGTTCTACCTTGCCTCCACGCCGGCCCACTGCAGCTATGAGACGAAGCTTCTGACCTACGAAAAGGCCAACCACCGCCCCTGCGGCGAGGATGAGAACGCCAACAAGCGGGTCATCAACCAGTTCATCCACCCCGACGTGCTGCCCACCTGCCAGCTGTCCATGGGCCTTACCCAGCTGGCCCCGGGGAGCGTGTGGAACACCATGCCCAGCCACACCCATGAGCGGCGCATGGAGGTCTACACCTACTTTGAGATCCCCAAGGACCACGTGGTCATGCACTTCATGGGCCAGCCCCAGGAGACCCGCCACCTGGTGATGCAGAACTTTGACGCGGTCATCTCCCCGTCCTGGTCCATCCACAGCGGCTGCGGCACCTCCAACTACACCTTCATCTGGGCCATGGGCGGTGAGAACCAGGCCTTTGACGACATGGACAATATCGTGTCCACCGATCTGCGATAAGGAGAGAATACTATGGATATGATGAAACAGTTTTCCCTGGAGGGGAAGGTAGCCCTCGTCACCGGCGCGGCCTATGGCATCGGCTTCGCCATCGCCAAGGGCATGGCAAGCGCCGGCGCGAAGATCGTCTTCAACTGCCGCAGCCAGAGCAATATGGATAAGGCCATGGCGGCCTATGCCGAGGAGGGCATCGACGCCCATGGCTACATCGCCGACGTCACCGACGAGGCCCAGGTGGCCGACCTGGTGGCCAAGATCGAGGCGGACCTGGGCGGCGTAGACATCCTGGTGAACAACGCCGGCATCATCAAGCGCATCCCCATGCTGGAGATGAGCGCCGAGGACTTCCGCCAGGTGGTGGACATCGACCTGACCGGCCCCTTCATCTGCGCAAAGGCCGTTATCCCAGGCATGATCAAGAAGGGCCACGGCAAGATCATCAACATCTGCTCCATGATGAGCGAGCTGGGCCGGGAGACTGTGTCCGCCTACGCGGCGGCCAAGGGCGGCCTCAAAATGCTCACCCGAAACATCTGCTCCGAGTACGGCGAGGCCAACATCCAGTGCAACGGCATCGGCCCCGGCTACATCGCCACGCCCCAGACCGCACCCCTGCGGGAGCGTCAGCACGACGGCAGCCGCCATCCCTTCGACCAGTTCATCGTCTCCAAGACCCCCGCGGGCCGCTGGGGCGAGGCGGAGGACCTGATGGGTCCCGCGGTGTTCCTGGCCTCCGATGCGTCCAACTTCGTCAACGGCCACATCCTGTATGTGGACGGCGGCATCCTGGCCTATATCGGCAAGCAGCCCTGAGCCATGCGGAGCGTATCCTTCCGCGCCCTTGACGGCGCGGTGAAGGGATATCTCCAGGAGGATTACGATACCCTCCAGGCCCACAAGGTCCGGCCGGCCCTCATCATCTGCCCGGGGGGCGCCTATCGCTGGTGCTCCCCCCGGGAGGAGGACCCGCCGGCCTTCGCCTTTTTGGCCCAGGGGTATCAGGTGTTCATCCTGGAGTATTCCGGCGGCGAGCGGGCCGGCCAGTTCCGGCCCCTGCGGGAGCTGGCGGAGACGGTGCGCCATGTACGGGAAATGGCCGATGTGTGGCACATAGACCCGGAGAGGGTGGCCGTGCTGGGCTTTTCTGCCGGGGGGCACCTGGCGGCTAGCTTGGGAGCCTTCTGGAACGACCCCGATGTGGGCCTGCCCAAGGGTGTGCGGCCCGACGCGCTGGTGCTGTGCTATCCCGTGATCAGCACGAAGGAATTTGCCCACGAGGAGTCTGCCCAGTGGGTGTCGGGCAATGACCCGGCGATGCGGGAGAAGATGCACCTGCCCGACCGGGTGACGGCGGATTTTCCTCCGGCGTTCATATGGCATGGCGGGGAGGACGAGAGCGTGCCGCCGGAGAACAGCTTGATGCTGGCGTGCGCTCTGAAACGGCAGGGGGTGCCCTTTGAACTGCACCTGTTTGGCTCCGGCGAGCACGGCATATCCATGTGCACCTGGGAGGTGGAGACCCCTGACGAGGTGTGCCGGGCGTGGGTCCCGCTGTGCCAGACTTGGCTCAATAAGCAATTCGGCTATACGCCATAGGAGGCAGCTATGCAGATCGGTATCCGTTTACACGACGTGAACACCGCCTTGGGGGCGGAGGAGAAGACCATGGAGGCCCGGGCCAGAAAAGCGCGGGAGGAGGGTTTTTCCTGCGTCCATCTGGCCTTTTCCAAGGTCATCAGCGGCGTCATCTTTGACGCCGCGGCCCTGACGGAGGGCCTGGGCGTGTACGCCAGACACGTATTCGCCGATGCGGGGCTGGATGTGGCCGTGCTGGGGTGCTATCTTAATCTGGCCCATCCGGACCCGGAGAAGCTCAAAGAGATACAGAGCCGGTACTACGGCCATCTTCGCGTGGCGTCCATCCTGGGCGCCAGCGTGGTGGGCACGGAGACCGGCGCGCCCAACGCCGAATATAAGCTGGACGCCAACACCCATACGGACGCGGCGCTGGACGCCTTCATCCGGGGCCTGGCGCCGGTGGTGGAGTGTGCCGAGCACTACGGCGTGACCATGGCCATCGAGCCGGTATGGAACCATATCGTCTACAACGCGGACCGGGCGGTGAAGGTGCTGAGGGCCATCCAAAGCCATAATCTGCGCATCATCCTGGACCCGGTGAACCTGCTGTACGCCGGCAACGCCGACGATAAGGACACGGTCATCGCCGACGCCATTGACAAGCTGGGCGAGGACGTGGCGGTGGTCCACCTCAAGGACTTCGTCCGGGAGGGAGACAAGCTCAAAAGCATCGCCGCCGGCACCGGCGAGATGGACTACGGGCGCATCCTGCGCTTCGTGAAGGAGCGAAAGCCCTTCATCCAGGCCACGCTGGAGAACACCACCAACGAAAACGCCGTGGCGGCCAGGACCTTCCTGGAAAGCGTTTACAGCGGCCTGTAATTAAAGAGCGAATGATAAAGAATGAGCGGTGCTTTTGCACCGCTCATTCTGCTGTGGTGATAAACACCTTTTGGATCCCGTCCGGCTCCTGAAAAAGGAGGTGCGGATATTCCTCGATGGCCGTAAAAAACGGCGTGTCCAGTTCCGAATAGACAGCCAGGTATGTGAGGAATTCCCGGGGCGCGGGCATCTGCCTGAGCTGGCGGCCGATATAGAATTCCGTCAATTCCTGTTCTTCCATGCTGTCCCAGCAGATGCGGGTGAGCCGCTCTACACTTTTCGTCACGGCGCTTTGGCTCTGCCCCAGAAGTTTTGCTACGCCGGGATAGACATGCTTCGTGACCTTGATGTCATCCATGGCTATATGCAGCTGGAAAAGAAGGCTTCTGGTGATGTCGACAGCCAGGACAAGGGGGCGGATATTGGAGCGGATCGGGCCAAGGACCCTGCGCAGGATGACTTCGCTGTTTGCCATACGGGACCACCTTTCCAACAAGGTAATTCCATAATATGACAGAAAACGACATGAAGTAATACAGCGACATAAGACGACGGAATATCCATCAAATTTCCATATTTGTAAGGCCGGGAGCATCACTTTTGACGCCGCCTGGGTGATGTAAGAGTGCGGCAACAGTAGAAAATGGGGTAGGGCTGCCATCAGCGGATGCGATGACAGCCCTACTTTTGTCTTTCTCTCGTTCAGAGCGGTTCCGGGACGAAACCATTGCCGTCGAAAACCCACAGCTCCCGGAAGCCAATGTCCCGAAGCCATGCCTCTGTTTCCATAAAGGCATAGGTCAGGTGTTCGGGCCGATGGGCGTCGGAAGAGAGCGTTACACGTCCTCCCAGGGCGTGCAGGCGGCGGAGCAGAGGCAGGGAGGGATAGGGCTCCGTGCGATACCCCCTGGCCATGGCCCCGGTGTTGACCTCAAAGATCCTGCCGGCGGAGATCAGCGGCTCCATGGCCTGTGCCGCAAGGTCCAGCAGCCAGGGGGCGTGAGCGTCGAAGAGCCCGTCCCGCTGGGAGAACTTGGTGAGAAGGTCAAAGTGACCGATGATATCCACCCGGGCATCGTCCGCCAGGGCGGCGTACTGGGCGAAGTATGAGCGGGCCATGGACCGCTCGTCCCCGCCGAAGCGCTCCCGGAGAATGGTCCGGGTGACGTCGGGGGAACAGTCGACGGAGGCGTCCTCGCCGCCGGGGGCGAGGGTATGCACCGAACCGATCACGTAGTCAAAGCCGTCCGGCGCCAGAGAGGAGCGGCTGTCCCACTCGATCCCGTCGTAGATGTCCAGCGTTCCGCGAAACGCATCCCGGACCGCGGCGATCTCCGCCCGGTAAGCGGGCAGCCGATCGGCCGTTACGGCCCAGTCATTGTCCCAGGGCAGGGGACTGTGGACGGAAAGGCCCAGGGAGGTGAGCCCCGCGGCCGCGGCGGCCCGGGCCATGTCCAAGGGGGAGGCCGCGCCGTCGTCCCATGTGGTATGGGTGTGCAGGTTCTGCCGGCGGCTCATCGCATCTTTTCCTGCTTGACCTTGTGGTCGATGACGTGGCGGGAGGCCAGCTCCGCCTTCACGTCCTCCAGGCCGATGCCCATTTGGACCATGAGCACCATGGCGTGATAGGCAAGGTCCGCCAGTTCGTAGACGGTGTTGGGCTTGTCGCCGTCCTTGGCGGCGATGATCACCTCCGTGGCCTCTTCGCCGATCTTCTTGAGGATCTTGTCCGTGCCCTTTTCAAAGAGGTAGGAGGTATATGACCCCTCCCTGGGGCAGTCCTTCCGGCCCTGGAGCAGCTCCATCAGCCCCTGGTACTGGAAGGCGGGCGGGGTGTCCCCCTGGTAAACAAGGTCGTTGAAGCAGCTGTCTGTGCCCAGGTGACAGGCAGGGCCGTCCTTTTGCACCTCCACCACCAGCGCGTCCCGGTCACAGTCGGCGGTGACGGATACGATGTGCTGATAATTGCCGCTGGTCTCCCCCTTGAGCCAAAGCTCCTGACGGCTGCGGCTGAAAAAGCAGGTCAGGTCCTTCTCCATGGAGATGCGAAGGCTCTCCCGGTTCATGTAGGCCAGCGTCAGCACCTTTTTGCTGGCAGAGTCCACCACGACGGCGGGAATGAGGCCCTTTTCGTCGAATTTCAGGCTGTCGATGTCAAGCATGGCGTTATCTCCTTACAAGGATGTGGTTTGCCGCCAGCGCGGCCTTCAGGTCCGGGATGGACACCTCCCCAAAGTGGAAGATGCCGGCGGCGAGGCCCGCGTCCACCTTGGGCAGGGACTGGAAGAGGGTGATGAAGTCCCCGATGCACCCGGCGCCGCCGGAGGCGATCACCGGCACGTTCACCGCCCGGCACACCGCGTCCAGCATGGGGATGTCAAAGCCGCCCCGGACGCCGTCGGTGTCGATGGAGTTCAGGACGATCTCTCCCGCGCCCATATCCACCCCCCGGCGTATCCACTCAATGGCGTCCAGGCCCGTGTCCTCCCGGCCGCCCTTGGCGAAGACCCGGAAGCCGTCTCCCATGCGCTTGGCGTCCACGGACAGGACCACGCACTGGCTGCCGTAGCGCTTGGCGGCGTCGGAGATGAGCCCGGGATTCGCCAGCGCCCCGGAATTGACGCTGACCTTGTCCGCTCCGCATTTGAGCACCCGGTCAAAGTCCGCCAGCGTGCGGATGCCGCCCCCTACGGTCAGGGGGATGAAGACGGTGGAGGCCGTCTTGCGCAGGATGTCCGTGAAGATGTCCCGGCCCTCGGCGGAGGCGGTGATGTCGTAAAAGACCAGTTCGTCCGCGCCGCACCGGGAATAGTGCTCCGCGAGGGCCACCGGGTCCGATACGTCGGCCAAGCCCTGGAAGTTGACCCCCTTGACAACCCGGCCATCCTTTACGTCCAGGCAGGGGATGATGCGTTTTGTGATCATTTGGCCACCTCGATCGCCCGGGCCAGATCGACGGCGCCGGTGTAATAGGCCTTGCCCAGAATGGCCCCGGCCAGGCCCATGTCCCGCAGAGCCGCCACGTCCTCCAGGCTGGACACGCCGCCGGAGGCCACGATGTCCATGTCCAGGGCGGCGGTCAGAGTCTGATACAGGGCCCGGTTCGTGCCGGCCATGGCCCCGTCCTTGGAGATGTCCGTGCAGATGACGGCGCCCACCCCGGCGTCCTGAAGCCTCCGGCAGAAGTCCAGGCAGGGAAGGGCGCTGGTCTCCCGCCAGCCCCTGATGGCCACATAGCCGTCCCGGCAGTCCACCCCGGCGGCCAGCCGGGGGCCGTATTTGTCGGCCATGGCGGTAAAAAAGTCCCAGTCCGTGACGGCGGCGGTGCCCAAGATCACCCGGTCCACCCCTGCGTCCAGATACCGGCGTATCACGTCCTCGCTGCGGACACCGCCGCCGATCTCCACCTTCAGGCCGGTATGCCGGGCCACGGATGCCACGACGTCAAAATTCGGCGTGGTCCCGTCCCGGGCCCCGGCCAGGTCCACCATGTGGATGTGCTCCGCCCCGGCGGCCGCGAAATCCCGGGCCACGGCCAGGGGATCATCGCTGTAGACGGTCATCTGGTCATAATCGCCCCGCAACAGGCGCACAGCTTTGCCGTCGTATAGATCGATCGCTGGATAGATGTACATGCTCTCTCCTTATAATTCGCAAAACGCCCTGAGGATGGCCAGCCCCACCGGCCCGCTCTTCTCCGGATGGAACTGGCAGCCCAGCACGTTGTCCCGGGCCGCCGCCGCGGTGAGCGCGGGGCCGTATTCCGCCGTGGCGATGACGGCCTCTTCGCACCGGTCGGCATAGAAGCTGTGGACGAAATATACGCAGTCCCCCTCTTTGATATAGCGGAACAGGGGGTGAGGCCGGGTGAAGTGCAGGGCGTTCCAGCCAATGTGGGGGACCTTGTACCCGGCGGGCACCACCGGCGTCATGTCCACCACATCCCCGGCGATCAGGCCGAGGCCGGCGTGCTGGCCAAACTCAAAGCTCCTGTCGAAGAGCAGCTGCATCCCCAGGCAGATGCCGAGGATGTATTTGCCGGCGCCGGCCTGCTCCAGAAGGACCCGGTCCAGTCCGGCGGTCCGGAGCTTATCCGCCGCGTCGCCAAAGGCGCCCACCCCGGGGAGGACCACCTTGTCCGCCGCGGCGATCTGCCCCGGGTCCGCTGTGACGGCTACCTCCGCCCCCACGGCCTCCAGGGAGCGCCGGAGGGAGAACAGGTTGCCAACGCCGTAGTCGATGACGGCGACCATCAGAGCACGCCTTTCGTAGAGGGCACCGCGCCGGCGCCGGCCGGGTCGATGCTCACGGCCTGGGCCATGGCCCGGCCAAAGCCCTTGAAGGCGGCCTCCAGGATGTGGTGGGTGTTGGTCCCGTCCAGCTGCCGCATGTGCAGCGTGACGTTGGCAGAGCGGGTGAAGGCGGTGAAAAACTCCTCCGCCAGCTCCGTGTCAAAATCGCCCTCCCGGGGGCTGGGAAGCTGGAACTGCCAGCGCAGACAGCTCCGGCCGGAGATGTCCGCCGCGCAGAGCACCAGCGCCTCGTCCATGGGCAGCAGGATGTGGCCGTAGCGGCAGATGCCTCTCTTGTCGCCCAGCGCCTGGGCAAAGGCCGCGCCAAGGGCGATGCCTATGTCCTCGGTGGTGTGGTGGCCGTCCACATAGGTGTCGCCCTCGCATGCCACGGCCAGGTCGAACCGGCCGTGGGCGGCGAACAGGGTCAGCATGTGGTCCAAAAAGCCGATGCCGGTGCGGATCTCGGCCTTGCCCGTGCCGTCCAGGCACAGGGACAGGCGGATGTCGGTCTCGGCGGTCTTACGTTCTATATCGGCAATGCGCATAGTCAGGCACTCCTTTCGTCGTTCAGTATGGTTTTCATCGCGGCCAGCAGCGCGTCCATCTGCTCCCGGCTGCCGATGGTGATGCGAAGCCAGTCCCGGATACGGGGTTTGTCGAACCAGCGGACCAGAACGCCCCGGTCCTTCAGCGCTCTGTACAGCGCCTGGCCTGCCGCGGCGGGATGGGCCGCAAAGAGGAAGTTTGCCTTGGAGGGGAGCACCCGGAAGCCCATATCCTCCAGGGCCCTGGCGGTATACGCCCGGTTCTCCGCGACCCGGCGGCAGTTTTCCAGGGTGTAGTCCTGGGAGGCGATGGCGGCCATGCCGGCGGCCTGGGTCATGCGGTTGACGTTGTAGGGATTGGTGGAGAACTTGACGGTGTTGAGGTCGCCGATCAGGGCCGCGTTCCCCAGCGCGAAGCCCAGCCGGGCCCCGGCCAGGGAGCGGGACTTGGAAAAAGTCTGCACCACCAGGAGATTATCATATTTTCCGATGAGCGGTACGCAGCTCTCGCCGCCGAAATCCACATACGCCTCGTCCACGATGACCACGTTGTCCGGATTGGAGAGAAGGATCTTCTCGATGTCCGCCGGGGCGAGGGCCATACCGGTGGGGGCGTTGGGGTTGGCCAGGACGATGTTTTCGTGCAGGCCGCAGTAATCCGCCGGGTCCAGGGAGAAGTCCTCCCGGAGAGGAAGAATGTGGGCCGGCGTGCAGGTCACAGCGGCGAACACGGGATAGAAGCCGTAGGTGATGTCCGCGAAGGCCATGGGGCGGGCGCTGCCGCAAAAGGCGGTGAAGGCAAAATACAGCGCCTCATCCGAGCCGTTGACCGGCAGGATGTTCTCCGGGGCAAGGCCGTAGAGCGCCGCCGCTGCGGCCCGAAGCCGGGTGCAGTCCGGGTCGCAGTAGAGATTGAGCTTTCCCGCCTCCGCCGCCACGGCCTGAAGCACCGCCGGGGCCGGGGGGAAGGGGGACTCGTTGGTGTTCAGCTTCACATACTTCATGTCCCGGGGCTGCTCGCCGGGCACATAGGGGTCCAGGGCGGCAAGCCTTTCGCTGGAAAACCGGCTCATGATACGACCTCCTTGTCAAACCGCACCAGGGCGGAGCGGGCATGTGCCTCCAGACCCTCCGACCGGGCAAACAGCGCGATGTCGCCGCTGACGGCGGCGAGGGCATCCCTGGTGAAGCGGGTGTATTGCGTCCGCTTTACGAAATCCTCCACGCCCAGGGGGCTGGAGAACCGGGCCGCGCCGCAGGTGGGCAGCGTGTGGTTCGGCCCCGCGAGATAGTCCCCCAGTGCTTCGGGGGCATATTTGCCCAGGAACACCGAACCTGCGTTCTGCACCAGCTCCAGCAGGGGCATGGGATCGTCCACACACAGCTCCAGATGCTCCGGAGCCAGGGCGTTGGCGGCCTGGACCGCCCCGGCCAGGTCGTCCGTGACGATGATCTTTCCGTTCGTCTCCACGGACGCGCGCGCGATATCCTCCCGGGGCAGGAGGGCCAGCTGCCGGTCCACCTCCGCGCTGACGGCCCGGGCCAGCGCCTCGCTGTCGGTGACGAGCACGGCGGAGGCCAGCACGTCGTGCTCCGCCTGGCTGAGAAGGTCCGCTGCCACCACGGCGGGGTCGTTGGTGCCGTCCGCCACCACCAGGATCTCGCTGGGGCCGGCGATCATGTCGATGTCCACCCGGCCGAACACCTGCCGCTTGGCCTCGGCCACATAGGCGCTGCCGGGTCCCACGATCTTGTCCACTCTGGGAACGCTCTCGGTGCCGTAGGCCAGGGCGGCCACGCCCTGGGCCCCGCCGGTGCGGAATATCCGGTCCACCCCGGCGAGCTTGGCCGCGGCAAGGATGGCGTCGGGCTGTTTCCCGTCCGGACCGGGCGGGGAGATCATCACAAGCTCCCTGCATCCGGCGATCTTGGCCGGGATGGCGGTCATCAGCACGGTGGAGGGATAGGCCGCCGTGCGGCCGGGCACACAAAGCCCCACCCGCTCGATGGCCGTGACCTTCACGCCCAGCACCGAGCCGTCTGCCCGGTCCAGCTGAAAGCCCCGGGGCAGCTGATGGATGTGAAAGGCCCGGATATTCTCCGCGGCCCGCTCCAGGACCCGGATGAGGGCCAGGTCCACCCGGCTGTACGCCTGGTCGATCTCCTCCCGGGACACCTCCAGCGCCTGCAGCTCCGCCCCGTCAAACCGGCGGGCATAATCCAGCAGCGCCGCGTCGCCTCTTTCAGCCACGTCGGCGATGATGGCCTGCACCGCCTCCGACACGCCGGAGGTCTCCACGGTGCGGATGAGAAGGTCCTCCAGAGGGACCTGACCGTAGAGGTATATCTTCATTTGCTGCACTCCTGTTCTCTGATCGCCGCGATGCGCCGGCACAGGGTGTCGATGCGCTCGCCCACGAATTTGAAACGGGCCTTGTTGGCGATGAGTCTGGCGCTGATGGGGGCCACCTCCGCCAGGGGCGCCAAGCCGTTTTCCAGCAGGGTCTTGCCCGTCTCCACGATATCCACGATCACGTCCGAGAGCCCCACGATGGGGGCCAGCTCGATGGAGCCGTTCAGGTGGATGATGTCGATGGGACGGCTCTGGGCGGCGTAATAGTCCCGGGTGATGTTGGGGAATTTCGTCGCCACCCGCAGCGTGCGGGCGCCGTCGTCCCGGAACCCGGCAAAGCCCGCCACGCACATGCGGCACCGGCCAAGCCCCAGGTCCAGCAGCTCATATACGTCGGGCGTATATTCCATCAGGATGTCCTTGCCGGCCACGCCGATGTCCGCCGCGCCCCGTTCCACATATATCGCCACGTCCGAGGGCTTGGCCCAGAAATATCGGACCGCGGCGGCCTCATTTTCAAAGATCAGCTTCCGATTGGGCTCCAGCAGCGCCGGACAGTCATAGCCGGCGGCCTGGAACAGCTCATATACCTTTTCTCCCAGACGCCCCTTCGGCAGGGCGATATTCAGCGTTTCCATGGTCATGTCATCTCCTTGCCGTCCGGGCGGATGCACCGGCCATAGGTGACGGCGGTCCCCCCGGCCAGCTGGGCCCGCACGGTCCTGCCCTGGGCGATCTCCGCCTGGACGGCGGCGATCACGGCGGCCGGGTCGTCGCCGGGGCCGTATACCAGAAGCGTGTCCACGTCCTGGGCGGCGGGCTGGGCCAGGAACCGCTCCAGCTCATTCAGATACACCGCGAAACCGATCGCCCCGCCCCGCTTGCCCATCCGGTGGATGAGACTGTCGTAGCGCCCTCCGGTCAGCACCGGCGCCGCCACGCCATCCACATAGCCCCGGAAGAGCAGACCGTTATAATAGTCCGTGTCGTTGATGAGCGACAGATCAACGGTCGCGTTATACGGTCCGAACAGCGTCAGCAGTCCGGTGAGCTGATCCAGCTCCACGGCGGCCTGCTTTGCGGCGGGGGGCAATGGCAGGGCGAGCAGCTTCTTCACCGCGGACCGGGCCGGGCCGGAGAGACGGCAGAGCCGCTCCAGAAGCGCGGCGTCTGCCGCGTCCACGCCGGCCCCGGCGCAGACCGAGGCCAGACCGTGGGCGTTTTTCGCCTCAAAGGCGGCCAGGATCGCCTCCGCGGCCCCGGCGGGCACTGCCAGCGTGTCCAGCACGCCGGTCAGGATGCCCATGTGGGACAGCTCCAGTACATACCGGGGGCTGACCGCCTCCAGGGACCGGGCCGCCAGCATCAGCACCTCTCCCATGGCGTACAGGTCCACCGCTCCCAGCATCTCCAGGCCGGCCTGCATGATCTCCTGAAAGCCGCTGCCCCCGCGGGGCACCCGGTATACGTTCTCCGTGTACCAGACCTTCCTGGTGCGGTCGTCGTCCCGGGTGTTGTTGATGATGGACAGGGTGATGTCCGGCTTCAGGGCCATGAGACGGCCGTTGGTGTCGCTGAAGGTCAGGATGTGGGGGCTGGTGAGAAAGCGCTTGTTGCGGGCGTACAGGTCATACTCCTCAAACTTGCTGACCCGGTAATGTTTGAAGCCGTAGCGCTGGTAGAGCGCCCGCAGCTGGGCGGCCAGTTGCTCGGCGGGAGGGATCGTACCGGTCATGTCATTTCCTCCCTGCCGGTCAGCCGGTCCAGGATGAGCGCATAGCCGCCCGCGCCGTAATCCAGACTGCGCTTGACCCGGCTGATGGTGGCGGAGCTGGCCCCGGTGCCGGAGGTGGTGCTCTGGTAGGACTGCCCATCCGCCAGCATGCGGGCCACGGCCAGCCGCTGGGCGATGGACTGGATCTCCCGGACCGTGCAAAGATCCTCAAAATATTGATAGCATTCGTCCACGTTCCGCAGCACGAGAATGGAACGGAACAGCTGGTCGGTCTCCTCGTTTCTTGGCAGTGCCATAGCAAAACCTCCCCGTCACAGGTGCTTCATTATACTATCACGCTAAAGCAATAAAGTCAATAGCTGTTTGCCCGTCCCGCGGCCAAAACCAGCGGCCCGGTCATCGCGTGTTTTGTGCATCTTGACTTGTGAATTGTATTTTTAGGGAGACAGCAATGTGCTGTACTTTAATCGTCCAAAACGGGCGGGAGGCAAGAATAGCCTATGGACATCATTGAATACACCCGCTTGCTGAACAGGTTCGGCAAGCGGCCCGAAAAAGCCATTGCACCGGATTTCGCAAAAGTCAAGTTTGACCGCGAAAACGTCAGGGCTCTTACATTGATGCGTTTCGGCCGGAATGATAAAATTATAAAGTAGCTCGCAGGTAGTATTACATAAGCAATGGGCATCGCTATGGGAGGAATGGCATATGCGGATCGCCGTCTGCGATGACGACCCTGCGGAACAGGAACAATTTGATATGGCACTGCACGGATGGGACCCGACCCGGAGCGCGGAGAAATATCTGAGCGGAGCGGACCTGTTGGGGGCCGCCCGGGAGACACCCCCCTTCGACATCGTGTTCCTGGATATCTACATGCCCGGCGAAGGGGCCTGTGAGAGAGGACGCCATGAGCGTCTATTGGCGAAACGCGGCGGGCAGCGGCTGAACACGACCGGACGTAATAATTTTCCGCCGCTTTAGCCCTTTTGCCCCGCTGAAACGTATAAAGAGACAGAAACCTGAAAGGAGAACCGTTATGAATAACAACGAGAACAGGAAGACACCAGAGGAATTGACGGAGGAGATGCTGGACGCAGTCTCTGGAGGGGACGGCGCGATCGATCAGGACCCCGCTATAGCGTGGGCAGTGCAGTTCGGGATGAATAATTGCATGCGCTGCACGCGCATGCTGACTGGCTCATGCTGTTATAGACGAGGCCCCGTGGACGTCTACGAGACCGGGATGGACGCCTCCGGGACCTGCCCCGGACTCACGACATGAAAGAGGTATCATCATGGTCGAGAATGAGAACAAAAAGGAACTGGCCGACGAGGCCCTGGAGAAGGTCGCCGGGGGGCTTGAGCCCAGTGAAAATTACAAAATGTTTGTTTTTAGGAAAGCTTTTGCAGACAATAATTGCTATGGATGCAGTATGGAAAGCAGCGACGTCTGTTTTTTATGGCTTGATGATAAAGAACTCTACAATATGTTCGGTGGGAATCCCAACGCGAAGTGTCAATATTTTAAGTCTATATTTTAGTATGTAAGACCGGGCTGAAAGGAGAACGAACATGGAGAAGAAAAAGATCGAGGAATTCGTGGAAAAGGCGAAGCAGGCCAAGAGCCCGGAGGAGATCGAGGCCGCCGCGAAGGAGTACGGCCTGGAACTGACGGCGGAGAAGGCGCAGGAGCTATTTGATAAGCTCAAGGCGTCCGCAGGCCGCGCGCTGTCCGACGATGAGATCGAGGCCGTGACGGGCGGCTCGATCCGTAACCCCAGATTTGCGATGGCCGTTTACGTGTGAGCCCCGATATCGTGGGCGGAAAGGAGACTGCTATGAACGAGAACAAAATGAGCAATGAAGAGCTGGCCGACGAGGCGCTGGCCGCCGTGACCGGCGGTGCTGGAAGGCAGAGCCAGGGCGCCATGTGTCCGAAATGCCAAAGACACATCCTGCTCGGGCAGGCTGAGAGGCGCGATGGCCATTACTATTGCCCCTACTGCCCCGCAATAGAACTGCCGTCGCTGGAATATCAGGAGGTATCAAAATGAATGACAACGAGAACAAAAAGAGCCTTGAAGCCCTGCCCGACGAGGTCCTTGAAAGGGTGTCCGGGGGTACTGTCTATTATAATGACCGCGGTTACGTAGACACTGAAGGACCCAAAATGCTTGCTTATGTGCAAGATTTTGCGCGCAGAAATTGCTGGGGCTGCAGTATGGACAGCGCCAACTGTATATTAGACCTTAGCGATAAAGAGATCTACACTATGTTCAGCGGAAATCCCAACGCGATGTGTCAATTTTATAGTGTATAAGACCGGGCCGAAAGGAGATATGACATGAAACGGAGCGCGAGATACTTTCTGGCGCTGGCCCTGACGGCGGCGCTTGTACTGGGCGCGGTCATGCCGGCGCTGGCGGCGGAGCCGGAGGAAACGGCGGGACCCGGGGCGCCGGCGGCGCCGGCAGA
>CANQRM010000015.1 GCA_947626265.1 uncultured Oscillospiraceae bacterium
CAGCTTTTTTGTCGTGCCCATTCCTCAGCTCCACTTTTTCTTCATTTTGGGCTTGACTTTTTATTTGCAGGCTCCTTTCAGCCTTTCACGGCTCCCATGGTGATGCCCTGGGTAAAGTATTTCTGGAAGATGATGAACACGGTCAGGATGGGCACCGCGGCCAGGGCCGCGCCGGCCATGATCAGGCCGTAGTCGGTGCTCAGCTCCGCCTGCAGCTGGGCGATGCCCAGAGAGATGGTCAGGTTGCTGGTGCTGGACAGCATGATCAGCTGCATGAAGTAGTCGTTCCAGGAGTTGATGAAGGTGAAGATGGCCAGCGCGCCCACGCCGGGCTTTACCAGCGGCACCACGATACGCAGGAACGTCTTGGCCTCGCTGGCCCCGTCGATGCGGGCGGCCTCCAGCATCTCGCCGGGGATGCCCTCGGAGAACTGCTTCATGAGGAACACGCCGAAGGGCCAGCCCACGATGGGGAAGATCACCGCCCCCATCTTATCATAGAGCTTCAGCGCGTTCATCTCCCGGATGAGGGGGATAAGGATGACCTGCTTGGGCAGGGCCATAGCGCAGATGATGACGCTGAACACCAGCCCCCGGCCCACGAACCGCTTTTTCGCCAGGGAATACCCCGCCATGGTGGCGGTGATGCAGGTCAGGATCATGGAGGCCACCGCCATCCACACCGTGTTGATGAGCCAGCGGATGGCCGCCGGGACCGTGGGGCCGGTGACGACCTCGTCCGTGAAGGGGATGGGAATGCTGAACAGAGGCGCCGACCGGCGGCTGAACAGCTTTTCATAGTTCGTGAGCACCCACTCGCTGGGCCACCAGGCCGGAGTGGTGGAGTTGATCTCCTTCATGGTCTTGAACGAGCCCGTGACGATCCAGTACAGGGGGAACAGGAACAGAAACGCCATCACCAGCAGTATGATAACGCTGATGACCTTATAGGGGGTGGTATGGTGTACGCCGTGATTGAGGTTATTCATGTCCCCACCTCCTTTAATAGCTGGTGTCCGCCTTGGCCAGCTTGAACTGGACGGCGGAGAAGATGGCGATGATGATGGCCAGGATCACGCCCATGGCGTTGCCGTAGCCGTAATGGTACAGCTTGAACGCCTGGTAATAGATGTAGTACATGATGGTGTCCGTACTGTGGTTCGGCCCGCCGGAGGTCAGCAGCTGTATCAGGGCGAAGCACTGGAAGGAGTTTATGGTGGTGATGACCATGATGTACAAAGTAGTGGGCATGATCTGGGGCCACTTGATCTTCCAGAACACCTGCAGGTCGTTGGCCCCGTCCACCTGGGCGGCCTCCACCAGGGAGTTGTCCACGTTGCCCAGAGCGGACACATACAGCACGATGGGCTGGCCCACCGAGGTGGTCAGCAGGATCAGTATGATACACCCCAGGGCGAAACGCTCGTCGCCCAGCCAGTTGATGTTTTTCTCGATGATACCCAGGCCCTTGCCGATATAGTTGAAGATGCCGTAGTAGTTGTTGTACATCCACTTCCACACCACGGTCACGGCCACGGAGCCGGTGACCACGGGCAGGTAGAAGATGCACCGGAACGCCGAGCGGATGGGGCCCCGCATCTTATAGATGGCGGAGCTGACCCACAGGGAGAAGGCACAGGTCACCGGCACGGAGACGATCACGATGACCAGGGTGTTCTTCAAAGCCTTGAGAAAGGCCGGGTCCTTGAACAGGTCCTTGTAGTTCTGCAGGCCGATGAAGATGTCCTGCCGGTCCTTGCCCATGGTGGCGTCAAAAAAGCTGGTGTAGACGCACATGATCATGGGATACACCACGAATCCCACGAAGAAGATCAGGCTCGGCAGCAGGAAGAGATAACCGGAGATGGTCTCCCGCCGCACCAGCGCCTTGCTCATGGACGATCTGCGCAAGCCGATCAGCCTCCTTCCTTGTTCTTCTTATTTGCGGGGCACACAGCTCCGTCCGGCCAAGCCGCCGGGCGGAGGTGTCTGTCCCGGAAAAAGGGCAACACCCTCTCCCGCGCACAAGCGGGAGAGGGTGCGCACCTATTCAATCAGTCCGTTGCCTTTTGGCCGGAGAGCTCAGCCCGCGGCCGCGGCGTTGGCGTTGGTCACGAAGGTGGCCAGTTCCTCAGCGGGATCGCCGCCGGTGCCCACGCGCTGCAGCATGTTCCACCACTCCGCACGGGCCTCCGTCCAGCCAGCCGCCACCTGGTAATAATCGCCCAGGTACGGCATCAGCTTCGTGTACTCCGCCATGATCGCGTTATCAGCCCAGATGTCGGAGATGTCCTCCCCGTCCACCGTGTCGCGCACCGCAAAGTAGCTCGCCGCCTTCACAGAAGCCGTCAGCCCTTCCTTGCTGTCCGCCATGTACTTGATGAACGCCTTCGCCGCCGCGATCTTGTCAGCGTCGCCATTGTCGAAGATGCCGAAGCCCCAGATGCCGCCGCAGAGCTGGCTCTCGCCCGTCTCAGACGGGAAGCTCATGAACTCGATCTTCTGTCCGTTGATCGTCAGCTCCTCGCCCGTACCCGCGGAGTTCGGGTTCAGCTGCTGCGCGATGTTCCAGCAGAACGCCATCTTCAGCACTTCCTGATAGAACAGCGCGATCTCCTCGCCGCCGTTGATGCCAGGATCGAACGCGATGCCGTCCAGTCCCTGCAGCAGCTCCAAAGCCTTCGCGTTCGCCTCGTCGTCAGCCGTGTAGGCCGTGTGCTCCGCGTTCGTGAATGTGCCGCCGTACAGGTTGTTCACCAGCGCGCGGGTGCCCTGGTCACCGCCCTGGTCCTTGCAGAACACAGCAGCCACCGTGTCGCCGTAATGATCATACAGCGCCTTCACAGCCTCGATGAACTGCTCCGTCGTCCAGGTATGGCTCTCCAGGTCCACATACTGGTCAGCCCCAGCTTCCACAAAGGCATCGTAGTTGATCGCCATGCAGTGAGCCGTCATGACCACGGGATACTCATACAGAGCCCCGTCCGCGTTGAAGCACGCCGCCTGCACAGCCGCGTTGACCTCTTCAGCGTCCTGCTCGTCCCAGATGTCGGAGATGTCCACCATCAGGCCCTTGGCGCCCCAGTTGGCTACCAGGCGCTCGGGGCCCTCCATCACCAGGTCCGGCGCTACGCCGCCCTCGATGGCCGTGTTCACCTTGTTGTCGCCCTCGGTGTAGTCCAGATACTCCACCGTCACGTTGATGTCGGGATATACCTCGTTGAAGCCCGCGATCAGCTCCTTCACCGTGGCCTCGTCGCCCCACTTGCCGATGGGATACGTCCACAAAGTGATGTCCGCCGCAGGCGCCTCCAGCGCGGGGCCGGGGCCGGTCACCAGCGCGGCATTGACCTTGGCCTCTTCCTCGGGCTCTTCGGTCTCCTCGTCAGCCATACCCTCGGCAGGCTCCTCCGCCTCACGGTCAGCCATGCCCTCGGCGGGTTCCTCCGCCTCGCGGTCGGCCATGCCTTCCTCGACCTCGCCGGTCTCCCGGTAGGCCGTACCGGCGTTCTCATTGCTCAGCGCGGCGATCAGTCCGCCGAAAGCGGCGGCCGCGTCCACAGCCACAGGCTCCTCAGCGGGGGCTTCAGGTTCTTCCGCAGCCTCTTCAGGCTCCTCGGCGGGAGTTCCCGGCTCTTCCTCAGCCTCGAGCTCCTCCGCGGGCGCTTCTTCGGGCTCGGCCTCGTCGGCGGGAGCCTCAAAGCCGGCCGCGGCGTTGGCGTTGGTCACGAAGGTGGCCAGTTCCTCAGCGGGATCGCCGCCGGTGCCCACGCGCTGCAGCATGTTCCACCACTCCGCACGGGCCTCCGTCCAGCCAGCCGCCACCTGGTAATAATCGCCCAGGTACGGCATCAGCTTCGTGTACTCCGCCATGATCGCGTTATCAGCCCAGATGTCGGAGATGTCCTCCCCGTCCACCGTGTCGCGCACCGCAAAGTAGCTCGCCGCCTTCACAGAAGCCGTCAGCCCTTCCTTGCTGTCCGCCATGTACTTGATGAACGCCTTCGCCGCCGCGATCTTGTCAGCGTCGCCATTGTCGAAGATGCCGAAGCCCCAGATGCCGCCGCAGAGCTGGCTCTCGCCCGTCTCAGACGGGAAGCTCATGAACTCGATCTTCTGTCCGTTGATCGTCAGCTCCTCGCCCGTACCCGCGGAGTTCGGGTTCAGCTGCTGCGCGATGTTCCAGCAGAACGCCATCTTCAGCACTTCCTGATAGAACAGCGCGATCTCCTCGCCGCCGTTGATGCCAGGATCGAACGCGATGCCGTCCAGTCCCTGCAGCAGCTCCAAAGCCTTCGCGTTCGCCTCGTCGTCAGCCGTGTAGGCCGTGTGCTCCGCGTTCGTGAATGTGCCGCCGTACAGGTTGTTCACCAGCGCGCGGGTGCCCTGGTCACCGCCCTGGTCCTTGCAGAACACAGCAGCCACCGTGTCGCCGTAATGATCATACAGCGCCTTCACAGCCTCGATGAACTGCTCCGTCGTCCAGGTATGGCTCTCCAGGTCCACATACTGGTCAGCCCCAGCTTCCACAAAGGCATCGTAGTTGATCGCCATGCAGTGAGCCGTCATGACCACGGGATACTCATACAGAGCCCCGTCCGCGTTGAAGCACGCCGCCTGCACAGCCGCGTTGACCTCTTCAGCGTCCTGCTCGTCCCAGATGTCGGAGATGTCCACCATCAGGCCCTTGGCGCCCCAGTTGGCTACCAGGCGCTCGGGGCCCTCCATCACCAGGTCCGGCGCTACGCCGCCCTCGATGGCCGTGTTCACCTTGTTGTCGCCCTCGGTGTAGTCCAGATACTCCACCGTCACGTTGATGTCGGGATATACCTCGTTGAAGCCCGCGATCAGCTCCTTCACCGTGGCCTCGTCGCCCCACTTGCCGATGGGATACGTCCACAAAGTGATGTCAGCAGCAGGGGCCTCCATGGGAGGCTCCACCGCTTCCTCAGCGGCCTCGATGGCGGCGTCCACAATGGCCTCGCCGGCCTCCTCGGCCAGCTCATCCACCGCTTCCTCCGCGTCGGTGGCGGACTCCGCCTCCTCAGGAGCCTCCTCCGCGGGGGCCTCGGTCTCGGTATCCGAGGCAGCCTCGGCGGGTTCTTCCGGCTCTTCGGGTTCTTCCGGAGCTTCTTCCGGTTCCTCGGCCGCAGGCTCTTCCGCCTCTTCGGCCGCGGGCTCTTCCGTGGCCGTTTCAGGCTCCGGGGTGACCTCGGCCGTCTCCTCCTTCTTGCCGCCGCAGGCCGCAAGGGAGAAGACCATCGCCAGGCACAGCACCAGAGCGAGCCATCTCTTCATATTCATGGGTCGTCCTCCTTAAAAAATTTGAATAATTTTTGCTTACAAAAACACTTTTACGCTGTATAAATCTTACAGTATGTCAAGGATAATGTCAACAAAAATCCACCGGGGACAGACAACTATTTTTATTATGTCTACCACATCAGGACGGGCATACAGCCTGCCTCTCAGGCGACGGGCCCAAAGGCGCCGTCGCCGCCTCCCAGAAGCTGGCCCAGCATGATGTCGCACATGATGAGGCACCGGGGCAGATGGAAGGGGCCCTTGAAGGTGGAGCCCTTGGTGGCGGGCTGGGTGGGCAGGCCGTCCCGGCGGAGGTAGCCGTACCACTCCCCGTTTTCCGGGTCGGCAAAGTGCTCTTTGCAGTAGTCCAGGGTCTTTTTGAACCAGTCCAGGTACTCCTCCTTCCCCGTGTCCCGGTAGAGCATCAGGGAGGAGATCAGTATCTCGTTGTGGGGCCACCACAGCTTCATGTCGTGCTCGTAGGCCTCGGGGGGCTTTTTCAGGCAGTCGGTGAAGTACAAAAGCCCGCCGTATTCCTCGTCCCAGCCGGCCTCGATAGCCCAATCGAACACCTGGGCGGCCCTGTCCCGCAGGTTCGTATCCCCGGTTCGCTTGGCGTACTCCAGCAGGAACCACACGCACTCGATGTCGTGGCCCGGGTTCACGGTGCGGCCCTCGGTGTAGTAGAGCCGGGGCTCTCCGTCCGGGTCCACGTTCTCCAGGGTGCACTTCAAGTCCGGCTTTACGTGGTACTTGAATATCTCCCCCGCGCAGATGGCCGCCCGCTGGTCATAGAGGGCCGCCTGCTCGGGGTCCACCCGGCGCATGACGGAGGTGATGTTCAGGTAGATCATGGGATTGCCCAGGGCCCGGCCTGTCCGGGTCTCGGGGATGGTCTTGGGCCCCAGGCCCGCGGGGTCGGGGATGAGCCCCTGGTTGAGCTGCCAGATGAGCTCATAGGCCCGGCGGGCCCGCTCCAGGTGCTCGGTTTTGCCCGTCACGCCATAATATTCCGCGTTGGCCAGGGCATAGAACCCCTCGGAGAAGCAGTACCGCCGCTGCCGCAGGGGCTTTCCCTCCGCCGTGACGGTGAAGTACATCCGCCCGGCGGCGTCGGGGTTGATGCAGTGCTCCTCCAGAAAGTCGATGCAGCTCTTGGCCGCGTCCAGCCACTGCTGCCGCGCGCCGTAGACATGGCAGAGGTAGGAGAAGGTCCAGCCGCACCGGCCCTGCATCCACACGCTCTTGTCGGTGGAATAGATGTTCCCCTCCCGGTCGAGGCAGGTATACACCCCGCCGTGCTCATGGTCCATGCCGTGGGTAAGCCAGAAGTCCACGCAGGCGCGCAGCTCCCCCTGCATCCAGTCCCGGCTGGCCTTCAGAAATGCTTGCTGCTCTATCACGATGCAAGCCCCCTTTTTATATTGATGGACCCATCATATTGCCTTTTCCGCCCCCCGTCAAGGGGACGGGAGGCGGAAAAGAAATTTTTGTCCGCCTCTTGACAATCTGAAAAAAACTGGTAGCTTAGAGATGGAAGAGCAAACAGTTTTTATATAGTTTCTACAAAAACTCTCACAAGGAGGATGTGCTATGAACCATCTCGGCATCGAAGTCACCGTCAAAAACGTCCCCCCGCTGGACCCGGGTTTCATCCCCCTGAACCTCTACAACCAGGCGTTCCTGACCGGCGCCAAAGAGCCCTTCCACGTGGCCGTGGAGCGGGCAAGCGGCCAGATGGCCGTGTACGACACCTTCGTCTACGGCACGAAGGACATGTTCGACGCGGACGTGTACTACATCGAGCGGCTGGTGAAGACCATCCTGTGGATGAAGGGCGGCTTCCGGGTATACCTGGCCGGGAACGAGGCCATATGCGGCGCCATCCGGGCCATATACGCCGACGGCGGGCAGCAGGACTTCGACTTCCACTTCATGGCCCATGTATTCGAGCACCCCTTCGAGGTGGTGCGGGTGGATAAAGTCCCCGCGGCCAAGGATAGCCCCCAGCGCATCGGCGGCCACCTGGACGGCTGCCGCATCGGCTTTGACGCCGGCGGCTCCGACCGGAAGGTCTCCGCCGTCATCGATGGGGAGAGCGTCTACTCTGAGGAGGTGGTGTGGTATCCCAAGATCACCGCCGACCCGGACTACCACTACGAGGGCATCGTGTCGGCGCTGAAGTCCGCCGCGGCGCATCTGCCCCGGGTGGACGCGGTGGGCGTGTCCTCCGCGGGCATCTATATCAACAACCGCACCATGCGGGCAAGCCTCTTTTTACAGGTCCCCGACGACCTCTTTGACGCCAAGGTGAAGGATATCTACATCCGGGCCATCACCGACACCTTCGGAAATGTCCCCTACGCGGTCATCAACGACGGCGACGTGTCCGCCCTGGCGGGCATGATGAGCCTGGGCGAGCCCAACGTGCTGGGCATCGCCATGGGCACCAGCGAGGCGGTGGGCTATGTGGACGCGGACGGGTGCATCACCGGCTGGCTCAACGAGCTGGCCTTCGTGCCTGTGGACGCCAGTCCCGCCGCCATGCGGGACGAGTGGAGCGGCGACATCGGCTGCGGCGTGAAATACTTCTCCCAGGACGGCGTCATCAAGCTGGCCGGCCCCGCCGGCATCGAGCTGGACGAGAGCCTCTCCCCCGCCCAGAAGCTGAAAGCCGTCCAAGAGCTGATGGAGGCCGATGATGAACGGGCCAAAAAGGTCTACGAATCCATCGGCGTGTACCTGGGCCACGCCCTGGCATATTACTACGACCTCTACCACTTCCGCCATGTGCTGCTGCTGGGCCGGGTCATGTCCGGCAAGGGCGGCGACCTGATTTTGGCCAAGTGCAAGGAAGTCCTGGCCGACGAATACCCCGAGGTGGACAAGGCCATCCACCCCGCCCTGCCCGACGAGAAGTTCCGCAGGGTGGGCCAGTCCGCGGCGGCGGCCAGCCTGCCCGCCATCATAGGAGGCTGAATCATGAAAAAACACATCGTCTGCTTCGGCGACTCCAACACCCACGGCTACTGCGCCGACCCCACCGACTGCGCCGACGGCGGCGCCCGCTTCAATGAGGAGGAGCGGTGGCCCTGCGTGCTGCAATCCCTGCTGGGGAATAAATATCTCTGCCTGGAGGAGGGCCTGGGCGGCCGGACTACTGTGTTCGACGACCCAATCCACGGTGACCTGGCCGGGGTTGACTACATAAGCCCCTGCCTTCTCAGCCATGAGCCGGTGGACCTGCTCATCATCATGCTGGGCACCAACGACTCCAAGGAGCGCTTCGGCTGCACCGCCGCGGCGGTGGGCGTGGCCATGCAGCGGCTGATCCGCAAGGCCCAGAGCACCCTGTGCTGGGCGGAGAAGGGCCCCAACATTCTGGTGGTGGCCCCGCCCCCCATCGGGGAGGGCTTCTTCGACCCCGCCATGGGCGAGGGCTGCCGGGAGCGCACCCTGGGCATGGCCGCCGCCTTTCAGCAGGCCGCTGAGCTCACCGGCGTCCACTTCATGGACGCGGAAGCCTGTGAGTTCAACCCCATCGACCATATGCACCTGACGAAAAAGGGCCACAGCCAGCTTGCCCACATGCTGGCAGACCTCGTCCCCACGCTGGTATAAAAACGAACGCGGGACCGGCTCAGCCGGTCCCGTTTTTATGCGCCGATATAATATTATGTAAATTGAATTATGTTAATCTTTCTCGTCCTCCGCCGGCTCCTCCTTGGGCAGGTAGGGCGCGAAGATGCGCTCCATAAAGAGGGAGCAAAGAAGCGCCGCCAAAGCGGGCATGACCAGCACCGGCAGGACGAGAAACTTCGTGCAGGCCACCGCCGCCTCCTCCCCGATCAGTGCCACCACCGCCGCCGAGGGCAGATGGCCTATGACCAGCTTCGCCGCCGTGACCAGCAGGTCCTTGGCGCCAAAGGTGAACCGGGACAGGGTGAACATGGCAAACATCCACACCGCCAGGGGCACCAGCAGCAGGATCCGGCAGGCGTACAGCCACACCATGGCCGCCTCGCTGCCCCCCGCCGCCATCACATAGGCCACGTACCACATATAGAAGAGGCCCGCCGCCAGCGCCAGGAAGGGCAGTGTCGCCAGTGTCGCAGTTTTGAAATTGTCCCGGAAGGTATGGAAGAAGCGGCTGTAATCGCCCATCTCCCCCTTGCGGACGCCGTGGAACACCGCGTCGTAGAGGGCCGCCGTGGCCGCGCCCGTGGTGAACACGGGCAGGGAGCACACCGCCCAGCATATACTCAGGCCCACCAGGTCGCACACCCGGCCCAGCCCCTGCCAGAACCCGTTCAATGGATTGAATACGTTCCTGAACATCCCGCTCCCTCCTTCCCGCGCCCATTATAACATGCAAACGCCAAAAGGGAAAGTCTTGCTGTCTCCATGTACTTACTCGGTTGACTGTTCGGCCGAAATGTGCGATACTTGGTTCGGAAGAACATTATGGACCAACTCGACTGCCGCTCTGAATGGCAGCGAAAAGGAGATATATCATGCTTGAAGAAAAAGACCTACAGGCCATCAAGGAATTGATCGACGCTTCCGTCACCGCCTCGGAGGAACGCATGAAAGACTATGTCACCGCCTCGGAGGAACACATGAAAGACCATGTTGCCGCGGCGGAGGAACGTATGAAAGACCATGTCACCGCGGCGGAGAACCGCTGGATGGCTTTCTATGAGGGGTCGATCCAGCCCCAGATACAGCTTCTGGCAGAGGGCCACCAGACACTTCTGGAGACCTTGGCCCCCAAGAACCGCGTGGAGGCTCTGGAGGACGAGGTCGTGTTCATGAAGTCCGTCATCAAAGCCCTGGCCCAGGATGTAGCCGAACTGAAGAAGGCTCAATAAAGAACACAAAACACAAAAAGCCCGCAACCCCAAAGGGTTGCGGGCTTTTTGTGGAGCTAGTGATGTGACTTGAACACACGACCTGCTGATTACGAATCAGCTGCTCTACCGACTGAGCTACACTAGCGTTTCGCGCCCGCATATTGTAGCATACAGGCCCCCGGGAAGTCAACAGAAATGTTCCGCGCGGGCCCGCGATTACAGACCGTATTATGTCTTGCAATTCCCACCCATCTGCATCCGGGCGGCGTGCATTTTCATCCGCCGGGCCGCCGGTTTCCATTTTTGACCAGGGGCGGAAAGCCCCTTGTTTCAACCGTTCTTTCGCGTCTGAAATTGCGATAATTCACTTTACATAATATTTTATTTCATTTCTAATGCAGAATGTTATCAACATTTTGAACAGGTCTTTCAACACCCACTAAACTGCGATTTTCCAACGGTTTCAGCCGGATTTACCAATTTCTTCAAATTCTTGTAACGTGTAAAGCAACAAATAGTTTCAATTTATTATATAACATAATCCGGACTTTTCACAGCGGTCTGCATACCGGGCGGACAGTATGCCAGCCAGCGCCCCTTCGCTTGCATTTTTCCTCACTTCTGCGCCAGAAGGCCGCTGTCGGCCATGGAGACGAAATCGTCCCCCGCCACCACGATATGGTCCGTCAGGGTGACACCCACCTGCTCCAGGAGGTCCCGGATGCGCAGCGTCACGGCTATGTCCTCCCTGGAGGGCAGGGCGACGCCGCCGGTGTGATTGTGGGCCAGCAGCACGCAGGAGGCGTTCTGCCCCAGGGCGATCTGTACGACGCGCCGCAGGTTCACGCTGACGGCGGTGGTGCTGCCCTCCGCTATAGGGCGGCAGTCCAGCACCTTCAGCTTCGCGTCCATGCAGACCAGGTACATGGTCTCGTCCCGGCAGGTCATGAACCAGGGCAAGAGGTATTTCCCCGCGGCGTCGCTGTCGGCCAGGATGTCCCCGGGCCCGGCCTTGGAGATGAAGTAACGCCGGGCGGCCTCCGGCACCAGATGGATAAGGGCCGCCGCCGTGTCCCCCACGCCGGGCACGCTCTTGAGCGCGTCGATGGAGGCGTCGAACACCCCGTCCAGGGTGCCGAAGGCCTCCAGAAGGTCATGGGCCAGGGCGTTGGTGTCCTGCCGGGGCACGGCGTAGAACAGCAGCAGCTCCAGCACGTTGTGGTCGTCGAAATTGTCCAGCCCATAGCGGATGAAGCGCTCCCGCATCCGCCGGCGGTGTCCGGTATGATCTGCCATAACCATTATCTCTTTCTTAATGAAATGTTAATTGCCTCTTTGTGTCAGGTGTGATATACTGTCGGAGCAAGTCCGATGGAAGGAGGGAATGCCGTGAAAGGGAAGCTGGCCGTGGTCCGCGACTTTCTCAAGCGGGCGGACATGCTCTTATTCACCCTGTGCATGGCCGCGTCCATCATGGGCCTGGTGGCCATATCCAGCGCTACCCGCACCATGAGCCCCACCATGATCTACGTGCAGATATTCGCCCTGCTCATCGGCATCGCCTTCTATTTTGCCTTCACCCTCATCGACGCGGACGTGTTCGCCGACCAGTGGCCGCTGCTGCTGGTGACGGAGATCGGCCTTATCCTGCTGCTGGCAGTGTTCGGCTCCAAGGACGACACCGGCAACCGGGCCTGGATACGGTTTCTCGGCATCGGCATCCAGCCGGCGGAGGTCATCAAGGTCATCTACATCGTCCTGACGGCCAAGCACATCACCTATCTGAAGGAGTACCGGAGCCTGTCCTCGCCCCTGTCCGTGTTCCAGCTGGTGGGCCATCTGCTGCTGCTGTTCGGGATGTACATGGTCATCTCCAGCGACCTTGGAAACGCCTTGGTGTTCTTCTTTATATTCGTAGTGATGGTGTTCGCCGGGGGGATCAAGCTCTATTGGTTCCTCTTCGGCGGCGCGGCCATGGCATTGGCCATCCCCCTGGCCTGGAACTATGTGCTCAGCGACAACCAGAAGATACGTATTCTTCTGCCCTACATGCAGGACCAGATAGACCCCTCCGGCTACGGCCTGAGCTGGGAGCCCACCCGGGCCCAGCTGGCCCTGTCCTCCGGCCGGCTCTGGGGCACGGGCCTATACCAGGGTACCCAGACCCAGACCGCCGAGGGCGGCCTGCGGAGCAAGCACGCAGACTATATCTTCGCCTGCATCGGCGAGGAGATGGGCATGGTGGGCTGCATCGTGGTGATACTGCTTCTGACCGCCATCATCATCCGGTGTGTGTACGTGGGCCTGCACTGCCACAGCACCTTCGGCATGCTGGTGTGCATGGGCATGGCGGCCATGATATGCTTCCAGCTATTCAACTCCGTGGGCATGTGCACAGGGCTCACGCCGGTCATCGGCCTGACGCTCCCCTTCTTCAGCTACGGGGGGTCGAGCCTATTCACCATGTTCGCCGCCATGGGCATCGTCTCGGGCATACGATACCGACCGAAGCCCACTCAGTTCCGCTCCTACTCCTCGGAATTCTGACCGTAAAAAAGCAGCAGATGCGTCGCCGTCTGCTGCTTTTTGATTCACACGGGGGGCGGCTCCGGCGGCGTCCACCCCGGCATGGTCTGCCGGGCCAGCGTCTCATAGTACCCCGCCTCCGTCACCTGCATGTACACATACAGCCATATGGCGAGGAAGAACCCCACAATTGGGATGGCGCACAGAAGACCCCAGCCGA
Organism: uncultured Oscillospiraceae bacterium; assembly: GCA_947626265.1. Classification (GTDB taxonomy): domain Bacteria; phylum Bacillota; class Clostridia; order Oscillospirales; family Oscillospiraceae; genus CAJOIG01. The sequence goes on from CANQRM010000015.1 coordinate 12,904, forward strand.
TGAAGCTCATGTCCAGCTTGAAAAGCTCCCACCGGTGGCCCCGCATCATATCCCGGCTCACGGCCACGCACTGGAAGCCGCCCAGCTCCGGCCGGTCCAGCATCACGTAGGCGGCCAAGCGGTAGGAATAGGACGCCATGACGGCCGGGGCCAGCAGGGGCAGCAGCGCGATCATCCACCAGCTCTGCCGGGTCATCACCACCAGCATCGCCGCCGGGAAGGCGTAGAGCATGCTCCACAGCCCGATGAGCAGCGAGGGCAGAAGCTGTATCCACACGGCCCGGAAGAACACCCCGAACCCGTCGAACAGGTCCCCCACGGAGGCATGGACATGCCGCCAGACCCGCAGGGCGTAGATCACGAAGCCCACGGCCATCACCGCGGTCATGATCTGCAGCGCCACGTCCAGTATCCAGCCCATCATGCCCCCCACGGGCGTGGGCTCCACATAGGCCACCACACCCATCCGGGCGCTCAGGAACATCTGCTTGTAGGCCTCGATGCTGCCGCTCAGGCTCATGCTCAGTATTTCCAGCAGCGTGAGGATGACCATATAGGCCAGGCACACCCAATAGGGCCGCGGCCGGGCGCTGCCCATGGCGGCCCGGGCCTGCTGCTTCAACTGACGTCTATCGATACGCATATCTTTTTCTCCTCATTTCCGGCCCGTATAGGCCCGCAGGGCCCGGGTCAGGTACATGGCTCCCAGGCCGGTGAATACGCCGGTGACGATCGCCGCCGCGAGTAAGGCCGGCCCATACCACAGTATGCCCGGTGTTCCCGTCACGATGACTGCCGCCAGGAGCTGCCCGGCGTTGTGGCCGATGGCGCCGAACACGCTCACCACCCACATGAGCTTTTCGGGGAAGAGCCCCAAAAGCGCCGCCATCACGCACCAGCTCACCACGCCGCCCGCGAGGGAGAAGAGCAGCGCCGACGCGCTTCCCGCGAACAGGGCCCCCAGCAATATCCGGGCCAGCAGGATGCACCCCGCCTCCTTCCTCCCCAGAGAGGCCATGGCAGCCAGGGTGATGACGCTGGCCAGCCCCAGCTTTATCCCCGGTACGGGGACAGGGGCGGGTATCTGGGCCTCGATGACCCATATGGTCAGCTCCAGCGCCGTCAAAAGCGCCATGAATACAAGCTTACGTGTCCTATTCATCCCGCTCTATCTCTATCACCAGCCGGTGGGGCAGGCACACGATGGGGATGGCCCCGTCGGATATGGCCCCCTGCTTCACGCAGTCATGGTTGGGGCAGTCCGCGTCGATGACCTGGATGGCGCCCGGGCTCACCCGGATGGTGTTCCAGCCCCAGGGCGTCTCCACGGTCTTTTCATAGGGCGCCGCCACCGCCGCCAGGTCAATGGTCTCCCAAAGCTCGCCGTCCACGGAGACCTTCGCCACGGTCCCGGCGGGGCGCAGCATGTACACTCCTATTCCCCCGGCGGCCAGCAGCCCAAACAGCACCGCCCAGAATACCGTTTTTCCCTTCCATGTTTTGCCTTTCATAGTTTACATTTTAGTTACAATATCGTATAATGTCAATAGACGGTTTTGCCCGTACCCGAAACTTTTTCCCACCCCACTCTCCCGGAAAGGAGCCGCCCGTGGAACTGGTCACCTTCATCTTCGGCGAATATGCCCCCCGCATCGCCGATATATCCCGCTATATCCTGCCATTCGTGGCGGTGCTCATCGTGGCCCGCTGCATCGTGAGCATGCTCCGGGAGCGGTACGACCCGGAGACCTGGGCCTATCTCTACCTCAACGGCAACGTGATGGTGCCCCTGCGCCACTGGGAGTGCATCCTGGGCCGGGCCCGGTCTGTGGACGGGCGGGTGGACGACCCGGCGGTAGAGCGGATGCACGCCTGTCTCATCCGCACGCCGGAAGGGGCCTGGACCGTCTATAACCTGGGCAAAGGCAAGACCTATGTGAACGGCGAGCAGGTGCTGCCCGGCGGCGCGCCCATCCAGGACGCGGACGTGCTCACCCTGGGCACGGTCTCGGCCCGGTTCGTGGACCTCACGGAGCAGGAGCGCTCCTCCCTTCTGAAATACCGCCACGCCCCCGGCCGCCGGGTGCGGCCCAGCGTGACGCTGCTGCTTTTGACGGTTTTCCAGCTCGGCCTTCTTCTCCAGCACTTGGCCTATGACGCCGGGGCGGGCCTGGGCGTCATCATGGCCTTCGCCGTGCTGGCCACGGTCCAGTGGGGCTACTTCATCGTCCTGCGGGCCTCGGGCCAGCGGGGCTTTGAGCCGGAGATACTGGCGCTGTTCCTGTCCACGGTGGGCCTGTCCGTAGCGGCGTCCAAGACCCCGGACGATATGCTCAAGCAGATCATCCTCCTTCTGGCCGCCATCGGCCTTTATATCTTCATGTGCCTGTGGATACGAAATCTCGACCGGGTGAAATCCGTGCGGCTGTACGCCTTCATCGCCGCCATCGGCATGCTTCTGGTGACGCTGGTGCTGGCGCCGGTGGACAACGGCGCGCGGAGCTGGCTCCACTTCGGCAGCCTCTCCATCCAGCCCTCGGAGCTGGTGAAGGTGCTCTATATCTACGCCGGGGCGGCCACGCTGGACCGGCTCTTCGTGAACCGAAACCTTATCTTCTACATCGGCTTTTCCGCCGGGTGCGTGGGCCTTCTGGCCCTCATGGGCGACTTCGGCACGGCGCTGGTGTTTTTCGTGACATTTCTCGTCATCTCCTTCATGCGCTCGGGCAGCTTTGCCACGGTGTTTCTCGCCGTGGCGGGGGCGGTGCTGGGCGTGCTCTTGGTGGTGACGGTGAAGCCCCACGTGGTGGCCCGGTTCGAGACCTGGGGCCACGTGTGGGATGACGTGGACTGGCGGGGCTATCAGCAGTCCCGCGCCCTTTCCGCCGCGGCCAGCGGGGGCTTTTTCGGCCACGGGGCCGGGAACGGCTGGTTCATCGGCATCATCGCCGCGGAGACGGACCTGGTGTTCGCGGTGCTGTGCGAGGAGCTGGGGCTCATCACCGCCCTTTGCTGTATCGCGTCGCTGCTGGCTCTCGCCGGCTTCGTGGTGAAAAACGCCGCCGCGGGCCGGTCCTCCTATTTCTGCATCGCCGCCGCCGGGGCGGTGAGCATGATGCTGGTCCAGCTTTGCCTGAACGTCTTCGGCGCTATGGATATCCTGCCCTTCACCGGCGTCACCTTCCCCTTCGTGTCCATGGGCGGCACGAGCCTTCTGGCCTGCTGGATGCTGCTGGCCTTCGTCAAGGGCAGCGACACCCGGGCCAACGCCAGCTTCGCCGTGGTGCGCCCGGAGCGGTTCACCGGCGGCGCCGGCGTGGAGGACGAGGGCGAGCCGGAGGAGGACTACTACAGCCCCGGGGACGGATACTATGGCGGCAGTTCTGATGACGGCTATTACGAAGACCCTAAGGACAGCTATTACCGGGGAGGCGGGCGCGCATGAAAAAAGTCACTACCCGCGCCTTTGCTGTGCTGCTTTTAGTGGCCCTGACCTTGGCCTGCACCGGCGTGTTCATCTACCGCCTGGCCGTGGACGGGGGCGACTGGGCCACCTTCTACGCCAACCAGAGCATCTATTCCGAGGGCGTTTTGAACCGGGGCTCCGTCGCGGACAGAAACGGCCTTGTCCTGGCCACCGCCAGCGACGAGGGCTTCCACTACGCTGACGACGCCGATATCCGCAAGGCCTGTCTGCACGCCGTGGGCGACCTGGGCGGCAACATAGGCACCAGCATCCTCTCCATGTACCGGGCGGATTTCGTGAACTATTCCTTTTTCACCGGCACCACCGCCGAGGCGGCCAGCATGAAGCTCACCCTGGACGCGGACGTGTGCGCCGCGGCCTACAACGCCATCGCCGGGAAGAAGGGCACGGTGCTGGTCTACAACTACCGCACCGGCGAGATCATTTGCATGGTCTCCACCCCCACCTGGGACCCGGAGTACGGCATCGATTTTGACGCCAGCAGCGAGGCCTATGAGGGCGCGTTCATCAACCGGGCCCTGAGCTCCACCTTCACGCCCGGCTCCGTCTTCAAGCTGGTAACTCTCGCGGCGGCGCTGGAGAACATCCCGGACATATGGCAGCAGACCTTCTACTGCGACGGGGACACCATCATCGGCGGCCAGCGGGTGAAGTGTTCCGGCGTGCACGGCACCATCACCGTGGAGCAGGCCCTGGCCCACTCCTGCAACTGCGCCTTCGGCGAGATCGCCGCCCAGCTTGGCAGCGCCCTCATCAGTCAGTACGCGGAGAAGTACGGCCTCACCTCCTCCCACATGCTCAACGGCAAGATACCCACCGCCGCGGGCAGCGTGCCCGCCGGGCGCGGGGAGATCGGCGACGCGGCTTGGGAGGGCATCGGCCAGTACGAGGACCTGATAAATCCCTACGCCTTTCTCCGGTTCATCGGCGCCATCGCCAACGGCGGCGTGTGCGTGGAGCCCACCATCCTCTATGGGGAGAGCGCCGGCTCTACCCAGCTCATGGACCCCAACACCGCCCAGACCCTCTCCGAGATGATGGGCTACAACGTACAGTACGAGTACGGCGCCGGTACATATCCGGGCCTGGAGATGCACGCCAAGACCGGCACCGCCGAGACCTACGGCGGCACCCACGCCTGGTTTGCCGGCTTCATCACCAACGCCAACGCCCCCTATGCCTTCGTGGTCATGGCGGAGCGGGCCGGCGGCGGCTACTACGTGGCCTCCCCCATCGCCAACGCCACGCTGCAGAAAGCGGTGCAAAAGGCGGGCGGGTGAGCACCAACCCGACGGGCGAGGCCGCCCATTGAGGACGCAGGTTTTGCCCGGACGGGCCCGACAGTATGCCTGCTGCTAAAGTTCGCTTCGCTCACCAACCGCATCCGGCACACTGCCGGCTCCCGCCGGGCGTCGGACTGGCATAGGGCGGCCCCCATAATCTTACAAGGAATCACACCTCATGATTGATATATCCCTGCACAACGTAAAAAAGAGCTTCGGCGGCGTGGAGATCCTCCGGGGCGTCAGCTTTGACGTCCAATCCGGCGAGCGGGTGGCCCTCTTAGGCCCCAACGGCGCGGGAAAGACCACCCTCCTTCGCATCCTCACCGGCGCGCTGGAGCCCGACGAGGGGGAGGTGGTGCTGGCCGCAGGCAAGCGCATCGGTCTCATCAGCCAGATACCCGTCTACCCCGAGGGCTACACCACCGAGGACGTGCTCCGCTCCGCCGTGCGCCACCTGGACGACATCCGGGAGCAGATGACCCAGCTTGAAGCGGCCATGGCCACGGACGCCTCCCCCGCCACGCTCTCCAAATACGACCGCCTGGCCGCGGAGTTTGACCGGCTGGGGGGCTATGACGCGGACTTCGAGCGGGACAGGGTAGCCAACGGCCTGGACCTCTCCCCCGCCATGCGGGAGCAGCTTTTTGAGAGCCTCTCCGGCGGGGAGAAGACGAGGGTGAACCTGGCCCGGCTCCTATTGGAGGACACCGACATATTGCTCCTGGACGAGCCCACCAACCACTTAGACCTTAAGAGCACCCAGTGGCTGGAGGGGTTCCTCGCCAGGTTCAAGGGCACCGTCCTCACCGTCAGCCATGACCGGTGGTTTTTGGACAATATCGCCCAGCGGACCATCGAACTGGACAACGGCGTGTGCCAGTTCTACGCGGGCAACTACAGCTTCTACATCGAGGAAAAACAGCGCCGATACCAGGAGCTGCGCCGGCAGTATGAGAAGAGCCAGCGGGAGATAGCCCACCTGGAGGAGGCGGCCAAAAACCTGCGCCTGTGGGCGTTTTTGGGCAACGACAAGCTCTACAAGCGGGCCTTCTCCATGGAAAAGCGCATCGCGAAACTGCAGACGGCCCCCAAGCCCACTCAGGCAAAAAAGCTCTCCGTCCGGTTCAAGGAGCGGGACTTTTTCGGCGACGAGGTGCTGGTGGCCCAGGACCTGGGCAAATCCTACGGCGAAAAGCGGCTTTTTGAGCACCTGGACCTTCTTATCCGCCCCGGGGAGCGGGTGGCCGTCATGGGCGACAACGGCAGCGGCAAGTCCACCCTGGTGAAGATCATCCTGGGCGAGGTGACCCCGGACACGGGCTACACCCGCCTGGGCCCCGCCATCCGGGCGGCCTATCTGCCCCAGCAGGTGACCTTCGCCCACCCTGAGCGGACGCTGGTGGACACCCTCATCTACGACGACAAGGCCCAGCCCCAGGGCGCCCGGGACCGCCTGGCCGCCTTCAACTTCACCGGCGAGGACGTGTTCAAGACCGTGGGCAGCCTCTCCGGCGGCGAGCAGAGCAGGCTGAGGCTCTGCATGCTCATGAAATCGGACATCAACTTTTTGATTCTTGACGAGCCCACCAACCATTTGGATATCGCCAGCCGCGAGTGGATAGAGCAGGCATTGGACGACTACGGCGGCACGCTTTTGTTCGTAAGCCACGACCGGTGGTTCACGGACCGGTTCGCCACAAGGGTGTGGGAGCTCAAGACCGGCGTGCTCACGGACTTTCCCGGGGGCTATACGGAGTACGAGGCCTATAAGGCCCGGCAGGCGGAGCTCACCCAGATCGCCAAGCACCATGAGCCCAAGGCGAAGGCCACCCGCCCCCCGCGGGAAAAGGACCCGGCCAAGCGCCTGGCCAAGGTGGAGCGGGAGATAGAGAAGCTGGAAGCGGCCCTCGCGGACATATCCGCCCGGGAGGAGGCCGCCGCCACCGACTACCAGAAGCTCATGGAGCTTTCCGAGGAGCGGGCGGGCGTGCAGGAGCAGCTGGACGGCCTCTACGAGCAGTGGGAGGCGCTGGCGGAGGGATGAAGAACGCCTTATTCATCGGCGCCGGCCTGCTTATCATCGCGGCGGCGGTATTCGAGTTCGCCCTGGTGGGCTACCGGGTGACGGCGGTGCTCCTCTTAGCGGGCGCGGCGGTGCTTGCCATATTCGGCTTCCTCGCGGGGAAGACTAGCAAGGCGGCCAAGGCCGCCCGCATAGCCCTGGCAGCGTTCCTCGTCATCGGCTGCGGGTGCTTTCTGGCGGCGGAGATACCCATTCTCGCCGACTGCCATTCCGACGCCGACACCTCCGCGCCTTATCTCATCGTCTGCGGCGCGGGCCTCAACGGCGACAAGCCCTCCCGCTCCCTGGCGGACCGGCTGAGCGCCGCGCTCACGTGGCTGGAGGAGAACCCGGACAGCGCCGCTGTCCTCACCGGCAGCCAGGGGCCCCGGGAGGCCCTGTCCGAGGGCCAGGCCATGGTGGACTGGCTCACGGCCCACGGCGTGGACCCCGCCCGGCTCATCCTGGAGGACCGGGCGGATAACAGCTATGAGAACATCGCCAATTCCCTCGCCCTCATCCGGGCCCGGGAGCCGGGCTATGACGGCCGGGTGGCCATCCTATCCAGCGAGTACCACCTGCACCGCCTGGGGTACATGGCCGAACACCTGGGCTGTGAGGCCGCGCTGGTGGCCGCGAAAACAAGCATCTTCCCCCTGTTCGTCAACTACGCCGTCCGGGAGGCCTTTGCCATGTGGAAGCTCTGGGTCTTCGGGATGTAGCAAATAAGGAGGCTATACCATGCTCACTCTGGACATGATATGGGACGCCCAGTCGGCCCTGCGGGGCATCGCCCGGCGCACGCCCCTGGAGAATGCCCCCCGCATCGGCAAAAACCTCTACATCAAGGCGGAGAACCTGCAGCTCACGGGCTCCTTCAAGCTCCGGGGCGGCTACAACAAGATACGCTCCCTGGCCCCGGAGGAGGCCGCCCGGGGCGTCATCGCCTGCTCCGCCGGCAACCATGCCCAGGGCATCGCCCTGTCCGCGGCCAAGCTGGGCATCCGGGCCATCATCTGCATGCCCGCCGGCGCCCCCATCAGCAAGGTGGAGGCCACCCGCAGCTACGGCGCGGAGGTGGTGCTGGTGCCGGGCATATACGACGACACCGCCCGGGAGGCGGCCCGCCTTGCGGAGGAAAACGGCTACACCTTCGCCCACCCCTTTGATGACGCCTACGTCATCGCCGGCCAGGGCACCATCGGCCTGGAGATATTGGAGCAGCTGCCCGACGTGGAGCAGATCGTCTGCCCCATCGGCGGGGGCGGGCTCATCTCCGGCATTGCCTTCGCCGTGAAGAGTCTGAAGCCCTCCTGCCAGATCGTGGGCGTCCAGGCCGCCCAGGTGGGCTCCATGTACGAGTCCGTCCGCATGGGCAAGATCGTCACCGTTCCCGATAGGGACACCATCGCCGACGGCATCCACGTCCTCACCCCCGGCAAGCTCACCTTTGACCTGTGCCGGGAGTATGTGGACGACATCGTCACCGTGAACGAGGACGAGATATGCGCCGCCATGCTCTCCCTCATGGAGAACCAGAAGACCGTCTCCGAGGGTGCCGGGGCCGCCTCTGTGGCCGCCTGCATGTTCGGGAAGGTGGACATGTCGAAGAAGACCGTGTGCGTGGTGTCCGGCGGCAACGTGGACGTGACCACGCTCTCCCGGGTCATCACCAAGGGCCTCGTCAAATCCGGCCGCATCGTGGAGCTGTCCGTAGAGGTAGCCGACAAGCCCGGCAGCCTCATCGACCTGTTGCAGATCGTATCCCAGACCGGGGCCAACGTGGTGCGCATCCACCATGCCCGGGAGGATGAGCACGCCGCCGTGGGCACCTGCACCGTCACCATGGTCCTGGAGACCCGGGACGCCGAGCACGTGGCCCACATCAAAAAGTCTCTCCTGGGCAAGGGTTACCCCCTATTAAACTAAAGAAAGGAACTGACTGACATGCTGGAAAAGACCTATACCCCCGACGCCCCAGAGGCCATCGGCCCCTACTCCCAGGCCGTGAAGGCGAACGGCTTCCTCTTCGCCTCCGGCCAGGTCCCCCTCATGCCCGGCACCGGTGAGGTGGTGGGCGCCGCCATCGAGGAACAGACCCACCGGGCCTGCCAGAACATCGCCGCCATATTGAAGGCCAACGGCCTGGGCTTTGAGGACGTGGTGAAGACCACCTGCTTTCTCGCCGACATGGGCGACTTCGCCGCCTTCAACGGCGTGTACGCCCAGTACTTCACCGGCAAGCCCGCCCGCTCCTGCGTGGCGGTGAAGGAACTGCCCAAAAAGGTGCTGTGCGAGATCGAGATCGTCGCCGCCCTGCATCAATAAGTTGACATAATGTATCACCGCCCGGTGTATCGCCGGGCGGTGATTTTTTGCGGTTTTCAGTTGAAGCGCAGCTCGTTCAGGTCGCAGGAGACGGCGACGGTGAAGGGGGTCCCGCCGTCGGTGGTCAGGGCAAGATAGGACCCATACTCCCCGTCCTGTATCACGTCCCGCGGGGCGTCCCGCAGGCCCAGCCGGTCCGCGAACATCCACAGCATCGTATAGCTGACGGCATTGGAGATGTCCTGCATCTCCTCCACGGATACCTCCCCGTAGGGCAAGGCCGTGGGCGCCGGGTCGGGCGGCACCGTCCCGTCGGGCGTCACGCCTTCGCCGGTTTCTCCGTCGGCCAGGCGTATGCGCAGGGACACCACCTGTCCGCTGCGCTCGTCCACCAGAGCTGTGGCGTCCACCTGGCGCAGAGCCTCATAGCCCAGCATGGCCCACAGGGGGACCTCCTCCCGGCCGGAGGCGGCGACCTCCCACAGGACCACGCTCTCGCCCCCCGGCCCCACGTAGAGCCAGGGCGATGTGTCCGTCACATAAAACCCGGTGGCGTAGCCTATCCGGTCATAAACCTCCTCCAGCGTGTCGATCGCGATGCGGCCGGCCTGGCCCTCGTTCATCTGCCGGCCCGTGTCCAACCGGACCCGGGACTGGTAGGTCTGGACCATATAGAGGGTGTCCTCTACGCTGAGCTCCGCCAGCAGGCTCAGGTCCACCGTCTCCACCCGCTGGCTCTGCACAGTGCTCTCCAGCCGGGCGTCCTGAATGGCCAGGGCCGCCTCCGGCAGCAGGGCGCTGATGGCCACCACCAGCGCGGTCAGAATGAGCCAAAGGGCCGTCTTTCTCTTCATAGCCGCCCTCCGTTCAAGCATACCGTCACGATGGTGCCCTTGCCCTGGGCGCTCTGAAATTCCATAGTCCCGTCATGCAGCGCCACGATCTCCTGACACAGGGCCAGCCCCAGCCCCACACCCCCCTGGGCCCGGGAGCGGGACTTATCCACCCGGTAGAAGGCCTCGGTGATGCGGCTGATCTCCTTTTGGGGCATGCCCCGGCCGTTGTCCACCACCTGGATGCGGCAGCCGGTATCGGTCATCTGGCCCAGCACGTAGATGTTCCCCGCCCCGTCCATGGCCTTGCGGGCGTTGTCGATGAGGTTGATGACCAGGCTCTTCACCAGGTCCGGCTCCATCCGGCACCGCCCCTCCTCGCACCGGCACTGCAAAATGATGTCCTTTTCCAGCATGGAGGGCCGCAGCACCTGCACCAGGGCGGAGATGACCGCCTTGGGGGAGCCCTCGGTGAGCTCAAAGTCCCGCTTCCGCAGCACCAGAAGGTCAAGAAGCTTCAGGGACAGACTTTCCAGCCGCCGGCCCTCGGAGAAGATGTAGTTGGCGGCCTTCTGCTGGTCCTCCTCCGTGAGGCTCTGGCCCCGGAGAAGGTCCGCGTAGCCGATGATGGAGGTCATGGGGGTCTTCATCTCGTGGGCAAAGCTGCCCATGAATTCCTCCTGCCGGCGCATGGCCTCCTGCAGGGCGGCGATGTCCTCCTCCACCCGGTCGGTCATGACGTTGAAGTCTCCGGCCAGCTGCTCGAACTCGTCCCCGGAGCGGATGTTGGCCCGGCTGGAAAGGTTGCCCCCGGCGATCTGCCGCGTCACCCGTGAAAGCTGATAGAGGGGCCGGGTCAGGTACATGGAGAGAAACCAGCTCATGACCACCCCCACGGCCACCACCGCCGCCAGCAGGCGGTAGTAGATATTCAGCTGTATCTGCCGCAGGGTATAGAGGTGGCTCACGGAATAGCCCGCGTCTAAATAGAGGTAGGAGTTGTTCACCTGCAGCGCGCCGGATACCTGCAGGATGCCCGCGCCGTCCTCCGCCCAGAGCCGCACCGTGCACAGCTCCGGCTCGCCCCCCGTTTCCGCCGGAAAGGGCAGGCTCCCGCTCTCATAGAGGGACCGCGCCCCGTCGGACAGGCGCAGGCCGCTCCAGGGCGCGTCGGCCTGGCTGTCCAGCTGGCGCAGGGTGCCCGTCAGGTCCTCATAGCCCGTCTGAGGGGAGATGGAGTTTGCCAGCACCATGGTGCTCTCCACCATGCGAAAACTGCGGACGGCCGTGTCCCGCTCGCTTTCCAGGCTCTGCCGGAAGGAGACGGATATGAGCATGCTGCCCCCGGCCCCGAATACCAGGGCCAGGAGCATCACGATGCACAGCGTCATCCGCAGTCGAAATCTCATATATCCTTACGCTTCCAGGCGGTAGCCCACCTTGGGCAGGGCCACCAGACGGTCCTCCCAGCCCACCTTCCGGCGCATGCGCTGGACGTGCAGGTCCACGGTGCGGCTGCCGCTCATATAGTCGCCGCCCCACACCCGCTCATAGATGGTCTCCCGGTAGAGGGCCACGCCCGGGTTGCGGGCGAAGAGGAGCAAGAGCTCATATTCCTTGGCGGTGAGGGGGATGTCCTCCCCGTTCCGGGCCACGGTCATGGAGCGTGTGTCGATGTCCAGCCCGCCCACGTGCAGCACCTCGTCCAGCTTGTTGTACCGGCGCAGGACCACCTCCACCCGTGCCAGCAGCTCCAGCACCTCAAAGGGCTTGATGATATAGTCCTCCGCCCCCATCCGCAGGCCTTTGACCCGGTCGTCCAGGGCGTTTTTCGCCGTGAGGAAGATGACCGGGATGCCCAGGGGCCGGATATAGTCCATGAGGGCGAAGCCGTCCACGCCGGGGAGCATCACGTCCAGCAATATGAGGTCGAACCGCTCCGTCTCCAGCGTATCCGCCGCGGCCAGCCCGTCGTAGACGCAGGCGCACTCATAGCCCGCCTTCTGAAGGCTCATGCGGATGAGGTCCGAGATGGGCCGTTCGTCCTCCACCACCAGGATACGTATCATGCTCTTCTCTCTTTCCCGCCGGGTTTACAGCCGCTGGGAGAACTCCCACAGCCGGGACACGTCCGCGTCCTCCACCTTTCCGCTGTCGCAGGCCGCGGCGATGGCGGCGTCCAGAGGCAGGCTCACGGTGTTGCCGATGCCGAGGCGCATGCCCTGCTCCTCCGCGTGGCTCCGGCCGAAGATGGGCAGCTTCTGCCCGCAGCAGGGGCACTCGTACCAGGCCATGTTCTCCACCAGCCCCAGCACGGGCACGTTCATCATCTTCGCCATATTCACGGCCTTCTCCACGATCATGCCCACCAGGTCCTGGGGGGTGGTGACCACCACCACGCCGCTGATGGGCAGGGACTGGAACACCGTCAGGGGCACGTCCCCCGTCCCGGGGGGCATGTCCACGAACATATAGTCCAGGTCGCCCCAGATGACGTCCGTCCAGAACTGCTTCACCGCCGAGGCGATGATGGGCCCCCGCCACACCACCGGGTCGGTCTCGCTGTCCAGAAGCAGGTTGATGCTCATGATCTTCACGCCGTCCCGGCTCACCAGGGCGGGCAGGCCCTTCTCTGTGGGCTGGGGTCTGTCGTGGACGCCGAAGGCGGTGGGGATGGAGGGGCCGGTGATGTCCGCGTCCAGCACGCCCACCTTCTTCCCCGCCTTGGCGGTGCTGACCGCCAGCATGGAGGTCACCATGCTCTTGCCCACGCCGCCCTTGCCGCTGACGACGGCGATGACCTTGCCGACGCGGGAGGCCTCGTTCAAAGGCTCCAGGAGGCTGGAGGGCTCAGTGCGCTGGGAGCAGTCCACCCCGCAGCTGGAGCAGTCATGGGAACACGTCTCGCTCATATATCTTCACTCCTATGTTTTAGTATTGGTCCAAAAGGTAGTATATCCATCCGCCCCGGCTTTGTCAACGCCGCGACATGGACCTGCCCATATGCCAAAAAGCCCGAAAAAAGGGACGTTGGAGCTTGTCCAACGTCCCTGTCCTTCGGAAAATTTAATAATTAGGTCCCGCTCTCCACCACCAGGCGGGTCTTCACCACCTCCGGGGCGGGGGCCTTGAACGCGCCGCATATGCGCTTATAGAGCACGCACACCACGGCGAGACCTACCAGGGCCAGCAGCACCGCCCGCCACACGGGCCAGTCCGTCCACAGCTGGGTCAGCAGGATGTTGGCCGCCGTCACGGTCAGCGCCCCCAGGAAGAGCCGGGCCAGATTCTTCTTCTTGAAAAGTTCCCGCACCTTCCGCTGGGGGAAGATGAGCTTGTACACGACGCAGAAGAGCACCAGCAGCACCACGACCTGCAGCGCCAGACTCAAAATGGCCCACCGCAGGGGCGACAGCGCCGACGCCAGCGCCACGGGGATGGCCCCGACGGCCCACAGGGGCAGCAGGATGGTCCCCTTCACCGCCACGGGCAGCCGGATGAACCAGCCCCGGGCCGCGTCCGCCAAGGTCACCCGCTCATAGCTCTCCTCCGCCACGCTCTGCTCCGCGGCCATCCGGACCTGCTCCTGGACCTTGGGCCGGGCCAGGGTATCCTTGCTCTGCAGCAGCTCCTTGGGGTCGAAGGCCTCGTTCACGGTCACGCCCGCGGCCAGCAGCATGCCGGCGATGCCGGCGGCTATTTTCTTCTTCCGAGACTTTTTCTGCTTGTCCGCCCGGGGCTTGTCCTCTTTTTTCTCACGCTTTTTCAGACGCCCTCCCTCCTTTCGGATGACGCTTTACAGGAATATTATACCACATGTCCAGTATAATTGCAAAATCCGCCTCAGTCGTCCCCCATGGCGGCCGTCAGAAGCTCCTGTGTCTGCTGGCTCATGTCCTTTGTGGACATGGCCGCGGCGTCGGGAAGGCAGGCGCAGAAGTTCAAATACACGTCCGTGTGCCGCCAGGGCATGTTATGGGCGATGTTCTCCGTACCGGTGACGGCGGCCACCACCATGGGGACCTTGGCCTTCTGGGCGATCTTGAAGATGGCGTTGTGGAAGGGGACCATAGCCCTGCCCCGGCTGCGGGTGCCCTCGGGGTAGACGCCTACGCTCACCACGTCGTTTTTCAATAGCTCCGCCGCCTCGTTCATGGTGGCGATGGCCTTCCGGGGATCGTCCCGGTCGATGACGAGATAATTACCCATGTGGATATACCGCACCAGGGGTATCTTCATGTTCTCGGGCTTGGTGATAAAGGCAATGTCGATCCCCTTCTGCCGCAGGGCCCAGATGGTGAGGATGGGGTCATAGTTGGAGCGGTGGTTGCCCACCAGCAGAAAGCGCCCCTGGGGGATATTCTCCCAGCCGGTGACATGGATGCGGAGCCGGCCTATGCGGCAGAGGATGCCGATGAAGCTGAGGATGATGCGCCGGGCGCCCGGGTGGTCCTCCTTCACGGGCTTATTAAGGTCCACCGTCCAGGACAGCACCCATACGATCAGCACCCAGGCCAAAAGCAGCGTCACGGACCAGCACACGAACATGCCCAGCCACATCCATACGTTCCAGTGGTATATGCACCCCAGCACCGCGCAGATGACCGCCGCGCCTATATAGTAGGGCCAGAACACCTTTTCCAATCCGTCCTCCCGCTTTTTCATCCGATCACCCCGCTTTTCTCCCGATTTTACTCCATATCCCGCGGACTGTCAAATGCGGGCAGTCCCAGGGCGGCCTCGCCCGACAGGGCCCCTCCCGCTAAAGTTCGCTTCGCTCACCAACCGCGTGCGGGGCACTGCCGGTTCTCGCCGCCCGTCGGGCTGGCAGCAAAAAGAGGACCCGCATTCGGCGGGTCCTCTTCACAATTCACTTCGGGCTTATCAGCCGATCATCTTGGCCACTTCGGCGGCCAGGTCGTCCTGACGCTTCTCGATGCCCTCGCCCTTCTCGTAGCGGATATAGCTCTTCACAGTGATGGGCGCACCCACTTCCTTGGCGACGGCGGCCACATGGGCGGCCACATCCTCGCCCTCACCCTTCACGTAGGCCTGCTGGAGAAGGCATATCTCCTTGTAGTACTTCTCGATGCCGCCCATGACGATCTTCTCGATGATGGCCTCGGGCTTCTTGGCATTCTTCGGGTCCTGCATGGCCTGGGCCAGGCGGACTTCCTTCTCATGGGCGATGAAGGCCTCGTCCACCACGGACTTGTCCAGGTACTGGGGACGCATGGCGCAAATCTGCATGGCCACGTCCTTGCCCAGCTCGATGACGGGCTCGGCGGTGGAGGCGGTGTCCAGGGTCACCAGCACGCCCACCTTGCCGTTCATGTGCACGTAGGGCACGTTCACGCCGCCGGCGACGCGCTCGAAGCGGCGGATCTGCATGTTCTCACGCAGGGCCAGGAACACCTCGTTCTTGGCGTCGGCCACGGTGCCGGTGCCGTCCACCCACTTGCACTCCTGCAGGGCGTCCACGTCGGCGGGATCCTCCTTCGCGATGACCTTGGCCAGGTCCTTCACAAAGCCGGTGAATTTCTCGTTGCTGGCGACGAAGTCGCTCTCGCAGTTGACCTCCACGACCACGCCCACGCCGTCGATGACGGTGGCGTAGGCCATGCCCTCGGCCGCGATGCGGCTGGCCTTCTTGCCGGCGCTGGCCAGGCCCTTTTCACGCAGATAGTCGACGGCCTTGTCCATATCGCCGTCGCAGGCCACCAGGGCCTTCTTGCAGTCCATGAGGCCCGCGCCGGTGCTCTGGCGCAGGTCGTTCACCATTTTCGCGGTAACAGCAGCCATTATTCCTCTTCCTCCTTGGCAGTCTCTTCCTCGGTCACTTCGGCAGCGGGAGCCTCGGCCTCAGCCTCGGCGTCCTGGCCCTGACGGCCCTCCTGCACGGCGTTGGCCATGGCGTTGGAGATGAGCCGGATGGCGCGGATGGCGTCGTCGTTGCCGGGGATAACATAGTCTATCTCGTCGGGGTCGCAGTTGGTGTCCACGATGGCCACGATGGGGATGTGGAGCTTCCGGGCCTCGGCGATGGCGTTGTGCTCCTTGCGGGGGTCGATGACGAACAGGGCGCCGGGCAGCTTCTTCATGTCCTTCACGCCGCCCAGGTACTTTTCCAGCTTCGCCTGCTCGCCCATGAGCTTCATGACTTCCTTCTTGGGCAGCATATCGAAGGTGCCGTCCTCGGCCATGCGCTTGAGCTGGTTGAGACGGTCCACGCGGGTGCGCATGGTCTTGAAGTTGGTGAGCATGCCGCCCAGCCAGCGGGCGTTCACGTAGTACTGGCCCACCCGGCTGGCCTCCTCGGCCACCGCGTCATGGGCCTGCTTCTTGGTGCCCACGAACAGGATGGACTGGCCGCTCTCAGCCAGCTGGCGGACGAAGGCATAGGCCTCCTCCAGCTTCTTCGCGGTCTTCTGCAGGTCGATGATATAGATGCCGTTGCGCTCCAGGTAGATGTACTCCGCCATCTTGGGGTTCCAGCGGCGGGTCTGGTGTCCGAAGTGGACGCCGGCCTCCAGGAGCTGCTTCATCGTTACTACTGCCATTACGTTTTTTCCTCCTTATTTTTTCAGTTTTTACCCTCCGAACGCCTCATCCTTGCGGCCACCCTTGCGGGACAGGGCCGTGCGTCAGCATCCGTGCGTAATAGGCAAGCTAGGATATTATATCAGCATTATCCAATCATTTCAAGCCCTTTTTTCACCCGAACAGCCCCTTTTTGGGCCGTTTTTCCCGGCGGATGCCCGCGTCTGACTCCACCAATATCAGATCGTCCCCGATGCGGCCGATGCACTCCCAGGGCAGCACATAGTCCTCCTCCCGGCCGATGCAGCCAAAATACCGGGCCTTTCCCGGCACGATGAGGGCGGTGATGCGCCCGTCCCGTGTGGAAAACTCCGCGTCGCACACGTACCCCAGCCGCTGCCCTGAGCGGACGTTGATGACCTCCTTGTAGCGAAAATCCGAAAACCGGCTCTGCATAGTTATCCCCTCCCATAGAGTATGTATGCGAGGGCTGTCGAAATGATGCGCACGATTTACAACCCACCCGGCAGGGTGTAAAATTAGCACATTACACGCCGGGGAGGGATGGACATGTCAGACTTTTGGGAGCAAAGCTGGCAGCGGGACAAAGGCCTTGACTATATATCCTTCGCCAGGCCATATTACTGCTTGGCATGCCCAGAGATAGAGCTCTTCCGGCGGCACGGCATCCGCACCGTCTGCGACGCCGGGTGCGGCTGGGGGGCATGGGCCCTGGCGCTGGCCTCCAACGGCTTTGCCGTGACGGCCCTGGACGTGTCCCAAACGGCGGTGGAGATCACCGGGCATGTGCTGGAGCGGTACGGCCTTGCGCTCGCCGGGCAGCGGACCGCCAGCGTCCTGGACACCGGCTGGCCCGACGGGGCCTTCGACGGGGTGGTCTGCTTTTCCGTGCTGGACCACATGACCGTCCCCGACGGGCAAAGGGCCCTCCGGGAGCTTATACGCATCACCCGGCCCGGCGGCATGCTCCTGCTGGCCCTCGACAGGCCGGAGGAGGACGACCTTGCCCGGGAGCATGACCTCCTGCCGGACGGGAGCATCCAATACGCCAACGGCATGATCTTTCATCCCTACGACGCCCCGTCGGCGGAGAGGCTCCTCGCGGGCCTGCGCATTATCCACCGTGGAACAGGGCCCAGAGGGGAAAATGTTTTTGTTGTAGAGAAATAGATTTATCGCCAGAGGCGATACCATATGGAAGGCCCCCTTGTGTAAAGGGGGCTGGCAGCGCGTAAGCGCTGACTGAGGGATTGTCTGACAACCCCTCCGAGCCGCCTTACGGCGGCCCACCTCCCCTTACACAGGGGAGGCTTTTTCTTTCCTATGTCATATTTTTATCGATTTTCGATAAATTTTTATTGACATTCGGTAACATCCGCGCTATACTGTGGGCAAATCGGAGGTGACTTATCATGAAACAGAAAGAACTCTCCATCCTCCTGCGGGCGGTGGTGGTTTTGTGCGGACTGGTGTGGCTGGTGTTCGCCAACTGGTTCGGCCGGATGCTGGGCATCGCCATCAGGGACGGAGCCTACGTGTTGGCCTACCCCCTGCTGCTGTGCCTGATGCTCCTGCCGCCGCTGGTGGTGCTCTGGGACGCATGGCACATCTTCACTCAGATCGGCAGAAACAACAGCTTCTGCGTGGAGAACGCCCGCCGCCTGCGGCGCATCAGCCTCTGCGCCCTGGTCGACACGGTGCTGGACGTGGTCATGCTGGTCTACGGGCTTATCTATAAATTCCACATCTCCGCCGCCAGCGCCCCCTCGGACAGCTTCTTCAGCCGCCTGGACGGGGACGTGTTCGGCGCCGTGGTCCGGTGCCTGTTCGTGGCCTTCATCGGCGTGGCCGTCACCGTCGCCGCGGCGGCGCTGAGCCACCTCACCCTCAAGGCCGCGGACCTGCAGGACGAGAACGACCTGACCATATGAGGGCGGTGTTATGATTTATGTTAACCTTGATGTGATGCTGGCCAGACGGCATATGAGCCTCACCCAGCTGGCGGAGCGGGTGGGTCTCACCATCGCCAATCTCTCCGTCCTCAAGACGGGAAAGGCCAAGGCTGTGCGGTTTTCCACCCTGGACGCCATCTGCCGGGCCCTGGACTGCCAGCCCGGGGACATCCTGGAGTACCGGGAGGACTGACGCCATGGATGAGGCAAAGCAGGAATATATTATGGAAACTAAACCGACCCCGGCAGAGCCCCTCTCCTGGCGGGACGGGGCCATCCCTGCGCTGGCTGTCTGCCTCGCGTGGCTGTTCTGGGCAAACTTCGACTTCGTGCGGGTGCTGGACTTCGGCCTGCCCCATCTGGGGGTGCCGGCGCTGGTATGCGCCCACTTCGCCGCGGTGTTTATTACCCTTGGCCGGCGGGCCCGGCTCTCCTCCGGCGCAGGGGTCTGCATGACCGCCGCCCTGCTGTCCGCACTTGCCTGCGCCCTGTGGGACGAGCCCATTTTCACGATGCTCAACTGCCTCGTGATCCTTCTCGCCGCCGCCATGGCCACCTTTGCCCTGGCGGGCCGGACGGACTGCAACCGGCCCCGGGCCATTTTCGACACAGTAACACTCTCCCTTCTGGCCCTGTGCACCCGGCTGGGCCGGCCCTTCCGGGCCCTGTGGCAGCTGGGAAAGCGGGCGGACCGGAAAAAGCTGGGCTACGCCGCCGCGTCGGTGCTTCTCGCCCTGCCGGTGGCGGCGGTGGTGCTGTGGCTCTTATCCAGCGCGGACGCCGTGTTCTCCGACCTCTTTGCCCGCCTCCGCCCGGACTTCCCCATAGGCCATTATTTCCGGCCTCTCCGGACCCTGTCGACAGCCCTGTTCCTCGCCTCGGCGCTGTATTTTATCCGGGAGGACCCCGCCCCCAGGGCGGCGGAAAAGCCCCACGGGCCACGGCGGGCGGTGCTCTTTCTGGGCATGACGGCGGCGCTGGATATAGTTTACATAATTTTCTGCTACATCCAGATAAAATACCTCTTTGGCGGCGCTGTGGAGGCATCCATGGCCGGTGGCTGGGCGGAGTACGCCCGGTCCGGGTTCTTCCAGCTTGTGGCCGTGGCGGCCATCAATCTGACCCTGTGCCTCGCAGGCACGGACGCGGGCCGCTTCGCCTCTCACGGCGGAAAGCTCCTGCGAGGGCTCTATGCCCTGCTGCTGGCCCTCACGGCGGTGATACTGGCCTCTGCCTTCCGGCGGATGTGCCTCTACATCGACGCCTTTGGTCTCAGCGTGCTGCGGCTGCTGACCCTCTGGGCCATGGCCGTGATCGCCTTCGGCATCCTGGCGGCGGGCTGGAAGCTCTGCCGCCCCGGCGTATCCTTCTTCCGGGCGGCGGGCGTCTTCGCCCTTGGGCTGTGGTGCGTCATGGCTCTCGCCGGGCCGGGGCGGATGATCGCGGACTACAACACGGAGCGCTACCTCTCCGGCGAGCTTACGGAGGTGGACGCCGGTTATCTCCGGGACCTGGGCACCGACGCCCTGCCCGCCCTCCGGGCTCTGGGCGAGGAGGCAGATATGCTCACGGACCGGCCATGGGCCCAAGTGAGCGCGAGCTATCAGCGGGCCGCAAAATAAACTGAACGCCGTCCGGCTGGGCGGCGTTTCTTCTTGACAATGCACTTCTATCATTATAGAATAAATACAGTGCTTCTATTTGGATAGAAATGGAAGGAACGGGTCATGATAAAGCTGTTCGATTCGGAGCTTCGGGTGATGGAGGTCCTGTGGGACCGGGGGGACGCCAGCGCCAAGACCATCGCCCAGGTGCTGGGCCAGCAGGTGGGCTGGTCCAAGACCACCACCTACACGGTCATCAAAAAGTGTCTCGACAAGGGCGCCATAGAGCGCTCAGAGCCGGGCTTTATCTGCCATGCCCTCGTCTCCCGGGAGGAGGCCCAGGCCTACGCCACCGACGAGCTGGTGGACAAGCTCTACGGCGGCGCGGCGGATAGGCTGGTGGCCTCCCTCCTGGGCCGGAAGCGGCTCAGCAGGGAGGAGATAGACGAGCTCAAAAAGCTGGTGGAGGACCTGAAATGACCCGGCTCCTGGAGATGACGGCCCAGGCCTCGGTCCTGATCGCCTTCACGGCGCTGCTGCGGGCCCTGTGGCTGGAAAAGCTGCCCAAGCGGACGTTCACGGCCCTGTGGCTGGTGGCGGCGGCGCGGATGGTGCTGCCCTTCTCCCTCACCGTGCCCGCTCCGGCGGCGCCGGTGTCGGCGGCCTACCGGGCGGTGGCCCAGGCCGCGCCCGCCCCCGCTCCCAGCGCCTTTCCCTGGGCCACGGTATTGTGGCTCGCGGGGGCAGCCCTCTGTGCCGGATGGTTCCTATTTGGCCACCTCCGCGCTATGCGCCGCTACCGGGAGGCGCTGCCGTTGGACGACCCCGGCGCGGAGCGGTTCGTACAGCGCTTTCTCCCCCGGCGGCGGGTATCCGTCCGCCTGTGCCAGGGGCTGGGCACGCCCCTGACCTATGGCGTATTCCGGCCCGTCATCCTGCTGCCCGCGGACCTGGACCGGCGGGACCGCCAGCGGCTTGCGTACATCCTGGCCCATGAGCTGACCCACATCCGCCGCTTTCATATCCACTTCAAATATCTTCTGACGGCGGCGGTGTGCCTGCACTGGTTCGACCCCCTGGCCTGGGTCATGTACGTGCTGGCGGGCCGGGACATTGAGCTTGCCTGCGACGAGGCGGTGCTCCGCCGGGCCCGGGACGGCCGGGCGGGCTACGCCATGGCCCTTATCGAACTGGAGGAGCGCCGGACATTGAGTCCCCTGCTCTCCGGCTTCGGGGCCAAAGCCGTCCGGGAGCGCATCCGCCAGATCATGCGCTTCCGCCCCGCCGGGGCGGTGAGCGTGGTCTTGGCGGCGGCGCTGGTGCTGTGCTCCGCCACGGTGTTTGCCGCGGCGGAGGCAGGGCCCCTGTCCCCGCCCCGGCTCTCTGAGGGGTTCGTCATACCCACGCCTACCCCTGTGGCCTATGTGACCGTTGTCCACGCCCTTCCCACGGAGGAGCCGCAGATAGATTATGTAAACCCAACGCCCGTCCCCACCGGGACCCCAGCGCCCACGGCCGCGCCCGTGACAGCGGCCTATGAGGCCCCGGCGGCCACCGCCGCGGCACGGCCTGCGACAGAGCCCACGCCCACCCCGGAGAGCACCCCCGCCCCCGTGGAGGCGGCGCCAGCATACACCCCGGAGCCCACGGAGGGGCCCGCGGCGGTCCCCACGCCGCCGCCCCCTGATGAGGACGGAGCCACGCCCTCGCCCATCCCCTGGGCCCCCGCGACGCCGCCCGTGGTCCAGGGCGGGCCGGATGTCCTGACGCCCACGCCCCCGGCCATCCCCGACGGGACCACCCCCGCCCCTGTGCCCCAGACCCCCGAACCCACCCCCTAAGGAGCGACCATGGAAAAGACCCGAAAACTGGATGATCTTCTGCCCGAGGAGACCCGGGTGCTGCTGGCGCTGCTGGCCGTGATGGGGCTGGGATACTTCCTTTTGAGCGACCTGATGGGCGGCACGCTCTTCCAGCACCAGCAGTGGGACAGCTATACCCTCCAGGCTTTGAACTGGCTCCAGGGCCGGACCTATATCCCCGACGGGGAGAAGTACCAGTGGCTGGAGCTGGCCATCTACGGCGGCCGGTACTATGTGTCCTTCCCGCCCCTGCCCTCGGTGGTGATGCTCCCCTTCGCAGCACTGTTCGGCCTCGGTACCCCCAACAACGCCATCGTGGGCTTTTACGGCCTCATCGCCGCGGCCCTGGCCTATGAGATCATGCTCGCCGCCGGGCGGAGCCCCCGGACCAGCGCCTTCTGGGCGCTGGTGTGCGTGTGGGGCAGCAACATGATGTGGATGACCACCAACGGCGGCGTGTGGTTCCAGGCCCAGGCCCTCAATATGGTGATGTGTCTCGCGGCGGTCCTTTGCGCCATGAAGGGCCGAAAGGCCCTTTCCACCACCTTTCTGGCCTTGGCGGTGGGGTGCAGGCCCTGGAGCATCGTCTACCTTCCTATCTTCGCGGTGTGCTTCGCCTGGGACGAGCGGGAAGCGCACGGCGGCTTTTGCAGGAGCTGCCTCGCCCAGTGGCGGTGCCTCATAGGTCCCGTCCTCATCGGGGCCTGCTACATGGCCTATAACTATGTGCGCTTCCATGACCCCCTGGAATTCGGCCACAACTATCTGCCGGAGTTCATGGAGGCGGAGCACGGGCAGTTTTATATAGGCTACCTGTGGCCCAACCTGAAGCGGCTGCTCACAGAGCCCATCCGGTTCCAAGACGGGCTTTTGGACGTGCCCCTGTTCCAGGGGTTCATGTTCTATGTGGCCAATCCTATGTTCATCATCTGGGCCGTGCACTTCATCCGCCGGGCGGTCAAAAAGGACCTTGCTTTGGAGGACATCCTGCTGGCCGCGGGCATGGGGGCGGAGCTGCTGCTCACCTGCATGCACCGCACCCTGGGCGCCTGGCAGTTCGGGGCCCGCTACACCTGCGACATGCTCCCCTTCGCCTATATGTTCCTGGCGAAAAGGGGGCCAAAACGCATCGCCGACTGGGAGCTTCTCATCGGCGGCCTCGCCGTGGTGTTCAACGTGTACGGGGCCATGCACATGTTCTTCAACACCTGAGGGAGGCGCGCCATGACTCTGATGCTCTGGGTGGGGTCCACGGCGGTGATGCTGGCGCTGCTGGGCATGTTGGCTGTCCGAGCCTCGCGGGAGCTGCTGGGAATAGATCTGAAAGCGCCCGCCCTGGGCCCGCTACCGGAAAAGCTCAGCCCGGCCAGCTGGACCGGGCCCTGCGTCTTCATAGCGTCACTCGCTATTTTGTGGCTTGGCGCCTTTATAAGCCACCTGGCCCTCACCCACAGCGCCGCGGGCTTTTTCGCCCACTATTGGGACCGGTTCACCACCGCCGGGGACGCGGAGCGGTACCGCTTTATCGCCGAAAACGGCTACGCGCCCGCGGGGGAGAACGTGATCAACATCGTCTTCTATCCCCTCTACCCCGCGCTCATGGGCCTGCTGGGCGCGGCGCTGGGCAGCCGGACGGCTCTCGCGGGGCTCATCATCTCGCAGGTCTGCTATGGCTTTTCCGCGGTGATATTCGCCCGCCTGGCGAAAAAGGAGTGCGCCTGCCCCGGCGCGGCGCTCGCGGCCTACTGGCTCTATCCCTTTGGCTTTTTCGCCCAGGGGGTGTACACGGAAGGGCTGTTCCTGCTGCTGACCGTGTCCGCCCTGTACCTCATGGGGGAGCGGAAATGGCTGGGGGCGGGGTGCGTGGGGCTTCTCTGCGCCCTCACCCGGGTCCAGGGTGTGCTGCTTCTTTTGCCGGGGGTATACATGGCCTGGCGGGCCATGAGGGAGGACAAAAAATGGCAGCCCAGGGCATTGGCCCTGTTGGGGCCGCTCCTGGGCTTCGGGATATATCTCTGCCTCAACAAGGCCGTGTGCGGCAGCTTCTTCGCCTTCAAGGGCTATGAGGCCGGCGCGCCCTGGTACCAGACCGTCCAATGGCTGGGGGACACCCTGGCCCAGCAGTTCACCATGGCCGCGGCCTATCCCGGCATCGCCCCCTGGATATACTGGCCCCAGACGGCCCTGTACTTCATCGCGGCGGCGCTTCTCATCGCGGGCTGGCGGCGGGCGCTGGACAACGCCTACATCCTCTACGGCACCGCATATCTCGGCATGTGCTACACTGCCGGATGGCTCATCAGCGGCGGCCGGTATATGCTGGGGTGCCTGCCCATATACCTCTGCGTCGGCCGGCTAAAAAGCCCCGCCCTCCGGGCCCTCATCCTCGCAGCCGAGATCATATTCTTCTTCGTTTACAGCTATTGGTTCATGCAGGGTCAAGCAATTATGTAAACCTTCTTTGGGCATAAAAAATACGCGGCCATCTGGCCGCGTATTTTTTATTTGTCAATCGGCTACATACGGAAGCAGCGCGATCTGGCGGGCCTGCTTGATGGCCGTGGTCAGCTGGCGCTGATGCATGGCACAGGTACCGGTAGTCCGGCGGGGCAGGATCTTGCCGCGCTCGGACAGGTACTTGCGCAGCCGGGCGGTGTCCTTGTAGTCCACATGGGTCATCTTGTCCACGCAGAACTGGCACACCTTGCGGCGCTTGCGGGGCTTCGCCGGCGCGCGGCCGGTGGCGTCCGCAGGGGCATTGGCTTTATCGAAAGGCATTTCGCTTATCCTCCTTTATCAAAATGGCAGGTCGCCGTCGCCGTCGTCCAGCTCGGAAAACGCGCTGTCCCCGACGGGGGCGTCGCTGTACCCGGCGCTGAAACCGCCGGAAGCGGGCTTGGGGGCATAGCCGCCGGAAGCGGAAGAGCCGCCGGCATAGCCGCCTTCCTCGCGGGAGCGCTTGCTCTCGCCGAAGTAGACGTTATCCGCGACGATCTCCGCGGAGCGGCGCTTTCCGCCCTCCCGGTCGGTCCAGTCACGGATCTGCAGCCGCCCGGAGACGACCGCCATGCTCCCCTTCTGGAAGTACTTGGATACGAACTCAGCCGTGCTGCGCCAGGCCACGCAGTCGATGAAATCGGTCTGGCGTTCCCGGTTATCCCGGCCGCCGAAGTCCCGATCCACCGCCACGGTGAAGGACACCACCGGCGTCTGGGTCTGGGTGTAGCGCAGCTCGGGGTCACGGGTCAGGCGGCCCATGACGATGATGTGGTTGAGCATCTCTATCCTCCGTCAGTCCACGCGCAGCGTGATCAGGCTGCGCATGATGCCGTCCGTGATGCCAAGCACACGGTCCAGCTCCGCCGGGAAAGCGGGATCGCTCGTGAACTTCACCAGCACATAGTAGCCCTCGCCGATGTAGTTGATGGGGTAGGCCAGCTTCTGCTTGTCCTTGACCTCCATCTCATCGACTGTGCCGTGCTGCTCCACAAGCGCCTTGAACTTGTCGACGATAGCGGTGCGCTCCTCTTCCTCCAGATTGGGGTCGATGATGTACATCACTTCGTACTTCTCGCTTGTCTTCGCCATTTGAGCACCTCCTTTTGGTCTTGCCTTGATTTAAGGATGGACCGTGTGCGCGGCGGCGAGGGATCTTTTTGCGGGATGAAGGCGGCTTTTCGCCGCAATACTTTGTGTATTGCAAGAAAGGCCGACAAAATCACGCGGGAAGAGACCCGCCGTCCGTGTGCGCGGACATCCTTGAAGCAAGGCATATTGGCCCCTGTTGTCCCCAGGAGCAAGGAAATTGGCCTGGCCGGAACGGCCAAGCTTTTTTATTATACCTATTTTCTTCCTTTTGTCAACGGTTTTTTCATGGATGGCCCCCGCCGTTTGGCGGGGGCCTGGTGTCTGTTAATCGAGTACGATATCCGTCCAGCCGCTCACGTCCGTGGCGTCCTCCCCGGCAGCGACGGCAGTGCCGTCGGTCTTCACGCCCAAGGCAAAATCCCCCGCGGCAACGGCGGCGACATCCGTCCACCCGCTCACGTCGGGAGCCAGTTCCCCGGCGGTGATGACGGTGCCATCGGACTTGAGCCCCAGGGCGAACCCATTACCCGCGGCGACGGCCACGATGTCCGTCCACCCGCTCACATCCGGGGCCTCCAGCCCCGGCGTCACGCTCACGGTGAGGGCCGTGCCGTCGGCGGTGAGGGCGAGGGCGTAGTCCGGGCCCACGTCGATGGCGATGATATCCGCCCATTCGCTCACGTCGGGGGCGCCCACGCCGGCGGTGACCACGGTTCCGTCCACCTTCAGCCCCAGGGCATAGGCGCTGTCCGCTGCGATGGCCACCACGTCGGTCCAGCCGCTCACATCGGGGGCAGGCTCCTCGGGGGTGGACTGGCCGGCGGTCATGGCGGTGCCGTCGGTCTTGAGGGCCAGCAGATACTCAGCGGCCGAGAGGGCCTTCACATCCGTCCAGCGCACGGCGTCGATGTCCCCGCCCTCGCCGCCGGTCACCCGGACGGTGCCGTCCTCATGCAGGCAGGCCATCCAGCCATCCCCCAGGGCCACGGCCATGACGGGGCTGGCGCCCGTCTCATAATTATAGGTATCCGCCCCCACGGCCTGGGCCTGGGCGCCCTTGGCCAGCACGGCGGCGGCCATATCGCCGGACACGTCCACGGTCTGGCCGGCGGCCCGGGCCCACAGCTTCATGCTCCGCTCCTGGGCGTCGGCATAGTCCCCCAGGGCATAGTAGCCGATGGCGGCCGCGGCGCTGTGGCCGCTGTCCGCCAGAGCCGTGGCGGCGGAATAGAGGGCCATGGGCACCCGCTGGGCGCTGTCGGCGTAATCTCCCAAGGCCTGATAGGCCTCCGCCGCGGCCACATAGTCCCCGGCGGCGAAGAGCGCCGCCGCCTCGCCATAGGCCCGGGCATTCTCCGCCTCCGCCTGGGCGTCCCGGGCCTCCTCGGCCCGGTCGGCGCTGTCGGCGTAATCCCCCAGGGCCGTAAAGGCCGCGATGGCCTTCTCATATTCCCCAACCGCGAACAGCTCCTCCGCCTCGTCATAGGCGTCGGCGTTGCGCTGGTCTATCATTTCCTGCGCCCGTTCCGCCTGGGCGGGGCTGTCGGAGTAATCCTCCAGGGCCTGGAAAGCAGCAAGGGCACCCTCCAGGTCCCCGGCGTCCAGGAGCCCGGCCGCCTCGTCATAGGCGGCGGCGCGCTCCGCCTCCACCTGGGCGTCCCGGGCCTGGGCCGCCCGGTCGGCGCTGTCCCTGAAGCCGCCCAGGTCCTCAAAGGCCGCGATGGCCTCGGCATAATCCCCGTCGGTCAGGGCCTTCTCGGCGATGGCGTAGCGGTTGTTGGGGATGACCACCTTCGTGACCACCACCGCCGCCGCGGCCAGCAGGACCAGTATGATGAGCGCGATGGCCCCCTTGGAGCCGGAGCGTTTGGCCCCGCCGGGCTGGGGCGCCTCGGGCGCCTGTTCCGGCGCGGTCTGTTCCTGCGATATTTTTTCCTGTTCGTCCATAGCGGGCCTCCTTTTTGGGCGTGAGGTGTATATCTTCTTATTACTGATTATGACGGTCCCGGGCCCGGATGTCAAGCCGGACCCATAAAAAACCACCCCCGGCGTGAGCCGGGGGCGGTGCGTTGGAATGGGGAAATTACTTCGCGGTGACTTCCTGCTCGAACATCTGCTTCTGGAGCTCCAGGTTGGCGAAACGCTCCTTGGACTTCTCCTCCGCCAAGGTGAACAGCTTCTCCGCACGCTCGGGGAAGTTGATGGTCAGCGCGGAGTACCGGGCCTCGTTCATGATGAAGTCGCGGTAAGAGGTGGTGGGCGCCTTGGAGTCCACGGTGAAGGGGTTCTTGCCCTCCGCGGCCAGGGCGGGATTGAACCGGAACAGGTTCCAGTAACCGCAGTCCACAGCCTTCTTCATCTCGGCCTGGCAGTTGGTCATGCCGCCCTTGATGGAGTGCATCTCGCAGGGGGCGTAGCCGATGATCAGGGACGGGCCGTGATAGGCCTCGGCCTCGGTGATGGCCTTCAGGGCCTGGGCGGGGTTGGCGCCCATGGCGATCTGGGCCACGTAGATGTAGCCGTAGGTCATGGCGATCTGGGCGAGGCTCTTCTTGGCAACAGACTTGCCGGCCGCGGCGAACTGCGCCACCTGGCCGATCTGGCTGGCCTTGGAGGCCTGGCCGCCGGTGTTGGAGTACACCTCGGTGTCGAAGACCATGACGTTCACGTCCTCGCCGGAGGCCAGCACGTGGTCCAGGCCGCCGAAGCCGATATCATAGGCCCAGCCGTCGCCGCCGAAGATCCAGATGGACTTCTTGGAGAGGTATTCCTTGTTCTTCAGGATCTCAGCCCGGCGCTCGCAGCCGCAGTCCTGCTTTTCAAGCAGCGCGACCAGCTCCCTGGTGGCGGCGTCGTTGGCCTGGCCGTCGTCGTAGGTATCCAGATACTTCTGGGCCGCGGCCTTCACGTCGTCCTTCTTGCCGTCGGCGGCGATCTGCTCGACGAGGCCCTTCAGGCGCTCGCGGATGGCCTTCTGGCCCAGATACATGCCCAGGCCGTGCTCGGCATTGTCCTCGAACAGGGAGTTGGCCCAGGCGGGACCGTGGCCGTCCTTGTTGACGGTGTAGGGGCTGGTGGCAGCCGGACCGCCCCAGATGGAGGAGCAGCCGGTGGCGTTGGAGATGTACATGCGGTCGCCGCAGACCTGGGTGATCAGGCGGGCGTAGCTGGTCTCGGCGCAGCCGGCGCAGGAGCCGGAGAACTCCAAGAGCGGCTGATGGAACTGGCTGTCCTTCACGGTCAGACCAAACAGCTCGTCCTTCTGAGGAACCTTGGTGACCATGTAATCCCACACGGCCTCCTGAGGAGCTTCCTCCTCGCGGGGCACCATGGTGATGGCCTTGGTGGGGCACACGCCCACGCACACGCCGCAGCCCATGCAGTCCAGCGGGCTCACGGCCATGGTGAACTTGTAGACGCCCTTGCCCTTGCCGGCCTTCCAGTCGGCCATCTTGGTCGCCTCGGGGGCAGCCTTGGCCTCGGCGTCGGTCAGCGCGAAGGGACGGATGGTGGCGTGGGGGCACACGAAGGCGCACTGGTTGCACTGGATGCACTTGGTCTCGTCCCAGCGGGGCACGGTCACGGCCACGCCGCGCTTCTCATGAGCGGCGGCGCCCAGCTGGAAGGTGCCGTCCACGTGGTCCACGAAGGCGGACACGGGCAGGCTGTCGCCGTCCATCTTGCCCACGGGGTTGAGGATGTTCTGCACCATCTTCATGACGGCGGGGCGGTCCTCATGGACAGCGGGGGCGGGATCGTCGGTGCAGTTGGCCCAGTCGGCGGGCACGTCGATCTTCACGAAGGCGTTGGCACCCAGGTCGATGGCCTTGTGGTTCATGTCCACGATGTCCTGGCCCTTCTTGCGGTAGCTCTTGGTGGCGGCGTCCTTCATGTGCTGGATGGCCTCCGCCTCGGGCATGACCTTGGCCAGCTTGAAGAAGGCGGACTGGAGGATGGTGTTGGTGCGCTTGCCCATGCCGATCTCCAGGGCCAGGTCGATGGCGTTGATGGTGTAGAGCTGGATATTGTTCTGGGCGATGTAGCGCTTGCTCGCGCCGTCCAGATGCTCGGCCAGCTCCTCAGGCTTCCACTGGCAGTTGATGAGGTACACGCCGCCGGGCTTCACGTCCTGGACCATCTTGAACCCCTTGTCCACATAGGAGGGGTTGTGGCAGGCCACGAAGTCGGCCTTGTTGATGTAGTACGGGCTCTTGATGGGCTTGTCGCCGAAGCGCAGGTGGCTGATGGTGACGCCGCCGGTCTTCTTGGAGTCGTACTGGAAGTAGGCCTGAACATATTTATCGGTGTAGTCGCCGATGATCTTGATGGAGTTCTTGTTGGCGCCCACGGTGCCGTCGCCGCCCAGGCCCCAGAACTTGCACTCGATGGTGCCTTCCGCGGCGGTGTTGGGGGACTCGTCCTCCTCAAGGCTCAGGTTGGTCACGTCGTCCACGATGCCCACGGTGAACAGCTTCCTGGGCTCAGCCTTGGCCAGCTCCTTGTACACGGCCACGACCGTGGAGGGAGGCGTGTCCTTGGAGGCCAGGCCGTAGCGGCCGCCCACGACCTTGATATCGGTCTTGCCGGCGTCGGCCAGGGCGGAGACCACGTCCAAGTACAGAGGCTCGCCGGGCGCGCCGGGCTCCTTGGTCCGGTCCAGGACGGCGATCTTCTTGCAGGTGGCGGGGATGGCTGCCAGCAGGCGGTCGGCGGCGAAGGGCCGGTACAGGCGGACCTTGATGAGGCCGACCTTCTCGCCCTTGGCGGTCAGGTAGTCGATAACTTCCTCGGCCACGTCGCAGATGGAGCCCATGGCGATGATGACACGGTCCGCGTCGGGCGCGCCGTAGTAGTTGAACAGCTTGTAGTCGGTGCCCAGCTTGTCGTTGACCTTCGCCATCATCTCCTCCACGATGCCGGGGACGGCGTCGTAGTACTTGTTGATGGCCTCGCGGTTCTGGAAGAAGATGTCGCCGTTCTCATGGCTTCCGCGCATGGTGGGCCGCTCGGGGTTCAGCGCGCGGGCGCGGAAGGCGTCCACATCGGCCATGTCCAGCATGTCGGCCAGGTCCTTGTAGTCCCAGACCTCGATCTTCTGCAGCTCATGGGAGGTGCGGAAGCCGTCGAAGAAGTTGATGAAGGGAACGCGGCCCTTCAGGGCGGCCAGGTGCGCCACCGGGGACAGGTCCATGACCTCCTGGGGGTTGGTCTCGGCCAGCATGGCAAAGCCGGTCTGGCGGCAGGCCATCACGTCGGTGTGGTCACCGAAGATGCTCAGGGAGTGAGAGGCCAGCGCACGGGCGGACACGTGGAACACGCAGGGCAGCAGCTCGCCGGCGATCTTGTACATGTTGGGGATCATCAGCAGCAGGCCCTGGCTGGCGGTGTAGGTGGTGGTCAGGGCGCCGGCATTCAGGCTGCCGTGGACGGCGCCGGCCGCGCCGGACTCCGCCTGCATCTCCTGGACCTTCACCGTGGTGCCGAACACGTTCTTCTGCCCGGCGGCTGCCCACTGGTCGACGAAGTCGGCCATGGGGCTGGACGGCGTGATGGGATAGATAGCGGCTACTTCCGTGTACGCGTAGGACACGTGCGCAGCTGCGTTGTTGCCGTCCATCGTCTTTTTGCTTCTCGTAACTTTGGACATAAGGCGCATCTCCTTTATGTAATGTATTTTTCCAAGACATATCGGGTGAGCAAGACGCCGCGCGCCTTGCCATTGGGCATTATATCATAAACCGTCCCTCTTGAAAAGCGTTTTTATTTCCTTTTTTCATGAAAAAGGGCGATAAATTTTTTCTTGTGAAACTGGTGAATATGCTGTATAATGGAAAGGCTATATTATAGTGCCTACTATGCCCATTTTGGGGCGGGTAGGCGCCACAGGGACAAAGGGGGTCTTCGAATTGGTCAGGAAAGCCAGTGAAAAGGGCGTTATTGAGATCACCAACGACGTCTTCACCAGCATCGTGGGCGACGCCGCCTCCAGCTGCTTCGGCGTGAAGGGCATGGCCAGCCGCTCCAAGGAAAGCGGCGTGTGGCAGCTGCTGCGCCGGGAGTCTATGTCCAAGGGCGTGAACGTGGATTTCGGGGAGGACGACTCCCTGATCGTGGATCTGCATATCGTAGTGGATCACGGGGTGAACGTGTCCGCGCTGTGCGAGAGCATCATCGCGGAGGTGGGCTATAAGGTCACCGCCAGCACCGGCGTGCCCGTGAGCCAGGTGAACGTGTTCATCGACTCGATGAACATGGACTGAGCCATAAGAGGTACCGAAATTGAGAGAACATATAGACGGCGCCGCGCTGCGGGAGATGCTCCTGTGCGCCTACGACGCCCTTGAAGCGAACGAACAGGCCATCAATGAGCTGAACGTGTTTCCCGTCCCCGACGGCGACACGGGCACCAACATGCGCCTGACCATGGGCTCCGCCGCCACGGAGCTGCGGCAGAAGCAGACGCCGGGCACCGTGACGGAGACGGCGGCCCAGACGGCCTCCGCCCTGCTGCGGGGCGCCCGGGGCAACTCCGGCGTCATCCTCTCCCTGCTGTTCCGGGGCCTTTCCAAGGGCCTCAAGGGCCTGGAGACCGCCACGGCGGAGGATTACGCCAAGGCCATGACCTCCGGCGTGGAGGCGGCTTATAAGGCGGTCATGAAGCCCGCCGAGGGCACCATCCTCACCGTCAGCCGCCTGGCCGCCGAGGCCGCGGTGGCGAAGGCCAAGGAATCGGCCTACATGGAGGAGACGATCTACGCCGCCCTGGAGGCCGGCAAGGCCGCCCTGGACGACACGGTGAACCAGAACCCGGTCCTTAAAAAGGCCGGGGTGGTGGACGCCGGCGGCTACGGCTATATCCTGATGCTGGAGGCCATGCTGGGCTCTCTGGAGGGGCGCATCACCGCCAGCGCCGCCCCCGGCGCGGCCAAGGCCAAGGCGGACTTCTCCGCCATTGCCGACGAGGACATCAAGTTCACCTACTGCACCGAGTTCATCGTCCGCAAGGCCAACAAGAAGAGCGCCGACCGGCTGCGGGCCTTCCTGGGCACCATCGGCGACAGCATCGTGCTGGTGGACGAGGACGACATCATCAAGGTGCATGTCCACACCAACGTCCCCGGCCGGGTCCTGACCCAGGCGCTGACCTACGGCGCGCTGATGACCGTGAAGATCGAGAACATGCGCGAGCAGCACACCTCTCTGGAGGAGAAGCAGGCCGCGCCTGCGGAGGAAGAGGCTGACCCCCACGCCATCCCGGACCCGGTGCCGGCGGAAAAGCCGGTGGGCACGGTGTGCGTGTGCGCCGGCGACGGGCTGGAGGAGCTGTTCCGCCAGCTGGGCGCGGACGGCATCGTCTCCGGCGGCCAGACCATGAACCCCTCCACCGAGGACATCCTCAAGGCGGTGAACCTGACCCCGGCGGAGACCGTGTTCGTCTTCCCCAACAATAAGAACATCATCATGGCCGCGGAGCAGTGCATCCCCATGACCACCAAAAAGGTCATCGTCATCCCCTCCCGCTCCGTGTGCCAGGGCATCAGCGCCATGATGCGCCTGACCCCCGACGGGGACCCGGAGGAGCTGAAAGCCGAGTTCACCGACGCGCTGGCAAGCGTTCACACCATCCAGGTGACCTACGCCGCCCGGGACTCGGAGTTTGACGGCCACACCATCAAGGCCGGGGAGTACCTGACCCTCATGGACGGCCAGCTCGTCGGCTCCTTTGCCGACACGGACGCGCTGGTATCCGGCCTGGAGCCCGCCATCAGCGGCCTGCAGCCGGAGTTCGTCACCGTCTACTACGGCCAGGACGTGGCGGAAGCCGATGCGGAGAGCTTCTCCGACGCCTTGGGCGCCAACCTGGGCGAGGCGGAGACCAGCCTCATCCGGGGCGGCCAGCCGGTGTACTACTACATGATAAGCGTGGAATAACCTCCACACATATGAAAGACCGGGACGGCTCACGCCGTCCCGGCTTTATTATTGCTTTCAGGCCCTCACGGCCTCCACCCAGAACACGTCCTCGCCCGCCGGCGGGAACTTGGTGAGCTTAAAGCTGTGCCGCTCGCCCTGCACCTCGCCTATGGTGATATAGGGGCTCAGGCTTTTGAGCTTGTAGCCCGGCTTGAGGGTGAAGAAGTCCGTGCCGTCCCAGCGTATCTCCGGGCCCGGGGCGAAGGTGGTGAAGCGGGACCAGCCGCTGGAGACGTGGCTCGCGCCGATGTCATCCTTCAGCGCCACCCGGAGCATCCGGGGCGCGTCTTCGCCGCTCGTCACCTGCAGGTCGATGTCCTCCCCCAGGTTCATCTCCACGGTGTAATACACCCAGCACTTCTGCCCGTCCACGTCCTCCGCAAGCTCGGTCTGGACGCCGTAGTTCTCGCCGCCCTTTATGCCCCAGCCGCACTCGGTCTCCACCGACAGCGTCAGGGTGTCCTCGCCGACCCAGCCGCTGGTGCCCACGGCGTGGAGCGCGGCGCCGGACGCGCCGCGGATGGTGACAGTGCCGCCGCCCCGGACGGCATAGGTCCAGGTGTCGCCGCTCACTGCGGGCTCATAGTCCTCGTGGACGAATTCCAGGGCGTTATGCTTGTCCATCTCCTGCCGGAACTCATCCAGCGTTTCGTCCCGCCACTTCTCCAGCGCCTCCGGGTCGCCGGGAGGATAGGGGGACACGGCGGGTGCCGTCTCAGAAAGGCAGGATGTCAGGATATAGGCCGTGATGTACTCATCCGGAGAGGCCGGGCCGTAATGGGGGTTCTTCATGGCCACCCCGGTCCAACCGTCCGCCGTCACGCAGAGCCGCTCGAAGGCCGCCTTTTTGTTCACGGTCCCGATGACCTCATAGCTCTCGCCCGGGCCGGAGCGCAGCCGGGCCGCGTCCTTTATGCACCAGACCGGGTCCTTCTCCGGCTGGTCGGGCACGCCGGGGACGGCGTACGGGGGATAGTCCGGCTCCGCCGGCGGCTGGGTGGGCGCGGGGGTCTCGTCAGCCTTATCGTTCCCGCCCGGGCCGGCCCACCACACCGGGTCGTCGGGATAGAGGGCGATGACCTCATTGTAGCGCACCAGCATGGCGCACACCTCCGCCCTGGTGGCGGTGGCGTTGGGGCGCATGGTCC
The DNA here is from genome assembly GCA_947626265.1 of uncultured Oscillospiraceae bacterium. Classification (GTDB taxonomy): domain Bacteria; phylum Bacillota; class Clostridia; order Oscillospirales; family Oscillospiraceae; genus CAJOIG01. The sequence goes on from CANQRM010000015.1 coordinate 47,589, forward strand.
TGTCCCCGTAGCCCTTGATGATGCCGTTGTCCAGGGCCCACTGCATGGGCCCCCGGGCGTACTCGGCGATGGACTGGGCGTCGGTGTAGTCCTCCATCATGCCGCCGGCCCAGATGCCGGGCTGGCCCGCCATGCGGTAGAGCATGGCCGCCAGCTGCTGGCGGGTCACGGCCTGGTTCGGGGCGAACTGGCTCTCCGACACCCCCTGGACCGCGCCGATGGCGGCGGCCCACTTCACCGCGTCCTTGTAGTAATCCGCCGTCAGGTCGCCGAAGGTCACGGGCGCGTCCACGTCCGGGCACCCGGCCTCACGGTAGAGCATGGCCACGGTCTGGCCCCGGCTGGCCGCGGCGTTGGGCGAGAAGGTATCCTCCGAGGTGCCGGAGATCATGCCGGAGGCATAGGCCTGCTCCACCACGTCCTTGTACCAGCTGTCGTCGGGCACGTCCTTGAAGGTGCCCGTGGCGGGGCGCTCAGCACTTGTCTCTTCGGGCTGGTCGATGGCCTCAGCGAGCTCAGGCGCGGGGGCCTCCTCCTGGGGCACAGTTTCCTGCTCCGGCATCTCCTCTTCGGGGATGAACTCCTCTTCGGGAACCTCCGGGGCCTCCATCTCGGGCACTTCCGCCTCGGGAACGACCTCGGGTATTTCTTCCTGGGCCTCGGGCTCCGTCTCGGGGATAGTCTCCTCCACCGGGGGCTCCTCCTGTGGCGCGAGCTCCTCCGTGGAGGGAGCATCCTCAAACTGGACTTCCGCAGCCTCGCCAGTGCATACCACCGCCAGCTCCACCGCCTCCGCGTCCTCGTTCACATGCACGTTGTATTCCGTGCCGTCGGGAAGGGCCAGGTCATCGGGGGTATGGCTCCCGGTCACGGTACCGCCAACCAGCACCTCCAGGCCATAGCCCGCCGCCATGACCACGGAAAAGTCTGTGCCGGCCAGGACCGTGTCCTGCAGAGACCCGTCCTCCAAGAGGGTGACTTCCTCGCCGTCGGCAATGAAGTCACAGTGCAGCGCGATATTCTCCGACCAGCCATGGAAGGTCAAGGGCACCTCCCGGTCCTGGGCCATGTCGGCCGCCGGTGCTATCTCCGCGGTCTGGGGCATGTCCTCCGCCACGGGCGGGGCCTCCTGCCCCTCCGCCGCCAGGGCGGGCGCTGCCGCCGTCAGCGTCATGACGAGCGCCAAAAGAAAACTCAACCATTTCTTATCCATAGTTCTGTCTCCTTTCCTTTACGTCAGATACAAAAAGCTCTGGGGGTCGATGGGGTAGGCCGTGGCGCTGGAGCGTATCTCGAAGTGCAGGTGCGGCCCCGTGGAGTTGCCGGTGGAGCCCACATAGCCCAGCACCTGGCCCATGGACACGCTCTGGCCCGCGCTCACGGCAATGCTGTCCATGTGGCCATACACGGTGGTATAGCCGTTGCCGTGGTTGACGATGACGCAGTTGCCGTAGCCGCCGTTCCGCCCGGCCAGGATGACCGTGCCCGCCGCCGCGGCCCAGATATCGCTGCCATAGCTCGCGCCGATGTCCACGCCGTCGTGGTTTTTATACTGGCCGCTGATGGGGTGGTTCCGGGGCCCGAAGGGGCTGGTGAGGTACTTCGTATAGCTGGGCCACATCATCCAGGCCCCGCTGTCGGCGCTGCCTGTCGCCACGGTCCCGCTTTGGGCGGCGGTCTCCGCGGCCCGGGCCGCCTTCAGCTCCTTCTCCTTCTCGATGATGAGCGCGTCCACCCCGGCCCTGGTCTCCGCCTCCTGGGCCATGATCTCGGTGTACTGGTCGATGTTGCTCTCCATCCCGGCGATGAGCTCACAGGCCGCCACCGTGTCCGCGTCCAGCTGGGCTTTTTTCTGCTCCAATTCTTCACGGCTGGCCTGGTTTTGGGCGTACATAGCCTGGGCCCTGGCCTCCAGAGCCTCTGCGTCGGACCGGGCGGCGATGTAGGCCTCCTCCAGGCCCTCGTCATATTCCATGACGCCGCCCACCATGTCCAGCCGGGTCAGAAGGTCCGAAAAGCTGTCGGCCTCGAAGAGGACATCTAAGTAGCCAACCTCCGAGGTCTCCTCCATGGCCCGGACCCGGCCCAGCCATTTCCTGCGCTGGTATTCCTCCTTCGTTCGGGCCTTTTCCAGGTCCTCCTGGATGGAGGCCAGCATGCCGTCCACGATGTCGATCTGCTCCTGGAGCACGTCCAGCTCCTCCCGGGCCGTCTGGTTCTTCTCATCCAGGACGAGCTTCTTCTCCAGGGCGTTGGTCTTCTCCTGGTCAAGGCTGTCGATCTCCGCCTGGATGGCGTCCATGCGGCTTTGTATCTCCCCCCGCCGGGCGTTCAGGCCGTCCAGCTCATCCTGGATGGAGCCGCTGTCCGCGAGGGCTGTCGCCGCCGTCCCCAGCAGCAGCCCCAGCGCCAGTAGGGCGCTCAAAATCCTCTTAAACACAAAAAGGTCCCCCCTTTTGACTGGTTTGTTACCTGTTTGTAGTCTTTGTAACCATTTCGCAGATAACATAACACAGTCCCAGGGGGGACGCAATATTTTTGCCGCAGATGGCAGTTATGGCGACGTAAGCGGTAAGTTTTCGCCGCAGTTCATGAGCACGGAGAGGGTATATACCCCGTTCTCCCGGACGGTCTGCACGCTGCCCCGGCTGCGCCGGACGCACTCCCGGACATTCCGAAGGCCGTAGCCGTGGAGAGACCCGGCCTTCTTTCCCTGGTCCGGGTCGTAGGGATTGGATATCTCGTAAAAGAGCATGCCGTTGTGCATGCGGAGCTTGAGATTGATGCGCCGCCGCTCCTCCGGCAGGGCGGCCACCGCCTCCAAAGCGTTGTCCACGGTGTTGCCGATGAGGATATAGAGGTCCGCCGCCGTGACGGACAGCTCCGGGGGCACCTGCACGTCCAGGGTAAGGCGCGCGCCCGCCTCCTCCGCCGCCTGGACATACTCATTCAATATGATGCTCACCACCCGGTTGTCCACGTCCACCACCGGGCGGACCGCCCCGGCCATGTCCCGCAGCTGGTCCAGGGACGGGCTCTGACCCGTCTCGGCCTGCACGGCGTGCAGGTACTTGTCCAGGTCGTGCCACAGGGCCCTGATCTGCTCCTGCTGGGCCTGGAGCTGCTCATAGTAGGCCTTCTGGGTGGCGTAGCGGTCGTTGGCCTGTTCCAGCTCCCGGCGCTCGTTCTCCTGGTCCTGGAGCCGGAGGGTGAAGAGGATGACCACGATGCAGGTGTATAAAAGCCCCAGGGCGATGATCTCCGCCCGGCCGGATATCTCCGACGCGATGAGGCACACGAACATAATGCCGATGGCGAGGCCTGGGTACGCCGGCAGGAAGATGCGTGTCCTGGGCCGGCCGGTGAGGTAGTCCCCGGCCAGGCGCACCGCCACCACGAACAGAAGGTCGGAAAGCCGGCATATGGTCACGTAGAGGGACCAGGCCCCCCGGATCACCGCGTCACGGTCCTCCGGGCCGGTGAAGGACAGAAGGATGGTCACCGCCGTGGCGGATATGGCGGAGATGATGACCAGCGTCACCGCGGCCAATAAGGCCTGCAGGGGCTTCGCGTCATAGTTTGCCCACACCAGCGCCCCGCCGCCCAAGGCCCAGTAGAGCCCCCGGACCAGCACCAGCTTCGGGGACATGGCCAAGGCAGCCGCGCCGGCGCTGAAGAGGATATAAACGGCCGCCGTGCGCCAGCGGGGCACGGTCCGCCGCAGGAAGAACCCGTCCGAGATGAGCGTCAGGAATATGACCTCCGCCACCGCGCAGACAGTCAGCACAAAGTACTTCATCCCTCACCGCCCCAAAAATGACTGAAGCTGGGCCATGAACTCCATCTGCCGCCGCCGGCTCACGGGGATGACCGCCCCGTTGGTCAGGGTGACCTCCTGGGCCGTGGCCGTGCGCACATGGGCGAGATTGACGATGAAGCTCTGGTGGGGCATGCCGAAATAGCCCTGGGGCAGCTGGGCCAGCATGTCCTTCAGCGTGGCCCGCACGGAGTAGTCCTCCGTGGCCGTATGTACCGTGGTCACGTGGTCGTACACGTCGATATAGTATATCTCCTGCATGCGCAGGATGTAGGACTTCTCCTCCACGGAGAAGGTGAACCGGTTGGCCCATATCTCCCGCACCGCCGCGTCCAGGGCCGGGGCCAGCTTCTCCATGGTCACCGGCTTGGGGATATAGCGGAAGGCCACGCCGTAGCCCTGGATGGTGTATTCCATGGTCCGGGTGGCGAAGATGATGAGGGGCGGCTCCGCCGAGGCCGCCAGCTGCCGGGCCGTCTCGAAGCCATTGAGTTCGCTCATCTCGATGTCCATGAGGGCCAGGTCGAAGCTCTCCTCCGCCGCCGCGGCCAGCAGCTCCCCGCCGGAGGAGAAGCGGAAGATCTGAAAGCGGCTCAGCTGGTCGTAATCATACAGCAGGGAGCACATCAGCTCCATATCCTCCCGGTCGTCTTCACATACCGCCACGCGCACGGCTCTCGCCTCCCCACTTTTGGACTACTGCACACTTATTTTGATTATATAATAGCCCCTCCCGGCAATTCAACCTCACTTTCCGACCACCTGCGCCGCCAAAACGACCACCTGCGACAACGCCTGCGCAAAAAATCCCCGCCGCCCTATTGACAGGGCGGTCATGGCATGCTATGATACGGCCATGATATGTCGTTACTCGACATATCGGAAGCCGACATAAGGACAGTGAGCCTATGGAGCCCCTGACCGAGAGCTATTTTTATATCCTGCTGTGCCTGTACCGGGGCCCCAGCCACGGCTATGGCATCATGCAGGACGCCCTGCGCCTGTCGGAGGGGCGGGTGCACATCGGCTCGGGCACCATGTATGGCGCCACCGGCAGCATGATGAAAAAGGGCTGGATAGAGGAATGCCCTGCCCCGGACACGGACCGGCGGCGGCTCTACACCCTGACGGACAAGGGCCGGGAGGTGCTGCTGGCCGAGGCGGACCGGCTGCGGAGCCTCGCCGCGGCGGCGGAGAACATCATAGGAGGAGAGGATAATGAAGAATAAAAAGCATCGCTATGTCATGTACCCCGCCTGGGAGTACCGGCGGGAGGCAGAGGACCTGAACAAGTTCTCGGAGGAGGGCTGGCAGCTGGAAAAGGGCGGCTGCTTCCACAGTGTGTTCTACCGGGACGAGAACGCCCGCTACCGCTACGCCCTGGACTATAATCAGAGCATCGACGATCCGGTCCGCTACCGGGACACCTTCGCCGAGCAGGGCTGGGAATTCGTCAGCGACACCTTCAACGGCTGGCACTTCTTCCGCAAGAAATATGACCCCGCCCTGCCCCCGGCGGAGTACGAGATCTACACCGACGAGCAGTCGGTGCGGGATATGGCGGGCCGCTGGAGCCGCCTGGGGACCACCCTGGGCGCCATAGAGCTGGCGGTGACCGTGCTCAACGCCTGGATGGCCTTTCGCGAGCCCTCCGTCACCGGCATCCTCATCACCCTGGCCTGTCTTATGCTGGGCATCGTTATTTTGACGGGCGCCCGGCGCATCCGCCGTCAGGATACGGACAGGCCCCGGAAGAGCCTGCGCTGGTGCTTCTCCCTGGTGTTCCTCCTGCTGGCCGCGGGGCTGGTGTACAGCTTCTTCCGCGTCCATGCCGACTCCTATAGCGAGTATGTCTATGACCCGGCCGCGGGCCCCTGGACCTGGTCCTTCGATGTGCACCTGCCCGACTTCTACACCCTGGACGCCGAGGCGGACACCGACGCCAACGTGGACATCACCGTGACGGACAAGGACGGCAAGGTACGCGCCGTCTTTGGCGGCGGTCAGGACCTGCGGGCCAAGGCCGCCATGTTCCTCATGCCGGGCACCTACGACGTCACCGTCCAGTACGCCCCCGACACCCCCGATGGCACCGCCGGCATGTTCCGCTTTGAAGTGGATTGAGTTGACATAATATAACACCGCCTCCCCAGCCGGGGAGGCGGTGTTATATTGGCGGGCGTTACGCCCGGACCTTGATACCGGATTCGCGCATATGTAGGCGGAGCTCCGCCACGTCGCCGTGGAATATGGCGCCGTCCATGCCGCAGCGCATGGCCCCCACCACGTTGAGGGGCGTGTCGTCGATGAAAAAGCACTCCTCCGCCTTCAGGCCATACCGCTCCAAAAGCGTCTCGTACATCTGCCGCTCGGGCTTGACGTACCCTATCCCGGCGGATACGACGCCCCCGTCGAAGAGCTCCGCCCCGGGCACCCGGGGCCAGTACTTGGGCTGCCGGTGGCTGGCGGTGGAGAGAAGGTAGACGCCGTACCCGGCCTCCTTCAGCTCCGCCACCAGCTCCGCCATGCCCGGCATGGGCTCGATGGGTTCGTCCCAATGCAGGACGATGCGCCGCACCGGCTCATGGAGCCGCGCCGGGAGCCGCGCGCATATACTCTCCGCCGCCTGCTCGTCGGTGATGTCGCCCCAGTCCATGAGCTCCCACTCCTTGGAGAGAAACACCTCTCTCATGAGGGTCTTTTCGTCCTCCGGCCCTAAGCCCAGACGGCCGATGATCTCCTCCCGGTCGAAGCGGATGAGCACCTGGCCCATATCGAATACTACATCTTTTATTTCACTTTGCATACGAAGCAATACCATTCCTCTTGATGAAGTTCCTCGACGATCTCCATGCCCGCGTCCCGGACCGCGGCGGCCACGTCCCCCTCCCGGCCCTCGATGACGCCGGAACAGACGAACACGCCGTCCTTCGCCAGAAACCCCGGCACATAAGGCGCCAGGGGCACGATCACGTCCGCCACGATGTTGGCCAGCACCAGGTCATAGCCGGCGCCCAGCTTCTCCCGCAGTTTCGCCGACGCGATCACGTCGCCCACATGGACGGTGAAGGCCTCCTCCACACCGTTCAATTTTGCGTTGTCCCGGACGATGTCCGGGGCCTTTTCGTCCACATCCGCCGCCGTGATGGGCCCGGCCCCCAGCACCGCCGCGGCGATGCCCAGGATGCCGCTGCCGCAGCCGATGTCCAGCACCTTTTTGCCGGGGCCGGCGTACTTCTCCACGGCGGTGAGGCACATTTTGGTGGTAGGGTGGTCCCCGGTGCCGAAGAGGAGCCCCGGGTCCAGCTTCACAGGGGTGCGGTCCCCGTCATAGTCGTGCCACTGGGGCACGATGACCAGCTTTTCCCCGGTTTCCACGGGCTTATAGTAGTCCCGCCAGTTGTTCTCCCAGTCCTCGTCCGCCACGGGGTGGCTCTCGGGCTGGAAGCCCTTTTCGTAGAGCTGGGCCACGATGGCCCGGCTCTCGTCGGTGTCCGCCAGCCAGAACTTCACCCGGCTGGCCCCGGACATGGCCTTCTCCAGGCCGTCGTCCACGAAGTCCCAGTACTGGGTGTTGTTCTCCAGAAATTGCTGAAAGTCCCGCTCGTCCTCGATGACGAAGCCCTCCAGCCCCATGCCGGCGAGCTTTTCGCACAGTCCCTCCGGGTCCCCATGGGCCGGCACGGACACCTCTAACCATGATGCCAAAATGATCTTCCTTTCAAGAAGGGCGCGGGAGACCCGCGCCCTCACCTTATCGAGGCCCCCTTGTGAAAGGGGGCTGGCAGCGCCAAAGGCGCTGACTGGGGGATTGTTTACCCAAGTACAACAACCCCTCCGCCTCGCTGGCGCTCGGCACCTCCCCTTGCACAGGGGAGGCTTATTTTACTTGCTCTCTTTTGCCGGGGTCCATTTCCAATCCGCGACCTCCGGCAGGTCCACGCCGTACTTGGCGATATACTGCTTGTGCTCCACCAGCTTATCCCGCATCTGCTGGGCCAGGGCCGCGCTGCGGTTGCCAAGACAGCTCAGATTCTGCAGGGCGGTGAGCACCAGGTGGTACCGGTCAATGTTGTTGAGCACACGCATATCGAAGGGCGTGGTGATGGTGCCCTCTTCGATATAGCCGCGCACATGCAGGTTCTTGTTCTTGCGCTTGTAGGTGAACTCGTGGATCAGGCTGGGATAGCCGTGGAAGGCGAACACGATGGGCTTATCCACGGTGAACAGCATGTCGTAATCCCTATCGGGCAGGCCGTGGGGATGCTGGGAATCGGACTGCAGCCGCATCAGGTCCACCACGTTGATGACCCGTATCTTCAGCTCCGGGAAGGCATCGCGGAGGATGGTCACCGCCGCGAGAGTCTCCAGGGTGGGCGTGTCGCCGCAGCAGGCCATGATGATGTCCGGCTCTGCCCAGGCATCGGTGGAGGCCCACTGCCAGATGCCGATACCCTCGGTGCAGTGCTTCACCGCCTGCTCCATGGTCAGCCACTGGGGACGGGGGTGCTTGCTGGCCACCACCACGTTCACGTAGTTCCGGCTGCGGATGCAGTGGTCGAAGACGGACAGCAGGCAGTTGGCATCGGGGGGCAGGTAAAGCCGCACCACGTCCGCCTTCTTGTTGGCCACGTGGTCCAGGAAGCCCGGGTCCTGATGGGTGAAGCCGTTGTGGTCCTGCTGCCAGACGTTGGAGGCCAGCACGTAGTTGAGGGAGGCGATCTTCTGCCGCCAGGGCAGCTGGTTGCAGACCTTCAGCCACTTGGCGTGCTGGGAGACCATGCTGTCCACGATACGGATGAAGGCCTCATAGGAGTTGAAGAAGCCGTGCCGGCCGGTGAGAAGATACCCCTCCAGCATGCCCTCGCAGACGTGCTCCGAGAGGAAGGAGTCCATCACCTGGCCGTCCTGGGACAGGAATTCGTCGTCGGGATAGACCTCGCCGTTCCAGTCCCGGCCCGTGACCTCGAATACGGGGCCCAGGCGGTTGGACATGGTCTCGTCCGGTCCGAAGACACGGAAGTTGCGCTGCTCTTCGTTCAGCTTATAGATGTCCCGGACGAACTCGCCCAGCTTGCGCATATCCTCCGCCTCCACGGCGCCGGGGGCGGGCAGGTCGATGCCGTAGTCCCGGAAGTCGGGCATGCGCAGGTCCTGCAGAAGCAGGCCGCCGTTGGCGTTGGGGTTCGCGCCCATGCGGGCGTTGCCCTTGGGGGGCAGGTCCAGCAGCTCCTGCACGGGCACGCCGTTTTCGTCGAACAGCTCCTCGGGGTGGTAGCTCTTCAGCCACTGCTCGATCATGCGGCGGTGCTCCTCGGTGTCGGCGCTGATGGGCACCTGGTGGGCCCGGAAGGTGCCCTCGATCTTCGCGCCGTCCACCTCCTTGGGGCCGGTCCAGCCCTTGGGCGTGCGCAGCACGATCATGGGCCAGGCCACCCGGGAGCCGTCGTCCTCCCGGCGGGCCCGCTCCTGGGCGTTCAGGATGGAGCGGATGGCGGTGTCCAGGGCCTTGGCCATGGCTGGGTGCATCTTGGCGGGGTCGTCGCCCTCCACGAAGATGGGGGTCCAGCCGCAGCCCTCGAAGAACTTCTTCAGTTCGTCGTGGGGCAGGCGGGAGAGAACGGTGGGGTTCGCGATCTTGTAGCCGTTCAGGTGCAGGATGGGCAGAACCACGCCGTCGGAACGGGGGTCGGAGAATTTATTGAGGTGCCAGCAGGTGGCCAGCGGGCCAGTCTCGGCCTCGCCGTCGCCCACTACGCAGGCCGCGATCAAGGTGGGGTTGTCGCTGACGGCGCCGAAGGCGTGGGCCAGGGAGTAGCCCAGCTCGCCGCCCTCATGGATGGAGCCCGGGGTCTCCGGGGCCACATGGGAGGGGATGCCGCCGGGGAAGGAGAACTGCTTGAACAGCTTCTCCATGCCCGCCTCGTCCCGGGTGATGTTGGGGTACACCTCGGTGTAGCTGCCGTCCAGCCAGTCCTGGGCCACCATGCCGTTGCCCCCGTGGCCGGGGCCGGACAGGTAGATCATGTTCAGGTCATAGGCCCGGATGACACGGTTCAGGTGGGTATAGATGAAGTTCTGTCCGGGAACAGTGCCCCAGTGGCCCACGATCTTGTGCTTGAAGTTGGCCTCCGTCAGGGGCTTTTTCAACAGGGGATCGCTGAGCAGATACAGCTGCCCGGCGGCGAGGTAGTTCGCGGCTCGCCAGTACATGTCCATTTTGCGGAGCATGTCCGGCGTCGCGGCGAATTCTCTGTGGTACGTCATGGCTGTGTCACCTCTGCATTTTATTATATCCCGTTGCCGCTGGAGATATTGACCCGGGTAAAGTCCTTTTTTACCGGCCGTACAGTGCCGCGGCGTCCGCCTCCCAGTGGGCGGCGTCCAAACCCGCCTGCTGGGCCAGGGCCGTGATGTCCATACCGAAGTAGCTCAGGCGGGTGAAGGTTATAGCGCCGTCCGCCACCGTGCCCTCAAAGATGAGCTGGCCGTTCTCGTCCCCGCCCAGGGGCCCCGCGGGCACCGCGTAGACGCATGTGCCGTCTGCCCGGACGGTGAGGACGCTGCCGTCCTCTCCCCGATAGGCGTCGCCGTCCGCGGCGAACGCGCTTCGGGCGTCGTCCTCCGCTGTCTCGGGTAGGGCGGGCGCCCGCGCCGGCGCCGCGCTGCGGTCCGCGTCCAAAGCCTCATCCAGCACCTGGCCCAGGTCTATATGGGACAGGGTGTCCAGATCGGACATGAGCTGGCCGCCGCCGCACCCTGCGCACAGCGCCGCAAATAGCATAGCCAGCGCCAGGCACAGAGCCTTTCCGTGTCGCATCGCGTTACCTCCGGGGTATGTCGTCACATAAAATCACAGGATATAGTATATCAGATTTTTCTTCGATTGCAACGGTAAAACCGCACAGGGATTATGGCTGCCAACTGGCAAAAACCACGATTGCCTGATGGGACGGGACGTGCTATACTGGCAGTCGATACCATGAGATAAAAGGAGACGCCATGATCCGTTTCAACAACGACTACAGCCGGGGCGCCCACCCCGCCATATTGAAGGCCCTGGCCGACACCAACGACACAAGCTACAACGGCTATGGCATCGACCCCTGGTGCGAGAAGGCCGCGGCGGAGATACAAAAGACCGTGGGCCGCCCCGACGCAGACGTGCATTTCGTCATCGGCGGCACCCAGGCCAACTTCACCGCCATCGCCGCCTGCCTGCGGGCCTATCAGTCCGTGATAAGCCCCGTCACCGGCCACATCCACGCCCACGAGACCGGCGCGGTGGAGCACGGCGGCCACAAAATATTGACCCTCCCGGCAGAGAACGGGAAGCTCTCCGCCGCGCAGATCGCCGCTGTGGCGGAGGAATACCGCGTCAGCCCCATCCAGGAGCACATCACCCAGCCCAAGATGGTCTACATCTCCTTCCCCACCGAGTACGGCACGGTCTATTCCCTCCGGGAACTTACCGACATCCGCGCCGTGTGCGACGAGTACGGGCTCTATCTCTTCATCGACGGGGCCCGGCTGGGGTATGGCCTCGCCGCCGCGGGCGGGGACGTGACCATTCAGGATATCGCCCGCCTGGCGGACATCTTCTACATCGGCGGGACAAAGTGCGGGGCCCTCTTCGGCGAGGCCATAGTGATTTTGAATCCCGAGCTGAAACCCAACTTCCGCAGCTTCATCAAGCAGAACGGCGCCATGCTGGCAAAAGGGTGGCTTCTCGGCCTGCAATTTTATACGCTCTTTCACGACGGGCTCTATTTCGACATCACCCGCCGGGCGGTGGAGATGGCCATGGACCTGAAGGCCGCCTTCACGGCCAAGGGCATCCCCTCCTACATGGACAGCCCCACCAACCAGCAGTTCTTCATTCTGACCAAGCGGCAGCTCGCCGCCCTGGAGGAAAAATATGTTTTCGAGCCGGACCACCCGGTGGATGGGGACCACGACTGCGTGCGCTTTTGCGTCAGCTGGTCCACCCTCCCGGAGGAAGTGGAGGCCCTCAAGGCGGATGTTGCCGCGCTGTGACGATTTTTGGTATTGCATTGCCTGACTGATAGTGCTATAGTATAGCCGACAACTGAAAAGCAACGATGTCTTCAGGGCAGGGTGAAATTCCCGATCGGCGGTACAGTCCGCGAGCGAAAGCTGACCCGGTGGAACTCCGGGACCGACAGTGACAGTCTGGATGGAAGAAGATGTGTTGAGCGGCGCTGCTAATGGCGGCGGGCCTCGGCCCGCGCCCATGGAACGCGGCCCCATATTGACACCTGGAAGGCACACGGGCTTCCAGGCGTCAATATTTTTCTAGGAGGTATCCTTCCATGGACAGCCACACCCCTGTCAACACCCATCATGCCAGCGCCCGCCGGCCCGCCACCGTGGGCATGCTCTGCGCCGTGGCCTACGCGGCCATGCTCATCGGCCAGGTAGTCCCCGCCGTGCAGGGCATCCTCAGCTACGATCCCAAGGACGTGATCGTGGTCATCGGCGGCTTCATCTTCGGGCCCCTCACCGCCGTCATCATCTCCGTCATCGTCAGCTTCGTGGAGATGCTCACCGTGTCCAGCACCGGCCCCGTGGGGTTTCTCATGAACGTGGTGAGCACCTGCTCCTTCGCCGTGCCCGCGGCCCTCATCTACAAGAAGGCCCACAGCATGAAGGGCGCCATCGGCAGCCTGGCCGCCGGCGTGGCGGTGATGGCCGCCATGATGTGCCTGTGGAACTACATCGTGACCCCCCTCTATCAGGGCGTGCCCCGGGAGGTGGTGGCCGGCATGCTGCCCACGCTGTTCCTGCCCTTCAACCTTGTAAAGGGCGCCATCAACGCGGGGCTTACACTGCTGCTCTATAAGCCCGTGGTCACCGCCCTGCGCAAGGCCCACCTGGTGGAGGAATCCTCTTCCGGCGGCACCGGCAAGGTCCATGCCGGCGCGCTCATCCTGGGCGTGGCCCTGGTGGCCACCGGCGTACTGCTGATATTGGTGCTCCTCGGCGTGCTGTAAGCTTTACCTGCAAATTGACAGGGCGGGAACATCTCATTGATGTTTCCGTCCTTGATATTATGGCCTTATTGTGGTACGATAAGGCCATAAAGGAGGTATCGCCATGCCCCATATCATTCCCATCAAGGACTTAAAAGACACCGCTTCCATCTCCAGAATGTGCCAGGAATCCAACGACCCGGTGTATATCACCAAGAACGGCTACGGCGACATGGTCATCATGAGCATGAAAGCCTACGAGGAAAAGATGCTGATGCTGGACGTCTATACAAAGCTGGCCCAGGCAGAGGACGATATCCAAAACGGCCAGGTCAGGGACGCCCGGACAGCGCTGAAAGCCCTGCGGGAAAAGTACGATGTATAAGGTGACGATCACTGACGCCGCCAGCGGGGACCTGGACGAGATCATCGGATATATTGCGACCGTTCTCGCCAATCCCCAGGCCGCCGCGTCTCTGGCCGATAAGATAGCCGCGTGCTATGACGACCTGTCACGCACACCGTATATGTACAGCCAATGTAAGAACTTGCGCTTACAGGCCCTCGGCTACAGGCGCGTCAGCATCCGGAACTACATCATGGTGTACCGCGTCGACGAGGAGCGCAAGACCGTCTATGTCCTCCGCTTCTTCTACGGCCCCAGCGATTATGAGCGGCTGATATGAGCCTTGGCCGGGCAGCATTGACTTTTGCCCGCCTCCATGGTATCATAGCGGCGGAAAGGGGGCGGACGCCATGGCACGGCAGATATCCACGGAAAAGCGCATTCTGCGGGACGCAAAGCGCATGGTCCGGGGCGAAAAGGTATCCGACTTCCTCAACGACCCCAAGCAGTTTTTCCACCGCCGGCGGGTGGGCTATTACTCCGACAGGCTCCTGTTCGCCACCCGGTGGCTCATCAACGACGAGCAGCGTCAGATCGACAGGTATTACGGACGAAGGTGAACCCCTCGTCCGTTTTTCATATGGGACGCACCGACGGGCGAGGCCGCCCTGGTACAATGCAGGTTTTGCCCGGACGGGCCCGACAGTATGCCTGCTGCTAAAGTTCGCGTTGCTCACCAACCGCATCCGGCACACTGGCGGCTCCCGCCGGGCGTCGGACTGGCATAGGGCGGCCAGCACAGAAACTCGCCGCCCGTCGGACAGTTTTTTGGGAGGAATTCGCATGGACATCGCCGTCATCGGCGGGGGCGCCTCGGGGCTGGCCGCCGCGCTGGCCGCCCGGGAGAACCTGGACAACCGCGTCACGGTCTTTGAGCGGCAGAACCGGGTGGGCCGGAAGCTGCTGGCCACCGGCAACGGCCGCTGCAACCTGACCAATATGGGCGCGTCTTTGGACAAGTACCACGGCCTTGACCCGGATTTCGCGGGCCCGGCCCTCTACCGCTTCGGGCCGGAGTACACCCTGCGCTGGTTCGCCTCCCTGGGGCTCGTCACCACGACGGAGCCCTCCGGGCGGGTCTATCCCCTCTCCGACACCGCGGGGAGTGTGGTGGACGTGCTGCGCCTGGCGCTGGAGGCCCGGGGCGGCAAAACGGTCTGCGCCGAGCCCATCGTCCGGGCGGAAAAACATGGCGGCCGCTTCCTCCTCACCGGCCAGCTGGGGGAGGAATACACGGCGGACAGGCTCATCATCGCCTGCGGCGGGGCCGCCGGGGCGCGCCTCGGCGGCGTGAGCCTGGGCTATGACCTGCTGGCATCCTTCGGCCACCGGCGGACGGAGCTCTACCCCTCCCTGGTCCAGCTCAAGACCGACAACACTTGGACCCGGCCCCTGAAGGGCGTGCGCACCCAGGCGGGGCTCACCCTGGAGCGGGACGGGGCGATCCTGGCCGCCGCCCGGGGTGAGGTCCAGTTCACCGACTACGGCGTCAGCGGCCCCGGGGCCTATGACATCTCCCGGGCCGCCTCCCTGGCGGGGCCGGGGTGCATCCTGTGCCTGCGGCTGCTGCCGGAGATGGATGAAGTTGACATAATCAAATATCTCGCCGCCAAAAGGAACGATTTTTCCGACCAGAAAGCGGAAAACATCCTGAGTGGTGCTTTACATAATTCTATCGCTCGGGCGGCGCTCCGCCGGGCGGGCATCCCCCTGGAGGCCCGGCTGTGGGCATTGTCCGACCGGGCGCTGGAACAGATCGTGGAGGCACTCTGCCGCTACGAGCTGCCCCTCACGGGCACGCTGGGCTTCGACGACGCCCAAGTCACCGCCGGGGGCGTGGAGACTTCCGGCTTCGACCCCGAGACCATGGAAAGCCGCCTGGTGCCAGGGCTTTACGCCTGCGGCGAGGTGCTGGACGTGGACGGGGACTGCGGGGGCTACAACCTGCAATGGGCCTGGTCCAGCGGGCGGCTGGCGGGTCTGGCCGCCGGGGGCCTCTTGGAGGACGCGCCATGATACGGCTGCGGAACGTGGCCCTGGGCCTGGACGAGCCCCAGGAGTTGCTCCGGGACAAGGCCGAACGGCTGTTGAAGACGAAGGTATCCGACGTGAAGATCGTTCGGCGGGCGGTAGACGCCCGGCGGAAGCAGGACGTGCATTTTGTGTACACCCTGAACGTGACCGCCCGGGACGAGGCAACCGCCCTGGCAAGGTGCCGGGACGCCTCCCCAGCCCCGGTGAACGATTACGCACCCCCTGTCCCGGCGGCCCTGTCGGAGGGCCGGCCCATCGTGGTGGGTTTCGGCCCGGCGGGGATGTTCGCGGCCCTGGCGCTGGCCATGGCGGGCCTTAGGCCCATCGTGCTGGAGCGGGGCGAGGACGCCGCCGCCCGGGCGGCCAAAGTGGAGCGGCTTCGCCGGGAGGGCGTGCTGGACCCCGAGAGCAACATCCAGTTCGGCGAGGGCGGCGCCGGGGCCTTCTCTGACGGCAAGCTCAATACCGGGGTCAAAGACAGGCGCATCCCCTGGGTGCTGGAACGGCTGGCGGAGGCCGGGGCTCCAGTTGACATAACATATGACGCCAAGCCCCATATCGGCACAGACCTGCTGCCGGGCGTGTGCGCGAACATCCGCAAGCGCATCGAATCCCTGGGGGGCGAGGTGCGGTTCTCCACCCGTTTGGATTCGCTGGAGACGGCCAATGGCCGCCTCACAGCCGCCGTCACCAATGCGGGCGCCCTCCCCTGCTCCCGGCTCATTCTGGCATGCGGCCACAGCGCGAGGGATACCTTTGAAGTTTTATGTAAACTTGTTCCCATGGCCCCCAAGCCCTTCGCCATGGGCGTGCGCATCGAACACCTGCAGGCCGACACGGACAGGGCCCAGTACGGCCCCTTCGCCGGCCACCCCGCCCTGCCCCCGGCGGACTACGCCCTGGCGGCGGAGCTGCCGGACGGCCGCCGGTGCTACACCTTCTGCATGTGCCCCGGGGGCGAAGTGGTCCCCGCCGCCAGCGAGCCGGGGATGGTGTGCACCAACGGGGCCAGCCCTTATAAGAGGAATTATGTAAACTCAAACGCCGCCCTGCTGGCGGCTCTGGCCCCGGAGGACTTCCCCTATCCCGGGGCGCTGGGGGGCATGACATGGCAGCGGGAGCTGGAACGGCGGGCCTATGAGGCCGCCGGGGGCGGCTATCGGGCCCCGGCCCAGGCCGTGGGCAGCTTTCTCCATGGCGGTCCCTCCCGGTTCGGCCGGGTGCAGCCCTCCTATGAGCCGGGCGTGACGGCCTGCGACCTGCATACGGTCCTGCCCCCGGTCATCACGGACACCATCGCGGGGGCCCTGCCCCTGTTCGATAGAAAGCTCCGGGGCTTCGCGGACCCGGAGGCCGTGCTCACCGGCCCGGAGACCCGCTCCTCCAGCCCCGTGCGGATGCTGCGCACGGACACGCTCCAGTCCCCTGCCCTCGCGGGGCTCTACCCCTGCGGGGAAGGGGCCGGCTGGGCTGGGGGCATCATGTCCGCCGCCGTGGACGGCCTCAAGTGCGCCGAGGCGCTGATCGGGAGCATTCAATAAATAATATGTTTTTTCAATGGCATGGCCTGCGGGCCATGCCATCGCTTTTTTAGCTCGAAAAATTTTTTGGGGCGGTTTAAATCATTTTGAGGTCATCGACGGTTATATAGGGCAGAAAGAGAAAGCGAGCTTTCCATGAGCGATGAAGAGCTTATCAAGAGAATACGCCAGGGCGACCGCCTCGCCGGGGAGGAGCTGATAGACCGGTACTACGCCCCGGTCTTCCGCTATTGCCGGTATTGGTGCGGCGACCGGGAGACAGCGGAGGACCTGACCCAGGAGACGTTCCTGCGGCTGTTCCGCGCCCTGCCCGGCTATCGCGAGAAGGGGCGGTTCCGGGCGTGGCTGTTCCTCATCGCCCGGCGCCTTTGCATCAACGAGAGCAAAAAGGCATCCCTCTGTTCCCTGGAGGACGGGGAGGCCCTCCCGGACGGGCGGGACGAGATAGAGCGCATGGACGACCGGGACGAGCTGCGCGGGCTTTTGCAGTCCCTGCCCCCGGAGCAGCGGGAGGCGGTATTTCTCCGGTTCGGCATGGGCCTCAGCTATCAGGACATCGCCAGGGCCACGGGCTGCAAGCTGCGCACGGCCCAGAGCCGGGTTCTGTACGCGCTGAAAACGATGCGAAAGAGGATGGGTCATGAATAACGGCGAGCTGAAAAAGCGCCTCACGGAATATTTCCTGGCACAGGACGGGGAGCCCGGCCCCAGACAGAAGGAGGAGACCGTCCGGCTGTGCATGGAGCTCATGGAGGCGCAGGCGGCCGCCCCGGAGGAGCGGCGGCAGAGCTTCTGGGGCTTTTTATCCGACGTGTTCCACTTCGAGGGCATACCCCTGCTGCTCTCCCAGCTGGCGGTATTCGCCGCGGCCTGCCTCGCGGCCCTGTCCTCGCCCCTGGGCCACTACGAACTGCCCATGTATATGCCCCTGTTCATCTTCGCGGTCACGCCCGCCTTTTTCAAGGGGCAGCATTACCGGGTCAGCGAGGTGGAGGCGGCCACCCGCACCTCCGGCGCCCTGCTCACCCTGGCCAGGCTGGTGCTGGCCGGCGGGGGCGCGCTGGTGTGCCTCACGGTGCTCTTAGCGCTCAAGATGTATCTGCAGCGGTCCTGGGAGAGCCTGGGCCGGATGGTGATCTACTGCCTGGTGCCCTACCTCACCTGCATGACCGCCATGCTGGCCCTTCTCCGCCGGAGCCGGAAGAGCGGCGCGCCGCTGTGCGCGGCCATCGCCCTGGGGTCCGTCTTTTTCTGGCGGTACATCGGGATGCTCCTGCCCTGGCTCTACGAGGCGTCGGCCCTGGGGATATGGATTCTCGCGGTGCTCATCTATTCCTGTCTCCTGGCCAAGGAGATAGCATACATCATCCATGCGAACAAGGAGGTCAACATGTATGGAATTGTCGATCGATAGGCTGACGAAGCACTTTGGCCGCAAGATCGCCGTGGACTGCGTCAGCGCCGCGCTGACCCCCGGGGTCTACGGCCTTCTGGGAGCCAACGGCGCGGGCAAGACCACCCTCATGCGGATGCTGTGCGCCATATTGGAGCCCACCTCCGGGGAGGTCCGCCTGGACGGGAAGGACGTGGTGACCATGGGGGAGGCCTACCGGGACGTGCTGGGCTACCTGCCCCAGGACTTCGGCTACTACCCCAGCTACACCGCCGCAGAATTTTTGTCCTACATCGCCGCCCTGAAGGGCATCCCCCGGGACGCGGCGGGAAAGAAGGTGCAAAAGCTGCTCCACATGCTGGACCTGGAGGCCGTGGCAGACAAGAAGATCAAGACCTTCTCCGGCGGCATGAAGCAGCGGGTGGGCATCGCCCAGGCGCTCTTGAATGACCCCCAGGTGCTCATCCTGGACGAGCCCACCTCGGGCCTGGACCCCAAGGAGCGGGTGCGGCTGAGAAATCTATTGAGCGAGTACGCGGGAAATAAAATAGTTATCCTCTCCACCCACATCGTCTCCGACGTGGAGGCCATCGCGGACCAGGTATTCATCATGAACGCGGGGCGCTTCATCGCCCACGGCACGGTGCAGGAGCTGGCCCAACAGGTGCGGGGCAAGGTATGGGAGCTCACCGTGCCCCGGGAGAAGGCCCGGCTCTGGCAGGAGGACTTCACCGTGGCCAACTACCGCCATGAGGGAGAGGACGTGGTGCTGCGCATCATCTCGGAGGAGGCGCCGGACCCGGCAGCCACCGCGTGCGAGCCCATACTGGACGACGCGTATCTCTATCACTTCGGCGCGAAGGAGGCGTGACATGGAACTTTTCGCTTTGGAACACAAACGGCTGTGGCGGACGCCCCGGGTGCTGATATGCGTGGCGCTGTGCTTTTTCTACTGCATTATTTATACGACCCTTATCTCCTTTCAGTGGACCTATTTCGGCAGCGAGGGGGAGGACTCCACCAACCTGTACAGCAACCACCTTGACGGCTATTCCATGATACGGACCTATAAGGCCCGGTCGGACACATACGGCGACTACTGGACGGACGAGACGCTCCAGAAGCTGGTGAAGGATTTCCAGACCATAGAGCCGCACTCGCCTCTCTCGTCCATGTATGACTGGACGGTGGGCTCATCGGCTCTTAAGCTATACGAAGAGCTGCAGGACCCGGAAAATCAGAAGTATCAGCCGCTGATCCGCTATGTTGACACCACGAAGCTGACGGACTTTTATCAGCGGCGGGCGGACGACCTGAACGTCAACATCGTCATGAATCAGCAGAACCTCCTTCTCACCGACGAGGACGTGGAGACCCTCCGGGAGATGGACAGCCGGATAAAGACCCCCTGGCGGTACGAGTGGACCCGGGGGTGGGAGAAGATGCTGACCGGCTCGCTGCCGCTGCTGTCAAGAATGGCGCCGTATCTCGCCATCGTGCTGGGATTTCTCTTCTCCGGGGAGTGGCACAACAGTACCGCGCCGCTTTTGCATACCACCAGATACGGCTGGAAAAAGCTGGCCCGGGTGAAGGTCCTGAGCGGCTTTGCCTTCGCGGTGGAGCTATACCTGCTCATCGCGGGCGGGACGGTGCTTTTGCAGCTCATCTACCTGGGGACGGACGGATGGGACATGCCCATCCAGATGATAAAGATACACGCCGTGGCCCCCTGGAACATGCTCCAGGCGGAGCTCTATGAACTGGCCTTCGCCTTCCTGGGCGTCGTCGGGTATGCGGGCATCGTCATGCTCATGTCGGCGCTGGTGAAGAGCAATGTGCTGAGCCTGGTCTTCAGCCTGGCGTTCATCTATGTGCCGGGGCTGTTTATCAGTTATCTGCCCATATGGCTCCAGGACGCCTCCCAGTTCCTCCCCATGGTAGGCAGCCCCACCGACATCTTCCGCATGAACTTCTTTCACATCTTCGGCAAGGGCATATGGCTGCCCTGGATGTCCATCACCATCCCGGTGCTGCTGGGCCTTGCGTGCGTCCCCTTCGCTATCCTGAAGTGGTCCCGGCGGGAGCGGGTGTAATGAAGTCACTATAAGCAAAAACGCGGTGCTCTCGCACCGCGTTTTTGCTTTATCCGGTCTTACTGAATGTTGTCGTTCAGCATTTTCTTGTACTTTCTGCTGGCCACGAAAGTGTAGACCAGGCCAGGGACCAGCGAGCCGATGAGGATGACCATACGGACGGTGGAGCTCATCTCCACGAACCCCACGATCAGCGTCGCGGCGATCCAGCACACGCCCAGAATGATCTCCCCGATGGCTATGTCCCGGCCATAGGCCTGGGACCAGCTCCTCCCCGAATATTTCACAGGGATCTTGGTCTTGCCGGAGAGGCCCGCGATGCCGAACACCAGGTCCAGTATGCCCAGTACCAGAAGGCTGATATCCACATTCATAGCGATTTTCTCCTCTTTTTATCTTATTCGTCGCCCCGGTCGGTGGGCAGGCCGGCCTGCTCCCGCTCCCGGATGGCGTCCTTGCGGCTCAGGTTGACCCGGCCCCGGTCGTCGATCTCGCTGACCTTGACCCAGGTCCAGTCGCCCACGTTTATGACGTCCTCCACCTTCTCGGTGCGCTTGAACTCCAGGTCCTTGATGTGGACCATGCCGTCCTTGCCGGGCACCAGCTCGATGAACGCGCCGATGGGGATGATGCGCACGCACTTGCCCCAGTAGAGCTTGCCCACCTCGGGCACGAAGACGATGTTGTCGATGATCCGCTTCGCGGCGCGGCAGGCCTCGATGTCCTCGGAGGCGATATAGATGGTGCCGTCGTCCTCGATGTCGATCTTGCAGCCGGTGTCGGCGGTGATCTTCTGGATGACCTTGCCGCCGGAGCCGATGACCTCGCGGATCTTGTCCGGGTCGATGGTCATCTTGATCATCTTGGGGGCCGTGGGGGCCAGCTCATGGCGGGGCTCGCTTATCACGGGCAGCATGATCTCGTCCAGGATCTGCAGCCGGGCCTCATGGGTCATCTCGAAGGCCTTCTTCACGATCTCATGCTTCAGGCCGTCGTTTTTCAGGTCCATCTGGATGGCGGTGATGCCCTGCTTGGTGCCGGCCACCTTGAAGTCCATCTCGCCGTGGAAGTCCTCCACGCCCTGGATGTCGATGAAGGTGGTGAAGTCGTCGCCGTCCTGGATGAGGCCGCAGCTGATGCCGGCCACGGGGGCCTTGATGGGCACGCCGGCGGCCATCAGGCTCAGGGTGGTGCCGCAGATGGAGCCCTGGGAGGTGGAGCCGTTGGAGGAGAGCACCTCGCTGACCACGCGGATGGCGTAGGGGAACTCCTCCACGGGCGGGATCACGGCCTCCAGGGCCTTCTCCACCAGGGCGCCGTGGCCCTACTCGCGGCGGGAGGTGGAGCGGCTGGCGCGGGCCTCGCCGGTGGAGTAGCTGGGCATGTTGTAGTGGTGCATGAACCGCTTCTCGTCCTCTTCCCAGATGGTGTCCAGTTTCTGGGCGGCGGAGAGGGTGTTGAGGGTGGTGATGGAGAGCACCTGGGTCTGGCCGCGGGTGAACAGGGCGGAGCCGTGGACCCCGGGGATGACGTCGATCTCGCTGCCCAGGGGGCGGATCTCATTCATGGCCCGGCCGTCCACGCGCTTGCCGGCCAGCAGCCACTTCTTCACGACCTTCTTCTGCAGCTTGTAGAGGATCTCGTCCATGTAGTTCATCATGTCGGGATGCTCTTCGCCGTACTTTTCCTGCATGGCGGTGACCCACTCGTTGACGCGGGCCTCCCGGACGTTCTTGTCGTCGGTGTCCATGCAGTGCTCCATGCCCTCGAACTCGTTGTTGACGAGGGTCTCGAACAGCTCGTCGTCGAAGGCGGCGTGCTCGTACTCGAACTTGGGCTTGCCCACCTCGGCCACCATCTGGTCGATCAGATCCAGCACGGGCTGCAGCTTCTCATGGGCCTGGACGATGCCCTCGTACATGATGTCGTCGGGGATCTCCTTGGCCTCGGCCTCGATCATGACGATCTTCTTGTGGGTGGCGGCCACGGTGACGGTCATCTGGTTGGTCGCCTTCTCGGCGTGAGTGGGGTTGAAGAGGTACTTCTCCCCGTCCCAGCCCAGCACGATGCCGGCGATGGGGCCGTTGAAGGGGATGTCGGAAATGGACACGGCGGCGGCCGCGCCGATCATGGCGGTGATCTCGGGAGAGCAGTCCCTGTCCACATTCATGACCTCGCAGGCGATGACCACGTCGTTGCGGAGGTCGGAGGGGAACAGGGGGCGCATGGGCCGGTCAATAAGGCGGCTGGCCAGCACCGCGGGCAGGGACGGCCGGCCCTCACGGCGCAGGAAGGAGCCGGGGATGCGGCCCACGGCGTAGAGCTTTTCGTTGAAGTCCACGGCGAGAGGGAAGTAGTCGATGCCGTCCTTGGGCCGGGCGGAGGCGGTGACGGTGGCCAGGACCGTGGTCTCGCCGTACTGCACCAGCACGGAGGCGTTGCACAGTTCCGCCATGCGGCCCACCTCCATCTTCAGGGGCCGGCCGCAGAAGTCCATCTCCCAGCGGTGCAGGTTGTCGAACGTTTTGTGTTTGATGATCATTTGTACATTCCTTTCATTCCATACCAAATTCTATCCAGAAAACCCGTCAAGACGGGTAAACTTTCGCAAAAAATGAGTGGGACAGTATGAACTTGTCCCACTCAAAAAACCTTCATTACCCTCAGTGCAAGTAAGAATCTTACTTACGGATGCCAAGCTTGGCGATGATGGCGCGGTAGCGCTCGATGTCGTTCTTCGCCACATAGTCCAGCAGACGGCGGCGCTTGCCGATCATCTTGAACAGGCCCATACGGCTGTGGTTGTCCTTCTTGTGCACCTTCAGGTGCTCGGTGAGCTGATTGATGCGCTCGGTGAGGATGGCGATCTGGACCTCGGGGGAGCCGGTGTCGCCCTCATGGGTCTTGTTGGCCTCGATGATGTCGGTCTTCTGTTCCTTGGTGATCATAGTATTCACTCTTCCTTTCGGTTTTACTAGACCCAGCGTCTGAGTGGGGGGCCATGCCCCGGACCAAGTGCGCGGGTTTCCAAGCTTTTTGACTATATCATATAGCTACCCATTTGTCAAAGAATATTTGGCAGATGGGGCATTTTTTACTTCCGGAACTGGTTCTTCATCCGTTTTTCGTGGTCCAGGATGGCCTTGCGAAGCCTCAGGTGCTCCGGGGTGACCTCCAATAGTTCGTCGTCCGCCATGAACTCCAGGCACTGCTCCAGGCTCATCTGCTTGGGCGGGATGAGGCGCAGGGCCTCGTCGGAGCCGGAGGCCCGGGTGTTGGTCAGGTGCTTGGACCTACACACATTCACCACGATGTCCTCCTTCTTGGGGCTCTCCCCCACCACCATGCCGGCGTACACCGCCGTGCCAGGGCTTATGAACAGCGCGCCCCGGTCCTGGGCGTTCCAGAGACCGTAGGCCACCGCCTCGCCGGTCTCGAAGGCGATGAGGGAGCCGGTATTGCGCCGCTTCACCTCCCCCTTCAGGGGGGCGTAGGAGTCGAACACCGAGGCCATGATGCCCTCGCCCCGGGTGTCGGTCAAAAACTCGCTGCGGTAGCCAAAGAGGCCCCGGGTGGGCACGAGAAATTCCACCTTCATCCGGTCGCCCACCGGGTTCATCTGCACGAACTCGCCCTTGCGCTGGCCCAGCTTTTCCATCACCGGCCCCACGCACTCGCTGGGCACGTCCAGCACCACCCGCTCCATGGGCTCGCACTTCTTCCCGTCGATCTCCCGGTACAGCACCCGGGCGGGGCTCACCTGGAACTCATAGCCCTCCCGGCGCATGGTCTCGATGAGGATGGAAAGGTGCATCTCGCCCCGGCCGGCAACATTGAAAGCGTCGGTGGAGTCGGTCTCCGTGACCCGCAGGGATACGTCCTTCAAGGTCTCCTGCTCCAGACGCTGGCGGATGTTGCGGCTGGTGACCCAGCGGCCCTCCCGGCCGGCGTAGGGGCTGTCGTTCACCGAGAAGGTCATCTCGATGGTGGGGGCGGATATTTTGACGAAGGGCAGGGGCTCCGGCGCCTCGGGGGCGCATATGGTGTCGCCGATGGTCACGTCGCCTATGCCGGACATGGCAATGATGCTGCCGGCCAGGGCCTCGGTCACCGGCTGGCGGCCCAGGGGCTCATATTCATACATGCTCACGGCCTTGGCCTTGCGCACGGGCCGCTCGTTGTGGTAGTCGCAGACCACGATCTCCTGGTTCTGGGTCACCCTGCCCCGCTCGATGCGGCCGATGGCGATGCGGCCCACGTACTCGTTGTAGTCCAGGGAGCTGACCAGCATCTGGAAGGGCTCATCCACCCGCCGCTCGGGGGCGGGGATATAGTTGACGATGGCCTCGAAAAGAGGCGTCAGGTCCGTGCCCGCCTGGTCGGGGCTCACGGAGCAGGTGCCCATGCGGGCGGAGGCGAAGAGCATGGGAGAATCCAACTGCTCGTCGGTGCAGCCTAAGTCCATCAAAAGCTCCAGGACCTCGTCCACCACCTCGTAGACCCGCTGGTCGGGCCGGTCTATCTTGTTCACCACCACGATGACCTTGTGGCCCAGCTGCAGGGCGTGCTCCAGCACGAACCGGGTCTGGGGCATGGGCCCCTCGGCCGCGTCCACCAGCAGCAGCACGCCGTTCACCATCTTCAGTATGCGCTCCACCTCGCCGCCGAAGTCGGCGTGGCCCGGGGTGTCCACGATGTTGATCTTCGTGTCCTTATAGTGGATGGCGGTGTTCTTGGCCAGGATGGTGATGCCCCGCTCCCGCTCCAGGTCCCCGGAGTCCATGACCCGCTCCTGGACCTGCTGATTGGCCCGGAAGGCGCCGGACTGGCGCAGCATGGCGTCCACCAGGGTGGTCTTGCCGTGGTCCACGTGGGCGATGATGGCGATATTTCTCAAGTCTTCCATAATGCTCCGTCTCTCTTATATATCAGTATGCTTACACGCAAAACCATATTTTATCACGCCGCCCGCCCGATTGCAATCGTCACGACGCACAAAAAAGCGCCCCATTGACAACTGAGACCGCCGGGACTATAATGCATATAAATTTTTAAGTATCCGGAGGCGCGCCATGGCAAAGCTCTCGAAGCGGGACAACATCCTGCAGGCCGTGAAGTTCACCCTGTTCTCCATCTCCGCGGGCGTCATCCAGCTGGGCGCGTCGGCGCTGCTGCATGAGCTGACGCCCCTGCCCGACTGGGCGGACTACCTCATAGGACTGGTACTGTCGGTGATATGGAACTTCACCCTGAACCGGGAGTTCACCTTCAAATCCGCCAACAACGTGCCCGTCGCCATGGCGAAGGTGTTCGGCTTTTACTGCGTGTTCACGCCCCTGTCCACCTGGCTTGTGGACTTCCTCACCGGCACGGCGGGGTGGCCCTATTATCTCGTACAGGCGCTGGTCATGATCCTGAACTTTGTCACGGAATTCCTGTTCGACCGGTTCGTGGTGTTCCGGGGCAGCATCAACACCAATGCCCGCGCCCAGCGGGAGCAGGAGAAAAAGGAAAAGAAGTAAACCCTGCGCAAACAAAACGCACATCTTCAAGCGAAGATGTGCGTTTTTTCTGTGGTTTCTGTTTTTCAGCCGCCGGTCCATTGGCCCGTCGCGGGGTCAAAGTCGCCCAGCTTCTCGGACCAGGTGCACTTGCCGGCTTCGCCGTTCTTTTTGCTGAAGTAGCACTCGCCGTAGTCGCCGCCGACCCACTGCCAGCCGGTGAGCATCTTGCCGATCTCGCCGTGGTCATTGGTGGGCTGCAGGTAGTACCAGCCATAGCCGCCGTGCAAGTCGTCGATGTACTGCATACCCGTCAGCATCCTGCCGTCGGGGCCAACATAGTACCAGTTCTTATCCCACTGGGACGCACCGTCGATCTTGCCCACCCAGTAGTTGGCAACAAGCTCCTCCTTCTTGAAGAAGTACCACTCGCCGGTGTCGTAGTCATAGCTCCAGCCCGTGCCGTTGTTGGTCTTGGGCGGGTCCACGGGAGCCGGGGGAGGCTCCTCCCCGCCGCCGGGGCCCGGCGTGGGAGTCGGAGTCGGAGTGGGCGTGGGAGTCGGGGGCGGGCTGGGCGCGATCCCGCCGCCACCGCCGGAGGGCGGCTTGGGCACCGGGCCGGGTATCACGGTCACGGTCACGGTCCTCGTCAGTGTGATGGTCTCGCCGGGATGACCCACCTGGTCGGGATGGTCGACCGTCACCTCCACCGTCAGAAGCGCCTCCGTCTGCGCCGTGACATATATGTCGCCCTGGAGCTTGGCGCCAAGGCCGCTCTCCTCCGTCACCTTCAGGCTGGCGTCGCCGGTGAATTTCGCTGTCCTGGCCGTATAGCCGGCGTCGGCCTCCACAGTCACGGGCACCGTGCCCTCCGTATAGGCCTTCAGGTCGGTGGAACCGCTGGTCCTGACGGTGAAGTCCGGTTCCGCCGGATAGCTGGCCGGCGACGGCTTGGCGTCAAAGCCGCTGATGCGGGCATATATCGTGCCGGCTGTCTGGGCCAGGGCGCCGGCCTCCAGCAGAACGACCTCCGTGCCGGAACTGCCCGCGACCGTATGGGCCTCGCTCACGGGATCGGTGCAGGCGCTGTCGCTGTAGAAGGTCACCACGTCACCGGCGGTCAGGGCGCTGGCCTCCAGGTCCAGGCGGGCGTAGTCGCCCTCCGCGCCGGGCAGGTTGAATACCTGGGCTTTGGCCAAGCGTGTCTCCTTCAGCAGGTTTATCGTCGTGCTGCCTCTGATCGTCATATAGTTGTCCGTGTCCACAGGGGAGAATATCCAATCGTAGGAGACGCCGTCCTGCGTGACCGGCGTGTCCCCCGGCTGGGTCCACAGGTAAGTGCCGGGCAGGGGCTGCCCATCCACGCCCTTCGGCAGCGGCGGGGTGATGTTCTCCAGCAGGGTACCCAGGGGAATATTGGGGATCGTCCCGGTATTCGTCTTGTCCGGCTCCGCCTTCTGGATGGTCATGGTGGTATGCACATGCTCTTCCGCGTATTCATAGATATTCTCCGCGTTGGGCCGCACCTGCACACACACGGTATATACGCCCGCCTTTTTCGGCGCCGTCGTGCTCCAGTCAAGGCTGCTGCCGTCGTCCGGGCCGGCCGCGGCCGGCATCAGGCTCACCGTGGCCACTCCCTTGGCCAGCTCTGCCTCCGGCCGGTATTTGATCTCCGGCGGCATATGGCCTACGGTGCACTCCAGGTTTACAGTTGTATCATACTTCTGTTGTTCCCCGTTGTATTTCACGGTCTGGGGCTTCACCGTCACGGGCAGGACGTCCCGGTCCACCAGGGTGATGACAACCTCGCCCCTTACCTCACCGGCGTAGTTGGGGCCGTCGGGCGAAAACTTCCACTCAGCGGTGCATGTATCCGTATCGGGAAGCGTTACCATGGTGTCGTCCCACTCCAGCGTTCCCGTCGCCGGCATATCGGGGTGCTCGGGATGATGGAAGCTGCCGATCAGATTCACAGCGCTGAGCAGGCCGCCCTTTTTCCCGTTGCCGGCAGTCACGGTCACTGTAGGCTTCACCGCTTTGACCACCAGCTTCACGTTGGGAACTGTCATAGTCCTCACATCGCCGGGGAAAGCATACCTGTTGTCATTGACCGTGACGTAAACATCGTAGTCCTTCACATCCGCCGTTACGGCGGTCCCCAGGCTGGAGAAGGTGAACTCCACGGCGTCCTTATCGGTCTCCAGGATATCTTTGGTCGCGGCCGTGAGCTCCGAAAGGGTCGTTGTATAACCGTATACTTTCGTCAGGCCGCTCCCGCCGGTGACGGTGAGATCATCGATCACCTTGGGCAGGATGGTCACCCGCTTCATGTTTGTTATGGTCTTAAGCGTGTAGTTGCCCGAATCCTCCCCTCCCAGTTCCAGCTGGAAGCTCACATACTGAGGCGTCCCTATTATCTGAGGGTCCACGCTGGCTGAGCCGGTGACTTCGACTTCATCTTCCCCGCACACGCCTTCGAGCTTGATGCTCTTGGCGGAGATGACCGATTCTCCGTTGTACCGGTATTCAGTCGAAAAGACTTCGACGCTCGCCGTCAGCTCTCTCTGCGTGATGGTCATGGTGCCTTCCCAGTCATCCTCCGCGTACAGGTCGTCCTTATCGACATGCGCCGTCACGTCATAGACGCCGGCGGCCATGGGCTTCACTTCAGACCAATCCTCCAGCGAGCCCTGCTTTCTATACTTGACAGTGATCTGCCTGTTTTCACCGGCCCGGTCAGTGGTGAACGACAGGCCATAGGGCTGGCGGTTATACACGAAGCTGTCCTGGCTTGTCAGGCTGATCTCGGTGGGCTCCAGCGGGGACACGATCACCTGGTACTGGCCCCGGAGCTCGGTATGATTGCCGTCCTTGGGCGTGAAGACCCAATCACACTCTTCCGACGTGTTGAGCGTTTTGGACGGCTCCACCCACGCCAGATCGCCGGTCACCTCCCAGCCTTCTTCATTGGGGTGACCCTTGGTATAGAACGTGCCCTCCAGCGGGGGCAGTTCTTTGCCGGGCTTGATGGTGAGCGCGTGGATGCTGCTCATCACCACCGGCGCCTTCACCACCATAACTTGCGGGTCACCAGCCAGCGTCACCTCATAATTCGCGGGGGAACCCACAAGGCTTATCCTATAACTATCGCCTGCGTTGGCCCTGGCGGAAAAGCCCGTGCTGTCCAGTGAGCAGCCTATATCAGCCAAAGTCTTGCCTTCTGGCAGGCCATTTGTTATTTTGATGTCCCCCGCGGAGAGCACCTGGCCGTATTTCTTCGTCTTGTCCTCAACGGTCAGCTCCACCTTCCGCTTTTGGATATCGAACGCGAGCCAGACCGTCTGGAATCTTCTGCCGTAATGGAATGTGATGCTCTCATTATAGTGGCCCACCGGCAGATCGGCTTTGGGCGTTACGCCGATCTTCCAGCTGCTACGCGCCTCCAGCGTACCGCTTATTTGAGATTTATCCACTTCGAGCCGGGAGCTGGCGGAGAGTATGCCCAGGTCCGTCAGAGTCCTGTTGCCCGTGTTGACGAGGGTGAACTCGACCTTTTTCGTGGCTCCGTATTCCTGTCGTTCCTCCATCTTGAAGGGGTCATCCTCGCCGTTGTTCAGGAGGTTTTCCCCGCCGTTGAACCGCAGCTCGTACTCATAGCTCGCCTTCTCGCCATAGGCGGCATAGGCGTCGTACACATAGTCTTCACCCGACTTGGCCAGGTCTTTTACCGTCGCTTTGTCCACTATATGCGTATAATCTTTCTGATCTTGCTCCGCCGACCAGCCAAGGAACTGGCCCTCGTTGCCGATAGGGGCGGGGACATTGAACAGGCTCGACGTCAGATAATCGTCCAGTCTGCCGTACTTCACGACGAGATTCTGGTTATTCTTATCCGTGCCCCCTTCCGGGGTCGTCGGGAGCGTGCTTTCATCAAAGTGCCCCTGGCCCGCATGGAAGTTGACCCTGTACACATCCACCTGGCCGATGGCGGCAGCAGTGGCGGGAGCAGTATCCGCGCCCACAGCATAGGCCGAGACGGTATAGATGCCCCCGGTGACTTTCTCCGCGTCGAGATTCCATATAAGGATGTTCGTAGCCGTACCTGCGATCTGGCGGGTCCCGCCGGGAGTGTTCAGCGACTCAGGCTCCTCCTGCCCCGGATAGGTCACCTTGTATGTATACTGCTGCGGATCGGCATAGGTATTGCTGGATATCCACAGGATGGGCTGGTCACCGTTGAACTTATCCACCGACGGATCAGGCGGGAACGACACGGCATGATACTGGAACGAGACGGACAGCTTGCCCGGCCCCGGCGCGCCCACATCCACGGGCGCCGGCTCGTCCTCCGCTTCCACAGGCGCGGGCACGTCCACAGGCATGGGCTCTTCCGCCTGCTCCGGTTCTGCCGGGACCGGGTCCGGGGCGGTCTCCGGGGCCGGCTCCGCCGGGAGCGTTTCCGGCGCCATGGGCGCGGCGGCCTCCGCGGCCTCCTCCATGGGCACGGTGAACGTATCCTCCGCGGCCATGGCCGGGACGGCGGCGCTCAGGGCCATCAGCATGGCCAGAAACAGAGATATTGCACGTTTTCTCATGTGTGGCGTACCTCCTTTTTCCTCGGTGCGTCTGTAAAACATAAGTATTTTGAAAACAAAGCGTATGATTCTATGTTAACTATTATATTATATACCCCCCCCCCGGCGCAATTGCAAGTGTAATTTCTGGAAATAATATGGAAGCCGCATCCTTTCGGACGCGGCTTCCTGTTTGACGGGCGGGGCCGCCCTGGGACAGACCGGTATAGCCCGGCGTGCCCGACAGTATCCCGGCTCACTTGTTACGCTGCGCTCACGAGCCGTGAGACCGTGACACTGCCGGCTCCCGCCGGGCGTCGGATCGGCAAAACGGGGCCCCCATGAAAGCCCAGCGAAGCGGGTTTCATGGGGAAAAGGAGGAGCCGCGGGCCACTCGAGCTTTGCCGCTTGCGGCGAAGGGAGACCTGGCCTGCGTGCTCCGACGTCAGCACATTTTGGCTCCTGCCGGTATCTCGTCGGAGACGATGAGCAGATTGAGCTTCTCCTCGCCCTTCTCCCTGTGCACCGCGGAGATGAGCATGCCGTTGGAGTCAAGGCCCATCATCTTCCGGGGCGGCAGGTTCACGATGGCCACCAAAGTCTTGCCCACCAGGGCTTCCGGCTCATACCACTTGGCGATGCCGGAGAGGATCTGCCGGTCGGTGCCGGTGCCGTCGTCCAGGGTGAAGCGCAGGAGCTTCTCGGACTTCTTCACATGCTCGCAGGCCTTCACCTTCACCGCCCGGAAATCGGACTTGCAGAAGGTGTCAAAGTCCACGTAGTCTGTGGCCTGGGGCTCCAGCTCGATGGGCGGCAGAGCGGCTCTTTTGGCCTCCTCCGCCGCGGCCTCCAGCTCCTTCACCGCCGCGTCCAGGTCGATGCGGGGGAAGAGGTTCTCGCCCTTCTGGGGGGATACCGTCTCGGGCAGAGCGCCCCACTTTGCGGCGCTTTCCCATGTCCGGGCGGCCTCCGGCGCGCCGATCTGATCAAAGAGCTTTCCCATGGTCCCGGGCATGAAGGGGGTCAGCAGCACGCCGCAGATGCGGGTGGCCTCAAGAAGATTATACATCACGTGGGCCAGGCGCCCGCCATTGGCGTCCATGTCCTTTGCCAGAGCCCAGGGGGCGTTCTCGTCGATATACTTGTTGGCCCGCTGGATGACCTTGAAGACCTCCTCCAGGGCGTTCTGGAACTGGAAGGCCTCCATCTCGGCCTCGTACCTGTCCCGCAGGCCGGACGCCATGGAAATGAGCTCCTTGTCCGGCTCCATGGGCTGGGCCCATGTCCCGCTCCCGGCGGGCAGGGCGCCGCCGAAGTACTTGCCCACCATGGCGGTGGTGCGGCTGACGAGATTGCCCAGGTCGTTGGCCAGGTCCACGTTGATGGTCTGGATCAGCGCCTCGTTGGAGAAGTTGCCGTCGGAGCCGAAGGGGAAGGTCCGCAGGAGGAAGAACCGCAGGGCGTCCACCCCGAACTTCTCCGCCAGGATATAGGGGTCCACCACGTTGCCCTTGGACTTTGACATCTTCCCGCCGTCCAGCAGCAGCCACCCGTGGCCGTAGACCTTCTTCGGCAGGGGCTCGCCCAGGCTCATGAGCATGGCGGGCCAGATGATGGAGTGGAAGCGGACGATCTCCTTGCCCACGAAGTGCACGTCCGCGGGCCAGAACTTGTTGTAATCGTCGTGGGCGTCGTTCATGTAGCCCAGGGCGGTGATGTAGTTACTGAGCGCGTCCACCCACACGTATACTACGTGGCCCGGGTCGAAGTCCACGGGGATGCCCCAGGTGAAGCTGGTGCGGGAAACGCACAGGTCCTCCAGCCCGGGCTTTATGAAGTTGTTCACCATCTCGTTGACCCGGCTCCGGGGCTCCAGGAAGTCGGTGTTCTCCAGCAGGTCCTGGACCTTATCGGCGTATTTGGACAGGCGGAAGAAATATGCCTCCTCCTCGGCGTCAATGACCTCCCGGCCGCAGTCGGGGCACTTCCCGTCCACCAGCTGGCTCTCGGTCCAGAAGCTCTCGCAGGGCTTGCAGTACTTGCCCTTGTAGGTGCCCTTGTAGAT
>CANQRM010000016.1 GCA_947626265.1 uncultured Oscillospiraceae bacterium
TCCCGGTCGCCGTGGGCGGCCTGGTTCAGGTTCATGAAGTCCATGTCGATCTCCTCGTTGGGGATCTCCTTGTTGTACTGGGTGGCGAAGTGGCAGTAGGGCTTCTGCAGGGCCGCCAGGCCGTTGATCCACATCTTGCTGGGGGAGAAGGTGTGGCACCAGGCGACGATGCCGGCGCAGCTGTCGTCATAGTTGGCCTCCTTGGCCACGTCGGCGATCTCCTTGTTGGTCTTGGCGGTGACCTTGTAGACCAGGGGATAGGGGAGGGCTTTGCTCATCTCGGCGGCCATCTCCTTCGCCCGGGCCTCCACGGTCTCCAATACCTCGGGTCCGTAGAGGAACTGGGAGCCCACCACGAACCAAAATTCATACTTGCTCATCTAAACGCGCTCCTTACAGTGTTTCCACGGCGGTCTTCTCCACGGCCAGCAAGGCCTTGTACCGCCCGATATAGGCGTTGAAGCCGTCCACGTCCGCCTTGTCCGGGGCCAGGGTGGCGCCCTTGGCGCCGGCGAAGACGCGGGCGGAGAGGAACTGCTCCAGGCTCTCCCCGCTGCCGTTCAGCATGTAGGCGGCCAGCAGGGCCATGCCGTAGGGGCCGCCTTCGCCGGCGGTCTCCATGCAGGTCACGGGGGCGTTGCAGGCGGCGGCCATATATTTCTGGCCCACCACGGGGGTCTTGAAGAGGCCGCCGTGGCCGGTGAGGGAATCGATGGCCACGTGCTCGGAGGCCAAAATGTCCATGCCGATCTTCAGAGTGGACATGGTGGCGTAGAGCTGGGCCCGGAAGAAGTTTGCCAGGGTGAACTTGGCGTCCGGCGTGCGGACCACCAGGGGCCGGCCCGCGTCCATATGGGTGACGCCCTCGCCGGCGAGATAGTTGCATACCAGCACCCCGCCGCAGTCAGGCTCGCCCTCCATGCTCTTTTCATAGAGCTTGGTGTAGAGCGCGCCGGTGTCGGGCTGAGCGCCGAAGAGCTCCGCCGTCTCCTTCAAAACGCCCACCCAGGCGTTGGTGTCGTTGGTGCAGTTGTTGCAGTGGACCATGGCCACGGGCTTGCCCGTAGGGGTGGTCACCACGTCGATCTCCTCGTGCACATGGGCCAGGGGCTTTTCCAGCACCACCATGGAGAAGATGCTGGTGCCCGCGGACACGTTGCCGGTGCGGGGCGCCACGGCGTTGGTGGCGGTCATGCCCGTGCCCGCGTCGCCCTCAGGGGGCGCAAAGGGGATGCCCGCCGGCAGAAGACCATCCAGCAGGGCGGCGCCGGATGCGGTGAGAGAGCCCGCGTTCTCGCCGGCCTGCATCACCCCGGGCAGCACGTCGGAGAGCTTCCAGGGCAGGGCCCGGGGCGCCACCAGGGCGTCGAACTTCGCCATCATCCCGGCGTCATAGGCCTTGCCGTCGGGGGCGATGGGGAACATGCCGCTGGCCTCGCCCACGCCCACGGCGTTCACGCCGGTGAGCATATAGTGGACATACCCGGCCAGGGTGGTGATGTGGCGGATGCGGCTCACATGCTCCTCGCCGTTCAGCACGGCCTGATAGAGGTGGGCGATGCTCCACCGCTGGGGGATGTTGAAACCGAACAGGGCTGTAAGCTCCGCCGCGGCGGGGCCGGTGATGGTGTTCTGCCAGGTGCGGAAGGGCACCAGCAGATTCCAATCCTCGTCAAAGGCCAGGTAGCCGTGCATCATGGCGGACACGCCCATGGCGGCGATGCTCTCCCGGTCCTGCACGCCGGAAAGGGCCTTTTTAAGGCCCGCCCAGACCTCGTCCAGGGAGTAGGTCCAAACGCCGTTTTCATAGGAGCTTGCCCAGGTGTAGTCGCCGGAGGAGA
Source organism: uncultured Oscillospiraceae bacterium (assembly GCA_947626265.1). Taxonomy (GTDB): domain Bacteria; phylum Bacillota; class Clostridia; order Oscillospirales; family Oscillospiraceae; genus CAJOIG01. The sequence continues at coordinate 1,842 of CANQRM010000016.1, forward strand.
CGGGGCGGAACGCCCCGTCTATGGTCACGGCCTTGATACGGGTGGAGCCGAACTCCACGCCGAGACAGAGTTTGTTGTCGTTCATGCCGTCTCCTTACTTTAATCTGCTTTACTTCTTGTTCTTGCGCATCAGGATGATGCTCTGGATGACCAGGAACAGGCAGATCATGGCTGCCACGGTGATGTTGGACCACCAGGCCTCATCAAAGCCCATGGTGGAGACGATGCGCTTGATGGTGTTCAGGCTCAGCACGCCGAAGAACGTGCCGACGATGTTGCCCACGCCGCCGGTGAGGAGCGTGCCGCCGATGATGGAGGAGGCGATGGCGTTCATCTCGTCGCCCGCGCCGTTGGCCACGTCGCCGCTGCCCACGTGCAGGAAGTAGAGGATGCCGCCCAGGCCCGCCAGCAGACCGCACAGCACATGGGCCAGGAACTTTGTCCGGCGCACGTTGATGCCCAGCATGTTGGCGCTTTGGTTGTTGCCGCCTACGGCGTAGAAGCTGCGGCCCAGCTTCGTCCAGCGCAGCACGCAGAACAGGATGACGACCACCGCCAGCGCGATGATCACGCCCACCTCCACGTAGGCGGGCACGTACTGGCCCAGCTTGTTGTTGGAGCCCAGACCGGGCACGGTGACGCGGATGTTTTTGAGGGCCAGGAAACTCTCGCCGGTCACGCGCACCGGCTCCTTGCTGACGATGGTGGTCATGCCCTTGGCGAAGAACATGCCCGCCAGGGACACGATGAAGGGCTGGATGCCCAGATGGGCCACCAGGAAGCCCTGGACGATGCCGAAGGCCAGGCCGATGCCCAGACCGAGCAGCAGCGCTGTGAGGATGCTGCCGCCCTGCAGTTCCAGGTGGACGGCGCAGCTCATGCACACCAGGCCCGTGACGGCGCCCACGCTGATATCGATGCCGCCGGTGATCATGACGATGCTCATGCCGCAGGACAGCACGATGAGCGAGGCGTTGTTGTTGAGGATGTTGAGGAAGCTCTGGGGCTTGGAGAAGCCGCCCTTCAGGAAGACCACGGCGGCGATGTACATGACAAAGAACACCAGGACCGTGATGGTGAGCAGCAGGTTGGTATCGCTCATACCGGGGCGGCCGGCCAGCCGTCCCTGCTTATCCACAGCTATATCTTTCGGCATATCACGCCACCTCCTTTGCGGTCTTGGCGGAGCTCTTCTTCATGCGGGACAGTTTCTCCCGTACCACGGGGGCGCTGAGCACCACCAGCAGGATGACCACCACCGCCTTGTAGGCCGGCAGGGCCGTAGAGGGCACATTGTACTTATACAGCGTCGTGGTGAGGAACTGGATGACATAGGCGCCCAGAATGGAGCCGTAGACGTTGAATTTGCCGCCGCCCAGGCTGTTGCCGCCCAGGGCCACCGCCAGGATGGCGTCCATCTCGATGTTCTCCGCGATGCGGGAGTAGTTGATGGAGCCGCTGCGGCTGACGCGGATAAAGCCGGCTATGGCCACGCACGCGCCCAGGATAACGTAGGTGAGGAGCTTGATCTTCTTGGGGTCCAGGCCGTTGAGGCGGGAGGAGTTGGCGTTGATGCCCACCGCCTGGGTGTACAGGCCCAGGTTGGTGAACTTCAGCACCAGCCAGAACACCAGGATCATGAACAGGGTGATGAACACCGGCGTGGGCACCGGGATGCCGGGCAGGAAGGTGCCCGCGTACTTGAAGGCCACGTCGTTGATGAAGGGGAGCTGGTTGTTGTTGATCCAGGCGGCGATGGAGCGGCCGGCGGTGAACATGATCAGCGTCGCCACCATGGGCTGGATCTTGAAGTAGGCCACCAGTGCGCCGTTGAAGGCGCCGAAGGCCATGGTCACGACGATGCCCGCCAGCACGGCCAGGAACAGGGGCGCCTGCATGGTGTCGGCGCTGACCTGTCCGCCGCAGACAAGCCGGAGTATCACGCTGCCGGCGATGGCCATCGTGGCGCCCACGGAGATGTCCTGTCCGCCGGAGGACGCCGTCACCAGCGTCATGCCGATGGCCAGCAGGACCAGCTCGGAGGCGTTGTCCAGCACGGAGATGATGTTGCCGCTGAGGACCGGGTTGCCAAGGCTGTTTTCCTTCAGGCTGATCGCGAAGAAGGAGGGGTCGGCGATGAGGTTGAACAGCACCAGCGCCAGCAGCGCGGCTACAGGGATGAACAGCTGATGGCGGGTGAGCCGCCGGAAGAAGCTCTCATTGGAACGTTTTTCCTTCACTGCTTATCACCTCCTGCGATAGTCGCCATGATCTTGCTCTGGGTCAGGTCCTCCCCGGACAGCTCGCCCACCGCCTTGCGGTCGCGCATGACGATGAGCCGGGAGCAGGTGCGCAGCATCTCGTCGATCTCAGAGGAGATGAACGTGACGCTCTTGCCCTCCGCCGCCAGCTGCAGGACCAGCTTCTGTATCTCGATCTTGGTGCCGATGTCGATGCCGCGGGTGGGCTCGTCAAGGATGAGGTATTTCGGGTCGGTGAGCAGCCACCGGGCCACGATGCACTTCTGCTGGTTGCCGCCGGAGAGAGAGTTGATGGGGGTGTCGGAGGAGGCGGTCTTGATCTCCAGCTTCTTTATGTACTCGTCGGCGAACTTCTCCGCCTGGGCCCGGGAGAAGGGCCGGAAGAAACCCTTCATGACCTGCAGGGCCAGGATGATGTTCTCCCGCACGGACAGGTCGCCCACGATGCCGTCGCCCTTGCGGTCCTCGGGCAGATACCCGATGCCGCTCTTCATGGCGTCCAGGGGCTTGTGGATCTTTACGTCCTTCCCGTCCATCTTCACAGTGCCGCCGGTGACGCGGTCGGCGCCGAAGATGGCCCGGACGCACTCGCTGCGGCCGGAGCCCAGAAGACCGGTGAAGCCGTTGACCTCGCCCTTGTGGATGGAGAAGTCGAAGGGCTTGATGCCCGCGTTGCTGCTCAGGTCCTTTGCCTCCAGAACGGGCGTGCCGCTCATGTCGGCAGTAGCGCCGGACTCGCTCTTGATGTCGGCCATGTCGTCCAGGTCCTTGCCCAGCATCTTGCTGACCAGAAGGACACGGGGCATGTCTTCGATGACATACTCGCCCACCAGCTGGCCGTCCCGCAGGACGGTGATGCGGTCGCAGACCTCGTAGACCTGCTCCAGGAAGTGGGTGACGAAGATGATGCCCACGCCTTTTGCTTTCAGGTCCCGCATGAGACCGAAGAGCTTCTGCACCTCCTGCTCATCCAGGGAGGAGGTGGGCTCGTCGAGGATGAGGACCTTGCAGTCCATGTCCACCGCCCGGGCGATAGCCACCATCTGCTGCACGGCGATGGAGCAGTTGGACAGCTGCTGGTTGGGGGCCGCGGGGATGCCCAGGTCCTTCAATATCTTGCCGGCGCCCTGGTTCATCTTCCGCCAGTTGGTGAAGCTGTCCTTGGTGCGGCCTATATACATATTCTCCGCCACCGTCAGGTTGGGGCAGAGGGTGATCTCCTGGTAAACGGTACTGATACCGATGTTCTGGGCGTCCTGGGGGGAGCGGATGGTCACGGCCTTGTCGTGGCCGGCCATATAGATCTCGCCCTCATCCTTGGGATAGACGCCCGTCAGGCACTTGATAAGGGTGGATTTGCCCGCGCCGTTCTCGCCCATGAGGGCGTGTATCTCCCCGGCGCGCAGGGTGAAGTCCACGTCCTGCAGAGCGCGAACGCCCGGAAAGTATTTGCAGATGCCGCGCATTTCCAATAGTGCGCCTTCCTGCATGGTTCATACCTCCATTCCTCTGAGAAATCCACACGCGGCGCGGCATGTAGCCGCGCCGCGTGCTTGTTATGCGAAGTGTTTTATTGGACTGTCACCATCAGGTACCGAAGGTGTCCACGTCCTCCTGGGTGATGGTCTCGCAGTCGAAGCCCGGCTCGTCGGAGTAGATGATCTTCTCCTCGGGCTCAACACCCTCCATCAGGTCCTTGATGATCTGGTCGACCTTCTCAGCCTGCATGGGGTTGCACAGGCCCATGTAGTTCCACTCGCCGTTCAGGACGGACTCCATGGCCCACTTGTCGGAGTCGAAGCCGATGACGATGACGTCGCCGTCCTTGCCGTGGGTGATGCCGTTGGCGTCCAGAGCGGCAACAGCGCCGCGGGCCATGCCGTTGTTCTCAGCGTAGATGACGTTGAACTCTTCGCCGGAGTCGATGACGGACTGCACGATGGTGCGGGCGGTCTCCTCGTTCCAGTCGGCGGTCTGCTGGGTCACGTAGTTCCAGTTGTCCTCAGCCTCGACCTTCTCGTCCAGAGCGCCGGTACGGCCCAGCTGAGCGTCGGAGCCCATGTGGCCCTGGATGTGGATGATGTTGTACTCATCCAGACCCTGCTCTTCCAGCCAGGTGACAGCGGTCTCGCCCTCGGCGGCCATGTCGGACACGACGGCGGCGACATAAGCGCTCTCATCGGCCTCCAGCATACGGTCGAAGAGGATGATCTGGGTGCCGGCGTCAGCGGCGTCCTGCAGGACGGTGTCCCAGCCGGTGGTGGAGCCGGGGGAGAGCAGGAGGAAGTCCACCTCGTCCTGGATCATCTGCTGGGCAGTAGCGATCTGCTGAGCAGCGTCGTTGTTGTTGTAGAAAGTGGCCTCATAGCCATTCTCTTCGGTGAAGGTGGCGCGCATGGCCGCGTCGTTGGCGGTGCGGTAGCCGGACTCGTTGGGGTCGTTGTTGATGATGCCGACCTTGATGAGATCGCCGTCAGCGGCGAAGGCGACGGCGCCCAGGCTCAGGACCATGGCCAGCGCCAGAGCAATAGCGAGGATCTTCTTCATGGGGGGTATCTCCTTCCTAAAATTGACTCGGAAATGCCGAGCTTTGATATATGTATTAAATCAAAAAAACAATTGGAAGTCAATCTGTTTTTTGTCGGTTCCGCCAAATTCGTACCAATTAATAATACAAATTTGCATGTGATTTGTATTTTTCAATACAAGTTTGTGAAATGTGGGTTGGTTGCATTTGAATTATGTTTGCAATTTTACGATTTTATGGTAAAATATGTGTGCGATTTTCAGACGAAGGAATTCCAGAAATTGGAAAAGGCTTTTGGCATTTTGCCATGTTCGGACCTCTGCGGGGTCCACAAACAGGGCAAAATCACAAAAACAGGGGGAGGATGGGGCACATATGGCGCTGAAATACAGGATGCTGGCCGACCAGCTGCGGGAGGAGATGCGCCTGCAGGACTGGAAGGCGGGGCGGCGGCTGCCCACGGAGACGGAGCTGACAGCACGCTTCGGCGTCAGCCGCCAGACGGTACGGAAGGCCCTGCAGGTGCTGGCGGAGGAGGGCGTGGTCCAGTCCCGCCAGGGCAGCGGCACCTACACCACCGGCAACATGGGCGGCGGGTCCCGGCAGGTGGCGGTGGTGTCCTCCTTTTTGGACGACTACATCTTTCCCACCGTCCTTCATGACGCCCAGAGCGTCTTCACCGGCCAGGGCTATTCCACGCTGGTGTTCGCCACGGAGAACCAGGTCAGCCGGGAGCGGGAGATATTGCAGGGGCTTTTGGAGCGGCCGGTGGGGGGCATACTGGTGGAGGGGTCCAAGACGGCTCTGCCCAACCCCAACTCGGACCTGTACCGCCGGCTGCGGCAGGCGGGGGTGCCCATGGTGTTCCTCCACGGGGCCTACGCGGAGCTGCCCGGCATCCCCTGCGTGTCCGACGACAACTACGGCGGCGGCTACAAGCTGGCCCAATACCTTATAGATAAAGGCCACCGGCGCATCGGCGGCATATTCAAGTCCGACGATGTCCAGGGCCCCCAGCGCTATCATGGCTCCGTCTCCGCCATCCGGGACCAGGGCCTGCCCCTCTCCGACAGGCGCTTTTGCTGGTACGACACCCAGGACCGGCAGGAGATGGTGGAGCAGCGGGGCATGCTGCTGCGCCGGTTCCTCACCGAGCGGCTGGAGGACGTGACGGCGGTGATATGCTATAACGACGAGGTGGCCTTCCACCTCATCCGGGAGCTGCTGGCCATGGGAAAGCGGGTGCCGGAGGACGTGGCGGTGGTCAGCTTCGACAACAGCTACTACAGCCAGATCGGCCCCGTGCACATCACCTCCCTCTGGCATCGCCACAGCCGCATGGGCCAGGTGGCGGCGGAGGAGCTGCTGCACATCCTCCAGGGCCAGCCCGGCACCAGCCGGTCCCTGGACTGGGAGCTGGTGGAGCGGGGCAGCAGCCGGTGAGGGGGCTCAAGCTATGACAAGAGAGGACCTTCTGCGGGAGCCGGAGCTGGCGCCCTATGTGCGGCGGGCGTTTTTCGAGGACCTGACCGGCGGGGTACTCGCGGGGGAGGAGGCATTGGCCGCCGCCCGGCGGCTGGACCTGGACCTGGCGGCGGAGCGCTATGCCATCGCGGTGTTCACCCTGCCCCCCGCCCCGCGGGAGGCGGCGGGGTACCTGGCCGACCCGGCGGCGGAGACGCGGAGCCGCCTTCTGGCATACTTTTATAAATATTCCGAATATATCCCCATCCCCTGGGGGGCGGACCGGTGCGTGGTGCTCATCCTGGGCGCCGCGAATGAGATATCGGACCTCATCCGCCGGTGCGTGGACACGGTGCGAAGCGGCTATGCCGCCGGCGGCCCGGCGGGGTGGCATATGGCCGTCAGCGACCCGGTGGATTCGCTGGAGGCGCTGCCCGCCTGCCGGCGGCAGGCGGAGGGCCTCTGGGGCATGGGGTGCCTGCGTCCGGATGAACGGGTGTTCCGGCCCGGACAGACGGCCCCCGCCCCTCCGGCGGATGACGGGGCATTGGGGCTTTTGGACCCGGCGGGGGACGAGAGCGGGCGGATGGAGGCCTTCCTGAAGACCGGCCGCCGGGAGCAGGTGCGTCCCTTTGTGGAGCGATTCCTGGCCCGGCGGGAGGTGGCCCTGGGGTTTGAGCCCTACCGGCACTACCTGATGCTCTGCGCCCGGTCCGCCGCGGCCCGGGCGGTGCTGGACATGGACCTTTCCCGGGAGGCACTCCATAAGCGCCTGCCCCCCTGGGAGGAGGACCCCAAGGGCCTGGCCAGGTATATGGAGGGTGTGCTCGCGGCGGCGCTGGCCCTGCGGGACGAGGCCAAGGGCGCGGTATACGAGGGCGCCTTGGGCCGGGCGGCGGCCTATGTCCGGGAGCACCGGGCGGACAGGGACCTGTCCCTGGCCGGGGCGGCGGCTTATGCGGGGGTGACGCCGGGGCACCTGTCGGCCCTTTTCCGCAAGAAGCTGGGCGTGACCTTCACGGAATACGTCACCGCCCGGCGGATGGAGCTGGCCCGGACCCTCCTGCGGGACGGGGGCCTCACCGTGGAGCAGGCGGCCTGGCGGTCGGGCTTTTCCGACGCCCGGTACTTCAGCACCCTCTTCAAGCGCACCCAGGGCTGCACCCCCACCCAGTTCCGGGCGGGAAAAAATCTTTAAAATTTCATCATTCTGTCACAAACGGCCTGCCGGAACGAGGTAGAATAGCCGGCGGGAACAAAAGGAGGCGGCGATATGATCGAAGTGAGCCACCTGACAAAGCGATACGGCGCCCATACGGCGGTGGAGGACCTGACCTTCACCGTGGAGAAGGGCGTGGTCTACGGCTTTTTGGGCCCCAACGGGGCGGGCAAGAGCACCACCATGAACATCCTGGCCGGGTGCCTGGCCGCCACGGAGGGCACGGTCACCATCGGCGGCCACGACATATTCGACGAGCCCATCGCCGCCCGGCGGCAGGTGGGCTACCTGCCGGAGCAGCCGCCGCTGTATATGGGCATGACGCCCCGGGAATATCTCTCCTTCGTGGCCCGGGCCAAGGGCGTGCCCACCCGGGAACTGGACGAACAATTGGACCGGGCCATGGCCGTGACCGGCGTTACGGAGGTGGCGGACCGGCTCATCCGGAACCTCTCCAAGGGTTTCCGCCAGCGGGTGGGCGTGGCCCAGGCCATCCTGGGGGACCCCGCCGTGGTCATATTGGACGAGCCCACCGTGGGACTGGACCCCCTGCAGATCGTGGAGATACGCGCGCTCATCCGCAGGCTGGGAAAAGACCACACCGTGATACTCTCCAGCCACATATTGAGCGAGGTGCAGGCGGTGTGCGACAGGGTGCTGATGATCCACCGGGGACGCCTGGTGGCCAGCGGTACCCCGGAGGAGCTGGAGCGGCAGCTCTCCGGCCAGGTGATATTTAAGATCACCGCCAAGGCCGCCCCCGCGGAGGTGCGCCAGGCGCTGGAGTATCTGCCCGGCGTGACGCAGGTGACGGCGGAGGCCGGGGCCGACGGCCGGACGGAGGCGGTGGTGGAGACCACGGACGCCGGGGCGGATATGGACGAAAAGCTGAGCTTCGCTCTCAGCGACCGGCGCATCCCGGTGCTGCGGCTGGAGCGGGAGCAGACCAGTCTGGAGGACGTGTTCCTGGCCCTGGCTCAGGATGAACCACAGCAGGATAAGCCCCAAAAACGGGGCGGAAAGGGGGGTAAGGCATGACCGCGGTCTATGAGCGGGAGCTGGACAGCCAGCTGAACGGCCTGACCGGCTACGTATACGGGGCCATCATGCTTCTGTTCGCGGGCATCTACGTGATGGCCTTCAACCTGGAGGGCTCCCCGGATTTTACCGGCGTCCTCTACAGCATGAAGTGGATCGCCCTCATCACCATTCCCCTTCTCACCATGCGCTCCATCGCCGAGGAGCGGCACCAAAAGACGGACCAGCTCCTGTATAGTCTCCCCCTGGGCATGACGAAGATCGTGGTGGGAAAGTACCTGGCCCTGGTGACAGTCATGGCTATGCCTCTCGCGGTGATGGCTCTGTATCCCCTGGCTCTGAACGCCGCGGCCACGGCGGGGCATGTGGCCCTCAAGAGCGCCTATGGCGCCCTCATAGGATACTTCTTTTTAGGCATGGCCCTCACGGCCATCGGGCTTTTCATATCCAGCCTCATGGAGAACGTGGGCCTGGCGGCGGGAGCGTGCTTTCTTGTGATGCTGGTGCTGCACTTTCTCTCCCCCCTGGCCCGGTTCATCTCCTCATCCGGGCTTGTGTCCCTTATTGCGTTCACCGTGATCGTGGTCATCGTGGGCCTTCTCTTCTGGCGGGTGACGAAAAACGGGATGTTCGCGCTGGTCCTCTCCCTGGTGCTGGAGGGGGGCCTGGGGGCATGCTACGCCCTTTGGCCGGACAGGTTTTCCGGCCTTTTCGGCCAGGTAGTGGAGCAGCTTGCCGTTTTCGACAGATTCGACAACTTCACCTATGATATATTCGACCTGCGGGCCATCGTCTATTTCCTGTCGGTGACCGGGGTGTTTCTCTTCCTGACCGTGCAGGTCATGGAGCGCAGGAGGTGGGCCTCATGAGAGCGAAGCTCAGAGCGGCCTTCCGCACCCGGGCCTGGCGGGCGGGGGCCTACAGCCTGTTCGCCGCGGCCATCGTCATCGCCATGGCGGTGGTGGTGAACCTGGCGGTGAACGCCCTGCCCGCCTCCGCCACCCAGCTGGACATGACCAGCAACGGCCTTTACTCCCTCACCGAGGGCACGGAGCAGATATTGGCGGCCCTGGACAAGGACGTGGATATCTATTGGATGGTCCAGGAGGGGTATGAGAACCCCACCATGGAGCAGGTGCTGCAAAAGTACGCGGAGTTCGACCGGGTGACGGTGACGAAGGTGGACCCGGTGCGCTATCCCGGCTTCGCGGGGGAATATACCGACGAGGAGGTCACCGCCAACAGCGTGCTGGTGGTATGCGGTGAGCGGAGCATGTTCATCCCCTACGGGGACATGTGGACCTACTCGGATTACGATACCTACGCCTATTACATGACCTATATGGACACGGAGTACCTGGACGTGTTCGCCGGGGAGGGGAAGATCACCTCCGCCGTGGGCTATGTGACCAGCGAGGAGCTGCCGGTGCTGTACTATCTCACCGGCCACGGGGAGACGGGGGTGTCCGACAGCGTGCTGGACGCCGTGGCTCTCAATAATATCGAGACGAAGGAACTGGACCTGCTGACCGAGAAGGCCGTGCCCGCGGACTGCGGGCTGCTGGCCATCTTCGGCCCGGTGCGGGACCTGACCGACCGGGAGGCGGCACTCATAGCGGAGTACGCCGAAAACGGCGGACAGCTGCTCGTGACCACCGCCTACACGGCGGAGGAACTGCCCAACTTCACCGCCCTTCTCCGGAGCTTCGGCCTGGAGCTGGTGGGCGGCTATGTGATGGAGGGGGACAGCCGGTACTATAGCTACGGCTATACGGACCTGGTGCTGCCCGCCATCCGGGACCACGACATCACCGCGCCCCTGACCGGGGCGGAGAGCTACTCCATCGTCATGCCCGACAGCCAGGCCATGACCGTCTCTGACCCGCTCCCGGACCCAGAGCTGACGGTGACGCCGCTGCTTGAAAGCTCCGCGGGCAGCTTCGTGAAGCTGAGCGTGGAGGGCCTGTCCAGCTACGATAAGGTCGACGGCGACCCGGAGGGGCCCTTCGTGCTGGCGGCGGCGGCGGAAAATGGCCGCACCGGCGCGCGGCTGGTGGTATTCGGCTCCACCCGGTTCATGGAATCGGACTTCAGCGACATGGTCTCCGGGGCCAACCGGGACCTGTTCCTGAACGCGGCCGACTGGCTGTGCCGGCTGGAGGACAGCATCTCCATCCACCCCAAGCAGCTCACCGCCGATTATCTCACCTTTGACGGCAGCGCGGCGGGGGCCGTGAAGGTGGTCCTGACCATCGTGGTGCCCGTGGCCTTCCTGGCGGCGGGGCTGGTCATATTCATACGAAGGAGGCGGCGCTGATGAAGCGCGGTGCGCGTCTGGCGGTGCTGCTGGCGGCGCTGGCGGTGCTCATAGGGGCTTGGGTCCTGGCCCAGACCCTGTCCGGCCGCCGGGAGACGGCCCTGGCGGAGCACGCCCACGAGGAACCCATGTCTCTCGCGGTGGGGCCGGCGGAGGAAGTGAACGCCCTGTCCTGGAACTACTTCGGCGACGCGGTGAACCTTAAGAAGGACGGGGATATATGGGTCAACGCCGAGGACGGGGCCTGCCCCATCGACAGCGGCGCCGTGGCGCCTCTTGTGGAGGCGGTGGCCTCCGCTTCCGCCGCGGGCGTCATCGAGGACGTGACGGACTTTGACCAGTACGGCCTGGCCGACCCGGCCTTCGCCGTCATGGCCGCCACGGCGGACAAGGTGATGACGTACTATATCGGCGACTCCAACCCCGCGGGCGTGTGGTACGTGCGCCTGGAGGGGGAGGATAAGGTGTACTTGGAGGACGGCACCCTGGCGGGCCGGTTCCAGATAGGGCTGGACGACGTGCTGGCCCTGGAGAGCATCGACATAAAGCCGGAGGACGTGACGGCCCTTTCCGTCCACTCCCAGGCGGGGGACTACTCTATGACCAAGGAGGAGGACCCCGAGAGCATATGGTATACCGACGCGTTCCCCTGGTTTTTCCGTGACGGGGAGGGACAAGCCCTCTATCCTTTGGATACCGCCAAGGTCCAGACCTTTGCCGGGGCCCTCACGGACCTGGCCCTCACGGAGTGCGTCAGCTGGGATGCGGCCGACGAGGCAGACTACGGCCTGGACGCGCCCCAGGCGGAGGCAGAGCTGTACTGCGGCGAAAATGTCCCCGCCGTGACGGTGCAGTTCGGGGCCTATGACGACGGGGACGTATATGTGCGCCTGGGCGGTTCCGCGCTGGTGTACAAAGTACCCGGCACGGTGCTGGACGGGTTCCTCTACCCGGACACCGAGGCCATGCGGCCCTTGAACCCGCTTGCTTTGAACTGGGACGCCCTCACCGGCGTGACCCTGACCCTGCCGGAGGCGGCATACGATGTGACTAGGACCATGTCCGCCCAGGAGGGGGAGGAGCCGGAGAGCATCTATACCGAGGGCGGCCGGAGCCTGGACCCGGAGAAGGTATCCTCCTGGCTGGACCAGGCGGCGGCCCTGCCCGCGGACAGCCGCACGGGGGCCACCGAGGGGCGGGAGGAGCTCTTCCGCATCACCTTCCGGCAGGACAATGAGCTATACCCGGAGGTAACGGCGGTGTTCAGCGGCTATGACAGCGTCCATAGGCTGTGCACGGTGAACGGGGAGGAGTATTACCTCGTCTCCCGGGTGGCCGCGGACGCGGTGGCAAGCAATGCCGAAGCGTTTTTTAAGGAGACAAAGGAATAAAAAACCGCCTCCCTCGGCAAGAGGGAGGCGGCTTATATGCCAGCCCGACGGGCGGCGGGAGCCGGGATACTGTCGGGCCCGTCCGCGCTATTCCAGTCTGTCCCAGGGCGGCTGAGCCCGACAGGGCCCCTCCCGCTAAAGTTCGCTTCGCTCACCGAGCGCGTGCGGGGCACTGCCGGTTCTCACCGCCCGTCGGGCGAGGCGCCGCTTAGAGCGAATCTTCATTTATCCTGTCCGGCGGGAATTCCAGGGCGTCGGGGTTGGAGAGGAAGTAGCGGAAGTAGCGGAAGGCGGAGCCTATGTAGGCGCTGTCGGCCACCCGGCAGTCGTAGGTCACGGCGTAGTCCAGGTACTTGTGCTCCGTGACCTGGCCGGTCTTGTCCAGCTCCAGGCCCGTCCGCACCCGGCCCAGGGAGATGGTCACCGGCAGGGCGCCCAGCTCGTTGAGGCTGCGGCGCACCGGAGGCAGATGGAAGGCCCCCTCGTCGGAGATGAAGGCGGAGCCGTGCCAGGGGCTCTTGTCGGTGAGGGAGGTGGGAAGCCACCCGTGGCTGTCCAGCCAGCGCAGCACGCCGATGGCGGCCCGCAGGATGAACCGGGGCGTCTTCACCAGCGTGGCGGCCACCCGCTCCAGCTTGTCGGCGGACTGGTCCGCCTTCAGGTTCTCGGACCTTGCGCCGATCTTCCGGTACACATCCGCTACGGTATCCCCCGGCTGGAAGCGGACGGTGAAGTCCAGACTGCCGGTATCCGCCCCGCCGGAGCCGCCGGGGGAGAGGATGACGTCGATATTGTTCCGGGCGTAGATGAACCGGCCCGCCACGAACCGGTTCATGGCCGGCCGCAGGGCGAGCATGCGCACATAGGCGGCCAGCACCACGTGCAGCACCGCCATATTCTCGTCGCCGGCCCGGCGCTTCTCCTTCAGCCACGCCTCGATGGGGGCGGCGTCCACGCTGTCGGTGAAGCTGCTGGCGGCGTCGGCGGCGTTAAGCATGGTGAAGGGGGACAGCTGGAACAGGGGGGAGATGGTGCGCAGCCGCCGCCCGTCCTTTCTGTCGGTCATGCGCCGCCGGACATATCGTTCAGCCATGGGTGACCTCCTGGGATAGATTGCTTATCGAAGTAATTATACCGCAAAACGCCCTGTCCGTCAACAAACCGCCATTTTGCGGGGCTTTTGCCTCATTCCCGCAGCCCGGGATACACCGCCCGGCGGAAGTAGACGGCTGCCACAATCAGCATGGCGACCCACCCGGCGGCGCAGGCGTATGCGATGCCCGTGATGCCGAGCCGGCCTATGACCAGCCATGTCACCAGCACCCGGACGGATATCTGGGTGAGGGTGAGGAAGAGGGTCACCTTCATGTGCTTCATGCCCCGGAAAAAACCCTGTATGCCGTTGGTGAGGGCGGGCAGCCAGTAGAAAAAGGCCATGACGCGAAAATAGCGCGACCCCTCGTCCAGCGTGGCTGCCTCCCCGGAGAAGAGCCCCAGCATGGGCCGGTGGAGCCACAGGATGACGAGGCATATGAACACGAAATAGGCAAGCTCCAGCATGAGCCCCTTGATGAGCCCCTGCCGGACCCGGTCCTTCCGCCCCGCGCCGTCGTTCTGGGCGGTAAAGGTGGTCATGGCGTTGGCGAGGCTCCGCTCCGGCACCAGGGCGAAGTCCTCGATCTTCCCCACGGCGTTGAAGGCGGCCATGGTGCTGACGCCGAGAGAGTTGACCATGCCCTGGATGAAGAGCTTGCCCACCGGCTGGCTGCACTGCTGTAAGGCCGTGGCCGCGCCATAGCGCACCGTCCGGCCCACCAGGGACTTGTCGGGCCGCAGGTCCGCCCGGCCCAGCTGGAGAAGGTCTATCTTCTCGTATGTATAGGTCACACAGGCCAGCGCGGAGGCCAGGGCGGCCATATCCGTGGCCACGGCGGCCCCCGCCACGCCCCAGCGGAACACAGCCACGAACAGGAGGTCCAAAAGCCCGTTCATCACGCAGGAGGCGGCGAGGAACACCGTGGGCGTCCTGGCATCCCCAATGCTCCGCAGGGCCGCGGCGTAGATGTTGTAGAGGCAGGTGAAGGGCATGCCCAGGAAGATGATGCGCATGTACAAAAGCGCCTCCGGCATGACCTCTTCCGGCACCTGCATGAGCAGGAATATGGGCCGGGAGAGGGCAAGGCCCAGTATCAAAATGAGCGCGGCCAGGCCCATGCCCAGGGCCAGCATGGCGGCCAGCTCCTTTTTTAATTGGGCGCAGTCCCCCGCGCCGAAGAAATTGCTCATGAGGACCCCCGCGCCGATGCAGAGGCCCGTCACGCCCAATATGAGCAGGTTCATCACCGGGTCCGCCGTGCCCACGGCGGCCAGCGCCCCGTCCCCGGCGAAGCGGCCCACCACCATGCCGTCCACGGCGTTGTAGGCCAGCTGAAAGAGGTTCCCCAGCACCAGGGGGACGGCGAAGGCGATAAGGCTCCTGGCGATACCGCCTCTGACCATATCCCGCACACGTCCGCCCCCTTCCGGTTTTTCCCCATTATGGACCATTTGCCCCGGAAAAGCAACAAATGCCGCCCCGGCCCTTGCTTTCCAGGTTTGGATGTGCTATACCGTACAGAGTAAAAAAGGGGGGAGCGCCATGATGTACGCCATCGTGCTGCTGGCCAGCGCCGTGGGATGCGTGCTCAATACGGTATGCGGCTTCGGCTTCGGGGTCATGGGCATGATCGTCATGCCCTACGCCATGGGCTCCGCCGTCCATGCCGCGGCGGTCATCAACATGGCCACCTTCGTCCAGGCCACGTTCCTGGCCGTCCGCTACCGGAAGCATATCCGCTGGAAGCTCCTGGCCGTGCCCATGGCCGCCTATCTCGTGGCCAGCTTTATCGCCGTGCGGGTGGCGGTGGGGATGGATAACGAGCTCATGAAGCGGGTGCTGGGGGCGTTTTTGATCGTGCTGAGCGCCTACTTCATCTTTGCCGCGAAGCATATAAAGCTCAAGGCCAATACCCGCAACGGCCTCATCGCCGGGGGCATAGGCGGGGTGATGAGCGGGCTCTTCGCCACCGGCGGGCCCCCTGCCAGCCTCTATTTCTCCGCCACCACGGAGACAAAGGAGGAGTACCTCGCCACCATCCAGGCCTTTTTCAGCATCTCCAACCTCTATGTGACGGCGGTGCGGTTTTATTCCGGCGTCATCGACGGCACGGTCCTGCGGGCCTTCCTCGTGGCCCTGGGCGGCCTGGCGCTGGGCAATATCCTGGGCCTGTACGTGTTCAAGCGGGTGGACGTGAACTTCATCCGCAGGGCGATATACGTCATGATGGCCGTCTCCGGCCTCGCCATGCTGGTATTCTGACGATTTTCAAATTTTCCGCCCCCGGATGAAAAATCCGGGGGCTTTCGTGGATATTATGGGTGAAAAGCTTTTCGAGAGGAAACGGAACATGTTCACAAAAGAGCAGTTCACATCCTTGGCAAAAAAGCATATGGACATGGTCTTCCGGCTGGCGTTCAGCTATCTGCGCAGCCGGGAGGAGGCGGACGACGTGGTCCAGAACGTGCTGCTGGCCCTGTGGCGGACGGATAAGCGGTTCGCCAGTGCTGAGCACGTGAAGGCCTGGCTCATCCGGGTGACGGTGAACGAGTGCAAAAAGGTCCTGCGCTCCCCCTGGCGGAAGCGGGAGGACCTGGCGGCTTACGAAAACGCGCTGGAATTTCAGGACGAGCGGGACCGGGCGCTCTATGACGCCATCATGGCTCTGGACGCCAAATACCGGACCGTCATAGTCCTCTACTACTATGAGGGCTATTCCATTGCCGAGACGGCGAAGCTGTTGGGTATCCCCGCTCCCACGGCGGGGACGCGGCTTGCCCGGGCCAGGGAGAGACTGAAAGACATGCTGACGGAGGCGGAAAACGATGAATGAACGTACATCCATAAGAAGGGCTCTGGAGCCCCTGCACGCCTCCCCGGATACCTTGGAGGAGGTATTGGATATGATCGATAGGGAAAAAGCGGTAAAGCACATGAAAAAGACGGGCCGCAATACCATGCGGGGCGCGCTGATCGCGGCCATATTGGTGATTGCGCTCAGTGTCACGGCCTACGCCGTGGGGGAGTACACGGGATTTTTCGACACGGTGTTCGGCGACGGGGCCCTCAAGAGCTATGAGCCCCAACACGTGGAGCTCACGGATAACGAGGGCAATGTGGTGAAGGAGTATGATACCGCCGGCCAGGAGCGGGTGCCCGTGGACCAGGAGATGGCCCAGCGGGTGCTGGACGGCAAGGTCGCCAGCTCCGGCGCGTCCCTCACCGTGGGGGACTACACCTGTACGGTGGAGGACGTAACTATGGCGGACAACGGCGTGGGCGTGATGACCTACACCATCGAGAGCGAAAAGGGCTTCCCTGACCTTCAGGTGACCGACGAGGGAGAGGGCACATTCTCCCTGGGCGGCGATCCCTGGCTGGCGGCCGGCGACGGGGAGAGCTACGTGCGGGACACGCCCATGGCCTACCCCGAGGGCGAGGGCAGCATGGAAAGCTTTGGGCTGGATGTGGACTGCGCCCTGGTGGCCCGGGAGGACACGAAGCTGACGGTGGCGGCCTATATGGCCCTGTTCGATAAAGCGGAGCTGCCGGAAACGCTGGACGTGTACTTCTTCTTCGGGGACAAGGGGGATTTCTCCGACGAGTACAAGGTCACGGTGAAGCTCGCGGAGCCGGCGGAGACCGTGAAGATGACGGCGGACGGCTGGATAGCCAAGGTGTCCCCCATGGGCCTGGAGATCACGGCCCCGGAGGGGAACCCCTACGGCAATAACTATGTCTTCGGCGACATCGTCATCCATATGACCGACGGCAGCGAATATGGAGTGAAGCTGTCCGAGTCCGGCACCATGAATTTCCGCGTCTCCTGCATCGGCGAGGGGGTGAGCCGCTATGTCTTCAACCGGCTCATCGACCCGGACGCGGTGGAGAACATCACCGCCGTGGGCGACGCCTCCGGCTACCAGGACGAAAATGGCGAGCCCGTGCCCTACGAGGAGGCCTGGGTCGAGGTGGAACCGGAGCTGGTGGGCGACACGTGGACCAGCGGCGATGCCCTGAAGGAGGGTCTGAGTGAATTCCGCGTGGACCTGGACCTGACGTTCACGAAATGATATGTGGGGCGGCCCCTCGGGGCCGTCCTTCCTTATATGGCCCCCTTGTGCAAAGGGGGCTGGCAGCGCGTAAGCGCTGACTGAGGGATTGTCACGTCACGGACGTTTACAACCCCTCCACCGCACTTCGTGCGGTCCCCCTCCCCTTGCACAGGGGAGGCTTTTTATTGCCAGTCCGACGCGCGGTGAGAACCGGCAGTGCCCCGCACGCGCTCGGTGAGCGCAGCGAACTTTAGCGGGAGGGGCCCTGTCGGACGAGGCCGCGCTATACCTGCCCTTTCACAATACTTGCGTTTATTGCCATTTGCGGTTATAATAGCAAGGATATTATGTCACTTTGAGAGAGGGGGCGGGCCCGTGGAGGCCAGAACGGTATATGACCTGGTCCTGGCGGCGATCATACTGCTCATCGCCTTTCGTGGCTGGCGGCAGGGCCTGCTCTCGGAGATACTGCGCCTGGCGGGCTGGGTGGCGGCGGCGGTGCTGGTGACCCGGTACGCCGGCGTCTGGGCCGAGAAGATATACCATACCGTCCTGGAGCCCCGGACGGTGGCGAAGGTGGCGGCGGCCATCCCCGCGGGAGCGGGGGCGGCCATGGGGAACGTGGCCGCGGCCATGCAGACCATCCAGAATGTCCTCAATTCCATGGGCGGCGTGCTGGGCGGGCAGATCATCACCCCCGAGACCGCCGGCGCCATCCTGAACATGGCGGGGCAGGACGCGGCGGGCCTTGCCCGGGCCATATGCGCCACGGTGCTCCAGCCGGTGCTGGTGAGCCTGGTGCAGATGGTGCTGAGCGCGCTCATCCTGATAGGCTGCCTCATCGTGGCCCGCTTCTTCGCCCGGCTCTTCGCCTCCGGGAAGAGGCGGGACTCCATCCTCTCCATGACCAACCGGCTCCTGGGCCTGGCCCTGGGCTTCGGGGAGGGCCTGGTGACCGGCTGGGCCTTCGTGTTTCTGCTGGACGTGGTGACGCTGTTCGTCAGCACCTCTTGGCTCAATCAGCAGATCTTGCACAACACGTATCTCGTGAGACTGTTTTTGTGAGGGATAAGATATGGTAACGAACGTACTGGACTATCTGGACGCCTCCGCGGCCCGGCTGCCGGACAAGATCGCCTTCGGCGGGGACAAGAGCGCCCTGACCTTCGCCCAGCTGCGGGACATGGCCCGCCGGGGCGGGACGTACCTCGCCGGGCGCATCGGCCCCCGCCGGCCTGTGGCGGTGTTCATGGAGAAGACGCCGGAGTGTCTCGCCGCCTTTTTCGCGGCGGTGAGCGCCGGGTGCTTCTATGTGCCCCTGGACACCAAGATGCCCGCCGAGCGGATCAAGCTCATCTTCGACACCCTCCACCCGGCGTTCGTTTTCTATGACGAGAAGAACGCCGACGCGGCTCAGGCCGTGGCGGGCCAGGCGGGCTGCGCCCTCTTTTCCGAGGCCATCAAGACTGAGCCGGACGAGGAAAAATTGGCTGCTATCCGGGCGGCCCATACGGACACGGACCTATTGTACGTCCTCTTTACCAGCGGTTCCACCGGCGTGCCCAAAGGCGTCACCATCAGCCACCGGTCCATGGTGGACTACGCCGACTGGCTCCATGACGCGCTGGATATGAACGAGAGCTGCGTCATCGGCAACCAGGCACCCTTCGTGTTCGACAACTCCACCTTGGACATCTATTCCACCCTCAAAAACGGCTGCACCACCTGGATCATCCCCAAGAAGTGCTTCACCTTCCCCAAGAGCATGATGCAGTTTCTCCGGGAGCATGAGATAGACACCATCTTCTTCGTGCCCTCGGCCCTCATATCCATCGCTAACTCCGGCATATTGGACATAGACCCGCCCGCGCAGCTCAAGCGCGTCTACTTCTGCGGCGAGGTCATGCCCAACCGCCAGCTCAACATGTGGCGGCGGGCGGTGCCGGGGGCTACGTACTGCAACATGTACGGCCCCACGGAGATCACCGACGTGTGCGCCTATTACGTGGTGGACCGGGACTTTGACGACGACGACCCCCTGCCCATCGGCAAGGCCTGCGAAAATTCCCGCATCATCCTTTTGAACGACGAAAATGAGCTGGCAGGGCCCGGCGAGACCGGGGAGCTGTGCGTGCTGGGGACGTGCCTGTCCCTGGGCTATTACAACAACCCCGCCCAGACGGAGAAGGCTTTTGTGCAGAACCCTCTCAACACCCTCTTCCACGAGCGGATGTACCGCACCGGGGACCTGGCCCGCTATAACGAGCGGGGGGAGATCATGTTCCAGGGCCGGAAGGACTTTCAGATCAAGCACCAGGGCTGCTACCGCATCGAGCTGGGGGAGATCGAGACGGCGCTCTTAGCCGACCCCGGCGTGTCCAACGGCTGCTGCCTCTTCGACGGGGAGAAGGACGAGATCGTGTGCGTGTACATGGGCCCGGCGGAGCCGGGGGAGCTGGCCAAGGCTCTCGCGGTGAAGCTTCCCAGCTACATGATGCCCAACCGGTATGTGCATCTGGACAGGCTTCCCATGACCATCAACGACAAGATAGACCGGGTGACCCTTAAAAAGGAACACATCGGATAAGGCGGGAGGAGAGAGATGGAGCTTTTCCACGGGTCCCCGGCGGACATGACCGGCCGACTGGACAGAGAGGTGCGGGCCTACGCCCTGCTGGACAAAGTGGGCGTGGACTTTTACCGCACGGACCACCCGGACGCCCCCTCCACCACCATGGAGGTCTGCGCCCAGGTGGACGCGGTGCTGAACGTACATATCTGCAAGAACCTGTTTCTCTGCAACCGCCAGCAGACGGATTTTTATCTGCTCATCATGCCCGGCGACAAGCACTTCAAGACGAAGGAGCTTTCCCACCAGCTGGGCGTGAGCAGGCTCAGCTTTGCCGACGGGGAGCACATGGAGCGGTACCTGGGCGTGTCCCCCGGGAGCGTCACGGTGCTGGGGCTGATGAACGACGCGGAAAACCGGGTGCGGCTCATCATCGACGAGGACGTACTCAAAGAGGAGTGGTTCGGCTGCCACCCCTGCATGAACACCAGCTCCGTGAAGTTCCGCACGGCGGACCTGACGGAAAAGCTGCTGCCCGCCATGGACCATGAGCCCACGGTGGTGCACCTCACAGGCGAGGACTGAACTGGTAAATAATCCCTGGAAATCGGGGCCGGCGTCTGCCGGCCCTGTCTTTTTATGTAAATAAAAAGTTGTATGTGACATTTATTGTGAAATATACAAAATCATCCCGCGTTACAATACAGATTATTGAAAAATGCACAAAGACCGTACAACTTTATGAAAAATCATCAAAAATTGATTGAAAGTTGTCTCCTGGAAATGGTATAGTGTGACCAAAGAAACCACAAGTAACTCACACCCTACCCAAAAAATTTGAAAAGGAGACACAACATGAAGAAGAGTATCCGCCGTCTGTGCCTGGTCCTGGCGCTGGTCATGGTGATGAGCTTCGCCACCGCCACCTCCGCCTTCGCCGCCGACACCTGGACCGTCACCTGCCCCTGGGCTCCCGATGGCGTCGCCTCTCTGGTCAGCCAGAAGGCCGCCTCCCTGAGCACCGAGTATTCCAAGGACATCACCTTGGTGGCCGAGGCCATCAAGGGCGACGCCGCCACCGTCAACACCTGGGTCCTGGACAACGAGGCCAACGACCCCAGCCTGGTCTTCGTGGGCGAGGGCCTTCTGTCCATCACGGCCACCATGGACCCGGCCAAGCTGCAGTTCGGCTATGAGGATTTCGTGTTCGTCGAGAACCTCTATTCCTCCGTGTTCGTGCTGAGCGCGGACGCCAAGCTGGAGATCGAGAACATCGAGGACCTGCAGGCCTATGTGGCCGACGCTGAGGAGATCACCGTGGCCACCAACGGCGCCACCGGCTCCGAGGCCTTCCTGGCCGCGGCCCTGTTCGGCTCCATGGGCGCGGGCGACGCGCTGAAGCTGGTGCCCTATCAGTCCGCTGCCGAGGCCGCTCAGGCCGTGTCCCGCGGCGAGACCGATTTCGCCGTCTCCCACCAGTCCCAGATCCTGGAGACCTACAACCAGGGCGGCGTGACCGTGGTGTGCGCGTTCGATGAGGGCGCCATCGAGAACGGCCCCTTCGCCGGCATCGAGGGCGTGGGCCAGTATGGCTATCCCTATTTCCGCAACCGCTGCTTCATCATGGCCCGCGCCGGCACCGACGAGGCGACCGTCGCGGCCCTGAAGGCCCTCTATGACGACATCCTGGCCGACGAGGAAGTGGTGGAGTGGCTGCACGACACCATGCTCCTGGAAGTGGACACCATGACCGTGGAGGACGTGGAGGCCCACGTGGAGAACGTGACCAACATCGTCAACGAGTACATCGACATCGTTCAGCCCGCCTGAGCGGATATCATCGGGGGAATGGGCTAAGCCCATTCCCCCTTCTTTTTTCTGGAAGGGAGGAATATTTCCTGTGAAGGGGAAAATGGATAAGCTGGGCGAAAAGCTGAAAGGGAAGGAGATACGCATCCCCGTGGACCTGACGGTGGGCGTTGTCTTTTTCCTGTTCGCCGTGGTGGTGATGCTGCTCATGCCCAGCCAGGTGGCCGTGTCCGAGCGGGACGTGGTCAACGGCCGGGCCTTCCCGGAACTGCTGATGTGGCTGATGATGGCCTGCTGCGCCGGGCTCGTCATCAAGGAGATCGTGAAGATCGTCCGCAAGCAGCCCTTGGAGTATAAGACCATCAATCTGCTGGTGGAGCTCAAGGCCCTCATCATCATCGCTATCCTCATCATCACCTACGTGCTGTGCCGGGTGACGGACCTGTTCGTGGTGGGCGCGGTATTCTGCGCGCTGGCGTTCCTTATCTATTTCCGGTGCAAAAAGCCCCTCTATTACGTCATCACCGTGGGGCTGGCCGTGGGCATCTGGGCCGCGTTCCGCTTTTTGCTGAACGTGCGCTTTTAAAGGAGGGGTCGGAAAATGCTGCAACATATCATCCCGGCCAGCGGCCTGTTATTTACATTGCAGAACATCCTGTGGATCAACATAGGCGTGTTCATCGGCGCGGTCTTCGCCGCCATCCCCGGCCTGACCGTCATCCTGTGCGTCATATTGTTCCTGCCCGTGACCTACTCTATGTCCGCCATCCCCGGCATGATGTTCCTTCTGGGCATCTACTGCGCCGGCGGCTACGGAGGCAGCGTCTCGGCCATCCTCATCAACACCCCGGGCACGCCCCACGCCGCCGCCACCATGCTGGACGGACACCCCCTGTCCAAGGCGGGGCGCACCAAGGCGGCGCTGAAGATAGCCCTCTATGCCTCCACCTTCGGCGGCATTTTCTCCGCCCTGGCCCTGCTGTTCCTGGGCCCCCAGGTGGCGAAGCTGGCCGCCCAGCTGGGCACGCCGGAGTGCTTCATGGTGTGCGTGTTCGGCCTGACCATCATCGCGGGCGTGTCCGGCAAGAGCATGGTCCGGGGCATCATCGCCGCGTGCCTGGGCCTTCTCATCTCCTGCATCGGCTCGGACCCCATGACCAGCTACGATAGGTTCACCTTCGGCGTCAATAGGCTGTATCTGGGCCTGGACCTGGCCGTGTGCCTCATCGGCCTGTTCGCCCTGGTGGAGATCGTCTCCCGGGCGGAGCAGAAGCCGGGCGAGCTGCACATGGACACCAAAAAGATGCACGACAACGGCGCCATCACGAAGGAGGAGTATAAGCGCATGGCCCGGCCCACGATCATGGGCTCCCTCATCGGCGTGCTGGTGGGCATCATCCCCGGCACGGGCGCGTCCGAGGCCAGCTGGTTCAGCTACAGCCAGGCCAAGAGCATGTCCAAACACCCGGAGGAGTTCGGCCACGGCTCCGTGGAGGGCGTCGCGGCGGCGGAGTCCGCCAACAACGCCGTCACCGGCGCCACGCTCATCCCCCTGCTGACCCTGGGCATCCCCGGGGACGGCACGGTGGCCATCATGCTCTCGGCGCTGATGATCAACGGCCTGAACCCCGGTCTCTCCCTCTTCACCACCCAGGGCGACATCATGTACGCCATCATGCTGGGCCTCATATTGGTCAACATCTTCATGCTCCTGCAGGGCAAGATACTGACACCCATTTTCGCGAAGGTGGTGTCCATCCCCCAGGAGATTTTGACCCCCATCATCGTGATATTCTGCTTTGCCGGGGCCTACTCGGTGAACAAGAACTATTTCGACGTGTGCGTGGCCCTGGTATTCTGCGTGCTGGCCTGGATACTGCGGAAGCTTGACATGCCCCCGGTGCCCATCCTGCTGGGCCTGGTGCTGGGCAAGATGACCGAGACCAACTTCCGCCGGGCGCTGCTCATCTCCAACGGCAGCCCCAAGATCTTCGTCAGCAGCGTCTACTGCTGGATATTCATCGGCCTCATCGTGCTGGCCGTGGGCACCATCCTGCGGGGCAAGATCAAGGATAGAAAAGCCAAGGCCGCCCCACCCAAGGAGGAATGACATGGCATACAACATCGTATTCTACTTTACCGACCAGCAGCGCTGGGATACCTGCGGCTGCTTCGGCCAGCCCTTGGACATCACTCCCAACCTGGATAAGCTGGCCGCGGAGGGCGTGAAGTTCGACAACGCCTTCTCCCCCCAGCCGGTGTGCGGCCCCTGCCGGGCCCTGTTCCAGACCGGCCGCTACCCCACGGAGACGGGGTGCTTCCGCAACAACATCATGCTGCCGCCCAATGTCAAGACCCTGGGCCAATACATAGAGGAGGCGGGCTATGAGACCGCCTACATCGGCAAGTGGCACCTGGCCAGCGACGGGGAGCTGGAAAAGCCCCCGGTCATCGACCATACCATAACCGCCATCCCCAGGGAACTGCGGGGCGGCTATACCGGCTACTGGCGCACCGCCGACGTGCTGGAGTTCACCTCCCACGGCTATGACGGCTTCGTCTTCGACGAGAACGACAACAAGATCGAGTTCAAGGGCTACCGGGCCGACTGCATCAACGACCTGGCCCTGCAGTTCTTCGATACCTACGATAGGAAAAAGCCCTTCTTCATGACTGTCTCCCAGATCGAGCCCCACCACCAGAACGACCACCGGCACTATGAGGGGCCGGAGGGGTCGAAGGAGAGATTCAAAAACTTCGTCCTGCCCCACGACCTGGAGGTATTGAAGGGCAACGCGGCGGAGGAGTACCCCGACTATCTGGGCCAGTGCGCCGCCCTGGACGAGAACCTGGGCCGGCTCATCGAGAGGCTGAAGAAAGAGGGCCTCTACGACAACACCGTCATCATTTTCGCCTCCGACCACGGCAGCCACTTCATGACCCGCAACCGGGACGAGCACCTGAACGGCTACGACGACTACAAGCGCTCCTGCCACGACGGGTGCCTGCACGTGCCCCTGGTCATCGCCGGCGGCCCCTACAAGGGGGGCGTCGCCATCCAGGACCTGGTGAGCACCGAGAGCCTGCCCAAGACCATCCTGGCCATTGCCGGGGTGGACGTGGGCGACAAGATGATCGGCGAGAACCTTTTGGACGTGGTGGAGCATAAAGACCCCGCCCGGCCCAACGAGGTGTTCGCCCAGATATCCGAAAGCCGGGTGGGCCGGTGCGTGCGCACGCCGGAATGGCTCTACGCCGTGTACGCCCCCGGGGTCAACGGCGGCGAGGCCGCCGCGGCGGATGTGTACGCCGACGACTTCCTCTACGATATGAAGAAGGACCCTTGGCAGCTTGACAATGTGGTGGCCGACCCGGCTTACGCCGGGGTGAAGGCGGAGCTGCGGCAGAAGCTGCTGGACTGGATAGAGCGGGCCGAGGGCGTGCGCCCGGCCATCACCGACTGAGGGCGTGGCCATTTTAGAGTCAAAAACGGACAGAGTCTACCGCTGGCTGCTGGCCTATATCGACGAGAACAAGTTCTCCGGAAGCCAGCGGGTCCCCTCGGAGAACGCCGTGAGCCGCCGCCTCTCCGTGAGCCGGGAGACGGTGCGGGCCGCCTTTGACCGCCTGGCCCGGGAGGGCGTGGTCTATAAGATCAAGGGCAGCGGCACCTATTTCAACAAGGACCTGGCCCTGAGCCGGGAGCTCAATACCGGCGGCGCGCCCCGGCATATCGGGCTCATCCTCCAGGGCCAGGACCAGAGCGCCAATGCCCGGCTCATCGACGGCGTGCGCAGCGTCCTGCCCGCGGGGGAGGTGGATCTGAGCGTATTTTTGACGGACAACAAGTTCGCCAACGAGCGCCGGTGCCTTCAGACCGTGGCCCATCAGAATTTCAGCGGCTTCATCGTGGACGGGGTGAAGGCCAGCCTTTTGAACCCAAACCTGGACTGCTACCAGGACCTCTACCGCCGGCGCATCCCCGTGGTGTTCTACAACAACTACTACAAGGACCTGCGCTATCCCCGGGTGATCGTGAACGACACCCAGTGCGCCGGGGAGCTGATGGAGCTTTTGATCGCCGCCGGCCACCGGCATATCGCCGGTATCTTCGTCTACGACAACTACCAGAGCATCGAGAAGTTCCAGGGCATGTGCGCGGCGCTGAAAAACCACGGCGTGGAGTTCCAGGACGACTACATCAAGTGGTGCGTGTCCAACGAGGCCCATGACGACAGCTTCATCCGCTCCATCGAGCGGTTTTTGAAGGGCCTGCCCCGGTGCACCGCCGTCGTCTGCTGCAACTATCTCATCTACATGCTGGTGCGCCAGGCGCTGGAGCGGATGGGCCGGCGGGTGCCGGAGGACATATCCATCGTGTGCTTCGACTATTCCGGGGACGACTGGGAGGCGGAGGGGGTCACCTGCTCCGTCCATCAGGGGTTCGAGATGGGAGCCCTGGTGGCCCAGCGGCTCCTTTGGATGATCGACCGGCGGGACTGCGAGGACAAGGGCTATTCCTACGTCATGGCCCCCAAGATCCACGTGGGCCGGACGGTGAAAACGCTGTAGATGCAAAGAGAAGCCGGGCATATGCCCGGCCTTTTTGCGTGCCCGGAGGGGGAACTTTTTTTGCCAAAGGCCTGTCAAATCGGTTGCGGCGGAAAAAAGTCCGTGGTATTCTTAAATCAAACACAAGAAAAACGGAGGGGACCGAAAAATGAAAACGCGCAAGAGACTGACGGCACTGGCGCTGGCGGCGCTGATGCTCATCGCTATGGCCCTGACCGCCGGTGCGGCAAACGGAGGGGACAGGAGCGTCTTCCTGCCGGAGGGCATTGAACTCACCGCCCCGGACGATGGGGCGGCCGCGGAGGGCTATGTGCTCTATGAAAACGACCATGTCAAATTCTCCATGGAGGTGCCGGCGGCGTATGAGGTCCTGGAGCCCTACGAGAACATCATGCTGGTGACGGCTGAGGACCCCACGGATTTCCAGGTCCACGCGGAGTACGTTTTCGCCACCGTGGACAACAGCCACTTTCTCTATGACGCCCAGGACTTCGCCGGGTTCATCCGGCTGGATGGAAAGCAGCTCACCGACTGGCTGGGCACAGAGGACATAGAGGTGCTGGGCTCCGGCTGGGGCGAGGTCTCGGGGAAACAGTGCTATGTGTGCGCGTTCACCATGAACGGCGGCGACAGCTCCGGGGCTCTCTACCTCTTCGACGGCCAGGGGGACTTCGGCTGCTACTGCGTGACGGCGGTCATCAATGAGAAGTCGGATAACGCCGCCCTCTACGGCCAGCAGCTGCAGCACATGATCGAGACCTTCACCGTCACCGGCCCCTACCAGATGGAGGGCTATACCCTCTATGAGCGGGAGGACAAGGACGTCCCGGTGGCGTTTTTCGTCAAGGATGGGGTGTCTGTGTCCGACGGCCCCGACATCTACCCGGTGGACGGCATTTTCACCGACGCGAACATACATATCTACCGGATGTCCTGGGAGGCCGGAGACGGAATGGAGAAGGCCCTTGCGAGCGTGGGCAGACTGTACATAGATGACTACGGCGGGCACTATGCCGCCCAGAACTCCTATTTCGATCTGGGCCGCTACAGCTATGGCATGGCGGAGGTGGAATATGAGGATGACGGCAAGACGTACACATACAGAGCGGCGGTGTTCCTCGCCGACGGCTACTATTGGCAGGTGAGCGAGAAATATACGGCGGAGTACGCCGACGTGGTGAACGACACCTTCAGCGACGTGCTGTTCTCCATGCGGGTGGGTACGCCCGCGCCTGCCCAGGCGCAGGAGGCGCAGCCGGCCGCTGAGGACACCGGAGCGCCTGCCGCCGCGTCTTACGCCGAGCCCCCCTGGGACGATATCCTTGGGGTCCTGAGCGACACCATGGACCGGGATAATTTCTATATGGACTTTGATCAGCAGCCGCTGGTCTGCCAGTCCGACCGGAACGGCGACGGCGTATGGGAGCTGCTCATGGTCTACCTCTGCAAAGACGGCATAGACATCTACGCGATGGAAAATGTCTGGCTCATAGACGGGAATGGCCCGAAATGCGTCAGCTCCGGCGTCCTGTTCCATGAGGTGGGCGGCAACAGCGGGACCCTGTCCATGGCGCAAAAGGACGGGAAACTGTACGCGATCATCCAGACCAGGCAGCCGGACGGGAGCAGCTTCAACGACTTCGCCAACATCATCTCCCTCAAGGAGGGCGAGGCCGCCCTGGGCGACGAAATGATCTCCATGAACCGCACTGGCGTCTACGGCGACGAGGACAACGGCCAGTATGTGATCGACGGCGGACCGGTGAGCCGGAGCGAGTATGAGGGCATGCTGAACAGCTTTGACGTCATCTATACCATCGACATCCTGGCCGGCGGCGACGAGAACTACAGCGATGTGGTCCCGTTCAACACGCTGTTCATGTGACGCGGCGAAAGCGGAGGTATACCTATGACAGACGTGGCGGCGGCGCTCATATGGCAGGGGGATAGGTTCCTCATCTGCCGGCGGCCGGCCCATAAGGCCCGGGGGCTCCTCTGGGAGTTCGTGGGCGGGAAGGTGGAGCCGGGGGAGACGAAGGAGCAGGCCCTCGTCCGGGAGTGCCGGGAGGAGCTGGATATTACGGTGGACGTGGGGGACGTATACATGGAGCTGGTCCATGAGTACCCGGACCTCACCGTCCGGCTGACGCTCTTCAACGCCTCCATCGCCGAAGGGGAGCCGAAGCTTTTGGAGCACAGCGCCATGGCCTGGATACGGCCGGAGGAGATACCGAAGTACGACTTCTGCCCCGCGGACGCGGAGATTTTAAAGCGCCTCATGGCGGAAAAAGGATAAAAAATTATATCGCCCCGGCCGGGTCGGCCGGGGCGATAATTAACATAATATAGTTTACATAAATACTAAAATCAGAACCTGACCGTCTCTGATGGTGCGGTGAAGGAGCTGAAGGTGGCGGCGGCGTCCTGGAAATACAGCACTTCGGTGTTGCCGTCGTTCTCGTCGTACATGGCCCGCAGGTCGGGGTAGGCGTCCAGCATGCTCTTCCGGGCCTCCACCCGGTCGTCCTCTATGAGTTTCCCGGCCACCCGGAGCCATGTGCCGTCCTTGTACGCGCATATCTCCGCCTTGGGGTTGGCGGCCAGCTGACGGGCCACGTCCTTGCTCTTGCCGGTCTGGATATAGAGCTTTCCCTCGAAGATGTGGACGGTGCCGAAGGGGCGCACCCGGGGCTGGTCCCCGTCCACGGTGGCCAGGTAGTAGGTCCCGGCGGCTTTCAGAAATTCGTATACCTTCTCCATGAGATGGCCTCCTTTACTTCTTCAAAAGCCCGGCGCCGGAGTTCCAGGCCTGGCCCACCTTCTGGTCGGCGGCGTAGTAGCCGTTGCGCATCTGGTCGAAGCAGAAGGCGTTCAGCTTCGCCGCGTCGATGCGGCCCAGGTCGTCCAGCACCTTCTCGTCCGCCATCACGTTCACTATGCGCCCCAGCACCCGCAGGCCGTAGGGCTCGTCCTCGAACTTCTCCACGGTGCACTCCAGCGTCAGGGGATACTCCTGGATGACGGGCGCGTCCACCCGGGTGCTCTTCACGGCGGTAAGGCCGGTGCGCTGGAACTTGTCCGGGGTATCGTTGGCGGAGGCGATGCCCATAAAATCGCTGGCCGCCAGGGTATCCGTGCCGGGCACGGACAGGGTGAAGGCGCCCCGGGCGCGGAGGTTGGCCACGGTCTTGTGGCTGGCCTCCAGGTTCAGGGCCACCATGTCCTCGGCGCATATGCCGCCCCAGGCCATCATCATGGCGTCCACGGTGCCGTCCTCGTTGTAGGTGGCGATCATGTAGGTGGGCATGGGATAGAGATACGGCTTCACGCCAAAATCCTTCATCATTGCAAACGCTCCCTGATCTATAAAATATATGTCCGTTCCATTCCCCAAACGGACAGTCTGATTATATTACGGTCCCCGCTTATATGCAATACGCAATCCAGCGCGAATGCCCGTGCCCGTGCGGTTTATTTTTTGCTCTGCCGGACCTTTTCCTGCATGGCCAGGATCACGCAGACCAGATTGACAAGGCCCAGCACCGCCGCGGTGACGCGCAGGCCCAGGGGCAGCGCCTCGTTTTCATACATCACGAAGCAGACGCCGTCCACCCCGGCCGCCGCGATGATGCTGACGGCTACCTGTATCTTTTCTGAGAGCTTCATTTTCTCTCCTCCTTTTGATTTCTGTCTCTTTATACGTCCCGCGGGGGCAAAAGGGCTAAAAAACTTTTCTCCCTGTCCCGAAATGGGGAAAATCGAACCTGAATTGTTGTTGCAAACACGGCGGGGGGGGGGTACAATTATGGAGAGCGTTGCCGTGCCCGCGGCCCCGGAGGCGCCCGCTCTCCCCTGGCGTATCGTCCGCATCTTTGACGGAACGCGCACAGCGGAACAGGTCGTATCTGACATCATCAAGGTACATGTCGCGTCATGATAAATGCAGCGGATGCTTGAGGACATCTACGCCGGCAGGATCGACTGCGTAGTCGTGAAGGACCTTTCCCGCTTCGGCCGGGACTACATCGACATGGGCTATTATCTGGAACGGTGGTTCCCCTCACGGGATGTCCGCTTCATCGCGGTCAACGACGCTGTAGACAGCCTCCAGGGCCCTTACGATATGCTCCTGCCGCTGAAAAACGTCTTCAACACCCAGTACGCTAGGGACATCTCCTCCAAGGTCCGCAGTTCCTTCGCCACCAAGCAGCGGCGGGGTGGATTCGTCGGGGCTTTTGCCTCCTACGGTTATCTGAAAGACCCCGACAAACTGGACATATGCCACCGTCCACTGTATCCTGCGAAGCCAGGTCTATATAGGCACAGTCGTATCTGGCCGGTATGTCCGCCCCGGTATGCACGCGAAGGCAAAGGCCGCCCCAGAGCAGGATTGGATCGTCGTTGCGTGGATGCATGAGCCCATCATCTCCCGGGAGCTGTGGGATATCGTCCAGGCGCAGATCAGCGCCAATGCCCGTCCCATTGATTTCAAGGGAAATGTGAGCATGTTCGCGGGGCTCCTCACCTGCGGCGACTGCGGCCGCTCCATGAGCAAGACCACCTGGAACGGACGTGTGACATACTCCTGTGGGTCTTACCACCGCTATGGACGATCCGTCTGCATCAAGGTCAAAATGACTGCCGAAAAAAACAAACTCAGGTTTCTGCAAGCCCTACGGCTATGGTCTTCCAGATCAGTGCGCACATGAAAACCCCGGTCGCGGTCAGCGGCCGGGGCTTTCTGTATCCGGTTTTCTCACGAGGCCAGTGGCTGGAACTGATATTTCATGAGCTTGGCGAAATCCTCAGCAGTGGAGCCCTCATAGCCGCAGATGACGCCGGTATAGGTGCCAAATGTACTGTATTTGTTTATTGCTTCGTCGCTGTTGGTGACCACCGTATAATCGTCATAGATCTCGCACTCCGGGTTCAGGATGGTGAGCTTGGTCAGGGAGTAGCACCGGAAGAACGCCTGATCCTCGATGCGCTTCACCGACGCGGGCACGGTGACCTCCTCCAGGGACGTGCAGCCCAGGAAGTCATTGATGCGGATCACCTTCAACGACTCAGGGAGCCGGATGGATGTCAGTCCGGTGCACTCACGGAAAACTTCTCCACCGATGTCCTCAACGCTGTCCGGGAGGATGACCTCCTTCAGCCCATCACTGCAGAAGAAAGTCCTATCCTGGACCTTCTTCAAGGGCGCGTCGATCTGCACCCGCTCCAGGACAGAGTTGTGGCTGAACGCATAGGTTTGGATATCCTCTACCGTCTCCGGCACAATGACCTCCTTCAGTTTCCGAAGATAGGCAAAGGCATTCTCTCCGATGTATCTGACACTCTCCGGGATGGTATAGCTGTCACCCTCTTTGCCCTCCGGGTATTTCACCAGGATCCCATTTTTCGTGTCGATCAGCACCCCGTCAATCGATGTATAATACTGGTTGCCCTCCTCCACGTTGATGGCCGTCAGCGCCGGACATGTGCAGAAAGTGCCCTCCGCAATACTCTCTACCGAAGCGGGGATGGTGATTTCCCTCAGCGACGAGCATCCGCCGAAAGCATTCCCGAGGGCCGTGACGCTGTCCGGTATCTGCACGCTCTCCAGCGCCGTGCACCCGGTGAACGCCCTGCTCGGGATCCTGGTGATGGTCTCCGGCAGGATGACCTCCCGGAGCGTGGCGCAGTCGCTGAAATACGGACCGGAAACAGAGTCGTCGAACTTCACCGGCAGGCCCTGGATCTCCGCGGGGATCTGAAGCGTCTCCGCCGTACCCTCGTATCCGTAGATGAACGCCGCATCATCGTCTATCCGATAGAGCAGCCCATCCAGCGAGCCGTTCTCATCTACCGCGGCCTGCTCCGTCACATCGACATTCTCCTCCTCGCCGACCGGGCTGCGGAAGCTGTCCAGCGTGCCCTCGCAGTCGGTGCGGTGGAGAACGAACAGCATGTTCCCTTCGCTGTCATACTCGTAGAAGCGCCCCGCCTGGGCCAGCGGGCGGAGCTCACCCTCCGCGGCGGTATACACATCCGGCGCGGTCAGTGTGCAATACTTATACCGGTCCTCGTCGGTCTGATTGATCCATATGCGCTCGTCATGATCCGCTATGAGCCCGTACTCCGCCAGGATATCCGTGTATGCCTCGAAATAGGCTTGCTCCTCTCCGGGCTCAAGTCCATGCCAGTCCGCGTCTGCCACGCTGAAAGACATCACCGTCTGCCAGTGGTTGTCATTGTTATACAAGTGCCGTGTAAATCCCCGGAAGTCATCGGGCTCGGTGTCGGCGCGGTATACATACACGTCCCCCTCGCCGTATTCCTCATAGTCTCCCGCGCCCTCAAAGACCAGCTGGCTGCCGTCATAGGAGAAGAAGTTCACGATCGTCTGCGTCTCGTTCATGGTGGCATAGTCATCCAGGCATATATACCTGACGCCGGCATAGTCGTATGTGAACACCGTGAACTGGCACATAGCCCCCAGGTTGTCCCCAACGATCTCCGCGCCGGGGAAGAACACCCGCTCCGCCGCCGGTTCGCCGCTGCCGGGTTCGTATACCGTGAGATACAGGTGGGTGTGGTCTTTGTAACTGCCATCGCCGTACCAGTCGTCGCTGGAATAGTCCATGCGGACGGTGAAAAGCTCCTGCTGGCCGTCCAGGTCCAGATCCAGGACCGTGGCGCTCAGAAGCCCGGTGATATCGCCGCCTGTCCAGACGGTCGGCGATGACCAGCTTTCGGACATGCTTATCTCTTCCGTGCTCATGACGCCGTACTGCTCCGCCAGCGCCCCGATGAACCCGCTCCAGTCCCCCTCCAGGGTGGCGGCCAGGGCGGCTTCATCCATGGCCGCGGTATCCTGCGCGCTGTCCGCGGCCGGCTCCGGGGTGTTCAGGATCACGTAGTCCTCGATGATATAGCCCGTGCCGCCCTTATACTCCACCTGGTACCAGTTGTCGGACTTGCCGGTGACGGTGAGCGTGACGCCGCGGGATACCTGCCCGAGGGCTTCATAGCCCGTGCCGGGGCCGGAGCGGACGTTCACATCCTCGCCGTTGACGGCGAGCGTGCCGCCGGCCGGCTGGGCCGGGGCGGGTGCGGCGGCCTGCTGCACATAGTCCTGGATGATATAGCCCGTGCCGCCGTTATACTCCACCTGATACCAGTCGCCGCTCTTGCCGGTGGAGACGAGTATGGTGCCGCTGTTCACCCGCCCGCGGGACTCATATTCCGTGCCGGGGCCGGTGCGGATATTGACCTCGTTGCCGGTGACGGTGAGCCGGACGCTTTCTACCGGCGCCGCGGCCGCGGCGGCGGCCGCATCGGCCGGGTCGCCGTAGATGAACCGGGTCTCTACGCCTCTGTAGCCGTTATAATAGCTCGCCACCGACGATATATAGCCGTCCTCGCTGTAGGTCAGCTCCATCTCCCCGACCGTGCCGAGAACGTAGGATTCGACCTCTCTCCCGGCGCTGTCCAGGATATAGGCGACCCGACGCGTGTAGGACGTCATTCCTCCGTATCCGTCGCCCATGGAGCCCGTCTCGTCCCTCACGCAGAAGCAGGGGTCGTCCACATATGTATACGTTATAGGCGTGAGCCAGTACTCGTCATAGCCCTGGAGCATCCTTCCGTCCGGACCGTAAATGAACACGGCGTCTCTCGGCTCCGAGCTGTCTTCATAGCGCCGTATGGCCGTCAGGTTCCCCTGTTCGTCCACGGAGTTTTCAAAGCTGTAGTATCCCGAGGCGTCCTCTCCCACGAAGATCGTCTGCTTCTCCCGGACCACCAGGCCGTTCTCATCGTAGGTGTATTCCTCCGTGGTCCATATATCCTGTATGCCGGTATAGCTGCTCAAAGCCAGCGTGCCGTCGTCATTGTAGCTGCGCACGAACACGTCCGTTTCATACTCCCCGTCGTCGCGGCTCATGTGCTTGTTCAGCAGACGGCCCTCCCCGTCGTAGGTATATGTATACACCAGTTTCGTGGACCAGTCGCCATAGGACTGCTCGACGCAGCGGACCGGAAGTCCCGCGTCGTTATACTCATAGCTCTTCTTGCCGGAAAGCTCGCCTTTATCGTTGTATGTCTCGACCGCGAGCAGCTTTTTGCCCGTGCCGGTCTGTTCGGACGCGTCGTCCAGAGACCGGAAGGTATAGCCCCACTTCTGGGCGAAGGCCTCCGCCGTGGAGCCCGGGTACCCGCTTATGATCGTATACGAGGGGTCGCCGACCGTGTAGATGTCGTCCCAGCCGGCGTAGTCTTCCGCATTGTTCTCCTTGCCCGTATCCTCGATGGCGCAGTCTCTGCTGAGGATGGTGACGTCCATGATCTGCCGGAAGATGATCATATTCCGGGCGCCGGTGGTGGCGGAGCATCCGCTGTTGCCAAAGGCGTTGCCGCCGACGGCCGTCACGCCCTCCGGGATGGTCAGAGACGCGATCTTGCACCCGGTGAACGCGTTGCTGCCAATGGTCCTGAGCGTGGACGGCAGGGTGACGGATGTGAGCTCCGAGGAGCCAAAGGCGCCGACGCCGACCTCGGTCAGCCCCTCCGGGAGCGTGACCGACGGGATATGGCTGTAGGTAAAGGCATATTCGCCGATGTATGTGATGCCCTCGCCAAACTCGACCTGCTGTATCCGGCACAGGGGCTGACCGTCCGCGCCCGTGCAGATGTCATAGTACAGCCACGGCGCCGAATCCCATTTCTGCCACTCGGCAAAGGAGGATTGGGGCGCGTACTGGGGATGGGAATAGTCCTTCATCCGGCCGCTGCCGGAGATGGTGAGCACGCCGTCGCCGGACAGCGACCAGGCAAGGCTGCTGCCGGCGTCTCCGCAGCCGCCGGAGGCGACAACAGTGTTCCCGGCGGCAGACGGCTCTTCCGCGGTATAAGGCTCATCCGTGACCTGGGGCTCCTCTGGGGTATACGGCTCGTCCGGCACCTGAGGCTCTTCCGTAACGAGCGGCTCCTCCGTAAAATGAGGCTCTGCCGTAGAATGAGATTCTACCGCTCCGCTCCACTCTTCATTCTCTTGCTCTTCATTCGCGGGTTCTTCCTCTCCGCGGGTATCGGAGGCGGGGAGCTCCGGCCCCAGTTCGCCCTCATAGGCCTCCGCCTCGGCGGTCAGTGCGTCCTGGTCCATGATCGGCGTGTAGTCGCCGACCTTGAAGTGCTGATATGCCACCAGGCTCTCTTTGCCGGGATCGGACGCATCCAGGACGATATCTTCCCAGTTTTCCTTTACCTGGTCCATCAGGCCGTCCCGGCCGATGCCCTCCACCAGGTCGTTGTATGCCTCCGGGTCCTCCGCCTCATACTGGTCCAGCCGCTCCGAGACCATCTTTTCCGTATCTTCCCAGCGGCCGTCAAAGGTGTCGAGATAGGTCAGATTCCATCTCATATTTTCCGCCAGCCGGGCCAGGTCTGTGCCATAATAGGCCTGGATACTGGGCCCGCTCGCAAGGATCCCTTTTCTGTTGTTTATCACGACCCGCATATCCCGTCCGGCAGCGAGGATGGTCGTCCCACTATTTTGCAGGATCGCTATGGCAGGCACATACAACGTCTTGACGTGCTCCGGGATGAGATATGTCACCGACATGGATTGCCGTATACCGACGACCTCCGCCGTGGCAGGTATGGCAATATATGTTCCCTGCACGATATCTTCCCGGCCGTACATCAGGTCTGTTGAACGGGCCGTCAGGTCGACGCGGGTGACAGGGCAGCCGCCCAGTTCCTCCGGTATGATCTCGTCGGGCAGCTTATATGTATCCTCCTTCAGCGAGAACCCCCACACGACGGCCTCGTCTCCCTCCAGGAAGTACAGTATGTCCCCTTCCCGGCGGAGCCCGAAAAACTGCATGTTGGTGTACGAAGTCCGCTCTTGGATAGACAGCGTGGCCGTGTCGCTGCTCTGAATGCCATGGTGTATCTCTTCCGCCTGCCTGCAGCCCTCATATGCCTTCCCAAGCCCACTCGCCACCGCGTCGGAATAGACCGCCGCCATCAACTGGTCCGACGCCGCCTTTGCCTCCTCGTCTATGAACTGGACAAAGACTTCATCGATCCTATCGCTCTCAAGCGCCCAGGAGCCGCCGGCCACGAGGAGCAGATCTCCCCATCAGCAGCGCTTTTATACAGATAGAGATAGCCGGCATCCACTTGTTCGTCGACGAGCACCCCTCCATAGATCGCTCCCTGGCGGGTGACATCCGCCCGGCCCCAAGAAAGTCCTATGGTGTCGCAAGCGGCGTGCAGCTGCTCCTCCAGATTCTCCATAAAAGCGCCCATCGGGTCGGGCTCCGACGCATACTCAGACCCTATACGCAGTCCCTTGTACTCAGGCTTTGCGCTCGGTTCCCCGGCCACCGGCTCTGCGCTCGGCTCACCGGACTCTGCCCGCGCGCTCGGCGCACTTTGCCCGCCGCAGGCGGAGAACAGGGAAACGACCATAACAATGCTCAGCAGCAGCGCGATCGGTTTGAATATATTCCTTTTCATTCTACGTCCCCACAAAAAAGCGTTTTCAGTGCTGTTTTACCATGTCGCGCGGTTCCGGCGCAGCCGGGAGCGCGACCGGTATCCTTGGGTAAAACAGCGGTTTCAGCGCTGTTTTACCCCAGCAGCTTCCCAAAGGGTATTGTTTAATATTATCCTTAACAAATGCTCCCTGGGAAAGAGGAGAAAGACCTCTGACCAATGGGGGGTACCCGTTTGCGGGGACCAGACATCTTCAGAGGTCTTTCGACGTGGCGGAAGCGGTGGGATTCGAACCCACGAGACCTTGCGGTCTACCTGATTTCGAGAAAGGAGATTTCGAGGAAAACGCGATATATCCTCATATATCTTCATATCCGCTCATGGCAAAATGCCCGTATTAATAAGAAAATGATATATCCTCATATATCGCTATGTAACTTCATATTCGGTGCTTGGGAGAGGATTTCAACAATTTCACACAGGCGGGAGTAGGGGGGTATAATGATCCGGGTGTGAACTGTTTTGCAGTACTTTGTAACGCTATGGAGGTCAAAGAACACCCGATTTTTGTTTTTGTATGGTATGACCCATTGTAACTTTGCTATGGTTAAATGTCAATGCTAGAGTTAAACCGGCTCATTGGTGCAGGAGCTATCATGCTGTTGTTGTCGATTAAACGAAACGGGCGCTGCGGGGAGTGCCCCTCCCCGCAGCAATCGGAAAGAGGAAATATAAATGCCGTCATCGGACGGCATCGCGGTCTTTTGACTTTTTGGTTGCTAAGCGTTCTGCTTCCCGTGGAAAAACAGTATTGTGGTAGGCTTCTAAGACGATGCTCTTTCGCGGGGCCCTTACTTCTACATATCTTGCGGTTACATCAGGCATATTGGTGGATATTCCAAGGGCAGTACTTACACCCTTCAGGGTGTGGCCCAATATCTCCCCGACTGTGTAAAAGTCGCCGGTCAGTTCGTGCATATTTGTAGCTGCGGTGTGTCGCAGATCGTGAAATCTGATATGGGGCATATCATTGTGTCGTAGAAACTGCGGAAATTGAGTGGAGAGATGATCGGGCCGGAGTGGACTTCCATCTGCTTTTGCGACAACGAGATCGTTGTCATAGTATGGCTGGCCGGCAAGCGTTGTAAGCTCTTTCTGGCGGACCTGTAGTTGTTTCTGTCGGATGAAATAGGATAAGGTCACATCTGTGATGGGAATAGTACGATCATGCGATTTGGTCGGAGCCATTTCCTCTACGACCTTAGTGCCGGGGGCAAGCCCGAAGGGAAGCTGCTCCACGATGGCAATGGTTTTGTTCTTTAGATCAATATTCTGCCAGCGAAGTCCAAGGACTTCACCACGGCGGAGGCCGTATAGCCCGCTCAATACCACGGGCATTTCCCATTCCCCGTTGGCGCACAAGCTCAATAGCTTCTGCACTTGCTCAATGGTATAGGGGGGAGGTGTTTTTGCGCTTTTTCCGAATTTAGTCATAATGTCACGCGCAGGATTCCTTTCAATGTAGTGATACTTTATAGCACCTTCCAGAGCAACGCTCAAGATACGCTGGGCATATCGGCAGGTGCTGGTGGCT
This sequence comes from uncultured Oscillospiraceae bacterium, assembly GCA_947626265.1. Taxonomy (GTDB): domain Bacteria; phylum Bacillota; class Clostridia; order Oscillospirales; family Oscillospiraceae; genus CAJOIG01. The sequence continues at coordinate 40,242 of CANQRM010000016.1, forward strand.
AACCTCTTATCCGACATCTCTTTGAGCATGGCGTCAATGTTTTCGGATGTCAGGCTCCGCAGAGGAATGTGCCCAATAGAGGGGTTTATATGGGTCGTGATCATACCCTTGTAACTGGAAAATGTGCTGGGGCGAAGATTGGCTTTTCCGTATGTTTCAAGCCAGAAGGAAAGATAGTCCTTGAGAAGTGTCTTGGCCTGTGTCTGGGTGATGGGGACGTATGAGGGGTTCAGCAGCTTGTTGCGCATTTCTGCTTCGTGCTGAATGGCAGATTTTTTGGTCGGGAATCCGCGCTTCGCGTAGGTTTTCCTTTTTCCGTCCGGTGCCTTGTAGGAGATAAAGACATCATAGACCGTTCCTGGACGGTCAGTAGCAACGCCTTCTTCTGTCCTCTTATGCTTGACTTGGCGGGCTGAAATAGCCATTACACTGCCTCCTTTGCATCAGTGAGTTTAGGCCGCGTACAGTTTCTTTGATACCAGTCCAATACGGCTTGCTCAGTTAATAGGTATCGCGTTCCTATCTTGATGTATTCAATTTCTTGGTTTTGGATCAACTCTCTTAATTTGCAAATCCCAATGCCGGATATCTCGCTCATCTGTTCTACTGTCTTAAAAAGAGGGGTGATTTGCGTACTGACAGGAGCGGGTTTCTTTGTTCTGGCCATAATTAAATCTGCCCCCTCTCTTTTGGAGCGAGCAGATAATCATATCCCATTCGTATGCCGCAGAACATACAGGTTTCTTTAACAAGCTGGGAAGGATCGGCTCTGCGGATATGATAGGCGTTAGTTCGTTGGAATGACCCCAGGCATCTTCCGCACAGTGTCATCGAGAACTGCTTGGTAGGCGATTTTTCTTTTGAGCGCGGTGTTTCGATCAGGTCGATGCTGACAGCCAGGGCATGAGCCATGCCGGCGATGTGTTCCTTGCTCAAATGCCCGATGTAACCATCCAAACGGCTCTTGTCGATGGTGCGGAGCTGTTCCAGAAGAATAATAGACGGGATTTCTAAGCCGTCCTCTCCATTGAGATAGTAGTGTGTCGGCAGATGGGGTTTCATATCTGCCTTGCTGGTGATAGCTGCCACGATTACAGTCGGGCTATATTTGTTGCCCACATTATTCTGTATGATGACGACGGGGCGATACCCCTCCTGTTCGGAGCCGACGCCTTTCTGGAGGTCGGCATAGTATATGTCGCCTCGCAAATATGTCCGTTCCATTCTTTTGTGACCTCCCGAAAAGAAATAAGGCGGGGAACCCCGCCTATGTAGAGGCCGAACAAGTTTACATAATATTTGGAGAGATATAATCATCCCTGGTGCTGTTGTTCACCTGCTCGGCCAATATGGGGAGGCGATCCAATTTGTCCTCGACGCCCCGGATCACCGGTGGGAAGTCATCAGACGGCTGGCGGCTTCAGCTCCACGGGAATCACACCCTCGCGTGGGTCTCACGCGACTGCCCCCATTGCCTGTGACGGACCTGCGCTTGCCAAACGCAGGGGGCCGCCGACTGTGGCTGGACAGGAGTATCATTGTCCCCATTGCCGGTCATCGCCGCGCCGGGTGCCGCCCGACGCATATAGTAGCTGTGTGTCGCTCTCTGCCGTCGGCAGATCATGGCGCAGCCTCTAAAGTGGCTCATGCTCATCACAATAGCAACGGGAATGTGTCTGATGAATGGGTATGCGGTTGTCAAGGCACCCCATTCACCGCAGCAGCGGAGAACGGGTGGAGGAGAAGTACCCCTCCACCTGTTTCCTAACTAAAAAGGCAAAACACAGGGTCTAACTCAACAATTTTTTTATTTTTTCCAAAGCGGCGTAGATTGACTCTTGTACTGTCTGATATTTGCATCCCTCCATGTCTGCAATCTGTTTGTATGTCATATCTCCGAAGTAGTAGAGGATCAGCCGGGTGCGCTGCGTTTGGGGCAGATGGGCAATAGCCTCTCGCAGCTTCTTGCTTTGGATTCGGTGAGATACGATATCCTCAACCGTATCTGGCTTATGGAGCGCCCGTGCGTTCAGCGTTGCCTCTGTCAGCTCAGAGTGCTCGTAGTGGTTGTCCACCTCGTTGAGAAAAGAGAGGTCATCCAACTCAAAGCGGTCAAACGTGGCGAACAGCTCCTTGCTGATCTCCAGACGGATATTCCTGCCCTGCCCATCTATGAACGATATATAATAGTGTGATACGAAGGATGCATCTACCATTTCGGAGAGTGTGTATGGATTATCTTCTGCCTTGCGTCTCTTGGGGCGCGGCTTATTGTTTGGATGGTTGCCATCCATTACTATTCCTCCTGTCAGTCTGAATTTTTGGGAAAACTCAGACCGGCAGGGCGGGTCACGACAGCCGATGGTGCCGACATGGTTCGTGCGGATTCGACAAAGAAAAACGCCGAACACTCCAAAGAAGTATTCGGCGGTCTTATTGAAATCGGATGTGTAGGTCTGTAATAATCGGCTAAATCCTGCCGATTTGTGTGTGGAATATGCCGCTGCTATGCCGTGGCTTTTTTTCGATTATCACCTGCCCAACAGGTCACGCAGCGCGTAGGGCCAATTAAATTTGCCATAGCTGTACTCCCCAAAACGACAGCTATGGCATAATTAGGTATACGAATACATCCGCAGAGCCGCCGTTTTTTTTAACGGCCCTTCGGCGCGTGTTAAAAAAATCTATTTCAAACACATAATCTGCAAGATATTGCGGATTTAATCGGAACGATAGGGTTATAGAAGCCTTGTTCCCGGTAAGATAAAATGGGAGCGAGGTGAAAGGGTAATGCCGGATGAACGACTTGTTACACTTGGAAGGGGACTACGGGAGGCCCGAAAAAGACGCGGCCTTTCACAAGAGCAACTATCCGAATTGACCGGCGTATCCACGCGGCATATCGGAGGCATTGAGAACGCGGAGATCAATCCTTCCTTTGAGGTGCTTGCCACCTTGCTGGATTCTTTGGGGGTAAGCTATGACAGCATCCTTCATCCAGCCACGGAACAGCAGCAGCGGGAGATCCAGGAAATCACCGATTTGTATATGACCGGTTCTAAAGAGGAGCAGAAAGTGCTGTTGGCGACGATTCGCGCCTTGGGGCGTGAATTGCGGGAAATGGAAAGCTGCCCCGGCAAGAAAGAGCAGAAATAGAATATACCCGTCTGCGTCAGAGCCGCAGGCGGGCATTTCTTTGGGTTACGCTGTCGGCTCATCCATATAAAGTGCTGGTAGAGGCGCATAGTCAATGTAACCAATATGTAACTTTTGTAACTATAACACTAATATTTATGCCTGTGCCCCTTTCCAAGGGGCACAGGCATAATTTTTTATAATTTTTCTCGGCCCACAAGGTAATCAAGAGATACTTGAAAGTAATCCGCGATCACCATCAGCGTTTGTATGGACGGTTCCGCTTCGCCACTTTCGTATTTCCCGATCATATTTTTTGACAACCCGCACAGCTCGCTCAATGCTCTTCCGCTGATATTCTTTGCCTCTCGCAGCTTTCGTAAACGGGAGGGGAAAGAATCAGTTGTCATTCAATCACCATGTTAGTGGGCAGAATGGAGCCTGGTCTGCTCGTTTTGATGCTCATATATATTACTTACACGCCCATGAAGCGCATGATGAGGGTGCAGACCTCGGCGCGGGTGGCCACGCCAGCGGGTTTGAGGCTGCCGTCCCCGTAGCCGTTGAGAAGGCCGTTGGACAGCGCCCAAGCTACCGCGTTACGGGCATAACTCTGGACAAGGCTCCCGTCCGTATACATATAAATGTCATCCGTGGAACTCACCGCAGGGCTACCGGCCATGCGGTACAGCATGGTGACAAGCTGCTCACGGGTGATGGAACTGTTAGGGGCAAACGCCGTAGTGCTGACGCCGTTAGTCACACCGTTGGCGGACGCCCAGCCAGCCGCAGAGCCGACCTCGCCGCTGGTATCGGAGAACACATTGGCCCCGCCGGGGGAACCCATGGCCCGGTAGAGCATGGTCACGGTCTGGCCCCGTGTGGTGGTCCCGTTGGGATTAAAGGTGCTGTCCGTGACGCCTTTGACGATGCCGCTGGAATAGGCTTTCTCCACGGTATCGGCATACCACACGCCGGAGGCCACATCGGTGAACGTGCCGCCCTTCTGCGTGGTGGTGTCTGTCGCCGGGGGTGTTTCGGTCTGCGGCTCGGTGGTGTCGGTGGCTTGATAGTGTTCGCCCTGCTTCACGGCGGCGATCACAAATTCATCTGCCTCCAAATCTACATGGAGGACATAACAGGTTGTCCCGGCGGGCACACCGGCTGCAGCCGCACCAGTAGGCGCACGTTTTTCGGATATATAGCCTCCCTTGAGTACCTGAATTTCATAGCCTGGAGCCGTCCATTCCTCAAAGGCGCTGTCGGTGTATACTACGTTGTAGTCAAAGACATGGCCAAAGGCATACCGGCTGTTTACCTCTTTTCCGCTGTCAACCATGCCGCCGCCCACGACCCAGCCAGAGTCCTCATTGTAAAACGTGAACGGAACAAGCTCCGGCAGGACCTCATCCGTACCGTTGATGTGGACGGTGACAGTTCCACTACTAGGGCATTGGATGTCTACTCTGCGCTGTGAACCGATGAACGTATTGATGTAATTCTCGATAATCGTGCCATTGTCAACTGTGACATCATGTGTGGCATCTTTCAGCCATACTCGCACTGTGGCACCAGCAGCTACGGTAACTTGTGTGCGGAGAGTGGTGGTGTTCTCCACATAGATCGGCGTATTGTCGCCGTAATCAAATGGGTGGGGCTGATACGATGTACCATTAGTTCTCGTTTCATAGTATCTACCATCTGGCCCGTCATAGAAGTAGTCATCTACCGCGTCCACTGCACCGTCAAGGATAAAAGTCACGCCACCTGCGGAAACGGGTGCGGCAGAGACGGTCATAATCCCGGCGTCGGCATTTGCGTCCTCCACGGGGGGTTCCTCCGTAGAGGCGCCCTCTGTAACGGTGGCGTCCTCCGTCACCGCGTCCTCGGCAGGTGCGATCTCATCGGTGGCCGGAGGCGCTTCCTCCACCGGGGGAGCCTCCTCCACAGCTTCAGCCGGGGGCGGGGCCTCCTGTCCGCCCGCTGCAAAGGCGGGAATGGACAGACTGAGCAGCATTATTACGGCTAGAATCATACTGATCCATTTCTTGCTCATCATTCGATACCTCCTATTCGTAAAGGTTGAAATAGCTACACGGTGATTATGTAACTTATTGTAACTATAGCACGGTTTTTCCTATCCTGTCCCCAAATACGGGGCTGACTAATTATTATTTTCACGTCCCAGCAGATAATCGATAGATACATCAAAATAGTCTGCTAGAGCCATCAAGGATTTTGCAGAGGGCTCAATTTCCCCAGCTTCATACCGACCGACTTGGTTCTTCGATAGTCCACAAAGCTCCGCCAAGGTCTTTTTATCAAGATTTTTTCGTTCCCTAAGTTCACGCAGGCGAACGGAAAACATATTTGTCGCCATACAGAGCGTCACCCATACCTTCCATCTGTATTGCCATTGCCTGTTGATGCAAGTTGTAAATATATCATCAAAAAATGGGAAGTTCCCCAACCACTTTTCGACAGGAGTTGAGAGATATAAGCCTTACCCAAGGTCAGACCTTGGGTAAGGCTCGCGGGATTACGTTTTTGCTTAAATCACACCATCAGCATTGGGGGTCACTTATAATCAGCGTACAGCTGCTTGTCCCAATTGCCATAGGCGGGATGGGCATAGCCTGTGATACTGGACGACGTGATGCTATACGGAGTCTCAGTCACTCTATCGGAGTAGTTCCCCTCGATGATCCAGATCGTACTGCCGGAAATTCTGGATACGATGCCCCGGTTTTCACCGTTCCGCATGATAACGATGTCACCGACCCGCACATCGCTGCTGTTGTAGGCCTTGGTGGCCAGGGTGAAGAGGTTCTGGCTGCACTTTACCATACGGCCCAGCCAGTAGATGAAATAGCCGCCCCAAGCCACGCCATTGTATCCGTAAAAGCGGCCATACTCTGTGTAATTGCCGCTTCCGGTAGACGAGCCCTTGAGATCGTTGGCATCGCTGCCCTCATGGTAGCCCCGCTGGGACTTGGCAATCAGAACGATGTCTTCTACCTGCTTTCCGCTGACGAGCCGCTGTGAAGTACCATCTCCCGGGTTATACCCAGTGTTAAAGCACAGACGCAGATTCTTACAGTAATCACCGCCCGTGTAACCGCCAGACGATACCGACATGACTTGTGTCCCAAAAGCCGCAACGAGAGCCGGCGTCAGGTTTTCTTCATACTGGGGCTCGGGGGCCGCCGCTAATGCGGTGGCGGGGAAGATGGCGCAGCACATGGCCATGCACAGGATGAAGCTGATAATACGCTTTTTCATGGTGTTCCTCCAAGAATATAATAGTAGTATTTTTTTGAGCCCCTCTCCAAGGGCTGTATGCCGAAGGGATACCGGACCCAGAGTCGATATTCAGGTGGGTTCATAGAGAATCGTCTGTTAGGCCGTAAGCGCTGTGCGCATACCCGCAACGCTTATGCTCGGATTATAAAAATCCGATGCTCCTACCGCCACTCTTTATGCACATAAAGCGATTTCTCTTACACGAAATGATACTGACCATCTGGGGCGATGAAGATCAGGGTAACATCTGGAGAAAGAGGAAAGGACCGCGCACGGCAGATTTGCCATGTACGGTCCTTTCGAACCTCGGTGTCATAGAGAAAAAGCACAAGAAAGTCTTTTATCCTTGCGGCCTAGGCGTCAGTTTGTTGCCTTTCGGTGTTGATTTTGTCGGTCGTTTCGGCTGATATAGTATAGTACTACAAAAGGGCGGCCACCCATCGTATTCATAGTTGACTAGGCGATTTACTATATTTTGGAGTGCCACATTTGTTTTCTTATTTTGTTTGTTCATGTCTTTAGCTCCTTTGTTTAGTAGTATATGCAAAACCCAGCAGTACTGAAGCCAGGATAGCGCCAAAGCAAATCCCGTTGACAATATGGGGCATCGAAAGGGCATAGCAAAGAAACATAACCAAGAAAACGATTATTACACGTTTTCTTGAAATAACCCTGCATACGAGTATTTCAGTTGGGGAATAGTTCATATTCGGGTGTGGATATGGCGAAAATAACCATATTACTAATGCGCTAGCAGCGGTCATTATCAAAATGGCCCCAAAAGGGAAATCGTATCTTGCACAGGCTAGAATGAGCGATTCCAAAAGGATAGAACTCAAAAAGCATCTCCCAGGCGTCTTCGCGTGATAGCCATTTGTCATCTGACGCAGATATATGAATGTCCAAAGAAACGAAACGGTGGTCAGAACGCCAGCTATCAGTATTCCGACTATCACTAGCGGAATGAATGTAACAAATGTATAGAGCTTCTTTTCAATACAGTACCGAAGCATGGGAATGTCGTCTTCTGCAACGACGTCATGAGAGATACAATATGACAACAACCAATCAACAAACATATCCGGGGCCCTTTATAAATAACAGTTTAAATAGATAATACCACAAAGAATGATTTGTGCATTGTTTTCTGCACGAAATGAGATTTTTGCTACACGAACTGGAACAAAATGAAAAAAGACGGCCGTGCTTGCCAGCACAGCCGTCTCAACATCATCTGGTTGGAATTTCCGCCACAAAGCTAAACCAATAGTCCTGATAGGTCCAAGCATATTCCGCATTCAAGTCATCTAGGAGTCGCTCAACATTTTGGAGCCCATAGCCATGATTCTGTTTGTCTGGCTTTGTTGTTCTCGGAATTCCGTTTACAATCTGTACAGGTTCTGTTGTATTGCGGATACTCAAGGTCATTTTATCAGCCAAGATCATGGAGAGTTGGATCGCTTTCTCGCCTGAATAGCGCTCACAGGCTTCAATGGCGTTATCCAGAAGGTTGGACAGTATAACTACGACTTTCTCTGTAGGGATGCTCAGTGCCGCCAAGTCGCTTACCCGGATCTGCATGTCGATCCCATGTTCTTTTGCCGCCTGATACTTTTGATTTAATATAGCATCTACTATGGGATGATGTGAGTTCACAACAAAGACTCTTGATGTCTGTTTTTCCTGCAAGTCTCGGATATATTGACTAGCGATTTCATACTGTTGCTTCTCCAAGAGCGAGCTGATCGTATTCATATGATGAGTAAACTCGTGAGAAACAGCTCGCTGAGAATGATAGCTTTGTTCCAAGCTCAAGATATTTTCTGTTTGAATGTCCATCTGCTGATTCAAAAGAGCTACACGTTGTGAGGCTTTTTCGCTCTTTTCAATTAAGGTGATCATATACATTGTGCCAACGTTTGCAATTGCAATTGATAAGGTAATTGCCAAGCCTCTTAATGACATATCACTTTCATTACGAGAGTTAAAAACAACAACAAACAGGGAAATATAACTAATAGCAGGAAAAAGTAGAGTTAAAACTAACCATCTAATTTGCAATTGCTTTTCCGTCGTTTTAGAAAAGAATCGATAGAGGAGCCAGGCAACAAACAAAGCTGAGAATTTGCTGACAATACCGGCGGAAAGAAACGCATATTTGTGTTGGGTAAGTACATCCATACTAGTTCGCAACAACGCACACCAGATATAAACTACAATGGCATCAATGACTGTGAGCAGAATACTGGCCATCAATGCAGCCATGATGCGTCTTTGCCATTGCCCGTTATAAAAAAAGAAAGATAGAATAAAATATGTTGCCGGAGTAAGAAAAGCTATGGGAACGCTTCCTGTATAATATTCTGAAAACCAAAGTATCCAGACAAGAGCTGCGAGAATCAATACATACGAATACTTTTTCCACTTTTTGTGTTCCATGAAACATTCAAATAGAAGGAACTCGCATATCATTTCCATGGCAATCCAGCAAAGGCTTATCGCTTCAGCCATTAATGATCTCCCCTTTCCAAAGGAGATAGCGTTCTTTCTGTTCCGCATACTTGGCTGCGCTTGCTTTAAGGGTCATTCCATTATCCAGCTCCGCCTGGTGGCAGGTGTATCTTTGGATGTGGGCCATGTTCACCAGGTAGCTTTTATGAATGCGCAGGAAACCTTTTGCGGAAAGATCTTCCTCTAGCTGGCCTATGGAGTTGTTAAATGTGTAGAACCCCATTTTCTTGGTGTTTGGGAGTTGAATAAAGACGTTGATCTTGTGCAGTTGCGATTCTATGTACAGAATGCTCTTTATGGGTATGTCGATTATCTCACCGCTGATTTGGAAACGGATGGATTCGCTTTCTGCTCCAAGGTGCTCTATGGCCTGCTCCAGATAGCGCTCTATCTTCTGCGCCATTTCGCTCTTCAGAAGATAGCGGAAAGCCCGGACCTCATATCCCTCCGGCGCGTACTCAATGTAATTGGTCAAAAAAATGATGACCGCATCATTCCGAGCCGCCCGAAGGCGTCTGGCGATGTCAATGCCGTTGTATCGCTTGCCGGTAAAATCAATGTCCAGTATGGCTATGTCGCATTGGACAAGGGTTGATTCACCAATTCCTTCCATCTCCGTGAATGAATAGACCTTGGCCCGGTCATCGCGCTTTGAAAAGATGTCGTTGACATGCACCCGCAGTTCTTCAAGAAAAACGGCGTCATCATCACACAGAAGTACAGTGTACATACCTGTCATTACCTTGGCTTTCTGGAAAGTGTCAACCTCACGGAACATTTCAAAGTTGTTTTTATACATGGTACACAAAATCCTCCATAATGCAATCAAAACAGGAAAACACCAGTATAATTATACCACATCTGCGCAAAATAACAATTATATTAGAGTCCGGCGTGATAAAATGTTCCTATAATATTGTAGGAGTCTTTCATATGCACGACATTGGGACTCGGCTCAGAGAACTGAGGAAGAGGAAGGGCTGGACTCAAAAGCACCTTGCCCAGTACCTGCACAAAAGTACTGCCGCTGTCGGCAGTTATGAGCAGAATGTACAAACACCGCCAACTGACGTACTCATTTCACTTGCTGGGCTGTATCACATATCAATTGACGAATTGCTTGGCTTGACAGGGGAGGAATCATTTACTGTAGATGGGCTAAGCGAACGGCAGAAGGCTGTTTTAGGGTCAATTCTTGACGAATTTCATAATCCCACTGGTGATAACCGGGAATTATCACCAGAGCATTTTGGGATTCTGAATGCTCTTATTCAAATATTCATAGGCCAGTGACGGTGATCTGCGTGATTGCATAACATTAACGATGGGGCTTCCTGCTTTTTGTCAGGAAGCCCCATTTGGGTTAAATAGCAAATAATCAGCTTTTGGCCATTGCGCTTTTTCAAATGGAGCCTGCAATATACGGCCAGTAGCAGTTCGTGCAAATTAAATATCAATTGGTGCATGAACAGTTGCGGGGAAGGTCGGACCTCACTATAATATGCACAAAAGCCTTAGAGATGCGCCCATGGATATTGGGCGACACAAACTCCGAAGGTTGCAGATCATGACCTTGGAGAGGGTCGGTAAAAACTACTACTCTATTGCAAGGAGCGCAAGAATGAAACGTGTCAAAAAGTTAGTCGTGGTAACGCTGGTGGTTATGATGGTTGCTGCCATTTCCGTCCCCGCCATGGCGGCATACGAACCCTATGCCATTACACTCGCGACAGGAAGTTCGGTAGGGGTGTCAAGCTCAGACATGACCCGGATGGGCACCGGCGGCTGGGCTGTCAATGTTGCGAGCAGAGCGAACAATAAATACCAAATCACATATGGCCTGCTGCAGCATGGTCTCTATACAGAATGGGATTTCGCCCTTGTGAGTAATACTGTGGCTTCGGCAGGGATTGGAACGCTATATGGCACCTATGGTCACAATGTTACGGGCATCGATGTTGATCTCGGCGTTCTCATCAATCAAAACGATGTTAACATGGGCGTCAGAACAGTCGGAACATGGACCGCCAATCGCTGATCGGCTTGGCGGAATGATGAGTATAAGGGAAAGGATATAACCTTTCCCTTATACTTGTGCTGTAAGAGGAAAAATGAAAAAATCCAGCTTATATACGGTAGTGTACCTGATACTCATGTCCACGATGCTGTTGGCTTGTGCTAAAACTCCTACGGCTGCATCAGACGAAGCGAGTATAGCGGAAAATGCAGTTCCACATGAGAATGTTAATATACCGGAGGCGCTGTCCCTTGACGAGGAAAATGCAGAGATACTCAGCAATGCGAGCGGCCTGGATTTCCATGAGACGGTCCAGCGTACCGATGGCAAAAGAATAAGATTAGACGCGCAGGTGGAAGTAGAGGCCGTTGAGCGGGTAGACTGCTATCAATATGAAAATATGACGATCACTGACCAGCAGAAAAGCGATCTTCTTTATGCGTATCTTAACAATCGGGCGTCGGAGGGAGAAGATATATATTTTAATGGTATATTTCAGCATTGGCAGTTGAGCAATTCATCTGATCCCGATGATTATTACAAGTACAGTACCACACAATTCTTGGCGGGAGAACATGTTCTCCCGCGGGAAGATATATTCATGTTGGAATATGTACCCCGGAATCTAGCCCTCGATCCCTTTGACTACAACCTTTTGACATCCATCAGCGAATCAGGCATGACCACACCTATAAAGAACGTGCTTGAAAATTGTGAGGCGCTTTTAACCGCTGTGAGCAGACAAGGTCAGTATGTAGTCGATTACGTCCATGCCTACGGTCAGGACGAGTGCGTACCCTTTTATAAGGTTGTTTTCAAACAGATAAAGGATGGTATGACCATTACCAGCTATAACGACCTTATTTTTCGGGTGGACGATGACGGAATAGAGAATTTCTATGGCCCGGTCTATGGAATTGGCAGGTCTCTGCTCAATAGTCCAATACTTTCAGTCGAACAGGCTGTGGATGTTCTCAAAGAAAATGCAATGCAGATCTCCTTTGACGAGTTTGGCTACTTCGGGAGTGACGGCGCGTTCATTAGCCTTGTAGGCGACGAACTTACCGTCAGCAGCATCACGCTGGAATACATTGTCGTTAATCAGGCCGACTGGACAGCGCAAATCGTGCCTGCCTGGAGGTTCAATGTGGGGCAGACAGATGATGAGCGAAATCTGCTCCGTGACCGTGTTATTGCGGTGAACGCTGTGACTGGTGAGATCATACAAGGACGGAGGAGCTATAACTTTTGAGAAAATCATTAAGGCTGCGAATGCGGTCAAACATTTTTTCACTGGGTATGCTGGCAAGCGTCACGGCTGGCATCGTACTACTTATGTGGTTCAGTGTGAACACTAACTTGCGATTGCGTCAGATCATTGGCTCTGTGCCGCTGTTTGACACGGACGAGTACTTTCTGAACGCGATTTACAACTCCCACGCCATGAGCGGGTTTGACCTTTTCGCCCCCATCCTCGCAGTACTACCCGCCTCTACGCTCTTTTGCGGTGACTATAACAGCGGGTATATCAAGGCTATATTGATTCGTGCGGACAGAACACAGTACATACGGGAGACCGTGCTGTGCTCCACCATTGCCGGTGGTCTTGGTGTCTTCTTGCCGAGCCTTATCACCAGCATCTTGTTCATCATCAGCGGAAAATCCCTGTCAGCGGCAAATCTGATGCCCGGCGAGACGACGCTTCTGGACGGGACGATCTTTGAGAGTGTACAGTTCGTGTGGGGCGGTGGACTTGTTGTCGTGATCTTGTTGGCGTTGGCCTTTCTTTTTGGTGCTGTATGGTCAAATGTCGGGCTATGCGTTTCCGCCTTTTCTCCTAATCGGTATTTGGCGCTGGCAGCTCCCTTTGCCATATATTTTGGCCTGCATTTGTTCTGCTATCGCGTGGACTCGCTGCTCATGTTCAGCCCGGTCAATATGCTCATGCCCTTTGTGGACTTCTTGCCCAATATCTTGTATCTGTTTATTTACCAAGGCGTATTGCTGACGACATCCATCGTTCTGTTTTGCGTGGTCGCCGACAGGAGGTTGAGCGATGTTTAAAATCTGTACCCATCAGCTTCGTCGCTGTATAATGTCTACCAGATTCTATGTTGCATTGCTAATTGGTGCGGTCATGCAGATTGTGAGCGTGATGCCTCTTATAGACTATTCAAAAGCGGTCGAAAAACCGCTCAATCTTTTGGAAGGCTTTGTGTATTTCAACTGCGACACCTTTGCGGCAGCCGCTGCGTTTCTTGGGCTTTTGTTTATGATATCTGATATTCCCTTCACATCGCAAGATGAAACTTATACCCTGATGCGGGTGCCTCGAACACAATGGACGATGGGAAAAGTGCTGTACTTATTCAGTATATGCGTTATATACTACACAGTTGTTCTTCTGATCGGGATATATTTTCTATCAGAGAACGCATATTTCAGCACAGCTTGGAGCCAGCCCATGTCTTGGCTTGCAAGCAGCAATGCGCTTAATTATTCGACAGAATATAATGTCTATTTTCCGTATAGCTATATAACGAGTTTGCTCACCCCAGCAAACGCCATGGCGCTATCTTTTTCCCTAAGTGTCTGTTATGCGTTTGTCATGAGCCTCTTGGTTTTTTTGCTGAACCTGAAGCTTCCTCATGTACTTGCCTACTTTTCAGCCATTATGGTTCATGTTATCAATTACAGACTGGCGACAGCATACTCACGTAATTATACTCGATATTCACTTCTGGGGAACAGCCTTCTTATGTACCATGATATCGGTGGCTCTTATGGCAACGGTTTATATTTGAGGCTCGGGCAATCTTTTTGCATTTACGGTACGCTGATATTGCTGCTGCTGATCCTGCTTTTGTTTGCAATCCGTAGTTATGATTTCAAGATCACAGTAGATGTCAAATCGTGATGCTTTCTTAAGGAGCGCAATATGAATACAATCATAGAAGTACAAGGCGTTTCAAAATCATTTCAAGGGACCAAGGTGCTGGACAATGTAAATGTTTCCTTTGAGCAGGGACAGATACATGGCATCATAGGTCGAAATGGATCTGGCAAGACACTGCTTATTAAGATAATCTGCGGATTTATCCGACCCGACGCCGGTCGCGTGCTCGTGTCAGGAAAAACTGTAGGACACGGTATGACTTACCCAAAGGGTATTGGAGCCATCATTGAAACGCCAGGATTTTTGCCTTCGCAAAGCGCATATGAGAACCTTCGTTATCTGGCATCGTTTCAAAACACTATCGGCCCAGAGGAAATTCGTCAAGCCATCCAACTGGTAGGACTTGATCCCTATGATAGGAAACACGTTGGTAAGTATTCGATGGGCATGAAACAGAGACTGGGGCTGGCTCAAGCCATTATGGAAGACCCCGACATCCTTATCTTGGACGAGCCGATGAATGGGCTGGACGAACAGGCAGTCGAAGAGGTGCGAAAGCTGCTGCTAGAGTTTAAAGAGAAAGGGAAAACCATCCTCCTGGCCACCCATGTAGCGGAGGATATAAGTCTTCTCTGTGACAGCGTATATAAAATGGCAGGTGGTGTAATCAGAAAACAGGTTGTATAAACATGAATTAGGTTTTGGTACTCATATGTGAACGGTCGTGCCATGAAAACGAAAAAGTTTGGAAAAGCAAAATAACGACGATACTGATGACTATGGTCATGACTTTGGGATACATCTGTGTTCTGGCGGCAGGTGCAGACGCCATAGAAGCGCGCTAACTTGGCTCAGGAACGTCTGGCGGAGGGCCTGGACCGACTTGGAGAGGAGACAGAGGATTATCTCATGGTCAAGCTCATCAATGATACCGTCAATGACATCACCGTCATCAACATCCGTCCCAACTGGATCTGTGAGTGGTCTGACAACATTCTGGCCGAAAACGTTGTGCTTGAGGAGGATAAGGAGGTGGTGCTGTGCGTTGAGCTTGATGTCTATGACCTACACTTCACCTTTGATGACTGGACCGTTGGCGTTATTCACCAGATGGATGTTAACGACATAACTGAAGCTGAGATCCAGCGCCGGTGGAACGGTCTGCCGTATCTTGTGTACACCAGCGTATCCACCGGTGAGGAAGTGGACACTTCCGACTTTGAAAATCTACGGCTGAAGCGGAGTTCGCTGCGGGCACATGGGCTTACGGCGACATCACTATCGCCAGATTCAGTAACAGTTCTTCTAGATGATGATTGCTTCTGACACAGTAATATTAACAGAATTATTAGTAGGGATTACTCGAAGATAAAGAACCGCGATTATAATGAGTCAAAGAACAGGGACTCTAGCAGATTGAATGAAAGTCTGCAGGAGTCCCTGTATAAGTAAGTAATATAGGTAATGTCAAGGATTATGCGCAAAATAGGATGCAGTCTCTGGCGTGTAAGGTCAGCAGGCAATAGCGGCGTCTTCCTCCATGGCCTCCAAGTGCTTCATGTTCATGTATTTCTTATTGCCCCACTGGGTGCCAGCAACGTGGCGCAGGCGGGCACAGACAAGCATAAGAGCAGAGTTCCCGTCCGGGAAGCAACCGACCACTCTCGTCCTCCGGCGGATCTCGCGGTTGAGCCGTTCCAGGACGTTGTTCGTTCGGATGCGTGTCCAATGCTCCGAGGGGAAGTCGGTGTAGGTCAACGTTTCCTCCACGCCGTCCTCTATTTTCTTCGCCGCCTCAGGCAGCCGCATGGCCCGGAGCATTTCCGCCACCTCTTTCGCCTTCTTCCGGCAGGCGGCCTTGCTCTCCTGGGCGTGGATCGCCTTGAGCATCCTGGCCACTGTTTTCATTTTGCCTCTGGGCACGACAGAGAAAACGTTCCGGTAAAAATGGACGGTGCAGCGCAGGTACTTGGCGTCCGGGTATACTTCGCCTACGGCCTCCAACATCCCCATGCACTTGTCGCCAATAATGAGTTTAACACCGTCCAGTCCCCGGCCGCGGAGCCACTGGAAGAAGCTCACCCAGCTGGACTTGTCCTCTTTCATCCCCTCGGCAGCGCCCAGGACTTCGCGGTAACCGTCCTCATTGACTGCAATGGCGACCAGAATGGCTACATTTTCATATTCCCCGCCCCAGTTACGGCGCAGATAGATCCCATCCACATAGACATACGGATACTTCCCGCCCTGCAGCGGACGATTCCGCCAGTCCTCAATATGCACATATGCTTTCTTGTTCAGCTCGCTGATCGTGGACGGCGAGACCTTCGCTCCCCAGAGGGCTTCCGTTATATCCTCCATCCGGCGTACAGAGACACCTGCCAGATACATCTCTATGAGCGCTTCCTCCACGCTGCTCTCCCGCCGGCGGTACCGCTCTATGATGGCCGTCTCGAAGGAAACGCCCTTGAGGCGCGGCATATGTGGAAGATGAAAAGGGCAACTTTAAAGAATTGTTTTTTCCCATAGGCAACACACTAGATAGGCGATGAAGATAATCAATAAGTACATAAAAGGTTCATTACGAATGCTGAAGATATCATATCTTACAAAAAAGCCGATACATAGAGGGAGAAGCAACTCGCGGTGCGGGCTTATGGGTCATACTGACGGCCGCTCCCCTCTGGTGGATTCTATTTTATCCAAAACCCTTGTTATGGTGTCCTCCGGGGCCGTGATCTGCCTATATTTTTCTTTGGTCGCTATTATCAGATCCTCAAAAGTATCCCCGGTGGAAGAAGTGTCATTCACTGGATAGGGATTCTCATTTATAATATGGTATTTCATAATTAGCTCCTAGATATTATTACGCAACAGAGAGTGTGATCCTTTCGCTCACTGGGTGCCATGTTATACTGAGATACATCGGCTCCTCATCCAATCGCTCCCAGCCTCTGGATGTAAATTCAGACCTGTTATAGTCGTAAACGATATTGATGGTATTGCTTGAGCCTTGGCGTAAGAATATCCCTAAAGCGTCGCCATAATGGCTGGACAAGTTTTCGTTATAAGCATTAAGCAAAAAGTCGTTTGCCAAAATTGTCAGCGGTGCATCAAGATTCAATCTGAATTGGGTCCCATCACAAGTTATATTTTCAAGATACGGCCCCTCCGCATCGCTGTCCTCGTTAAAGAAAGTGGTCGTCACCAGGAGTATTTTTTCCGGCAGGCCGCTGGTGTCCCCCAGCAGAGCGGCTGCCGATTCGCTCGTTTGGCCGAACCGTTCAATAAATTTTTCGTAAGTAAGCACCTCTGCTTTGTCCGCCCGCACAGAATAGCCGTCCAAAATCTCGCCGGTGTAATCAGCATAATTATCCCCGTAGGGTACGATCTCGCCCATTTCATGATAGCGCACTTCAAAGCCATATCCCGTGTCCAGCATTTGTGTTATCTGCCGGTTGCGAATGACCGTCGTGCCAATCAGAAGCACTACCGCCAAAATGATGATGCACAGCTTGGTCCCTCGTTTCATGCGGCTGTCCCTCCCTTTGCTCGGTCCATGATCCGCCCATGCTCGATGGTGAAAATAACGTCCGCCATCGTTTGCAGGCGCTCACGTTCATGGGACGCCACCACCACGAGCGCGCCCCGCGCTCTCTCCTCGCGGATGATCTCGGAAACCAATTCTACCCCGTCGCCGTCAAGGGCGTTAGTAGGCTCGTCCAGAATAACAATGTCGGGCTTTTCAAAGACGGCGGCGGCGATACCCAGCCGCTGCTTCATGCCCAGGGAATACTTGCGAAATTTGCGTTTGTCCTCCGGGTCAAGGCCGACGCGGGAGATTTCCTCCCTGATCTGCGCGGTGTTCGCTATGCCGCGCAGGGAGGCGATGAGTTCCAGATTTTCTAATCCCGTATAAGAGGGCAGAAAGGCGGGATTCTCCAGAAATATCCCGATGGAGGGGGGAAAATCTATATCTGTTCCCAGCGTCTTTCCGTCGATTTGGACTTCGCCGCTTGTCGGAAGCAGTAGACCGGAGATCAGCCGCATGAGCATGGTCTTGCCGGAACCGTTATATCCTTGCAAGCCATATACCTGTCCGCTTTCCAGCCGTAGGCTGACACCACTTATTACCTCCGTTTTATGGATGGTCTTGCTCACGTTGCTCAATACGATTTCCATTTTATAACTCCTTATAATCCGGTAAGATATTCCGTCTGCGAAAACAAAATATCCCCGCAGAGACTGAGAGGACGAATACGGCCAGACATATCATCAGACCGACTCGCTCATTCAAACCGTCCGCGGCGATTGTCGCAAAGCGGGCCGGGTTGGCATAGTTCCCGATCAACAGCGGCGTAGAGGCGTATGCTGACGCCGCTATCAGGCCCACGGAAACAATAAAGCTATAAACGGGCTTAATCAGCAGGCTCAACAGCATTTCCAGCATATCCAGCGCAGCGACAGCCGAAAAAAGAAGCAGCACCACAAAGGCAAATTGTTTGACGGTCAGGTTCCCGGCGGCTTCCGTCAGATACACTTCGGCATAGATCGTGCGCAATGCGCCGCCAGATATGTTCATGTCCAGTGCGCCGCCGGTGCATAGGCAATATGCGGCGGCAGAGCCGCACACCAAGAGAAAGCAAATTACTGTGACTAGAAGATTCCAAAGACATTTGGACAGCCACCAGCGAACGCGGCTGCCGCTGCGAAGCAATATCTGCGTCCCGACTGTTTTTATATCCCGAAAGGGATAGTTCAGACACGCGAAAAGGGGCAGCACCAACATGGCCACCCAAAGAGCAGGCAGTTGAAAGCCCTTGTTAGCTTGTATAGCCTCGCGGCTCATGGCCCGCGCCCCCTCAAAGCAGTACATGATATACACAGACCACGACCCCGTATAATCGTATACCGCCAGCATATTCCGGCACTTGTCACAGAGCAGCACCGTAAGGGCCGGGATCAAAAGCAGGGTCCAGTTGTGCAATATCCCGTTTTTCAGGTCATAGCGAAAAGCCCTAAAGAATTTCATTCCGTTTCCCCCTGAGATAGTAAACGAAAAACACCGCCGCCAGCAGCACTGCGATAATAGTCCAAACATACCAAGCCGGGTTAATTCCGTATGAGATAGCGTGGAGAAGCTGGAACGGATTTTTGTCTAGTCTCTGCCATACGGTGCTGTCAACGGTTTGGTATGTCCTTTCACTGAGTACGGAACCGGCCAAAAAGAGAATGAACGGTGACAACACGGCGGCGATGGCATGAGGGATAAACATACTCGCTGTCATACCCAGGCAGGCAAGCGTCCCACCCCAAAAGAAGCAGGTCACGATACGGATCAATACGAACGCCATTGGATGGGTGAAAAATAGATGGCTCAGAAACTGCCATTGCCCACCCCCCGTAATGACTGGAGAAGATAGGCAGAGCGGCAGGAACCACATATTCGCAATGAAATTAAGGATCATAGGTATCGCAATCGCCATGCCACCTGATAGAAACACGACAAAAAACTTGGAAAGCAGATATGTTTTTTTGCTTTCCCGCACGAGGAGATGGTTCATATAGCCAGTGCTCCATTCGCTTCGCAGGGACCATGCGTAAGGGAGCGCAGCCAGAAGCGGGAATATGGTGAAGAATACAGCTTCTCCCAACGAAACCTGCAGACCGTCGATCCAGTTTGCAAAAATACTTAACGTCGAATACCCTGTCCCGTCGCCATCCAAGTAATTATCCAGCCAAGGCTGGGCCGTCTGACAGTTCTCCACCACATTGATTCCGCAGGCAATCATGCCAATGAGGATAGCCCCCCACAACGCCGGGCAGCGGAGCATTTTGTGCAATTCCGCTTTGAATACCGTTTTCATGTTCCTACCTCAAGAAGCCTTTGCTGGGTCGAGCCAGACATATTCGGCGTTATCGGCCTCGAAATTTCCATAGCTGTTGCTGAGATACAGATGGGTAAAATCATCTTTTTCATTGCCAACAATAAAGGCTGCCTGATAGGTCAATGTCTCGCCAGGTCGAAGGATAAAATGGTTTTCCGCGCCGTTATAACTCAGCGATGCGTCATATTCGCCGGTGTTTGCGTACCATGTGGGGTAAATGCTTATACAAGATAGATAACCGGCACCGTTGTCCTCGATCTGACTTGTATCGCACAACTGAAGACTGGCAACATTAAAGATATAATTATATACGTCGTTGTTTGGATCATTCGCCGCAGTATGCGCCTTCGCGTCTACATTTTCAACCGTGATGTCCGCCAGCACAACGCGAAGATGATCTGCCAACTGACCAGTCTGCATATCCACATAATCTTCACGGCTTTCAAATGCGACCATATCCTCGCCGCTGTCGCCAACAAGATATAGGACTAACTCGTTTTCATCCAACTCCGAGGGCTCTATGTTCAGTTCCTTTACATTGTCAGAAATCTGATAGCTGTTGACGGTGTAGAGCAGCGTGCCCTGGGCCAGTTCCACTGTGTTATTGAAACTCTCGCCCAATGCCAGCGCGTCAATTTCAGCGTCCGGGGCAGTCAGATTCTTCTGCGTAACGGATTGGACGACTTCAGGCGCGGAGGATTCCTGGTCAGAAGGAGCATATTCATCTGGCTCTCCCTGTGTGGCTTCCGTTATTCCTTTGCTCTCATGCTCTGTGCCGCTCCCGGAACTGGTGTAGCCTTCCGATACCGGTGACGGCGGCGCTTCTGCGGAGGCATCATTGCTGCACCCTTGGACAGATAAAAGAAGGCAAACCGCTAACAATAGAACATTGACTTTTGTTTTCATACGATCTCCTTTCTTAAAGGCGGTGCATATGGAAAACCGTATACACCGCCTAGGTAACTGCCTTGATGTTTAGGTAATCATATTACTGCGTCGCGTCCACATGGGCATATGCACTGTCAGGACTCCAGACGCCCGTGATAGTGTCGTTGCTGGAGCCAGCACTATAGAAAGCCAGCTTAGCGTAGGAATCACCGCGCTCATTCACCAGGTTGTGGATGGAATACTTGACCCCCAATTTGCATGTCACATAACCGACAAGACCGACACCGCTGACGGTCGTGCGATTAACCCAACCATTCTTACCACCCGTGCTACTCGTGCCGCCCAGCACTCGGACAAATGTCTTCGAGTATATGCCAGAGGTATAATAGAGGTAAACAGCGGACGTGTCGTTCTTTGCACGTGCCGCAGAGTCGGGCATCGGGTTATAGCTTCCAGCGGTTGCGGTGAAGCTGAACCCAGTATCCGAAGTATTGGGTGTGGCGGCAAAGGCAGAGATGCAGAGCGCCGAAGAGAGGACCATCACAACCAGCAGAACAGAAAGAATCCTTCGGCCTGACTTGATGCCAGTTCTTACTTTCATAACAGTTGCTCCTTTATATATTATTTCTAATCACCATATGGTATAAGACTTGCCGGGCCCAAGCAGTTACTTATCTGCACATGGTGTATTAGACGTTTGGTCATTTCAACGTGATTAACCATTTCTGCTCTGTATTTTCTTTTATCATACTCAAGTAAACTAAAATATCCATTCTTTAAGCATAAACAGTTATTTTTCTTACACAAACTGATATTTGAGTATTCTAAAGTTCTAAAGTATTGACATCAAGGGCAAGAGGCATATATAGTGATAGGAATACAGAGGTGTTTTTCTTTAGGGTATCTCCTCGGTCCTATGAATGCTATCAAAACCTCATTGCGCCACAGTGCGTGTAGCAGTTGTTGAAATGCCGTCAGCATCGTTATGATATAGTCAGAGTACACTTCTTCCGCACACCAATATGTACCAGCCGCTCTCGCGGCTGGGGATTTTAACGAGCGGTGTAGTCCGGGATGCCGTAGCCGCAGATCTGGTAGTAGCCCACAGAGTATTGCACCTGCCGGCAGCTGTCGCCGGAGTTGCCCTCTATGGTGTAGACGATGCCATTCTCGCACTTCTCCACGATGCCGACGTGATCGCCCCATCCGTCCAGACCATCGCTGGCCCAGTCGAAGAAGATGATGTCGCCGGGGTTGGGCTCATAATATCTGTCGGCCCACTGGCCCCGGTCCTTGAACCACTGCTGGCCGGTGGGGACGCCCTCAAAGCGGGGGATGACGCCGGTATCCAGGTAGCCGCATTGTTCAGCGCACCAGGACACGAAAATGGCACACCACGCCACGCGGAAGCTGTAACCGTACCACGACCAATATGGCTGGCCGCCCACGTTGCCCACCTGGGACAGCGCCACGGCCACGATGCCGTCATCGCCTATCCCTATACCGTACAGCACTGTGTTCCATACGGTGCGGTACTCGTCGGAGAGCAGCTCCGTGAGCTGTTTTCGCTGCTTGGCGTTGAAATGGAGCTGGTCGGCCATCTCTCCGGGGGCCTTATGGGTGACGGTGATATAGAGCGTCACCGTTTCAACGGTGGTCTGTATCTCTATGGGATCGCCGTTCTCGTCCGCGCCGGTTGTCGTTTCCACATGGGAGTCCGTGGTGGTGCGATAGGAAACAGCGTTCATCTCCCAGAAGATGTCCTCCAGAATATCCCGCTTTCGTTCCGTCATGGATGCAACCTCTTGGGCGTCCGTGGGGTCGGTGTTGGTCTTGACGGCGTAGACGGCCAGGACCTCCGGCCAGGTAGCGCGGGAGCCGGACATCTCCAGTTCATCATGGGCGACGGAGTTCTTGATGCCGTCTATCTTCTGCTGGTAGTCGGCGTTGATCTGGCGCACGGCGCTTCGCATGGACAGGCCGGTGCCCGTGTCCTCGCCGGAGAAGAAGATGCCAAACACGGAGCCCACAACGAGCCCGATCAGGCACACGACAACAATGATAAGAAAGGCCACGCTGCCCCCGGCTGCGATGGCGGTGACAAGGCTCTTGGTCGCGGCGATGATGGCCTTGACGGAGGCGATCACCGCTTTGGTCACGGTCCTGGCGGTCGCGGCGGCTTTCTGAGCGGCGATACGGGCGGCGTGGGCCGTGACCTGGGCAGTTCTGGCAGCGGCCTGGGCTGACTTCTGCGTTATACGGGCCGTCTGCTCGGCGGTCTTGATACCGGCTTTAACGGAGCGGTCCGCAGTCTTGACCGCATATCGCTCTGCCTTGGTCTTTACGGCGCGTTCTGACGCGGAGGCCGCCCGTTCCGCTGTCCGTCCCGCAGTACGCCGGGAAACAGGACGCCCCCGGACAGAGCGGGGGGCCTGTCCGGGGGTGGTCATGGCTGGTTTGGATGTGATGGGCGTGTCCACGCTGCCGGTTACGGTGCGAGCGACAGGGCCGCCGGGTATGGTATGAGCGACTGAGTTGCCAGGCACGGTGCCAGCAACGGGGCTGTCGGGTGCGTTGGGAGTGACCGTGCCGCTTGGCGCGGTGCTGGGGGCGTTTGCCTGGGCCTGCCGCCGAAGCTGCTCCACCTGCCGACGATGCCGGAAGTTGGCCTGGGCCTCCTCCGGCGATTCCACATTTGCGGTCCGGGGGCCGGTCTGGGCCGTGTTCTCCTCCTGCCGCTTCTTCTGGATGCGCTCCCTTGCGGCGGTGACGGCCCGGTGGCCGGCCCGGTCAAGCTGGTGAACGCCCTCATGGGTGAGAACTTCCGTGCTGTTGGTGAACCGCTCAGAGGCGTATTCCTCCGGGGAGCCCTGGGCGGGACGGGCGGTGCCCACCGCGCTTTCTTTGGTGCGGATATAGGCTTGCTTCATCCGCTGGCCCGCGATGGCCGCCCGGTCCAGGGTCTTTATCGTGCCTCGGACTGCATCCCTGGTCTTGATGTCGGGCATGGCTCACACCTCCCATCAGTTGAACGGGTCGTATTCGTCGAAGTTGAAGTAGACGTTGCCGCCTCCCTTCTTGGCGGGGGTCAGCTTCTCGCCGCCGAACACGCCCTCGCCGGGTCTCGTGGTCATGAGCTGATAGAGCTGGGTGTCCTTGGGGAACCTGTTGACGAAGGGCACCAGGGCGTTGCCGTAGCGTATCAGGCCGGAGCCTGCCTCGGCGTTGGTCACATAGCTCATCTGCTCATCGGAGATGTTCAGCAGCTTCGCCAGCTTCTCCCGGTCGGAGGCCGCCTGGTTAAGCATGACGATGAACTCGGAATTGGAGAGCATGGTGCTGGCCTGGACAGAATCCAGCAGGTATTCCACGTTTTGGGTGATGGCGGTGGGATAGGCGTTGCGCTTTCGGAACTGCCGCCAGGCGGAGGTGAAGAAAGCGCCGCTGTACTCATTTTCAAAAACGACATGGTACTCGTCTATGAAAACGTGAGTGCGCTTGCCCCTGCGCCAGTTGAGCGTGACGCGGTTGAGGATGGTGTCGGTGATGACCAGCAGGCCCGTGGGCTTCAGTTGCTCGCCCAGGTCCCGGATGTCGAAAACAAGGATGCGCTTGTTGAGGTCCACGGTGCTTTCGTGGCCGAACACGTCCAGAGAGCCAGTGGTGAACAGCTCCAGAGCCAGGGCGATCTCCTGTGCCTCCGGCTCCGGCTGTTCCAGCAGCTTCTCCCGGAGGGTGCAGAGCGTGGGGACCTTCTGCGTTTTGGCGGCGTCCATATACACGGCGGCGGTACAGCGGTCGATGATGGACTTGTGCTGGGGGCCGACGCCGTTCTTGTCGATCTGCTCCACCAGGGACATGATGAACTGCGACTTCTCCACCAGGGGATTGTTCTCGCCGTAGCCCTTGACCAGATACAGCGCGTTCAGCCTGTCCTTCCCGCCAGCGGCGATATGGAACACGCTGCTTATATCCGGGGCAATGCCCTTGATAAGCGGCTCGTACTCGTTTTCCGGGTCGCATATCAAGATTTCGTCCTCCGTATTGAGAATGAGCTGAAGGATCATCTCCTTGATGAAGAAGGACTTGCCGCCGCCGGGGACGCCCAGCACAAAGCCGGACTGATTCATCAGATTCTCCCGGTTGCAGAGGATAAGGTTGTGGGATATGGCGTTCTGGCCCAGATAGAGGCCGCCCGGTTCGTGGATCTCCTGCACCTTGAACGGCATAAAAACAGCAAGGCTCTCCGTGGTGAGAGTTCGGAAAGCCTCTACCTTTCTTGTGCCAATGGGCAGAACGGTGTTCAGCCCGTCTATCTGCTGGTATTTCAGCGTGGCGAGCTGGCACATGTGCTTCCGGGCGATGGCCATGATCGCCTCGGTGTCGCTGTCAAGCTGCTTCTTGGTATCGGCGGTCAGCACCAGCGTCAGGACGCAGAACATCATCCGCTGGTCGCGTGTGGTCAGGTCGTCCAGGAACTCCTTGGCCTCCTTCCGCTGCAGCTCCATGTCGTAGGGGATGACGGCGGAGAAGTTATTGTTATTGTTCTGGCGGCGCTGCCAGTTGGTGATATTGGTCTCGACGCCCAGCAGCCGGTTCTCCACCTCCCGCACGGCCTCCTCCGTGGGCACGGGGACAATATCCATGGACAGCATCATGTTGCGGTTGATGTCGGTCAGCTCCGTCACAAGGGTGTCCTTGATGTAGGAGGCGTAGTCCTTTAGGTAGAGGACCCGGCAATACTTCCGGCCCAGCTTCACATAGGTGCTGTGCTTCTCGATGGAATCCGGGCAGATATAATCCCGGAAATCATGGCCTTTCAGCATCATATCGTTAGCGTCGAAGTGGAAGTCGATGTCCTCTCCGGGGCGGTAGAAATCATGCAGGACCCGGAGCTTCTGCACGGCGTCCATCTCGGTGAAGCGGGAGCCCAGCGCGGCAAAATGGGAAGAAAGCTCCGCTCCTACGCGGTTGAAGAAAGCGCGGGCCTCGTTGATGTTGCGCTTGGAAACGGTCACGGTAAGGTACTTTTCCTGGTTCACGCTGTCGCTGGACGCAAAGGGCGTGAGGACGCTGTTGAACTCGCCCCGGAAGAAGTCCCGTTTATCGTGATGGGGCCGCATGAGAACGTCCTGCTCAAAGCTGACCCGGTTGATGCTGCGGTTGTTGATGGTGATCTTGTGGGAGGCGCTGGTGTCCAGGCTGTTCAACAGCTCGGAGTAGTCCAGGAACATGGACCCCTTGGCCTCACGGCTGGCCACCAGGTAGTTAATGTCCGTAAAGCAAAAGGTCTTGGCGTACCTGTTGCCCACCAGGAAGATACCGTCAGCCCATGCGCGGCGGATGGGAATGACGTCCTGCACTCTGCGGGGCGCGGTGTACTTTTCCCGATCTCGCTTTACGGTGTTTTTGACGGTCTTGCTCATTCCGCTTATATCCCTCCTTCTCATAGGCCGCGATAAGGTCCTTCGTGGCCTCGTAATAGATGTTGTTCACCCTCTCGGCGGTGAGGTATTTCGGCTCAATGACCTCGGAGCGGAGCCAGGCGATGACGAACTGCTCGGCGGTCATGCCGTGGTAGCTGATAAAGCCCAGAGCGGCAAAAGGGGCCGCTCCCAGGATGCAGACCCAGGAGACCGTTTCCACGCCCACATAGGGCTTCAGAAGGAAGTACAGTCCCACGGCCACGGCGATGGCCAGAAAAGAAAAAACGCACTGCCGCATGGACAGTCCGAAGAACATGGATTCCGTATAGTTGCGTATCTCGCGGTTGATCTTTACCTCCACGGTTTACCCTCCTTCCGCAGATGCAGCAGGTCCTCGCCGCGGTACTGGCATTTACGGAACAGCTTTTTGACGGTGATTTTGTGCTTCCGGCAGTAGTCCAGATAGAGGATCACGCCGTCCAAATGCTCAAAACGGTTTTGACGGTGCAGGGAGATATAGTCCCACACAGCACAATGGGTGGCATAGGACATATAAACGATCTCGTAGCCTTCCTCCAGGTTGCCGAACAGGTTTTCGTCATAGCTGAAAGAGAAGTCAAAGAACGCATCCTCTCCGGCGTTCTCGGCGTAGGGTTTGAGGCGCACGGCCACGGATTCATAGTCCGTGTAAGCGATGATGTCATCCGGGGGCGCTGCATGGCTATGCCGGAGAATGAAACTGACCTGCTCACTGGAGAGAAGCCCGGTAAAGATCATGGCCTGCTTGTAAAACCGGCAGCTCCGCCAGACCTCGTTGGATTTGCGGACGATGGCCCGCGTGTTTTTTATCATAAAGTGATACCCCCTTTCTCCAGCTGCTCATGGCAGATGGCCCTGGCGCGTTCCTCCTCGCAGCAGCACCGTGGGAGCGGGCACCGCTTCTTCTGCTTGTCGTAGTGGAGGCAGAAGATACAGTCGCAGTCCTTTACGTTGTAGTCCTTGAAGCGTTCATAGGCTTGTGTGTACTCGCCCATGGCTCACCGCTCCTGTTCCGCGCTCCGGGGCATCTTGGGCTGGAGATGCGTAGGGCGCTGGCCGTTGGTGGGACGGAGAAAGTCGATCCGGTCACAGGCATAGATGGCGTTGTCATTGAGGAGTCGCTGCCACGCGCCCTCGGTGGGCGTCCAGCGAAAGCCGTAGCGTTTGAGCATGGTGCGCTTGCTCTCGTCCGGCTTTTCATCGAAGAAAAGCTGGAGACGGCGATTCTCCGTGTTGGCCACGGCCTTGCCGCCGTCGAACTCCCAGCCCTCAAAGCCCAAAGTTTGGGCCTTGCTCAATTCATCTATGCGCTTCTCCAGACGGTGTATCTCGGCGTTATTATTGGTGAGCTGGAAACGGGGATAGGGCATAGGGTCCCAGGTGACGATCTTCATCTCAGCTTCCAGTTTTTCGGCCATCTGTTCTGTCATACGGGGCATACCACGGATGGTGCCATGTTTGCGATAGTAGGCGTTGACCTCTTTCATCCACTCCTGCCGTTCCTTGCAAGCCGTCAGCTTGCCGGTCAGCTTTTCAATGGCATCGGGGTCATCGCTGCGGATGGGGTCTTTATAGCTCATGGGATTCTCCTTTCTCACAGGCCCATCATCTCGCGCACAACGCGGTCGGACATTTTGACCGCGCCCACGAGAATGAGCATATTGAAAACAAGCTCGCCCACATAACTCCATACCATCGTGACCGCCGCCGCGTCCGGGTCTACCACGGGCGGCGAAGCGGCGAACAGGGAGAAGATGATGCAGGCGAGGACGATGATCGCGCCCTCCAGACAGACGGCGCAGTAGCTTCGGATGAAGCTCTTTCCTATCTGCTGGGACGGCTCTCCGGCGAAAGATGACAGGGGCACGGGCGCGATGGCGGTGTAGAGATACAGGCGGAAGAACCGTCCGTAGACGCTGAGTATCATCACAAAGGACAGCACTGTGACGAACAGGCCGCCAATGAGTGTGACCGCCCAGAGAGGGATGCTCTCAAAAAAGCCGCAGTCCTCCACGGCGGTGACGATCTCCGGGGGCAGCACCGTCTGCTGGGCGGTGCCGAAGCCCGCCGTGTTCATAATGGTGGAGACAACGCCCTGGATGATGCGGAATACCGCCATCATCAGTTCCAGGCCGTAGGTGATGACGCCCTTGGCGATAGCAAAGCGGACGAACAGCTTGACGGCGTGTTCCGGCTTTTTGACCTCCGCGAAGCTGCCGCAGGTTTTCATCACGCCCACCACGAAGAACAGCACCAGCAGGGCGAGGCCCACGGCCTGGAGCGCCCCGTTGATGGACACGATCACATTCCAGATGGTGCCGCCTTTGAATGTTTCCGGCGACTGGGTAACGAGCTGCCATATCTCCGCCAGCTTTTCATTCCAGGTATTCAGGGCGCGTTCAAGGTTTTGAACGACCCAGTTATCAGACACGTTTAGATCCCTCCTTCCTCCCGGACGGCGAGGCATGGAGCCCCGCCGCCTTTGGGGAATGTGTCAGCCAGTGATAAGGTCGAGTATCTCCTTGGCAAAGGTGATGATGATACCGCCCGCCAGGGTGAGAAAACCGTTGCTCCGCTGGCTGGGGTCATGGCTCTGGAGGGAGAGGCCCACCTGGACGATGCCCCAGCCCAGCAGAATGAGGCCCACCGCCCGTATGAGGCCGAAGATGAAGTTGGACAGGTTGCTCACCACGGTGAGGGGGTCGCCGCTCGCCGCGTATGCGGTAACGGAATAACTGAGCATTATAGACATCATTATAAACATGACGCAGTAAAAGCGGTGCTTCTGTTTCCGCTTGTCGGCCAGAGTAGGGGGAGCGGGTTCACGTTTATGAAGTTTCATGGATTGACCTCCTGATTCATTAAAAATCGAGCTTCTATCTCCTCATCAGACAGAAGCTCGTACTCGGTTTCGGACGGCTCAACATAGTAGCCGTCTGCGGTGACGCGGGGCATCAGGGAAATAGTGGCCACGGCGTTCTCTGTGCGGCCATGCTCGTAGGGCGGGGCCTTGCCGTCTGCGGACAGCGCCACATTGGGGTGTTTGAGGATGTCGAACTTCTCATCCTGGATGGGCCTCTCTCCCCGGATGAACAGCAGGGCGAAGCGGTTGTCCAGCATCCGCACCTCGGCGGGGTCCAGCAGCTCCCGCCCGCTGACCTGCCAGTTGGTGGAATAGCTGCCGCTCCGTCCCCGGCTCTGCCCATAGGTGTTGGTGTCTATGGTCTCCTTGCCCAGCAGCTCCGACACATATTTGTGGGTGCTTTGCTCGTTCCCTCCAAGATAGAGAAATTCATCGCAGTTGCCGATGATACTCTCCCACTGTTTCTCAAACAGGGCTTTGAGCTGGGCGATGTTCTGGATGATGATGGACACGAACACCTGCCGGGACCGCATAACGGCCAAGACCCGATCAAAGTCATCCGGCAGGGACACGTTGGCAAACTCGTCCATGAGGAAGTGGACAGGCACAGGGAGTGCGCCGCCATACTTGCGGTCGGCCACATAGAATAGCTGCTGGAAAAGCTGGGTGTAGAGCAGGCTCACAAGGAAGTTGAACGAGGTATCGTTGTCCGGGATTAGGGCGAACAGGGCCACGGGCTTCTCACCCAGGGAGGGCAGATCCATCTCATCCGTCATAGTGAGTGCGGCCAGACTCTCCAGGTTGAACTTCTCCAGCCGGGACGCCAGGGTGATCTGGATGGATTTGAGGGTCTTGGCGCTGCCGGTACGGTAACTCGCGTAATACTTCACCGCGATATGATCCGGCTGTTCCATAGCAAGGCGGTCAAACAACTCATCCAGCGGGGATTGGTAGCTCTCGTCCTCCTCCCGCACCTCGGCGGCCCGAAGCATCTCCATGACCATGGGAAAGTTCTGCTCATCTTCTGGAGCCTCATACTTCAGAAAGAAGATAAGGGCCAAAAGGAGCATAGAGGCGGCGGTGTCCCAGAACGGGTCTTGGGATTGGCTGCCCTTGGGCGTGGTGGCCTTGAACAGATTGGTCACGAGCCGCTGTACGTCATTGTCGCTCTGAAGGTAGACAAAAGGGTTATAACAGTGGCTTTTCTCCATGTTCAGCAGGTCCAGCACCCGCACGTCGTAGCCCTTGGCCTCCAACAGCGCCCCGGAATCCCGCAGCAGTTCACCCTTGGGGTCCAGGCACACATAGCTGACCTTGCCATTGGCCTGGTACAGGTTGGGCTTGGCATAGAACCGGGTCTTGCCCGCGCCGCTGCCGCCGCAGACCAGCGTGTTCAGATTGCGCCGGTGCTTTCGCCCGTCCAGACCCATGCGGACGTTCTGGGTGAAAATCTTGTTGTCCTCGAACCTCCGGGCCTGATACCGCTTGCCGGTGCTCCTGGCGTCGCCCCACTTGGCGGAGCCATGTTCCTCGCGGCGGCGGTAGTTGCGCCGGCTGGACAGGAACACCCCGATGCCCATACCATATATAAATAGGGAAACGAGGACAGTTTTTGCACTGTCCTCACAAAGCAAAATACGGAATGGGTCATCCATCATGGCGGGGAACTGCCGGATGATCTCAGGCAGACCCCCGGATACGGCTGGGGCAATGAGGAGCCCCAGCCACACCACGGGGATGATGCCAAGAACGCAGGGCACGGCAAGAGCCGTTTTCTTATCTGGCCTCATCTCGGACACGAACCTTCTTTACCGGCGCACAGGCCACTTTCAGAAGCGTATCGTCCACCACGCCGGTGGGCTGCCCTTGTTCTATGAGATCGTTTCGCATATCGTTGACGGCGCGGACGACAACATCATGTTCATCGTCGTCCAGTTGTACCACGCGCTGTTCTATCTTCGCCATATCACCGCTCCTGGTCGCCTTTGTCCTTGGGGACCTTGGCCTGTTCCTTGGCCTGCCTGATCCTGCCGGAAATGCTGTTGGCGGTGTTGCGGATCTCCGTCAGGGTCTCCCGTATCTTGGCCGTGACCTTATCCTGTTCCACGCCCTCTATGGCGGTGGCCAGCGCGACGGGCGCGGCGGTAAAGTTGAAGCCGTCCACGGGGACGTGGTTCCGCTGGCAGAGGATATAAGCGGTGCAATAGGCGGCAAAGCTGGCCTCGTTCCGGTCGTAGCTATCCCGGCTCTTTGCAAGCTCGGCGTGGGCGATCTCCTTGGACACGGCGATGAAGATGGTGGGCGCGTCCATGCCTTTCCGCAGGAAGATGACCTGCTGGCCGGGGTCATAAACAGCGCCGCCCTTGGCGGCCAGATCATCCACGGGCCGGATGGGGACGGGAGAACTCTTGGCCAGCGCCTTGAGCAGAGCACGGTCGTCCACCCTGGCGGAGCCATACGCCCTGGGCGGCGTGGTGGTCTGGGAGATGTCGAACACCCGCTTGACATTGAAGTTCGTGCCGATGCTGTCGTTGTCGCGGACATAGCTGTTGCCGGGTTCCAAAATGGAAATGCCCTCCGCGCCCTTCTGAATGTGGAGGCCGGCAGCCTTCCAGGCGTCAAAGTCCTTCAGAAGCGTGGCCTCCGGGTTCTGGGCCAGAATGAGCATGGCGTTGGTCACGGAGTAGCGGGGGAAGTGTGCCTGCACATCCAGATAGTCCTGGAAATACTCGCTGTTGGTGCTGACAGCCATCGTGGTGTCGTCCGCCATGTTATAGACCTGCTGGCGATCAGCCTGCTTTTTCTCTTTCCAGGTATCCAGATCAAAGGGCTCTTCCGGCCCCGGTTCCGGCTCCTGCTGCACGGAGGTGAAAATGTCGTCATAATTTAATTCGTTCATAGGTTTACCTCACTTTGTTTTTTTCAGATGGTTTCAAATGCCTGGGTGTTGCGCCGCTGCGGGAAAGTGGCCTGTCCGCGGCGGGCCGACCCTCTCGCTGCTGGCGCTCGGCTGCAATCTGGCGCAGGGCCTCCCGGACGGATGGGCGCTCTTTAACCGTACCCTCGTCGGCTTTGGATGGCGTCTTTGAGGTAGGCGCGGACGGAGCGGTATTTCCCGTTCGGGTAGCAGTAGGGTTTGCAGGGCTCCGCGCCTCCTTTCCGGGCGGCGAGAGCATCTCATCTACCAGAGCATCCATACTGTCCCGCCCCGGCCTGGTATGCTCCGGGGGCGGCGGGGCGGCCCCCTCAATGATGGGCGCCTTGTCGTGGTCGATGGTAGTGGGCTTGACCTCGCCCAGCTTGAAGCGTTCCACGATGCGGTTGATCCGGGCGGCGTCCTCGGCGCGGACAAGCACATCCACCATGCCGTCCTTTACCTCGCCCTTGCCTTTCAGCGCGCAGTAGACCACACCATATCGCTTGGCCTCGACGGAAAACTGTTTCAGATGCTCCGCCTTGATGGGGAACACGGTCAACTGCTTGCCGCTTTTCAGCATGGACGCGAGGCGCTGGTGGCCTTTGCTCTTATCCTTATCCCGGTCCTTCCATACCAGATAGATGGCGGCGGCGATATTCTTCGCCGCGGAGCCGGTCAGCTTCAGCACGACCTCGGTCCCCTCCAGGCTCATACGAACGACCTGTTCCGCCGCGTCGCCTGATGTGTTCATTTCGGTATTCCTCCCTTCTTCTGGTTTTTTCGTCCTCACGGACAGTGTTCAGCTTCTCCAGCATCACGCCGGAGCGGGCAGCAATATCGTCACATAGGCGTACCTCCTCCCTCAATGCGCCCAGCATCATGCTCATGGACGCGATCTGATTTTTGACCTCTGCCAGCTTCTCCGGGTCCGCTTTCACCGCTACGGTGCGCTGTACGCGGTACAACTCCTTCCTGTCGGCAGTCATGGTCTGCATCTGCTCCTCTATGGCGGCTTTATAAGCGAAAAGCTGCTCGTCGGTATCAATGTGACACCGTGCAAGCAGCCGCGCTTCTTTCGATATGCGCTCCAGCTTCAGAAGCTCGTCCCGGAGCAGCGGGTGGAGCTTCTGCGGCTGCTGGGGCTTCTGACGGGAGAATACCCCAAACAGGTAGCAGTAATGAAAATAGAGGGCGCGAAAGCCGGTAGCCTTGGCGGGCCTCCAATGCCCCTGGACACTGTACCTCTCTTTCGTCGGGTCCGGCTCCGGGAGCGGGCGTTCCGGCCTGCCGTGGGCAAGGATGCGCCGGCGAATGTTCTCCAGGGTGTAGTCCTCTCCGAAGTTCCGCGTGAGCCGGAAAAACCGTTCCTTGCCCGGTGGCCGGATGGAGATGTCCTTGCCGATCTTGACCTCGTAATATTTACTGCGGAGCGCGGCGAAGAACTGCCGCTCGGTCATGGACTGCTGGATGGCGTCATCCACATCGGCCCGGATAAGGCCCCGCCAGGTGGGGCGGTGCTCCTGCTCGGCTTTCCATTCTGCGTATTGCTTGCTCTTTCCGGGCTCACCCTTTTCGATGACGGACAGACCGTATTCCCGGCATAGCTGGTCGGACGCCGCCCTCATCTGCCGGTAGTCCTGTTCAGAGCGGTAGAACTTCTTTCCGTCTACGAAAGAGACCGTGTTGAGCAGAAAGTGGTTGTGCAGATGGTTGGCCTTGTCCAGATGGGTGGCGACAAGCACCTGATACCGGTCGCCCCATAGCTGCTGGGCCAGCTTCACGCCGATCTCGTGAACGATCTCCGGCGTGGCCTCACCGGGGGCGAAGGACTGATAGCCGTGATAGGCCACGGTGCCGGTCTCTTTCCCGAAGCGGCGCTTGACCGCCATCATCTCCTCTCTGGCGGTGCTGGGCGAACAGTTGACGCCGGACACAAATTGATGGAGGATCTCGCCGGATTCCTCCATCTGTGTCTTTTTGCTGTTGACGGCGTACTCGATCACGTCCTCCAGCTCCTGGGCCTGCTGTGCTGTCATATTCGCCTTCTCAAAGAAAGCGGGGTTTTCCGTCTTGTCCGGGTTCTCCACATAGATGACCACCTTGCCCAGCCAGCCGTTCACCCGCCAGATGGAGGTCGTGGCCATGGGTCACTTGTCCATGGGCATGGGCAGCACCACCGCCTTGGTGATGGTTTTCACAGCGTCCTCAAACTCCCGCACTCCGGCGTCGTACCGCTGCGCGTCGATGACGTTCAGCATATGGGCCTTCTGCGCGATCTGGTTGAGATTAGCGCCGACCTTGTAGAGCTGACGCATCATCCCGTAGTAGTCGGGAGGGGGCGCGTCACGGGGGACGAAGCCATTGATAAGCTGGCGGATATACGCCTCGCGGGACAGGCCGCTGCGCTTCACGCGCTTGCCCAGGGCCTCCGCTTCCTTGCGGCTGAGGCGGACTTTGATTTCAATATTTCGGTTGCTCATAGGCGTTTTTTCCTTTCAGATAGTAATGGGTGGTTACAGGGGACCTCCCCTGTGAAAAGGTGTTTTGTCCCCAAAACACGATGCTTGTTAGGATATGACAGCATCCCCTCCCTCGCTGACCGGTTCTACGCTCCGCAGGTTGACTCTGCCCGTAGAAGAGCGGACGAACGTGACCATGATACGGGAACCGATGGGCATTTCCGCAAGGCCCAGATAGCCCTTGTCGCTCCAAGCCGCCGTCAGTATCTTGCGGCCATCCGCCAAGTCGAGGTACACGAACAGGCAGTTCCTCTTGCCCCAGCGTTTGCAGACCATAGTCGCCGCAAAGGTCCCTTCAAAGTCTGGATACTGATAGTCGAGACCGTGATAGCCGGAAGCCAAAAACTCCTGCCAGGATAACGCCCGTTTTTCTGTACGCATTTTTTAACTCCTTTCGTCGTGACTGTGTGGGCGCTCCCACAGCCACCGCTCTCTCTTTTCCCGCATATAATCGTCATAGGCAGCCTCGCGCCTGTATTTGTTGAGCCATGCCCACTCTGCACGAGAAACGAAGCGGGACGGTTTGGGAAGCGGTTGGAGCCGCAGGGCCCTTTTTGCCATGAGTTAAAATCACCTTCTTTCTGGACACAAAAAAGCAGCCTGCGTTTTGCAGACTGTCCGTGATATAAAGTCATTTGATTCGCTTTTGAAAACGTATGACATGAATCATCTCTCTTTTGTTTTCTCGTGCCGCCTGGTCACAGGCAGACCCAGGGCCAGACAGAGGCAGTCGTTGTAGTCCTTGCCCTGGGGCGGGGAGAGGATGTCGGCAGGGAGGGAGAGCTGCTCGGAAAGCTGGGACTGGATGGCCTGCGCCGCGAGGCGGCCCTTGCTGTCGTTATCCAGCCGGAGGACAACGCGGGCGATCTGCGGATGCTCGTCCAGGTAGTGCGTGAGAGCCAGGGGGAGGGATTCGTGCCGGGATTCATACACGCCGGCCAGAGATACGAGGTGGTCCTGGCGCCAGTCGTGACCGTCCCGCTTTTCCAGCGTGGCATAGGAGAGCAGGTCTATGGCCGATTCAAAAAGGTGGAGCGTGACGCTCTCTCCCTGGGCCGGGATGTTGAAAGAGTACCGCTTATCACTGCCCCTGGCCTCTCCGATGAAATCCGTGCCGATGCCCCGGAGGTTGGCATATCGGGGCTTGCCGGCGCTGTCCATCCCTACGAACACGACGTTGTGGTGGGGAGCGCTCTCATAGAGCCGCCCGGTGCGGACACAGTATTCCGTGATTTCCGGGTCTATCCCGCGCCGGGTCAGATAGGTCATGGCGTGGGTGGCGCACCGGCTGGCTCCGGGCAGGGAAAGCACACGTTCAGCCGGGCATTTGGGCATAAAAAAAGAGGGCGGCTGTATAGCCGCCCTCCCCATGATCTGCTCAACTGCCTGCGTAAATGGGATTCCCCGTACCTTTATGAGATAGTCCAGCGCCGACGCGCCGCCTATGCCCTGCGAAAACCAGAACCATT